>CAJOFA010000013.1 GCA_905233985.1 uncultured Prevotella sp.
AAATCTGCAAATATCAGGTGACAACTACCCTCAAAATAAGTATCGGATATTTGCAGATTTTTACCCCTATTTTTCGTACTTTCTACCGCAGAATGTGATAATTTTTATTTGCAGATTTTTGCAAATAGCTGATAATTAGATAGTTATTGTATTTGTTAAAATGCTCTAACAAAGCGTTATAACTATTTAATAATCAACGTGTTACAGACTATTTTCCCACGCAAAACCTACTTTCCGACGCAGAAGTGTGAGAAGATGTTATTGAGTGTTTCCTGTGTGGTGATTTGCCCTCCTGTGATTTCTGCGAGGATGTCTATGGCTTGGCGGAGGTCTTCAGAAAGAAGGTCGCCGCTGAGCTGTCTCTGGAGTCCGTCGATGACGCGGAGAATGGCCTCGCGGGCACGCAGGAGGGCATCGTAGTGACGGGCATTGCTGATGATGACATCGCTCTCGGAGGTTTTGGGGGCTGCATCAATGAGACGTTTGCGCAGGTCGTCCAAGCCGATGCCGTACTTAGCCTGAAAAGCCTCGGTCTTGTTCTCAATGCGGATGATGGTCTGGTTGTCGCTGACGGAGATGTCAGGGTAGGGGACGCCAGGCTCTGTCACCATCAGGATGATGCGGGCACGCTGGGCTGCGCTGATGGAGCGCTCGATGCCGAGGTTTTCTATTTGGTCATTGGTATGCCGGATGCCTGCTGTGTCGATGAAGCGGAAGGTGATGCCGTCCAGTTGGATGGTGTCCTCAATGGCATCGCGCGTGGTTCCCTGAATGTCACTGACGATGGCTCGCTCTTCGCCTAACAACGCGTTGAGCAGGGTGCTCTTGCCGACGTTGGGCGCACCAATGATGGCTACGGGTATGCCGTTTTTCAGAGCGTTGCCAGTCTCAAAGGTCTGGGAGAGATGGGCAATGTGTGCTTCTATCTTCTGTGCCAACGCCAACAGCTCCGTACGGTCGGCAAACTCCAGGTCTTCGTGGTCGGAGAAGTCGAGTTCGAGTTCCAGTAAGGATGTCAGCCTGAGTAGTTGCTCACGGAGTCGGGACAGCTCGGTAGATATGCCGCCACGTAACTGACTCATTGCGAGTTTGTGGGAAGCACGATTGGACGAGGCGATGAGGTCGGCAACGGCTTCGGCCTGTGAGAGGTCCATCTTGCCGTTGAGGTAGGCACGCATGGTGAACTCGCCACGTTGAGCCATGCGACAACCTTTCTGCACCAGCAACTCCAGTACCTTATTTAATATATAGCGTGAGCCGTGACAGGAGATTTCGACGCTGTTCTCGCCAGTGTAGGAGTGGGGGGCACGGAAGACGGAAACCATCACTTCGTCGATGATTGTTTGATGCTGTGACACAGCATCATACTGAACGATGCGGGTGAAGTGGACGGTGTTAGCTGCGACAGAGTCGCAGCGCACAGAACAGAGTGAAGATACGATAGAGAAAGCATTAGAACCACTAACCCTGATGATGCCGAGGGCACCACCAGGGGCAGTGGCTAATGCGCAGATGGTTTCTGTCATAATTGGTGGTTGCTGTTTGCACAGCAACATACAAGACATTAGATGCGGTCAAGCACTTTGGTAATCAAGGTGTCAATGGAGTTCTTGTACTCTGTATTCATCTGCTTGGCGTAGCGGTTAGCGATGACCATGCAGCAGGTCATGGCGCGGTGTCCAAGGAGTGAAGCAAGGCCTGCAAGTGCGGATGACTCCATCTCGAAGTTGCAAATGTTCATGCCTTCATATTCGAACGCCTCAATCTTTTTGTTCTGCTCGGGATCGGCAATGGCAGCACGCAGTTCACGGCCCTGGGGACCATAGAAACCACCGCAGGCTACGGTATAGCCGCGTACCATATCGTCCTGTGCTATCTGGTTAATCAGCTCCTGGTCGGCAACGGCTACGTAGGGAGCGCCCTTGATGGGATCCCATTGCATGTGTTTCTTGAAAGCCTCTTCCAGAGCGAGGTCACACACTTGGTTACGTCCTGCATAGTAGTTGAGCAAGCCGTCGAAGCCGATGCTCTTGACGCTGGCAACGAAACAGCCGGTAGGAGTGAAGGGCTGCAAGCCGCCGCAGGTGCCGATGCGTACCATCGTCAGCGTGCGGTGCTCGTCACGCTCTTCTCGTGTGGCATAGTCAATGTTAGCCAGTGTGTCAAGCTCGTTGACCACGATGTCGATGTTGTCGCATCCGATGCCATGTGACTGACAGGTGATGCGTTTTCCCTTGTAGGTACCGGTAATGGTGTGGAACTCACGGCTGCTTACCTCGCACTCCTGAGTATCGAAGTGTGCAGCAACGGTGTTGACACGGGCAGGGTCGCCGACGAGGACCACCTTGTCAGCCAGCTGCTCGGGCTTCAGATGAAGGTGAAAACATGAGCCATCATTGTTGATAATCAGTTCTGACTCTGCAAAATACTTTTTCATAGGCTAATCATTTAAATGTTTAACTTCTGTATTACGAATTAATGTTTCCTGTTGTTTGATGTCTAGCTCCAGTCTCTCGAGCTGCTGCTCGCCGGCAAGGATGTCTCTCTTCAGCTGAGTGCGCTCACCAGGGGTAGCCTTTGCATAATAGTTGCGGGTTTTCTGCAGCTCTTGTGCCTGACGCTGATAGTCTTGACGCATCTGCATCAACTGCTTATAGCGATCGGCATTACCCGGTGCACGGAAGTCGCTGGGCTTGGTATATACGATGATGTCGTTAATGACAAAGGGTTCGCTCTCCGTCTGTGTAGGACTTGAAGGCTGCCGTTGGGCATTAAGCATGCGTTCCATTGCAATGGTGTGTTCCTGTTCGTTCCTCCATGTATCGGCAATGTTGTTGATGGCTGCCAGACTTTTGAGCTGAGACTCACTGTAGCCTTCTGCATAGGTCTGACGGGTGGCTGGCGGAACAAAGCTGTAGATGCATACAAAACCCTCGGGTTGTCTGCGTGTCGTGGCAAAGTAGCCGATGTTTGCTCCTTCGTCAATGATATAGAAGAGATCATCAGCCGTTGAGTTGAAGGGCATACCGATGTTCTCAGGCTTCAGAAACGCCCGTGCGTCAGTACTGTAGCGTGTCACGAAGAGGTCGTAGCCTCCGATGCTCTCCGTGCCTTTGGCAGCAAAGTAAAGCGTCATGCCATCGTTCATCAGGAAGGGACATGAGATGGAGTCAACGGCAGCGGGTTCGATGATGCCTTGCAGCTCCTGCTCATCGCACCATTCGGAACCCAACTTGTGCTGGGTGTAGAGTCTGCCGTCGTCCTTGACATAGAAACGTCGAAACCCCAGTTCGTTCTCATAGTAAGTGCCGTTTGCATCCTGCCAGACACGTCCCGCCTGTGTGGTCAGGCGTAGCTGTGCTAACACCTCATTGCGAGGCACCACTACGCTGTCGATGAACATGATGCGCTGTGTGTTGTGAATCATTTGTTCTATGCGCGGGTCGGCTGGCGTCTCGCTGGCGGCAGGTTTCCGCTTGCGTTTGCCAGCCTGTTGTGCAAAGGCTCCGAGAGCTATGCAAAGGCATAATCCGACAAGTATGATTCGCTTGGTAATAGTCATTGAGTTTCGGTTTTGAAGCAAAGTTACAATATTTTGTTTAGGTAATGGTCAAATTTGTTTATGAATTAATAATATTTAATACTCTACGAGCTTTCCTGCTGCTTCAAGTGCGTTCCAGATGGAGTTTCGTGCATCGGGATGAAGTGACTGCATCATACCGAACACGTCTTGGATAGAGGTACGGTTGCTCTCGTGTTCATAAGGGCAGTGCTTGACCTGTTTCCGGTAACCTTGTTGTTCTGCAAAGGCCTGAATGTCGGCTTCTGTCTCCAGACAGAGTGGGCGAATGATGGTGATGGGCATCTTGCGCATACGGAGCAGGGCCGGCATCGTAGAGAACTGTCCCTGAAAGGTCAGGTTCATCAATGCGGTGTGGATGATGTCGTCCTGATGATGGCCGAGTGCAATCTTATTGAATCCTTGTTCCTGAGCGACACGGAAGAGTTGCTTGCGTCGTTGCCAGGAGCAGAGGAAACACATGGGCTTCTTGTGTAAATGAGCATCGGCTGTAGGGTCCTCTATTCCTTTGGTGACGATGTGGAGTTTCACCCCCAGACGGTCGCAGAATTCCTGCAGATAAGTGGTGTCTGTCTCATACGCTACATTCTCCATACGAACGTGTAACGCCTCCACTTCGAATTGAGGATGCCGGATGCGTGAACGTCTGGCGAGCAGTTCGAGTAGACACAAAGAGTCTTTGCCACCGGAGAGTCCCACAAGAATCCTGTCGCCGTCCTCGATGAGCTTGTATTGCACGGCGGCACGCCCAAAGCGTCGTTGGATGCGTTGCTCGAGGGTCATAACCTATGGCTTCATGAACACCAGATAGACGGCGCAGATGATAAGCAGGAAGGCCAGTATGTGGTTCCAATGCAGGTGTGTGCCTTGAAACATGATATTGGCAATGATGCAGAATACGGCCAGCGAGATGCACTCTTGAATAACTTTCAGCTGGATGAGGTTGAAAGGGCCACCGTTTTCTATAAAGCCTAAACGGTTGGCGGGTACCTGACAGCAGTATTCAAAGAAAGCGATGCCCCACGAAAAAGCGATGACGCCAATCAGCGGCCAGTGGTTAGACACTCCGTTCTCCTGAAGTTTCAAATGCCCATACCAAGCAAGTGTCATGAACACATTGCTTAGTATGAGCAAAATGATGGTATATAATCCGTTCATAATTCTTTTATGTTTGTTGCTGTGACACAGCAACATACTGAACTATTTAGATTGCAGGTATTCGTCCATGTGCAAGGCAGCACGGCGACCGTCGCCCATAGCGAGGATGACGGTAGCACCGCCGCGCACGATGTCGCCACCGGCAAAGATTTCCGAGCGTGCCGACTGCATACCCTCGTTGACAACGATGGTGTTCTTGCGTCCGAGCTCCAGACCTTCGATGCTCTTGGGGACGAGCGGGTTAGGTGACACACCAACGGCCACGATGACCTGATCCACATCGAGTGTAACGGTCTTGCCCTCAACGGGAACAGGTGAACGACGACCCGAAGCATCGGGCTCACCAAGCTCCATCACCTGAAGCACGGCAGCACGTACGGCACCGTTTTCGTTAGCCAGATACTCGATGGGGTTGTGCAATGTGAGGAAGTTGATGCCTTCCTCCTTGGCATGCTTCACCTCTTCGAGACGGGCAGGCATTTCCTGCTCGGAGCGACGATAGACGAGGGTGACGTTGCCGCCCAGACGCTTAGCCGTACGGCAAGAGTCCATAGCTGTGTTACCGCCACCGACTACCAACACGTTCTTGCCGAGGTTGATGGGGGTGTCAGTCGTTGGATTAGCAGCGTCCATCAGGTTCACACGTGTCAGGTACTCATTCGATGACATGATATTGATGGCGTTCTCGCCAGGGATGTTCATGAAGTTGGGCAGACCGGCACCAGAGCCCACGAAGATACCCTTGAAGCCTTGCTCCTCCAGCTGTTCGACGCTGATGGTCTTTCCGACGATGACGTCCGTCTGGAAGTGAACGCCCATCTTAGCGAGGTTCTCGATTTCCACGTCAACAATTTTGTTGGGCAGACGGAACTCGGGAATACCATACTTCAGCACACCACCGATTTCGTGAAGCGCTTCGAAGACATACACATCGTAGCCTTTCTTCACCATATCGCCTGCAAACGATAATCCAGCAGGACCAGAACCCACAACGGCAATCTTGATGCCGTTGGCAGGTGCAATTTCTGGCAGAGAGATGTTTCCGCTCTCACGCTCGTAGTCAGCAGCAAAACGCTCCAGATAACCGATAGCCACAGCGGGCTCGTTCATCTTCAGGTGGATACACTTGCTCTCACATTGCTTCTCCTGTGGACAAACACGTCCGCAGACAGCGGGTAAGGCAGAGGTCTGCTTCAGCACCTTGGCTGCAGCAAGGAAGTCGCCGCGCTCAATGTTCTTGATAAACGACGGGATATTAATGTTAACAGGACAGCCCTCCACGCAGCTCGGCTTCGCGCAGTCGAGACAACGCTTGGCTTCCGTCATAGCCATTTCCTTGGTCAAACCGATGTTCACCTCCTCCGTACGGGTGGTGGCACGATAGACGGGGTCAAGCTCAGGCATGATGACACGCTCTATTTGTGTGCGCTCCTTCGGCTTCATGCTGGCACGCAGCGTCTTACGCCACTCAGCGTCACGGTCGGTAAGGACCTCGATGGTATCGTTTGTGGAATCGCTGTCCATGACGACGTCGGTGGTTTTCTCGACGGTAGAACCGTCGAGCACACTACCGCTAACCAAGTGCTCCTCATAGTGCTCCATTTCCTCCTGCTCTGCACGCTTGAAGGTACCCATGCGCTTGAACATCTCGTCCCAGTCAACGAGTGCGCCGTCAAACTCAGGACCGTCGATACAGACGAACTTCGTCTTGCCACCTATCGTCAGTCGGCAAGCACCGCACATACCCGTACCATCCACCATAATGGTATTCAATGATACTTCGCACGGGATATTATGTTTCTGGGCAGTCAGGTTCGAGAATTTCATCATGATGGGAGGACCAATGGCAAATACCTTATCGACATGCTCCTGCTCAATGAATTTCTCAATGCCGACAGTTACCACGCCCTTCTCACCATACGAGCCGTCATCGGTCATGATGATAACCTCGTCAGACGATTCACGCACCTTGTCTTCTAATATTATAAGGTCTTTTGAGCGACCTGCCATCACGCTGAGTACGCGGTTGCCAGCAGCCTTCAGCGCTTGGATGATGGGAAGCATCGGGGCGACGCCCAGTCCACCACCGGCACAAACCACCGTGCCAAACTTCTCAATGTGTGTGGGGTTGCCCAACGGACCAACGATGTCGGCCACATATTCGCCCTCATTAAGAGAACACAGCTTCTTGGAAGAGAGACCCACCATCTGCACCACCAGCGTGATGGTGCCTTTTTCGATGTCTGCACCTGCGATGGTCAGCGGCATGCGCTCACCCTTCTTGTCAACACGCACAATGACGAAGTTGCCCGCTTTACGGCTCTTGGCAATCAGCGGAGCCTCCATCTCGAACAGAAAAACCTTCTCTGAGAACTGTTCTTTTCTTACGATTTTATTCATTATCAGTATTTGTTTAGTTTAGTCGATGATGTCGCAACCCATGTATGGTACGAGAGCTGCAGGAATCTTAATGCCCTCAGGCGTCTGGTTGTTCTCCAGCAGGGCAGCCACGATGCGCGGCAGGGCAAGGGCAGAACCGTTCAGCGTGTGGCAGAGTTCTGTCTTCTTGTTGTCAGCACGACGATAGCGGCACTTCAGACGGTTAGCCTGATAGGTGTCGAAGTTAGATACCGACGATACCTCGAGCCAACGACCCTGAGCCTCTGAATAGACCTCGAAGTCGTAACAGATAGCACTGGTAAAACTCTGGTCACCACCGCATAACAGCAAAATTCTATAGGGAAGCTCTAACTTCTTCAATAAGCCCTCCACGTGCTCCAGCATCTCCTTGTGGCTCTCCTTCGAGTGCTCAGGCTTGTCAATGCGTACAATCTCAATCTTCGAAAACTCATGCAGACGGTTCAAGCCGCGAACGTCCTTACCATAGCTACCAGCCTCACGACGAAAACATTCGGTATAGGCACAGTTCTTGATGGGCAGATCCTTCTCGTCGAGAATCACGTCGCGGTAGATATTCGTTACGGGCACCTCAGCGGTAGGGATGAGGTAGAAGTCATCCACCTCGCAGTGGTACATCTGTCCTTCCTTGTCGGGCAGCTGACCGGTGCCATAGCCCGATGCCTGGTTGACCACCGTCGGCGGCATGATTTCTGTATATCCACTCTTGTTCGCCTCAGCCAGGAAGAAGTTGATGAGAGCGCGCTGAAGCTGTGCACCCTTGCCTATATAGACGGGGAAACCGGCACCTGTAATCTTCACGCCCAGGTCAAAGTCTATGAGGTTGTATTTCTTGGCGAGTTCCCAGTGGGGCAGAGGATTGTCAATACCCAGTGAGGGATTGACGTCCCAGTTGCCTACGGTATCCTTATCCGTACATTCTTTCAGGTTCGACTTCACCACATGATTGTCTTCTGCAGCGCGGCCTTCCGGCACCTCGTCGTAGGGAATGTTCGGAATCTGGCAGAGCAGGGTGTTGAGTTCCTGCTGAGCGTTCTGCATGTCGGTCTCCAGCTGTTTGTTGGCTTCCTTCAGACTTACAACCGTTTCCTTCACACGGTCGGCCTCGTCTTTCTTTCCCTGTTTCATCAGGGCACCGATTTCAGCTGCTTTCTTCTTTGCTTCCGAGAGATTTGCATCCAGCTTCTGCTGGGCCTCACGACGACGCTTGTCAATGGCAAGCACTTGCTCGACAGCTTCCTTCGCATTGTCGAAATGCTTTTTCTCCAAGCCCTTAATCACGCGCTCGGTTTCCTCAGTAATGAGTTTCAGTGTAAGCATAATAGATATTTACAATTTACAAATTTACTATTTACGATTTATTTGGGTGCAAAAGTACAAAATAAAATCGTAATAACGCAACAAATAAAGCAAAAATCCCAAATCTCCTGCGGAGAAATGGGATTTCTGTTGTTTGTTTGGAATAAATTGTCTTGTTTAACTCTAAGCTTCTGCTTCAGGTATTACTGAAACGATGCTCTTGTCGCGGCGGCCCTTGTGGAAATTGACGGTACCGTCAACCAGCGCATACAGAGTGTCGTCCTTACCAATACCTACGTTGTTGCCCGGGTTGTGTTTCGTGCCACGCTGGCGAACGATGATGTTGCCGGCCACGACTTTCTGGCCACCCCAGATCTTCACGCCGAGTCGCTGAGCAGCTGACTCGCGTCCGTTCTTAGAACTACCTACACCTTTTTTATGTGCCATTTCTTGTTCCTCCTACGTTTTAAGCAATAACTTGTTTAACTTCTACCTGAGTGAACTGCTGGCGGTGTCCGTTCTTCTTGCGATAGTCCTTGCGGCGCTTCATCTTGAAGACGATAACTTTCTCGCCCTTCACGAGCGGGTTCACTACTTCTACTACTACTTTTGCACCTTCTACGGTCGGTGCACCAACCGTGACGGCGCCGTCTGCATCAATAAGCAGCACCTTGTCAAATTCAACAGTCTTGCCTTCCTCGGCATCCTTGATACGGTTGACAAAGAGCTTCTGACCCTGCTCAACCTTAAACTGCTGACCGTTAATCTCTACGATTGCGTACATTTTAATATGTTTAAACGGGTTTTTCCGTGAGGCGGACATGCTTCGTGCCGTCGCTTATTTGAGCCTCTGCGGACTAAATCGGGCGCAAAGGTACTAATTTCCGCGCATATATAACCTAACACCCTTTCCCATATCCGCGTTTTTTAGTTTTATTTAACTATTGGCGTCTGCCGCAGGATGTCCGTGCATGAACTTTTGGGAGTAAAGTTTGCATATATGCAGGAAAACCCGTACCTTTGTACGCGTCAAACAAGACATGCATCGACTCATGAAGAAAAAGATATACAACAAGTTTCCCAAAGCTGACATTGCATCATTGCCTGTGGTTCATTTTGAGGGACGCATCGTGGTCGTGGTCAGCGAGCGTGAGGCAGAGCGGGCGGTACGTTTCCTGCTGAGCCAGCCGATACTGGGCATTGACACCGAGACACGTCCGTCGTTCCGTCGCGGAGACATGCATCAGGTGGCTTTGCTGCAGGTGTCTGCGCATGACATCTGCTTTCTCTTCCGGCTCAACTATTTGGGAGACTCACCGGCTGTGTGTCGGCTGCTCGAGGACAAGAAAGTGCCGAAGGTGGGGCTCTCGCTGCGCGACGACATGATGCAGCTGCACCGTCTGATGGACTTCGAGGAAGGCTTGTTCATCGACCTGCAGAACCATGTGCGTGAGATAGGTATTGAGGACATGAGTTTGCAGAAACTCTACGCAAACTTCTTCGGCCAGAAAATCAGCAAGCGCCAGCAACTGACCAACTGGGAGCATGACGTGCTTTCAGAGAAGCAGAAGTTGTACGCGGCTACTGATGCCTGGACCTGTATCATGCTCTATGAGGAGCTGGAGCGGCTGGAGCAGAGCGGGGAGTATGAGTTGGTGGTGGATTATTCATAATTCATAATTCACAATTCATAATTCACAATTAAAAATAACGGACAACTGACTATCAATATGTATAGCGTGATACAACTGAAGAAAGGCAAGGAAGAGAGTCTTCTGCGTTTTCATCCGTGGGTGTTCTCGGGTGCTGTGGCCCATGTGGATGAGGGAACGGCAGAGGGCGATGTGGTACGTGTCGTGAACAGCAACGGCGAGTTCATCGCCGTAGGGCATTATCAGCAGGGTTCCATCATGGTACGCGTGCTTTCGTTCCACGATGTCGTGATTGACGATGCCTTTTGGAATGCCCGTCTGTCGTCGGCGCTGCGTATGCGTCAAGCCCTGGGGTTGACCGACTCACCGCAGAACAACACCTACCGGCTGGTGCATGGCGAGGGAGACCTGCTGCCAGGACTCATCATCGACATCTATGGCCAGACGGCGGTCATGCAGGCCCATAGCATCGGTATGCACCTGCAGCGTCATGAGATTGCCCGTCAGCTGGTCAGCGTGATGGCCGACCGCATCCAGCATGTCTATTACAAGAGTGAGACCACACTTTCATTCGTGGAGCCAGAGAATGGTTTTATCATTGGCGGCAGCGATGACAATATCGCCCTCGAGAACGGCCTGAAGTTCCGTGTTGACTGGCTCAAGGGACAGAAGACGGGCTTCTTTGTTGACCAGCGTGAGAACCGTTCGCTGCTGGAGTTCTATGCCAAGGGGCGCCGTGTGCTCAACATGTTCTGCTACACGGGCGGCTTCTCGGTCTATGCTCTGCGTGGCGGTGCGGAGCTGGTACATTCCGTTGACAGCTCGGCGAAGGCCATTGAGCTGACACGTAAGAACGTAGCGCTGAACTTCCCTGACGACACACGCCATGAGGCTTATTGCGAAGATGCGTTCAAGTTCCTGAGTGGCATGGGCGACTACGACCTCGTCATCCTTGACCCGCCAGCCTTCGCCAAGCATCGCGGTGCGCTGCACAATGCGCTGAAGGGCTACACCCGACTGAACCAGAAGGCTTTTGAGAAGATTGCTTCAGGTGGTATTCTCTTTACGTTCTCCTGCTCGCAGGTGGTGACGAAGGAGCACTTCCGCAATGCGGTGTTTACGGCTGCAGCCCTTGCAGGACGTAAGGTGCGCATCATGCACCAGCTGCACCAGCCGGCTGACCATCCCATTAATATCTACCATCCCGAGGGTGAGTACCTTAAGGGACTGGTGTTGTATGTGGAATAGTGAAGAATGAAGAATGAAGAGGGTTGAGGCATATATCAAGAAGCACGATTTGCTACGGCATGATGAGCGTTGCATTGTGGCGCTGAGCGGTGGAGCCGACAGCGTGGCGTTGCTGCTGATGATGCAGGAACTGGGTTACGCGGTAGAGGCTGCTCATTGCAACTTTCGATTGCGCGGTGCCGAGTCCGACCGCGACGAACAGTTCGTGGTGTCGCTGTGCGAGGCGAGGGGAGTGGTGCTTCATCGTGCACACTTCGACACGCAGGAATATGCCGAACTCCACAAGATGAGCATCGAGATGGCTGCCCGCGAGCTGCGCTATCACTATTTTGAGCAGTTGCGCCATGACCTCGGCTTTGACGGCATCTGCGTGGCTCATCACCGTGACGACAACGTGGAAACGGTACTCATGAACCTCATCCGCGGCACCGGCATTCGAGGCTTGCAGGGCATCCGCCCCCGCAACGGCTATATCCTGCGTCCGTTGCTCTGCCTCAGCCGTCAGGATATTGAGCAATACCTTCACGAGCATGGTCAGAACTACGTCACCGACAGCACCAATCTGGAAGACAACGTGCTTCGCAACAAGATACGCCTGAACATCATTCCGCTGCTGCTTGACCTCAACGCGGCAGCTGTCAGCAATATCCAGCAGACGTCAGAGTATGTCAGCCGTGCGCTGGACGTCTATGACGATGCCATCGGCCACCAGCGCCAACAGGCTGTTATCGAGCAGAACCAGTCGCGTCTGGTGCTCGATGCCGAACGCATCACCTCTGAGCCGTTGCTCTTCGAGATACTCAAGGATTATGGTTTTAACCGTTCGCAGGTGGAGGACATCTTCGAACGGCTGAGTAGCGGTGAGGACGCTGTGGGACGGTGCTTTACTGCTGCTGACTTCACGTTGGTGATTGACCGTGGGCGGATTATCGCGGAACGCAACGAAGAGCCGATGAAGGCGCTGAGAATTCCTGAAGAAGGGTGTTATGCTTATGGGGCTAATGGGACTTATGGGGCTAATGGGACTAATGGGGCCCGTGGGACTAATGAGCCCAATGGGACCCACATCTCAGTCATGCTCTTTGGTCGCCCTGCTGACTTCGTGCCTTCCAAGGAGCCGCGGCTGGCTCACCTGGATGCTGCGCTGGTGAAGTTCCCGCTGAAGCTTCGCACGGTGGAAGAGGGCGACTGGTTCGTGCCGTTCGGCATGACGGGACGTAAGCTCATCAGCGACTACCTCACCGACCGGAAAGTGAACCTGCTGGATAAAAGAAAAGCGCTCGTCGTTTGTGATGCGACGAACGCTGTTGTATGGTTGGTGGGCTATCGTACCGATAACCGCTTCCGGGTCAGCGAAGCAACAGAAAAGATATTATGTTTGAAGTTTGAAGTATGAAATTTGAAGTTTATGATTTGTCTGAGCGCAGTCTATACTTCAAACATCAAATTTCAAACATCAAATTTCAAACTTCAAACTTCAAACTCTTATCCGTTCATGGACAGCAGGAACTCCTCGTTGTTCTTGGAGTGTACCAGTCGGTCGCGGATGGTGTCCATCGCCTCGATGGGCGTCATCTCAGCAATGAACTTACGGCATATCCACATGCGGTTGAGCGTGGTCGGTTCTTGCAGCAGGTCGTCACGACGCGTGCTCGACTGTACCAGATCAATAGCCGGGAAGATACGCTTGTTCGAGAGCGAGCGGTTCAGCTGAATCTCTGAGTTACCCGTACCCTTGAACTCCTCGAAGATGACCTCGTCCATCTTACTGCCGGTGTCAACGAGTGCCGTAGCGATGATGGTCAGCGAGCCGCCGCCCTCAATGTTACGGGCAGCACCGAAGAAGCGCTTGGGCTTCTGCAGGGCGTTGGCATCAACACCACCGGTGAGCACCTTGCCGCTGGCAGGGGCAACGGTGTTGTAGGCACGTGCCAGACGGGTGATGGAGTCGAGGAAGATGACCACGTCATGTCCGCACTCCACCATGCGCTTAGCCTTCTCGAGCACGATACCGGCAATCTTCACGTGGCGGTCGGCAGGCTCGTCGAACGTAGAGGCGATGACCTCGGCGTTGACGGTACGTGCCATGTCGGTCACCTCCTCGGGGCGCTCGTCAATGAGCAGCATCATGATGTATGCCTCGGGGTGGTTGGCAGCGATGGCGTTGGCAATGTCCTTCATCAGAATGGTCTTACCGGTCTTGGGCTGAGCCACGATGAGGGCACGCTGACCTTTACCGATGGGCGAGAACAAATCTACGACGCGGACGCTGGGGTTGGTGGTGGCAGCGTCGCCGCAGAGCGTGAACTTCTCGTCGGGGAACAACGGTGTCAGGTGTTCGAACGACATGCGGTCGCGCACCTCGGCAGGCTGGCGTCCGTTGATGCTGCGGACGGTTGACAGCGCAAAGTATTTCTCGTTGTCGTGGGGCGGACGTACGGTGCACTCCACCACGTCGCCGGTCTTCAGCGAGTACTTCTTCACCTGGGGTGCCGAGACGTAGATGTCATCGGGCGATGAGAGGTAGTTGTAGTCGCTGGAGCGCAGGAATCCGTAGCCGTCCTGCAGCAGTTCCAGCACGCCGGTACCTTCGATGAGGTCGGCGAAGTCGTAGCGCTGCTGGGGTGCCTTGCCGTTTTTCGTTGCAAGGGGCACCTCGGGCTGCATGGGCTGCTGCACCATCGGACGGTCGAACATGTCGAGCGTGGGAATGGCCTCACGGTCCTCGATGGGAATATCCACGACGGTGATGAAGTCTGTGCCGTCGCCCGGGTCGCCACCCCACACGCCGTCGGGGTTCGGCTGGGCGTTCTCGATGGTCTGCTGGTTGTGCTGCGTCATCTTCTGCTGCAACTGTTCCAGCAGGTTGTTGTCAAGCGCGGGAGCACTCTCCTCGGACACTTCCTCGGGAGCAGCTGCGGCTTCCTGTGCCTCTTCCTGTGGCAGGGCAGCCTCTGCCTGTTCTGCGGGGGCGGCGTTCTCGGCTTCCTGTGCAGCCTTGGCCTCTTCCTCCGCCTTCAGACGGGCGGCTTCTGCCTCCTTCTCGGCCTTCGACTTGCGTCCGCGCTTCTTGGGTGCTGGCTTCTCCTCCTCGGGGGCTGGAGCCTCTGCTACGGGAGCCTCGACGGGGCTCTGCGGGGCTTCTGTTATCTCGTCGTTGAACAACGGTTTCTGTTCAGTCTTGGGCTGTCTGCCGGCCTTGACGTCGAAGTTCTCGCCGTCCTTGCCCGTGACGCTATAGACGCGGCTGTTATCCTTCTTCGAGATACGTGTGCGCTTGCGCTTGGCCGTACCCGAAGCGTTGGCGGCGCTGTCCTCGGCAGCCTTGTCAAGGATGGCATACACCACGTCCAGCAACTCGTCCTTAGGCGTTACTTTCACACCCAACTCATCGGCAATACCCATCAACTGGGGTATTTCCATTGATTCTAATTCTTCTTTTGTAAACATACTATTACCACATAATGTGGCTCGCATTTGGGGTTTGTAAATCTTGAGATGTCAACGCTTCAAAAACCGAAACGTCTTTGTTGAACTTGATAGCAGTGTTTTGAGGGCACCGCGTTGTAATTCGGCTGCAAAGGTACGCAAAAAAAATGAAACCACCAAAAGAAAACCAGAATAATTTTTTCAGCTCTGTAGTTCGTTGCATCAAAAATCCCCTCCACCGCTGGTGTGAAGGGGACTGTTCTTGACTGTTTCTGCATCAATCTTCTGGAATTCTCACGACCTTGCCGGTCTTGTCAATCCAGACCCATTTCTCGTCGGCGCGCTGAACGTAGGCCTCGCCGTCATCGTCGAAGCTCCATGCGTCATTCCACGTGCAGGGGATGACCACTTTGCCGGTCTTGTCGACGAAGCCCCACTTCTCGTTGGCGTCCTGAACGGCAGCCAGGCCCTGCTTGAAGTTCAGCATCTGGTTCCACTTGCAGGGGATGACCAGCTTGCCGGTCTTGTCAATGATGCCCCACTTGCTGTTCTCGTCCTGAACCGTAGTCGTCCCGTTCTCAAAGTCTGATCCCGAGGCCCACTTGCAGGGGATGACCAGCTTGCCGGTCGTGTCGATATAGCCCATCTTGTAGCTGTCATCGACCACAAAGGCAAGTCCTTCCGAGAAATTACCGGCGCTGTTCCACTTGATCGGGATGACCACCTTGCCCGTCGTGTCGATATAGCCCATCTTCCATTGGTCTGTAACGACGGCTGCCAAGCCTTCGCTGAAAGGCATCAGCGCATTCCACTTGCAGGGAACGACCAACTTGCCCGTCTTGTCGATGAGACCGCACTTGTCGTTGTCATCGATGACTTTTGCCACGCCCTCATGGAAGTCATAGGCATCTTTCCACTTGCAGGGAATGACAAGCTTTCTGTCCTCGTTGATGTAGCCGAACTTACCGCTCGCATCCTTGACATAGCAGAGGCCTTCTGACATGAAGCCCTCCTCTTCCCACTGGTCCTGTGCCGCAGCGTACATCGCCGGCACCATCGACAGCACCACCGCTGCCATCAGATTCTTAATCATTTTGTTCATACGTTGATAATTTTTATTGATGTTAATGGTTTCTTCTGTTCTGTTTTTACCTTAGCCAAGGCTTACAGCCTGCAAAGGTACGAATAAGTGAGAACAATACAAAGAAAAAACCATTTTTTCTTTGTATTGTCGAGCGAAAGAACCTTCGACCAAAGGTCAAAGAACCTTCGACGAGAGTCAAAGGTAGTGATAATCATACAGAAAACCAAAAGAAAAGAAAAAAAACAGCAAAAATCCCCTCCACGTCGTTGCGTGGAGAGGACTTCTCCTTTATCCTTTAACCCTCCACCTCTCTCCCCCTTGGGGGAGTCGGAGGGGGCTTTACGGCTGCGGAGGCGTGGGGGCAGGGGAGGTGACGGCGTTCTCGTGCGTCTCCTCGAAGGTGATGCCCTCAATCATCTTCTTCGTGGTGCTGTAGTGGCGGATGATCTCGCCCGTCTCCTCGCTGCGTGTGGGTGTCTGAGCCGTGCGGACGGTCTCGGGCTGGAAGAGCACGCGGACGCTGTAGATGTTCTGCGCCGTGGCGTCGTCGGAGCTGCTGACGCCGATGCTCGAGAATCCCACCTTGAACGAGCCGATGTCCTTCAGCTGCACGCGCTCGCCGAGCAGCAGGTAGTGGTTCAGTGCGCCGCCCAGCTCGTTGAGTACTGCGATGACGTCGCTGCGCTTCACCGATGCCTGCGACTGGATGAAGTCGGCAATCTCAGCCGTGCCGATGGCCTTCTTGGGGTACACCGCGCGGAGGAACCACTTGTTGTACGCCTCCGACTTCGAGTTCTTGTTCTGTGACTTAACATACATCTGTGCCATAGTCTTTTTTCCTTTCTTAGATTTAAAATGGTTAAACTTCGGGTTAATTTTAATGGTTAAGATTCCGGTTTCTTTCAACGTTACAAAGGTACAAAAAATATCTGAAACCACCAAATATTTTGCTCACTTTTTTCTTGAATATTTCATATTTTTCTTACTATTTTTCAGCCGATTATCGCCTGCGCTTTATCCGATTGTCTCCTGCGTTTCATCCACTCATCTCCTCCGCTCGAAACGACCATTTCCTGCGTCCGAGGCAACCACTGCCTCGGACGCAGGAAGACGTTGCATTAAAAACTGTCATCTGTCATTTTTTCAAGAAAAAAGTGGCGAATATTTGGAAGTCTCAAAAATAATACTTATCTTTGCAACGTGAAAGGTCACAAAAAAGTGTCGCCATAGGGTAAGAGCCCCGTTTGTATCGGCAAGCGACTTACTAATGTGCACACTCTATAAGCTCCGTCTCGGACAAGAGCCCCGTTTGTATCGGCAAGCGACTTGTTAAGACGGAGTTCTTTTTATTTTCTAAGTTCTTTTTCAGCAGCTGCAAAAGTATGGTCATTAATAATGGCGTATGGTTTGTAGATGTCACCATCTGCCAGTCGGCGCATGCACAATATGGTGCGGCATCCCAGTTCGCGACTGAAATAGGAAAAATAAGCACTCTCAGAATGTTTGCCTTCAGCAACCGGCCTCCAACCCAGATATGTCGCCTTAGCAATATAGCCAGGGATATCCTTTGCCAATGCATTCTTAATGGCATTGAACTTATCGTCACCTACATTTTTGCTGACGATGGTTTTCAAGTCAGTCTTCGTGATTTCCACACGCATGGTAATTTCATTCGTGATAATAAAACGCAGTGGACTACCTTTCAGAAGTTCTGCCTGTTGCAGCACTTCATTCCTGATGCGTTTGCTCTCTTTGTAGTAATCCTCGTTTGTACGTTTCATCACTGCAAAGATAGTGAAAATCTTAGAATTGACAAAGAATTTCTCTCAATCTTTTGGATGTTACAAGAAAATTACCTATCATTGCCAATGGTTCGGCGAGAAATCCGGACTAACACAACCATTCGCTCCGCCCGAGGCAACCACTGCATCGAGCGAGGGGGGAGGTGTCGTGAAATAGCGGTGTCGTTCTTGAGAAATGCAGAAAGTAGGAAAGTAGGAAAGTGGACATTAAGCCTTTTCAGCGTACACGAAGGAAGGGGGCAAAGTGCGGAAAGGAGACATTTGTAGTATAAGTTTTTTAATTTTATATATTATAATAATACCATTTTATATTTTTATACTTTATTATTTATAATAAAATCTTATGTTTTCATCTATAATTTCTACCCCCAAATACCTTAATGTCTGTGGTGTAGCCGCCATGTTTCTCGGCTGCCATCTGGGCCTTCAAGTAGCCCGGACGCGTCGTGTCGCTCGGCATCACATGGATGCACAGGTCTTGCTCAACCGGCTTGTCCTTCTTATTGGCAGCATGGCTGGCTTTCTGCCATTCCACATACTTATTGATGGCCTCTTGGTCAGAGCGAAGCTCCTCGTGCATGATGGCCTCTACAAGATGTGACAATTGACCCTTATTACCCCCCCGAATCGGCCACCAGATTGGCCATTTGACCACACAACTCCTTCCAAGTAAGGTCAGGGTACTGAAATTCCGCGCCGCTGATGTGTGCGCCAAGAATAGGGAAAAACATCGGAACCAGGGGTTCGTACATATCTTTTGATGCCTGCGAGAGCAGGATTTTGATGCATTCTGTGCCCTTGCCAAGGTTTGGCATCGCGGGCGCTACGGGTTTTGTAATGTCGTATTTCATTGATTTTCTGCTTTTTAGATGAAACATAATGACCGAGTATTCCAGTTATTCCAATTCCAGTTTATTATTTTTGATATTCCCATTCCGCTTACTATATATATAACTACTTATATATTAATTAGTTATATAATATATAAAGAGAGTTTATGTCCTCATTTTTTAATTGGAATTGGAATAATTGGAATAATAGAAACAACTGTAACGCATCGGCCTTTTTTACCTTTTCACTTTTTTACCTTTTTACCTTTTTACCTTTCTTCTACCAGGCCCTTCAGCGCTTGGCGAAGTTCGTCGTACACCTCGAAGGCATAGTTGTCAACACTCACCCCTACAGGCATCGGCTTGAAGTTCGGGTGCAGCGTGCCGTCAGCCCAGCGCGTAATCGTGATGTGCTCACCGTCAAAGACATGCGGGTTGCGCCTTCACATCCAAAATCTGTGTTCTTATACATCGTAATAGTTCTTTCCGGGATACCCTCGGTCTCACACAAGGGGCCCTCCGCACAACTGGGAAAGTGAGACAGGCCTACGGTCCAACGCTTGACCGTTTTTCCCGTTGTTTGGTGCTGCAAAAGTACGCAAAAGGGCATAAAAAAAGGTCTTATATAAGACCTACTATAAGACTTATATAAGACCCTAATTCGTTGATTTACAGCCTACTTTATCAGCTTGTCAATTTCGCTGCTTCTGGGCGGCAACTTGCCCGTCTGCTGCCACGTGCCAGCCAGTTGCCCCAGGTTAGGAATGCCCCACAGCAGCTGAAACAACTTCCACTTCTTCTTGATGTTCAACCTCTCGGCCATGCGATCGGCAATGTAGGCAGCCTGGTTAGCCGACACCCCTTCGGCCAGCGCGTAGCCGTCGGCCACGATGACCCCCGCAAAACCGCCGACGTGATTTTTCCACTCGAAATTAATTTCCATTCTTTAACACTATTTAGGGGGGGTAACGGTTGTTAACAAAATTCTTTGCCGACGATAACCAAAACTATATAATTATGAAAAGGATTATCAAAGTATTATTTGCAGCATTCGTGCTGACGTTAGTACCTGCTACGTATGCAAACGCGCAGTGGAAAGATCGAGGCGATTTCTTCGAGGGCCTGGCTGCGGTCAAGGACGCCAATGACAAGTATGGCTTTATCAACAAGACGGGGAAGGTGGTCATTCCCTGCAAGTGGAGATGGGCAAGAGATTTCCACGAGGGCCTGGCTGCGGTCGTGGACGCCAACGGCAAGTATGGCTTTATCAACAAGACGGGGAAGGTGGTCATTCCCTGCCAGTGGCGAGATGCAGATGATTTCCACGAGGGCCTGGCTTCGGTCTATGACGACAACTGAAATGAGTATAAGATAGGCAAGACAGGCGAGATTGTGGGGCGGTCTGTTGACCCGAACTCCATGTCCTGGCCAAGTCCAAGTTACGATTCAGGATGGGAACTGAAAAACGAGCGGCTATTTAGTAATAAAAAATGTTGGAACAGAGGTTTAAAATGGAACGGAGGCAAAGTTGTACAGATTATAAAGGAAATAGATGAACACTCTGGAAGAGTAAAACATTATTGGGTGGTAGAATCAGGGAAGGTATATAAAAATGAAAACGATGCAGAAGGTGCTGCATATTTCTATTCCGTGTATGGCCTAAAGAGGACACGAGGAGAAGGAAGCAATTTTAATTAAAAACACAGCGGAACCCTTCTGTGCACGAACTGCCGACCATCTAATATGCGGAAAGTAGGAAAGTGGACATAAAGCACTTTTCTACCATCTAAAAACAAACATCCCTCCGACATTCCGAATTATCAGGAGCGCCGGGGGGATTTTTATCGACCTCACACGAAGGGTCTGACTTAGTTCATCATTCGTCTTTTTTGTGCCGGCTGACCATTTCGTTTACGTATTGCTCACGGCTGCCACTGCAGTAGCGGGGGTCGTAGTAGAAATCCCAATAGGCAGGGTTCGTCATGTCATCGGGCTGGGTATGGGTGAATCCCCTCTGCCTCGGCTCGTCATCATCGGAGCCGAATATCTCATAGGGGTCATACATGTTCCCGTCCTCATCGGCCACCATGCCCGACTCGCCCAGCGCTCTGTAAACATGTCCACCGATCCGATCGCCGCTGTTCTCACCAAAGGTAGCGTCGTTCTCGTAGGAATCGTTGAAGTTATCATTCTTATTCATAGGCATTAAAATTTTTAGTTAGTTCTTTGTGATTTCGCCGCGGATGCTTTGCGTCATGTAGTGGCGCACCTGTTCGGGGTCGTCGTAGAGTCCTTGGAGGTACATCAGCTTGGTAACGGCTGACTCGACGGTGGAGTCGCAGCCGCTGACGACGCCTGCCTCCTGCAGCTGGTAGCCGGTGTCGTAGCGTCCCATCTCAACGCATCCCTGCAGGCACTGGCTGATGTTGACGACTAGCTTGCCGCGTTGGGTGGCCTCGCGCAGGGCATGCATCACCCAGGGACGCTGCGGGGCATTGCCAGAGCCGAAGGTGCGCATGACAATGCTGCGCAGGTTGGGCGTGGCGATGATGTGCCTCACGAGGTCTTCGCGGATGCCTGGGAAGAGCGAGAAGATGATGACGTTGTTGTCGAGGCGAAAGTGGGGGGTCATGGGCTGCTTCCACTGGGGCTTCAGCAGACGGTCGGTGTGGTAGAGGATGTTGACACCGGCGTCAGCCAGATGGGGGTAGTTGAACGACTCGAAGGCATTGAACTCGTCGGCGCTTTGCTTCGTGGTGCGGTTGCCGCGCAGCAGTCGTCCGTTGAAGTAGATGCCCACCTCGGGCACGCGGGCGCGTCCCTGCTCGTCCTTGGCGACGGCCATCTCCACGGCTGTGATGAGGTTCTCCTTGCCGTCTGTGCGCAGCTGTCCGATGGGCAGTTGTGAGCCGGTGAAGATGACGGGCTTCGTGAGGTTCCCCAGCATATAGGATAGGGCAGAGGCTGTGTAGGCCATCGTGTCGGTGCCGTGCAACACGACGAAGCCGTCGAACTGGTCGTAGCGGTCGGCTATGACATGTGCCAGTTCCGTCCACCGACCCGGTGTCATGTCACTGGAGTCGATGGGCGGGTCAAACTGGTAGGTGTCTATATCTACGTCGAAGGCTCCAAGCTCTGGAACGTTGCTGAGCAGGTGCTCAAAGTCGAACGGCTCGAGTGCACCCGTCCGCGGATTGCGGTTCATGCCAATGGTGCCGCCAGTGTAGATGAGAAGTACTTTGCTCATGAATGGTGAGTAGTGAGTGGTGAAGGGTGACTACAACTGAATCTCCAGCATGATGAAGGAGTAGGGGGCCACGTCGAGCGTCATCTTCTTCTGGATATCGACGACATCCTTCTTCGGCGTAATGGGCTGCTGTTCGTAGTTGTTCTCATCGTCGGGATTACCGCTGAGGGTGGTCTTCATGGCAGTCTTGACGTTCTTGATGCCCTTGAAGCGTGACAGGTCAATGTTGGCCTTCTTGGGGTCGGAAGAGGCATTGCATATCTTGACGAAGAGCTGGCGTGTCTTGGTGTTCAGCACGACGCTCTGTCCGTATGGCACATCCTCGGCAGGCTGAATGACACGCTTCTTGTCGCCTTCGAACTTCACACAGTCGCCATAGTAATATTGTCCGGCAGACTGTCCGAACAGCTGCTGCACATAGTAGCTACAGGTCAGGTAGGTCTGTTCGTTGTCGAAGTAGATCAGGTCGGGATTCCAGTTGGTGGCATCCTTCTTGGCAAACAGCGGAGCATAGGATGTCATAGCCACGATGTCGCCATTACGCTCGACGTGGAGCAGATACAAACCCTCTGCCAGCGCATCGATGAGCTTCTTGTCCTTGGCAGCATATTCGCCCAGATAGACCTTGGTCTTGCGGTTACGAGGATAGTTGTCGTACTGACGGCTCTTCAGGAAATAGTCGCGTGGCTCGTAGTAGTGCTCGTCGATGATGGGCATACCCAGCTCGTCGGCCAGCTTCCATCCGTTGTCCAAGTCGGAATTGCCAGGATGAGAACCAGGGCCGGCTGTTCCTACGATCACAATCTCAGGATGAGCCTTGGTGACACGTTCGTAGATATACTTGAATCGCTCGCAGAACTCAGGTGAGATGCGCTCTTCGTTGCCAAGTCCCAGATACTTCAGTCCGAAAGGCTCGGGGTGCCCGGCATCGGCACGCATCTTGGCCCACTTGTTGGTGGCAGGGTCGCCATTGGCCCACTCAATCAGGTCGATAGCTTCGGCCACCCACTCGTCCATTTCGGTCATGGGTACTACATCCTGTGCCTGACCCTTCATGCCCCAACCGCCGTTGGCACCCTGACAACTGACGCCGCAGGGCAGGATGGGCAATGGCTGCATACCAAGGTCCTCGCAGAACTGGAAATACTCGAAGTAACCGAGTCCCATGGACTGGTGGTAACCCCATGTGTTCTTGAGCTGACGGCGCTGTTCCTTCGGGCCGATAGTCGTCTTCCAGCGATAGGTGTCCCAGAATCCGTCGCCACCACCGTGAACCACGCATCCTCCAGGGAAGCGCATGAACTTAGGATGCAGGTCGGCCAGTGCCTGTGCCAAGTCCTTGCGCATGCCGTGTCCCTTATAGGTGTCCCTGGGCATCAGCGATACCATGTCGATGTCGAGGTCACCCGTGTCGAGCACGAGAATCTGCAGGGCAGCCTTCTGACAGTCAACGTCAGGAATCAGCGCTACCACCTCATATTTCTTCCATTCCTTGCTATCTACCGTGATGGTGACGTCTGCCAGCAGCTTGGGGGCTCTGGGAGGCCATCCCTGTTGAGGTTCAACAAGAGCGATACGTACCTTCTTGACACCGTCGCTGACATTACGCATAAAGGCAGAGAACTCATAATACTCGCCAGCCTTGACGGAGATACCTCCAAATCCGTCGTTCTGTATGCCAAAGCCCGTCCAGCCGTCGTAGTCGTAATATTCCTTGGCCCGTTCGGTGTGCAGACGCATGTAAGTAGGATTATTGGCATGAATGCCGTTGTCCATACGCGGCTCCATATAACCCAGCGAGTGACCAGGACGAACCGTACGCCAAGCCGTGCCCGGTCCCCAGCCGTCTCGCTCGGCGGGACTAAACTCGAAAGAGCCGTTCTGTATCAATTCGGCATAGAGTCCGCCATCGGCAGAGCTGCTAATGTCCTCGAAGAAAATACCGATTAACTCGTCGCTGATGGCCTTGCCGCCCTTCGGGGCAGACATCGGCTTCTGGGCGTTCATGCCCAGTGTGGCTGCCAGAAAGAGGGCAGCGAGTGTCATTCGTTTGTTCATGATAGTTATCAATTTTAGGAATTCTTTTTGCAAAGGTAATGAGAATTCACCGAAATGCAGAAGGGTAGGCGTGTTTTTTTTACTTTTATAACCTTTTTCTTCAAAAACTTCCGCGATTATTTCTCTGTGCGGAAGAAAATGCCTATCTTTGCAGACAATAAATCAAAACATGTTAACTTGAAACCCATGAAACAGTTTAACGACAAGAATTTTGTGCTGGAGACCGAGGTCGCCCAGGACTTGTTTCACAACCATGCGGCCAAGATGCCGATTATTGACTATCACTGCCACCTGATTCCCGAGATGGTGGCCAACGACCATCGTTTCAAGAGTATCACCGAGCTGTGGCTGGGCGGCGACCACTACAAGTGGCGTGCCATGCGCACCAATGGCGTGGAGGAGAAGTACATCACCGGCAAGGACACCAGCGACTGGGAGAAGTTCGAGAAGTGGGCTGAGACGGTGCCCTATACGTTGCGTAACCCGCTCTATCATTGGACGCACTTGGAACTGAAGACAGCCTTCGGCATCGAGAAGTTGCTCTCGCCCAAGACAGCCCGTGAAATCTTCGACGAGTGCAACGAGAAGCTGAAGCAGCCTGAGTTCTCGGCACGCGGGCTGATGAAGCACTACAACGTGGAGTGTGTCTGTACCACCGACGACCCCGTTGACGACCTGCACAACCACATTGAGTATGCTCGCAACAAGGCACAGGAAGACCCCATCATGCTTCCCGCATGGCGTCCCGACAAGGCTATGAGCATCGAGAAACCCGACTTTGCCGCATACGTGGAGCAACTGTCAAACGTCAGCGGTGTCAGCATCACGAAGTTCGCCGATATGGTCGATGCCCTGCAGAAGCGTCACGACTTCTTTGCCGCCAATGGCTGTAAGCTGAGTGACCACGGCATTGAGGAGTTCTATGACGAGGAGTACTCCGATTCACAGATTGAGACCATCTTCGAGAAGGCCATGCGTGGTCAGCAGCTGTCCAAGTTTGAGAGTCGCCAGTTTAAGAACTGCTTCCTCACCGTGATGGCTGAGATGGATGCCGACAGCGACTGGACGCAGCAGTTCCATTATGGTGCCATCCGCGACAATAACACGAAGATGTTTAATGCCATTGGCCCCGACACGGGCTTCGACAGCATCGGTGAGTTCAACACCGCCAAGGCAATGTCAAAGTTCTTCAATAAGCTGAATATGAAGGATAAGCTAACGCGTACTATTATATATACGTTGAATCCCTGTGCCAACGAGGTTATCGCTACCATGCTCGGCAACTTCCAGGGAGGTGAGCCCGGCAAGATTCAATTCGGCTCCGGCTGGTGGTTCAACGACCAGATGGATGGCATGATAAAGCAGATGAATGCCCTGTCTGTGCTGGGTCTGCTGAGCCGCTTCGTAGGTATGCTCACTGACAGCCGCTCGTTCGTCAGCTATCCGCGTCATGAGTATTTCCGTCGCATCCTTTGCAACCTCTTAGGCAACGATGTGGAGAAGGGACTGCTGCCCGACGACCGCGAACTGCTGGGGCGCATGGTGGAGGATATCTCCTACAACAATGCCCGCAGGTATTTCAAGTTCTACTAAAAAAAATGGTGAAAGGTTATAAGCCTTTCACTTTTTTTTTGTACTTTTGCAGCCGAAATAATACAAAAACGACGAACGTAAAAACGAAAACTTATGTGCGGAATAGTAGGTTATATAGGAAAGAAGCAGGCATTTCCCATTCTCATTAATGGCTTGCGTCGTCTTGAATATCGTGGTTATGACTCAGCAGGCGTTGCCCTGATGAACGACAAAGGCGATCTGAATATATACAAGACCAAGGGCAAGGTGGATAACCTCGTCAGTTTCTGTGAGGACAAGGATATTACCGGTTGCATCGGTATCGCCCACACCCGTTGGGCAACACATGGTGAGCCTTCTTCGGTCAACGCACATCCGCATTACTCTGAGTCCAAGAACTTAGCGATTATTCATAACGGCATCATCGAGAACTATGCCGACCTGAAGGGGAAACTCATGGCCAAGGGGCTGCATTTCCAGAGTGATACTGACACAGAGGTGCTAGTGCAACTCGTGGAATATATCATGGAACGCAAGAACTTGGATCTGTTGACGGCCGTTCAGATAGCTCTGTATCAGGTCATCGGTGCCTATGCTATTGCTATTGTGGACAAGCGTCAGCCCAATCAGATTATTGCCGCACGTAACCAAAGCCCGTTAGTGGTTGGCATTGGTGATGATGAGTTCTATCTGGGTAGCGACGCAAGTCCTATCGTCGAGCATACTGATAAAGTCGTATATCTGGAAGACGGAAACATTGCCGTGCTTCAGCCGGGGAGTGACTTGAAGGTCGTTGACATCCTCGACCATGAACTGAAACTCGAAGTGCAAACCGTTGACATCAATCTGGGTCAACTGGAGAAAGGCGGTTATCCGCACTTCATGCTCAAGGAAATCTTTGAACAGCCTGAGTGCCTGACGAACTGTATGCGTGGACGTGTTAATGTCGATGCCGACAACGTGGTGCTATCTTCCGTCATTGACTATAAACAGCAGCTGCTGAATGCCAAGCGCTTCATTATCGTCGCTTGCGGAACCTCGTGGCACGCAGGACTTATAGGTAAACAAATCATAGAGAACTACTGTCGTATTCCCGTTGAGGTGGAATATGCTTCTGAGTTCCGCTATCGTAACCCTGTCATTAATAGCGATGATGTGGTCATTGCCATCTCACAAAGTGGAGAAACCGCTGACACCTTGGCTGCAGTGAAGCTGGCAAAGCAGCACGGTGCCTTTATCTACGGTATCTGTAATGCCATTGGCTCCAGCATACCGCGTGCTACCCATACGGGTTGTTACATCCATGTAGGTCCGGAGATAGGTGTAGCATCAACGAAAGCCTTTACAGGACAGGTAACGGTGCTTACCATGCTGGCGTTGGCTCTTGCCAAGGAGAAAGGAACCATCAGCCATGAGGATTACCTGAAGACCGTACACGAGTTACATGCCATTCCTGACAAGATGCGTCAGGTGCTCAAACTCAACAACCGCATCAAAGACCTCAGCCGCACCTTTACTTACGCGCGCAACTTCCTGTATCTGGGACGCGGATACAACTATCCTGTTGCCCTTGAAGGTGCATTGAAACTCAAGGAAATATCCTATATCCATGCAGAGGGATATCCGGCAGCAGAGATGAAGCATGGTCCCATCGCGCTCATTGATTCTGACATGCCTGTTGTCGTGGTGGCCACTCACAATGCCATGTACGAAAAGGTGCTCTCTAACATTCAGGAGGTGAAGGCTCGTAAGGGTAAGGTGATGGCTATTGTCAGCGAAGGTGATGACACCATCAGCCGCATTGCAGACGAGGTGATAGAACTGCCTGACACCCTTGAGTGTCTTGAGCCGCTGCTGGCCACCATCCCCATGCAGATACTGGCATACCATGTTGCCGTCTGCAAGGGGCTTGATGTTGACCAGCCGCGTAACTTAGCTAAGTCTGTAACAGTAGAATAGACTTATTTCTCGGGGATATTCTTCAGAATTTCTTTCAGATGGTCCCAAACCATTTGGACGGTAGGAATGTGCAACCGTTCATCGGGGGTATGTACGAAGCGTAGGGTAGGGCCGAAACTAACCATGTCGAGGTTCGGATAGCGCTCTGAGAATAATCCGCACTCCAATCCGGCATGTATGCCACGTACAATGGGCTGCTTGCCAAAAAGCTTCTTGTAGGTCTCAACGACAATCTCTGTCAGCTTCGAGTCAGCGCGCATCTTCCATGCAGGATAGCCGTCGCTGCTGACAGCCTCAGCACCAGCCAGTTCGAAGACAGCCTGAATGGTGGCACACATATTGTCGAGGTTCGACATCACATTTGAACGCTGGCTTGACAGAATCTTGATTTCCTTCTCTTCCGTATGTATGCTGGCAATGTTGCTTGATGTTTCCACCATACCACCTAAAGCCTCGTCCTGGCAGATAGCATAGATGCCATTGTCCACAGCCTGCACTGCCCATACAAAGCGGCGTGCGGAATCGGCATCGATGACAGGCTCTGCCTCGCAGCTCTCCATGTGCCATTGCATCTGCGTGTCAGTAACATGAAACTCATCCTCCACCTCAGCAGCAAACACATTCCAGTCGGCACGGATATTCTCCTTGATGGCTGAAGGTACGGCAATGACAAACCGTCCGTCACGCGGAATAGCATTGTGGAGCTTTCCTGAATGGAACTGGGCGAGTCGGATGCCCTCGTAGCGCTTCATCTCCATGAAGAGGAAGCGTGCCAGAATTTTGATGGCGTTGGCACGTTTCTTATTAATATCATCGCCCGAGTGACCACCAATCAGTCCCTTGAGCTGTGCGCAGATGAAGAATGCATCGGCAGTCTCTTCGCGGCTGATGTGGAACGTAGCCTGTGTGTTACGTCCTCCGGCACAACTCACGAAAATCTCTCCCTCGTCTTCCGAGTCGAGGTTAATGAGGTAGTCACCCGTCATGAAACCGGCCTTCATACCCTCAGCACCACTCAGTCCCGTCTCCTCGTCGCGTGTGAAAACGCACTCAATGGGACCGTGTTCAATGTCGTCGCTGTCTAACAGAGCCAGTTCAATGGCACAGCCGATACCGTCATCGGCACCGAGTGTCGTACCCTCTGCCGTCAGCCATTCCCCGTCAATGTAGGTCTTGATGGCATCCTTGTCGAAGTCGAACTCCACATCCACCAGCTTGTCGCATACCATGTCCATGTGGCTCTGCAGAATCACCGTCTTACGGTTCTCCATGCCCTGTGTGGCAGGCTTGCGGATGATGACGTTACCTGTTTCATCAACATTTGTGTCAAGACCATGACTCTTACCCCAGTTCTTGAGGTACTCAATCATCTTCTCTTCGCGCTTCGAAGGGCGTGGAATTTCATTGATTCGAGCAAATTGTTCGAATACTCTTTGCGGTTTTAAATTACTTTTATTCATTTTTAATGTTTTAAATCAGTATTGTTTAACCTTTTATTATTATCTTTGCAGCCGAAAACTCGTAAACAACGCCGCAAAGTTATAAAAAATGACGGAGATTCTCATCATTAGTGCGTTAATAATTGCTATTGCGATGGCATTTTTCCTTGTGAAGGTGCTCAGCAAGCCCGGCGGGACGTTCTCGTCACAGCACATACATGACAGTAAAGCCATGCGTGAACGGGGCATTCATTGCGTGATGGATCAGGACCGTGAGATGAGAACTCCGCGACGCACAGCGGTCAAGGAGCGACAAAGTAAATAATAAGTAGTATATAATAAATAATAAGTAATAAATCACAACATTAAATTGACAATGAAAAAGAACATCATTTCAACGCTGACCTTTGCAGCACTGGCCGCATTGACGGTCGTTTCATGTAACAACACTGCTCCTAAGATGGACGACCAGCCACAGGCTGCCCCGTCGTCTGCAGGTGGATTGAAAATTGCCTATGTGGAGGTTGACTCTGTAGCATCGCAGTATCAGTTTTGCATAGAATACACCAAGATACTTGAAAAGAAACGCAACAATGCCACCTCTACGCTCAATCAGAAAGGTAACCAGTTGCAGGCAGCCATCAACAACTTCCAGCAGAAGTTGAACAATAATGGTTTCAAGAGCCGTGAAGAGGCTGAGAGTGCTCAGATGGGTATTCAGCGTAGCCAACAGTCCTTGCAGGAACTCCAGCAGCGCCTTGCTGCCGAACTTGACAAGGAGGCAGCTGAGTTCTCTGAGGCATTGCGTGACTCGCTGAATCATTTCCTGGATGAGTACAACAAGGACAAAAAGTACGACATGATTCTCAGCAAGACCGATGCTACCAGCAACATTCTCTTTGCTGACAAGCGCTTCGATATCACTCAGGACGTTATCAGCGGTCTGAACAAGCGTTACAAGCCTGCTCCTGCAACGGAGAAAAAGGAAGAGCAGAAATAAGTAATTAGTGAGCAGTAAAGATAGCATTAAAGAACGGAGGGCATGCCTTCCGTTCTTTGAATAAATTATCAATAACAGGAAACAGAAATGAAGAAGTTGTTATTAGGTGACGAAGCCATTGCGCAGGGAGCACTTGATGCTGGTTTGAGTGGTGTTTATGCCTATCCTGGCACGCCGTCAACCGAAATCATGGAGTATATTCAACTGTCACCCCTTGCCAAGGAGCGGGGAGTGCACAGCAGGTGGTCAACCAACGAGAAGACTGCTATGGAAGCTGCGCTTGGCATGAGCTACATGGGTAAGCGTGCATTGGTCTGTATGAAACATGTGGGTTTGAATGTCTGTGCTGACCCGTTTGTCAATTCGGGCATGACAGGCACGAACGGCGGACTGGTGGTACTTGTGGCTGACGACCCGTCGATGCACTCATCACAAGATGAACAGGACTCTCGCTTCTATGGTAAGTTTGCGATGGTTCCGACTCTGGAACCAAGCACTCAGCAAGAGGCATACGACATGATGAGCTATGCCTACGACCTGTCGGAGCAGTTGCAGCTGCCTGTGCTGATGCGTGTCACCACACGTATGGCTCATTCACGTGCTGTGGTCAATGTAGCCGACGAAGCACGCCAGCCTAATGAACTGAACTACAATGCCAAAGCTTCGAATTGGGTGCTGCTTCCTGCCTTTGCCCGTAAGCGCAACGACGTGGTAACAGCTCAGCAGCCCTTGCTGGAGCAGATGGCTGTCAATAGTCATTATAATAAGTATGAGGATGCCGGCAATCAAAGGTTGGGTATCATTGCCAGCGGTATTGCCTACAACTATCTGATGGAGTGTTTCCCCAAGGGTTGTCCTTTCCCTGTGCTGAAGATTTCGCAGTATCCCATACCGAAGAAACTCATTCGCCGTATGACTGACGACTGTGAGGAAGTACTTATCTGTGAAGAAGGCCAGCCGTTTATCGAGGATATGGTGCGTGGTGTCATGCCGGGCAATGCCGTCATCCGTGGACGTCTGACGGGTGAGTTGCCTCGTACGGGTGAACTGAACCCCGACCACATCAAAAAGGCTCTGTCGGATTATTCTCAGGACATTAAAGTATCTGAGCTTCCGGAATTTACTGCCCATGTCGTGGCACGTCCCCCCGCATTGTGTCAGGGCTGTGGCCATCGTGACGTCTATACAGCACTCAACGAAGTACTGCTAAAGTATCCGAATGCTCGTGTCTTCGGTGACATCGGATGCTACACGCTCGGTTTCCTTCCTCCATACAAGGCTATCCATTCCTGTGTTGACATGGGAGCCAGCATTACGATGGCGAAGGGTGCCAGCGATGCAGGACAATGGCCTTCCTTGGCTATCATCGGTGATTCCACTTTTACCCACTCGGGTATGACCGGCCTGCTGGATGCTGTTAACGAGCATGCAGATATCACGGTTATCATCAGCGACAATCTGACCACAGCCATGACGGGTGGTCAGGATTCTGCCGGTACGAATAAGTTTGAGGCTATCTGTCGCGGACTTGGCGTAGAGGAAGAGCATCTGCATGTCGTGGTGCCCCTGCCCAAGAACATGCCGGAGATTACCCGCATCCTGGAAGAAGAGATTAACTATCATGGTGTGAGTGTTATCATTCCGCGTCGTGAGTGTATGCAAACATTACAAAAGCATTTGAAACAGAAGAAAACAAAGGAGGCAAAGTCATGAAAAAAGATATTATTCTTTGTGGAGTAGGGGGACAAGGCATTCTGTCCATAGCCACCATCATCGGTGAAGCAGCAATGAACGACGGTCTTTATATTAAACAGGCCGAGGTGCACGGCATGTCACAGCGTGGTGGTGATGTTCAGTCGAATCTCCGCCTTTCATCGGAACCCATCCAGAGCGACCTGATTCCCTTGGGTGCTGCTGATGTGATTATCTCTATGGAGCCGATGGAAGCGTTACGCTATCTGCCGTTCCTGTCAAAGGACGGTTGGATTATCACCTCGAGTGCTCCTTTTGTCAATATTCCGAATTATCCTGACATAGAGGTTGTTAAGGGCGACCTCCAGCAATTGCCTCATGTTATTATGCTTGACATTGAGCAGGCAGCCAAGGACAATGGTGTGCCGCGTTCAGCCAACGTCATTCTGTTGGGAGCTGCTCAGAAGGCACTCGGCATTGAGTACGGGAAACTGGAACAGGCCATCCGTAGTGTCTTCAGACGCAAGGGTGAGGCTGTTGTCGAAGCCAACATCAAGGCGTTGGCAATAGGTAAGGAGGCACAACGCTAATTGAGAATTGAAAATCGAGAATTATGATTACTCCAATCAAAAAAGAGATTGTTGACGGGCTCATCAGCGAGTTGGGTATCACCGACTTTGCCAAGGCAACCATTCGTGAAGTGAAGCAGGTGGCTGCGAAGTCAGAGCAAGAGAGTGGTGTGGAGTTCATCAAGATGGAGATGGGTATTCCCGGACTTCCTGCTGCTCAGGTGGGTGTTGATGCACAAGTCAAGGCGTTGCAGGAGGGTATTGCCCACAGCTATCCTGATATCCAAGGTGCTCCTGTGTTGAAACAGGAGGCCTCGCGTTTCGTCAAGGCGTTTATCGGCATAGACATAGCTCCTATGGGCTGCGTGCCTGTCTGCGGTTCCATGCAGGGAACGTTTGCCTCGTTCCTGACTTGTTCTCAGTGTGACCCGAGGAAGGACACGGTGCTCTTCATTGACCCGGGCTTCCCCGTGCAGAAGATGCAGTTGCAGGTGATGGGGGTGAAGTACGAGACGTTTGATGTCTATGACTATCGTGGCGAGAGGCTCGGCCCAAAACTGGAGAGCTATTTGAGCAAAGGAAACGTCTGTGCCATTATCTATTCGAACCCCAACAACCCCGCATGGATTTGTCTGAACGAGGATGAGCTAAAGACTATCGGTACGCTGGCCACTCGCTACGATGCTATCGTGATGGAGGACCTTGCCTATTTCGCTATGGACTTCCGCAAGAACCTGAGCAAGCCCTTCGAACCGCCATATCAAGCCACAGTAGCACGCTATACGGACAATTACATCCTGCTGATTTCCGGCAGTAAGGCATTCAGCTATGCCGGTGAACGCATCGGTGTCACCTGTATCAGCGATAAGCTGTTCCACCGTAAGTTCGAGGCTCTGGCCAACCGATATGAAGGACTTCCCTTTGGACTTGTCTTCTCCACTCGTATGCTATACGCCCTGAGCAGTGGTACCAGCCATTCTGCCCAGTATGCGATGGCTGCCATGCTGAAGGCTGCCTCCGACGGTACTTATGACTTCCGTAAGGAGATAAGTGTCTATGGACAGCGTGCCCACAAGCTCAAGGAGATATTCCTGCGTCACGGCTTTACGATTGTCTATGACAAGGACTTGGACGAACCCATTGCCGACGGTTTTTACTTTACCATTGGCTACCCGGGCATGACGAGCGGAGAACTGGCTCACGAATTGATGTACTACGGCGTGAGTGCTATATGCCTCATCACCACTGGTTCACATCAGGAAGGCCTGCGAGTCTGTACGTCGTTCATCAACGACAATCAATATGAGTTGCTGGATGAACGCATGGCTATCTTTGCTCAGAACAATCCTATCTCTTTTCCTTGATGATTCCGTGACGGTAGGCGTAGAGCAGTTGCTTGAGGTCGGCTATCTGAGTACGCAGTTCACGCCCCTTGTCGGTGTCGGCTACCAGCATACGGTGGGCTGACATCTCGACGAGCTGGGTGGTGGATTTGATGTCGGTACCGCGTTGTACGGCATCGCGGGCAGAGGTGAACGGCTCGTGTTGTACAAGCTGGAAGCCGCGTGAGTGATAGACCAGCGTGTAGCCGGCAATGCCTGTCTCCTGGTGATAGGCCTCGCTGAAACCTCCGTCAATGACCATCAGCCGTCCGCCAGCCTTGATGGGGTTCTCACCCGAGGCGACATGGACGGGTACATGACCGTTGATGATGTGCCGGTTCTCACCTTCTACCCCGAAGGCGTCGAGTATGCGGTCGCACACCTCCGGCTGTTCACGCAGCAGGAAATAGTAGCCTTTCTCCTCTTTGTATGTTTCTTTGTCTGTGAGGAAATAGCGTTCGAAGGTAGCCATCTTCGACTTGTCGAACAAGGGTGAGTCCTTGCCGCACCACAGATATAGGAAGTAGTCGCGTGCATACGCTTTCAGCTCAGGCTCCGTGTCGTTTGCATAGGCAGCACGTACCATCATGCCGATGTGCTTCATCAGCTCCAGTCCGCTGTATTTCTCTCCCTTGTAGAGCTCAACCTCCTTCAGCGAACCGTCGGCATTCAGCGGACAAGAGGCGTGGAACAGCAGGTTCTGGTTGCAGATGTTATACATGCAGCCGTGTGAGAGCAGCATCTTGATGTGTTTGCGCAGCTTCTCAGAGACACGGAACGAGTGGTGCAGTTTCTTCATCAGCAGTTCCTCCTCGGCTGTGAACACGAGAGAAGGGAAGTTGGTGTCCTTCATTTTATATTCGTGTCCGTCAATGACGCAGACACCCCGTTCTGTGTCCACACATTCCAGCAGACAGCGGTCTTCCATCTGCCATTCCGGACGGCGGTGGAAAATCTGTGCTTCGGTCTTGAACTGTAGAATAGTGATGGCCTTATGCATCTTCGCCGTCAGTTGCATGGTCTTTTCATCCATCTGCTGTCCCTTGAGCAGACGGGGGATGAATTCCGTACAGGGGTCGTCGCCATAGACATCCATCGCAAAAGTGGCCAGCGGGACGAGGTTGATGCCATAACCTTCCTCGAGCGTGGCAAGGTTGGCGTAGCGTAGTGAGAGGCGCAGCACGTTGCAGATACATGCATCGTTGCCCGCACAGGCTCCCATCCACAGAATGTCGTGGTTGCCCCACTGGATGTCCCATGAGTTGTATTGGCGCATGGTGTCGAGGATGATATGTGCCCCTGAGCCTCGGTCGAAGATGTCGCCGAGAATGTGCAGCTGGTCAATGGCCAGCCGCTGGATGACGTTGCATAGCGCTATGATGAAGTCGTCGGCACGTCCGGTGGTAATGATGGTATCGACAATGACGTTGACATAGGCCGCCTTGTTCGAGTCGTCGGTACGTTCATGCAGCAGTTCCTCGATGATATAGGCAAAGTCTGCGGGCAGAGATTTGCGTACCTTCGAGCGGGTGTATTTGCTCGACACATCGCGAGCCACACGCACCAGTTGGTGAATGGTGATGTGGTACCAGTCATCGATGTCCTCCTCTGCCGCTTTGATGAGCTCCAGTTTCTGCTCGGGGTAGTAGATGAGCGTACACAGCTCCTTCTTCTCCGTCTCACGCAGCCCGCCGGCAAAAAGCTCGTTGACCTTACGCTTGATGTTTCCCGAGGCATTCTTCAGCACGTGGATGAAAGCGTCGCTCTCTCCATGCAGGTCAGCAAGGAAGTGCTCTGTGCCCTTGGGCAGGTTCATGATAGCTTCCAGGTTGATGACCTCTGTCGCTGCCTCGGCAATAGTCGGAAACGACTGGCTGAGCAGATGGAGGTAGCGCAAATCGGTTCCTGTCGATTCTGCAGTAGCGGATGATGGGTTCGGCGTGTAGTTTGTAGTCATATAGCGAGGTGTTTAGTGATCATTGTTTCTATTCTCGTGGTCTCATTGTCGTCGATAGCCGCGACGGGCATCATGCCTTCTTCAAAGCCTGTCAGCCGCTGAAGCATCCCCATCAGCCGCTGTGCCAGCCGCAAAAGACGGTTCTCCTGAAGCGTCTCTGCAAGCAGAGCTTCGTCGATTTCGTGCTCTCGTATTTCTTTCTCCAACTCCAGCAAGTGGCAGACGGACATTCTGTTATGCTGTATGAGATGCTGCAGGTGCCGGAAGGTGGCTAACAGTCGCTCTGTCTCCGTAGCATATTGATTGCCGATGACCGATGCGATGCTCTTGGGCTGTTCGTAACCCGTGGGGAAATAGCTCTCCACGCCACTCACATCCATATAGGGAGCTGTGATATTGAGCACTCGCAATCCACGTCTCAGCAGGTCCTCCACCTGCTCGTCACGGGCATAGATGAAATACTGGCGCCAGTCCCTGTCATTAACTATGGGGAATTGAGAATTGAGAATGGGGAATTGAGAATTCTGATTTGCTTGCACGCCCATCTTGGAACTTCCTGTGTAATCATAATTATCAATTTTCAATTCTCCATTATGCATTGAGTTCCTCTGGGACTCCAGCCATTCCCTGTTGCTGCAGACGCCGGCTTTGAGCAGCAGGAAGAGCAGGTCACGCTTTTCCGGGCTCATCAGGCTCAACTGGTCGCTGTCCATCACACGCTGATAGATGACAAACAGCTGCCGCGTCATTTCTTCACGGCTGATAGAGTGGGTGATGAGTGCGTTATGTACGGTCTCTATGCGGGGATTCCAGCCCAGTTTGTGCAGACACTCTGTCTCCATCTTACCCATCGCGATGACCACGTATGCCTGTTCGATGGTACGACGTTGGTAGAGAAGTGTCTTGGGCAGTTTCTCCTGCCACTCACGGTCTTTCAGCACCCACGGTTCCAGTTCGCCATGCGGCGTGATGATGACACGTGTGCCGTAGCGGTGAGCAACAGATGCAGCCTTTGCATAGCGCTGCGACCAGCAGCCGTGAATATGGAGCAGGTCGAAGTGACGGCTGCTCAGTTGCTGGCGGACTTCTTGCAACGAACTGCTGGTTGCCAGTTCCGCACTTCCAGACATAGTTTCTTCAAGCAGGTGCACATAGTGCGCCTGTAGCTCGTTGTGCTGGTCGTAGTAGTGCAGAATTCTCATTGTTCTTGCACTTTGCAAATGATAAATATCCTAATTCTCTAAAACAGATTCTTACTGAAAACCTTTAAGCGCAGGCCTATAAGCTGGTTCCAGCGTATGTGCTGGTCGAACAGCCTGATGGCGTCGTGTACACGCTCGCTACGTACGGCCACAGCGTCGTACACACCGCGACGGAACTTCTGCCACTTGCCCCTGTGACCGCGTCTGGAACGGCGTTCAGCCTTGCGAATCAGGGGAGCGGCCTCTTCCAGCGTGTCCCATGTCTGGTAAAGCAGCTTGTCGCCCTTTCGTCCGCTGTAGGCCATGAGCACCTCGTTCCGGTCATCGATAGCTTCGGTCAGCTTTTGCAGCCATTCGTCAGACACAGGTGGGCGGGTAATGTCCGTCAGCACAATCCATGAGCTTTTAGTCGCCTTGAACTCTGTTCGAGCCTGCTCACGCTCGGCAGAGCTCAAGCTTTCTTGGCTCTGCTCTCGCTTAGTCGCAGCCTTGACTCCGACGCTTAGTGCCAGCTGCAGCCGGCTGGGGTTGAAAATCACCGATTTGGGCAGGAACGTGGTATATAATCGTGGATAATCAGCTTTCAGTTGTTTAAGCAGCTCGGGCGTCTCGTCAGCCGATGAGTCATCCACTACAATGACCTCGTAGTCAGTCTCACACGGCATCGTCAGAAAGCGTGGCAGGTTCTGTTCTGTCTCTGTGGTTTGGTCGTGGACAGCCATTACCAAAGCAATTTTATTCATTGTCTTCTCCATGTTTGCTTATTACGCTGCAAGGCTGCGATTAAGCGAGGGCAGTGATGCTTGCATCGACTGCCAAGCGTGAGCAGGCTCGCACCGTTTTACGGTGCAAAGATAAGTATAATGCGCGAAACTACCAAGAGAAAATCAATGTTTCTTTTCGATTTTTCCTGCGACAAAAAAAGCTTAATGCAACTTGCAACTTTGCAACTTTGCAACTTTCAAAGAAAAAAACGGAGTTTGTTCTCCGTTTTTAAGTCAATCTCGCTCGGTTTAGAAAGTACTTTCGCTCACTTATTCGTACCTTTGACCTTTGGTCGAAGGTTCTTTGACCTAAAGGTACAAAGCGGCAAGCCGAGCGGGCTGCACCTCGGAAATGAAAATAAATCAAAATTTATTTTGCATTTCGCTCGGTTTGCACTACCTTTGCACCGTAAAACGGTGCGAGCCTGCTCACGCTTGGCAGTCGATGCAAGCATCACTGCCCTCGCTTAATCGCAGCCTTGCAGAAAAATAACAAAAGTAAGTAAATAAGATGATTTCATTTCTGGTGAGCCTGGTGGCTCTTGTGATTGGTTATTTTCTTTATGGTCGCTTCGTGGAGCGTGTGTTCGGCCCTGACGACCGAGTGACTCCTGCGCTGGCGAAGGCTGACGGTGTGGACTTTATCGTGATGCCGAACTGGAAGATTTTTATGATTCAGTTCCTGAACATTGCAGGAACGGGTCCTATCTTCGGTGCTATTATGGGCGCAAAGTTCGGTCCTGCAGCTTATCTGTGGATTGTGTTGGGGTGCATCTTCGCCGGTGCCACACATGACTATCTGAGCGGTATGCTCTCCATGCGTAACGACGGCGCGGGCTTGCCTGAGCTGATTGGTAAGTACCTGGGCAAGACGACGAAGCAAGTGATGCTTGTTTTTTCTGTATTCCTGTTGATCATGGTAGGTGCTGTTTTTGTGTATAGCCCTGCTAAGATTCTTGGAGGCTTGTGGGAACCGGCATTTATCGTTGATAGTGTAGGGCCTTATGTGTTCTGGGTGGCCATTATCTTTATTTATTATCTTATAGCTACGATGCTTCCTATCGATAAGATTATAGGTAAGATTTATCCGCTGTTTGCCTTTTCACTGCTCTTTATGGCCGTTGCGCTGATGGTTATGCTTTTTGTGAAGCAGCCGGACATACCAGAACTTTGGGAGAAATTACCGGTGGAGTCTTTGGCTAACGGCTCTATTTTCCCCTGTCTGTTCATTACCATTGCCTGTGGTGCCATCAGCGGTTTCCACGCTACGCAGAGCCCGTTGATGGCGCGTTGCGTGAAGTCGGAACGCATGGGACGTCCCATTTTCTACGGTGCCATGATTACTGAAGGCATAGTGGCACTCATCTGGGCTACTGTTGCTATGTACTTTTTCTACAACCAGCCAACACCTGGTTATGAATTACTGGATGGAGCCACTGTGAAAGACGGCGCTCCAACTATAGTGAATGAAATATGTAATAGCTGGCTTGGCGTATTTGGCGGCATTCTTGCTATGCTTGGCGTTGTTGCTGCCCCCATTACCAGTGGTGATACAGCTTTGCGTTCGGCCCGTTTGATTATTGCCGATTTTATTAAACTCAGCCAAAAAAGTATTACTAAACGCTTTTACATTTGTATTCCCCTTTTTGCTGCGGTTGTCGCATTGGTATTGTGGGATATGAATGAAGATATTAAAGCTGCAACAATTGAAGGTTATGTAAGTGGTTTTGAGAAACTCTGGAGCTGGTTCGGTTGGAGCAACCAGACTCTTGCCGTGTTTACGCTATGGGCTGTTACTGTTTATCTGGCTCAGCAAAAGAAACCCTACATGATTACTCTTGTCCCGGCTCTGTTTATGACGGTGGTGTGTACAACATTTTTTGTAAGTGTACAGGCCTTCAGTATGCCAGAGAAACAGGCAAACATAGTGGCTTTGTGTACGTTTGTCATCGCCCTTGTGTGGTTCATCATTTGGTATATGAAATTCAAGAAATCTCAAAAAACAATAAAGTAAAACAGTATGAAAAAGATTGTATTATTCATGGTAGCGCTGACGGTTGCTATTGCCGCCCATGCGCAGTTTGAACAGGGTAAAACGTATATTGGTGCTTCGCTTTCGGGCATGAACCTCAGTTATAGCGGTTCCGAGAGCGGTCACCTGACCATTGAGGGCAAGGGTGGCTATATGTTTGCCGACAACCTGCTGGCACTCGGACAAGTGGCTTATGACAAGCAGAACGATGTGCCTTACACCATGTCGTTAGGTGCAGGTGCCCGCTACTACATCGTACAGAACGGCCTTTATCTGGGTGCCGGTGTCAACTGGAAACATTCCACGGGCTACAATGACGTGATGCCGACCGTACAGGTGGGCTATGCCTTCTTCATCAGCGGCAGCGTGACCATCGAGCCGGAAATCTACTACGAGCAGTCGTTCAAGAACCACAAGGACTACAGCAGGATAGGTCTCCGCGTAGGCTTGGGTGTGTATTTGTAAACATCAAACCCTAAACGTCAAACATCAAACTATATGTTATCAGTAGAAGAACTTGTTGATCGCCTGATTGACCTCTCGTTTGCGGAGGACATCGGCGACGGTGACCATACCACGTTGTGCTGTATTCCCGAGGATGCAATGGGCAAGAGCCATCTGCTCATTAAGGAGGATGGTATTCTGGCTGGTGTGGAGATTGCCAAGGAGGTGTTCCACCGCTTCGACCCCACCATGCAGGTGGAGGTGCTGATGGGCGACGGCACACGTGTGAAGAATGGCGATATCGCGATGGTCGTGACGGGTAAGGTGCGTTCGCTGTTACAGACGGAGCGCCTGATGCTGAACATCATGCAGCGCATGAGCGGCATCGCCACGATGACTGACAAATATGTGCAACGCCTGAAGGGTACCAAGACGCGTGTGCTTGATACCCGTAAGACCACGCCTGGTATGCGTATGCTTGAGAAGCAGGCCGTGAAGATAGGTGGCGGCTGTAACCATCGCATCGGACTCTTCGACATGATTCTGCTCAAGGACAACCATGTTGACTTCGCCGGCGGTATTGTCAATGCCATCGACCGTTGCCACGCCTACCTGAAGGAGAAAGGCCTTGACCTGAAGATTGAGATTGAGGTGCGTTCGTTCGACGAGCTGAACCAGGTGCTGGAGCACGGCGGCGTTGACCGTATCATGCTCGACAACTTCAGCGTGCCCGATACGAAGAAGGCTGTTGACCTCATTGCCGGTCGCTATGAGACAGAGTCGAGCGGTGGCATCACGTTTGACACCATCCACGACTATGCCGAGCAGGGTGTTGACTTTATCTCTGTCGGTGCCCTGACGCACTCCGTGAAGGGACTCGATATGTCGTTTAAAGCGTGTTGAGAGTTAAGAGTTGAGTGTTGAGTGTTGAGCGATATTTGTTAGGGCAATGAAAAAGCTAATTGTATTATCTTTTGTCTTGTGCGTTTTTTTATCCTTCAACGCTCAACCATCTACAAAAGTCTCTCAACCCTCAACCCTCAACGCTCAACCATATACCCCGCCCATGACGCATGAGATATCGTTGGCGGGTAACTTTGGCGAGCCTCGACCGAATCATTTTCACGGTGGCCTCGACCTTACTACGCAACGTGAGGAGGGTAAGGGCGTACGGGCCATTGCCGACGGTTATGTCAGTCGTATTATTGTCAGTTTGACAGGGTGTGGAAACGCTATCTATATTACTCATACCGACGGCTATACTAGTGCGTATTTTCACCTCCAGCGCTTTACGCCTCGTTTGGAGAGGATTCTAAAGAAATACCAGTATGCTCATGAACAGCATGAGGTGGATTTTCGTCTGCCTCCTTCGGCATGTCCCGTTGCACAAGGGCAGTTGGTTGCTTTTAGCGGAAATACGGGTGCCAGTTACGGTCCACATCTGCATCTTGAAATGATTGATACACACACGGGTGTCATGTATGACCCGATGGAGTGGCTGGGTACTTATATTAACGACACCGTGCCGCCGCGTGTTCATGGCATCATGGTCTATCCTCAGCGTGGAGCCGGCATCTTCAATGGCTCACAAGCTTGTCAACAGGTCAAGGGCGATAGTGCTACGGCATGGGGACGCATCGGTTTTGCAATGTGGGCAGACGATTATATGCAGAATGCCTCGAACCACTACGGTATTCGCCACACTTCACTTCTTGTCGATGGGCGTGAGGTGTTCAATGCCGACGTTAATGGCATCTCGCCCCGACAGAATCGGATGGTAAACGTCTGGGGTGACTATGACTATTATTATCGTAAGCACGACTGGTATCTCAAGTCGTTCATCGAGCCAGGCAACCGACTCTCCATTCTTCATGCTGACGAGAACCGTGGCATAGTCGATATCAACGAAGAGCGTGACTATCAGTTTGAATATGTGTTGACAGACTACTTCGGCAACCGTACCAGTTATCCCTTCAAGGTGAAAGGTAAGCGAAGGACAATACCTTCTGTGGCTGACTCTCTCACAACGACCATCCGCTGGAACCGTACTACGATGGTATCTCTGCCAGGTATGCAGTTGGTGGTTCCGCGTGGCAATCTGGGTGATGATGTGAAGCTGCTTCCGCAAGTGACAGGTAAGGGGATGTATTCTTCGGCTTACCGGGTGTGTAAGTCGGCTTCGTGTCCGTTGTTCTGCGGTGGAGAACTGAGCATCCGTCTTACATCGCCTGTTGATGACCCGTCGAAGGTTTACATCGTTTCGCGTGCTGGGAAATCTGACAAGGAAGGCAGCTCTTCCGAAAAGGGTGCCATTGACGACCCGGACAACAAGGGTAGCTATGTCGGCGGAACATTTGCTGATGGATGGGTGACAGCACGTATTCGTGATATTGGTGGCATTTACGCCCTTGCCTACGACAACGAAGCCCCTGATGTTGAGCTTGTGGTTGACGGTATCGTACTCAAAGCTAATGTCAAGGATAAAGGATGTGGCGTCCGTTCATATAAGGCTTATGTGGATGGTCAATTCGTGCTCTTTAAACGTCTGCCCCGAAGCAACCAGATAGTTTGTCGCCTGACAGATACTCCTCTTCGGCGCATGGGTACTTCCCGTCAGCTGAAGTTCACGGCTGTTGACCAATGTGGTAATGAACGCACAACAACGACTAATTTTAAATATTGAAGATAAAACATGATACTTACGAATTCAAAAAATTACAGATATACATTATGAAGAGAAAACTATTCTTATTGACAGCATTCGCTTTGGCATCGTCGTACGCCTTGGCATGTACTAACTTCATTGTCGGCAAGAAGGCATCGGCTGACGGCTCCGTGTTCTGCACCTACAATGCCGACAGCTATGGTGCGTTTATGCCGCTCTATCATTTCCCTGCAGGCAAGCATGCTCCTGGTTCCATGCGTCAGATTTACGACTGGGACACGAACAAATATCTTGGTCAGATTCCCGAGGCAGCAGAGACGTGGAACGTCATCGGCAATACCAATGAGTGGCAGGTCACCATTGGTGAGACCACCTTTGGCGGGCGTGAAGAAATGGTTGACACAACGGGAATAATCGACTATGGCTCATTGATTTATATTGCACTCCAACGTTCAAAGACCGCCCGTGAAGCCATACAGGTAATGACCATGCTGGTTGAACAGTTTGGTTATTGCTCGGAGGGGGAGACGTTTTCCATTTGCGACCCCAACGAGGCGTGGATTATGGAGATGATGGGATGTGGTAGCAATCGTAGTGTGTCGAAGGAACGCACCGTCTGGGTGGCTATGCGCATACCCGATGAAATGATTTGCGCCCATGCCAACCAGAGCCGCATCCGTGTTTTCAACATGAAGGACAAGCAGAATGTGCTTTTCTCGAAGAACGTTGTGAAGTATGCACGTACGATGGGGTGGTTCAATGGTAAGGATGCTGAGTTCAGTTATGCTGATGCCTATTGTCCTGCCGACTTCGGTGCCCGTCGCTGGTGTGAGGCACGTGTGTGGAGCTTCTTCAACCGCTTTACAGAAGACTTCTCGGCTTATCTGCCTTGGGCAATGGGCGAGGCTGCTGATGCAGAGCCTATGCCTCTGTGGATTAAGCCTAACAAGAAAGTGACACTTCAGGACATCCAGGCAGCCATGCGCGACCACTTTGAAAACACGCCATTCTCACTTGACCAGGACCTCGGCGGTGGCATCTGGGAAATGCCTTATCGAGTATCCCCGCTTTCTTATAAGGTGGATGGTGAGCCTTACTTTAATGAGCGCCCAACATCGACACAGCAGTCAGCCTTCTCGTTTATTTCGCAGATGCGTTCTTGGCTGCCCCGTCAGGTAGGTGGTTGTTTCTGGTTTGGTAACGATGACGGTAATATGATTTCCTATGTGCCCATCTATTGTGCCAACACTCGTCCGCCTGTATGTTTCAATACGCCTGGTGCTGATGACATACATTTCTCAATGGACAATGCCTTCTGGGTATGCAACTGGGTGAGTAATATGGTTTATCCGCGTTATTCGCTGATGTTCCCCTCATTGAAGCAGGTTCGTGATTCACTTGACACGGCTTTTGCACGTGCCCAGCCAGAGATAGAGGCAGAGGCAATTAGAATCTGTGGCAATGATGAGCAGGCTCTGGCTGCCCGCATGACCGACTACTCCTGTCTGAAAGCAGAGCAGATGATGGACCGCTGGCGTCAGTTGGCTTTCTTCCTCATCGTAAAGTATAACGACATGGTTGAACGTCCTGACCGCGACGGACAGTTCTATTATAACGAGCACGGCCTTGGTGCAACTGTCAAGCGTCCGGGAATGGCAGAAAATTTTGCTCGTGAGATGAACCGACATGGAGGACAGCGGATGAAAATGCCGAAGAAATAATATCAAACGAAACAACAGATATAACAAAGAAGGCTGCCTATTTGGGCAGCCTTTCTTATTGTTGTGTGAATGTCATTCCTTGCTTTTTATTAGGTCGTGAAAGTAAGCTCTTCTTTTTCAGGATGTTTGTCGATGCGGATAATTGTGCCTTCGGTGAGTTTGCTATTGACAATCATCTCAGCGACACCGTCTTCAATGTACGTCTGAATGGCGCGTTTCAGCGGACGGGCACCGAACTGAACGTCATAGCCTTTCGTGGCAACGAACTCCTTGGCTTCATCGGTCAACTCTACATGATAGCCTAACTGCTCCATGCGTTTCCAGAGTGAGCGGAGTTCAATTTCAACGATTTGTTTGATGGCGTTGAGGTCGAGCTGGTCGAAGGTAATGATTTCATCGAGGCGATTGAGAAACTCTGGCGAGAACTGCTTGCTGAGAGCCTTCTGCACGATGCTCCGTGCATGTTCCTTATCCTTATCGTCCATAGCCAGCCCTACAGAACCAGCATTGAAGCCCACACCACGTCCGAAGTCCTTGAGCTGGCGTGTGCCGGCATTCGACGTCATGATGATGACGGTGTTGCGGAAATCCACGAAACGTCCGTTACCATCTGTCAGTCGTCCCTCGTCAAGAACCTGTAGCAGAAGGTTGAATACATTGCCGTGCGCCTTCTCTATCTCGTCCAAAAGAACAATAGAGTAGGGGTGTCTCCTGACACGCTCGGTCAGTTGGCCTCCTTCCTCGTAACCCACATATCCCGGAGGTGCTCCGATTAGACGTGAGACGTTAAATGATTCTGTGTATTCAGACATATCAACGCGGATGAGTGCGTCAGCCGAACCGAACATGAACTCTGCGAGTTTTTTTGCCAGATAAGTCTTACCAACACCCGTAGGACCAAGGAACATGAATGCGCCGATAGGGTGGTTGGGGTCTTTCAGACCTACGCGGTTACGCTGGATGGCACGTACCATCTTATCAATGGCGGCATCTTGTGCAACGACGGCCTGTTTCAGTTCTTCGGCCATACCTTTCAGCCGGATGCCTTCTTCCTCCGCCATACGCTGGACAGGTACACCTGACATCACAGAGACAACTTCTGCCACTTCTGCGTCGCTAATGGTGTGACGGTCATCGGTCTCACCAGCTGTCCACTTACGGTTCAACTCTGCCAGTTCTTTTTCCAATACCGTCTGACGGTCGCGATAGCTGGCAGCCAACTCATAGTTCTGGCCATGAACAGCATCTTGCTTACGTTGCTTGACGTCTGCCAGTTCCGTTTCCTTTTCGGTGATTTCGGGCGGTATCTGCACATGTAACAGATGTACGCGTGAACCTGTCTCGTCCAAGGCATCAATAGCCTTGTCAGGGAAAGCACGGTCGGCTATGTAGCGTTCTGTCAGTTTGACACATGCTGTCAGTGCCTCCTCTGTGTAGCTGACATGGTGGTGATGCTCGTAACGTTCTTTGATGTTATGGAGAATCTGCAGGGTTTCCTCTGCCGTTGTCGGTTCAACGAGCACTTTCTGGAAACGACGCTCCAATGCGCCGTCCTTCTCAATGGAGTTACGGTATTCGTCAAGGGTGGTGGCACCGATGCATTGTATGGTTCCTCGTGCCAATGCGGGTTTCAAAATGTTTGCCGCATCCATAGTACCTGCTGCAGAACCTGCACCGATGATGGTATGAATCTCGTCAACGAAGACGATGATGTCATCGTTCTGTTCCAATTCCTTGATAAGGGCACGTAGGCGCTCCTCGAACTGTCCGCGATACTTTGTACCTGCCACAACTGCTGTCATGTCAAGTGCTACGATGCGCTTGCCGAAAAGCACGGGTGATGTGTGTCGGTTGGCAATCATCTGTGCCAGACCTTCTACAATAGCGCTCTTGCCCACGCCTGGTTCACCAATGAGAATGGGATTGTTCTTCTTGCGACGACCTAATATCTCGATGACGCGTGCCATTTCACGCTCACGCCCTACGACAGGGTCGAGTTTGCCTTCTGTGGCAGCAATGGTCAGGTCGGTAGAGAAATTATCGAGCACAGGAGTCTTTGACTTCTGTTTTGTCTTTGTCGTTGTGGCAGATTCCTGCCCTTTGCTTCTCGTGCCCTGACTCTGTCCGGCGTTCTCTTCTTCCTCGAAGTCTTCATCGGGAAGGCTGAGGCCATCCTGAACACTACTCTTCTGCACTTGAAGCATGCTGAAAACATCTTCGTAGTTCATGTTGTTAAATTCTAATACGTGCTTAGCACCGTTATCTACTTGATCGTGCAGGATGGCCAGAAGCAGATGCTGCTCATCTACGCGTTGAGTACGCTGGATACGGGCTTCCAGCACCGCCAGCTTTAGTATATTGCTTGCTTTCTCGTTGAGCACCAGCTCTTGTGTATTGATGGGCGTACCTATTTCATCCTCGCGCACGCGATCCTCCAATTCCGTTTTGACGGAATGCAGGTTAATCTCCAGTCGGCGGAATACGTCAACCACGGGGCCTTCTTTCATGCGTAACATCCCTAATAAGAGGTGTTCAGGGCCTACGGAACGGCTGGCCAGTCGGGCAGCCTCCTCGCGTGAGAAGGCCAGAATTTCTGACACTTTGGGTGAGAATTGGCTGGTCATAAGTCTTTCTTTTCCTTTCTTTTTCTTTAGTTGTGCTTGCAAAATTACGACTATTTTTTGAAAACTCCAAATGTTTTCGCTTAATTCGTCGTCAGTGGAACTATTGCAAATACTATGCCAAAGCTGAAAATAACAAAAAAAACGAAAATGCTTGCAGGAATCAAAAAATAGTTGTATCTTTGCACCTACGAAATAAAAAAGTGTTAACGTTAATAAAAATAACAAAGTATTTATGAGCCAAAAAAGAGTTTACCTCTTCGGTAATGGAAAAGCCGAAGGTAATGCAAAAATGCGTGAGGAACTGGGTGGCAAGGGTGCTAACCTTGCTGAGATGAACCTGATTGGTGTCCCCGTCCCTCCAGGTTTCACAATCACAACCGACTGTTGTAACGAGTACTATCAGGTTGGTCAGCAGAAGATCATGGAGCTGCTGAACGACGACGTGATGGCTGCCGTGAAGCACATTGAGGTGCTGATGAACTCGAAGTTCGGCGACAAGGAGAATCCGCTGCTCGTCTCTGTCCGTTCAGGTGCCCGTGCTTCTATGCCTGGTATGATGGACACTATCCTCAACCTGGGTCTAAACGACGAGGTGGCTGAGGGTATGGTGAAGAAGACCAACAATCCTCACTTCGTTTACGACTCTTATCGCCGTTTCGTACAGATGTACGGTGACGTGGTGCTTGAGATGAAGCCCGTCAACAAGACCGATATCGATCCGTTCGAGGAAATCATCGAGAAGGTAAAGAAGGAAAGTGGCGTTGTGCTGGATAAGGACCTCTCTGTTGAGGACCTGAAGAAGCTGGTTCAGCTGTTCAAGGCTGCCATCAAGGAGCGCACAGGCAAGGACTTCCCCAACGATCCTATCGAGCAGCTCTGGGGCGCTATCTGCGCTGTGTTCCGTTCTTGGATGAACGAGCGCGCTATTCTCTATCGTAAGATGGAAGGCATCCCCGACGAGTGGGGTACTGCCGTATCTGTGATGGCTATGGTATTCGGTAACATGGGTGACACCTCTGCAACGGGTGTTTGCTTCAGCCGCGATGCTGCCAACGGCGAGAACCTGTTCAACGGTGAATATCTGGTAAATGCTCAGGGTGAGGACGTTGTGGCTGGTATCCGTACGCCGCAGCAGATTACAAAAATTGGTTCTCAGCGTTGGGCTGAGCGCGCAGGAATCTCTGAGGAGGAGCGTGTTGCCAAGTATCCTTCCATGGAGGAAGCCATGCCTGATATCTACAATGAGTTGAATGGTATTCAGGATAAGCTGGAGCACCACTATCATGACATGCAGGATATGGAGTTCACTGTTCAGGAAGGTAAGCTCTGGTTCCTCCAGACCCGTAACGGTAAGCGTACTGGTGCAGCAATGGTAAAAATTGCCATCGACCTGTTGCACGAGGGTATGATTGACGAGAAGACCGCCATCATGCGCTGTGAGCCCCAGAAGCTCGACGAGCTCCTGCATCCTGTCTTCGACAAGAAGGCCATGTCTGCTGCAAAGGTTATTGCTCAAGGTCTGCCCGCTTCTCCTGGTGCTGCCTGTGGTCAGATTGTATTCCACGCTGACGACGCTAAGGCTTGGCATGAGGACGGCCACAAGGTAGTTCTTGTACGTATCGAGACCTCTCCCGAAGACCTCGCTGGTATGGCTGCTGCCGAGGGTATTCTTACCGCTCGTGGTGGTATGACCTCTCACGCTGCCGTTGTGGCTCGTGGTATGGGTAAGTGCTGCGTATCGGGTGTTGGTGCCCTGAACGTCAGCTACAAGGACAAGACTGTTGAGATTGACGGTGTAGTCTATAAGGAAGGTGACTATATCTCGCTGAATGGTACAACTGGTCAGGTTTATGCTGGTGAGGTTCCCACCAAGGCTGCTGAACTCAGTGGCGATTTCAAGGAGCTGATGGATCTCTGCGACAAGTACACGAAGCTGCAGGTTCGTACCAATGCTGATACACCTCGTGACGCTCAGCTCGCTCGTGAGTTCGGTGCCAAGGGTATCGGTCTGACTCGTACTGAGCACATGTTCTTCGAGGATAAGAAGATTATTGCTATGCGTGAGATGATCCTCGCCGACAGTGTTGCTGGTCGTGAGAAGGCTCTCGCTAAGCTGCTGCCTTATCAGAAGGCTGACTTCAAGGGCATTCTCGAGGCTATGGACGGTCTGCCCGTGAACATCCGTCTGCTCGATCCTCCTCTCCATGAGTTCGTTCCCCACGATCTGGCTGGTCAGGAGACGATGGCTAAGGAGATGGGCGTCAGCGTAGAGGACATCAAGCGTCGTGTTGACTCTCTCGCAGAGAACAACCCAATGCTGGGTCATCGTGGTTGCCGTCTGGGTATCACCTTCCCTGAGATCACCGCTATGCAGACCAAGGCTATCCTGGGTGCTGCCTGCGAGCTGAAGAAGGAAGGCAAGAATCCTATGCCAGAGATCATGGTTCCGCTGATTGGTACGCTCTATGAGCTGAAGCAGCAGAAGGAGGTTATCCAGTACGCCGCTAAGGAAGTATTCCAGGAGTATGGCATCGAGGTTGAGTTCGAGATCGGTACGATGATCGAGATTCCTCGTGCTGCCCTGACCGCTGACCGCATTGCTACTGAGGCTCAGTACTTCTCATTCGGTACTAACGACCTGACTCAGATGACCTTCGGTTACAGCCGCGACGATATCGCATCGTTCCTGCCTGTATACCTCGACAAGAAGATCCTGAAGGTTGACCCATTCCAGGTACTCGACCAGGAGGGTGTAGGTAAGCTGATTAAGCACGCCGTTAAGAGTGGTCGTGAGGTTCGTCCAGAGCTCCGTTGCGGTATCTGTGGTGAGCATGGTGGTGAGCCTAGCTCAGTTAAGTTCTGCGCTAAGATTGGCATGAACTACGCTAGCTGTTCACCATTCCGTGTGCCCATCGCACGCCTCGCCGCCGCGCAGGCAGCTGTAGAAGAGTAATTAAATACTCTCATATAATGTAAGGACTTGCTCACGATTGGGCAAGTCCTTTTTTAGTATCTCATTTGAGAAAATGTCGAAGTACAATCTTATCCGCGGAGAGGCGTTCGTCAGTGGTGAGTGTGTATCTGTAATCGAGAACTCAGGATTTACCAATGTTGAGCAGGTAATCACGAGACTCCTTTCGTCTTTTTCTGACAATATATCACGTCCGTCTAAGGTTCAGATAAAGATATCGAATCTTGACAAAAAGCAAACTCAGTTATATCAGAGGATATTGCAGTAACAGACACATAAGCATTGGTACGATTGACCTTAACGGAAGCTCTAAAACTGGTAATTCGGGATCCGGGACATTCGCTTGAGAATATACAGCACTGATTTCTAAGATAAAATCTGAGAACCAGTGCTTTTTGCCGTTTTTGATTTAATCTATTCAGATGAATATGCCTGATATGTTTTTGAAGTTTTGAATTCTACTGATATGCCTTTACCCAATCTTCAAGTACCTTCTTCGAGGCATTGTTTAGAAGTTTACCCTCCTTCCATGTTATATCAGGATAGGCTGCCTTCAAATCCTCGCAAGCCTTCTTAATACTGCTGCCGCCAGAGG
>CAJOFA010000014.1 GCA_905233985.1 uncultured Prevotella sp.
AGAATTCCCTCAAAAAACATAAATCTACCTGCGCCCCGAGGTGAAGGCTTCAGGCCCCATACGTACTTCTCTCTACGAGAGAGAAGGTAGTATGGTGGGGCCGATGAAGCGACCTTCACCGAGGGGACTCTCGATTTCAAGGTAGCAACAAGCCATCATAAGAGAAACCTGCAAAATCACGCGGAACCTGCAGCAAACTGAAGGCACCCCTTCCCAATGTCGTACTTTTGCATCTGCAAGGCAAGTGAGCCGGAAGGGAATGTCTCCCAAGAGTCATGCGAAAGGTACCTATGACTCAAAGGAAGCATCCCTATGGGGGTAAAGGAGATATTCGGACGACCCATAGAGACTATCCAAATAGCGCACGGAAGATATATCCAAGACCCAAAGGAAACATAAAAACTAGGAGAAAGTCTAAGACAAACTGGTGAACGGGCGGGGTAATCCCTATTCTAAAATTCCGTAAACGTCAGCGGCATTAGCTCCCGTATGCCGTTGATGCGAAGGATGCGGTTGCGCCCGTGGAGCAGAATGACTAGCTCACGACCGGAGCGGTGCTCCGTCTCCACCATCACCTGACGGCAGGAGCCGCAAGGCGACACCGGCTCTGCAACCAGCTCGCCGTCGGTGCCACGGGCGGCAATGGCCAGCACGTTGACGGGAACATTAGGATATTGTGCGCCAGCGGCGTAGATGGCGGTGCGCTCTGCACAGAGTCCAACAGGGAAGGCGGCATTCTCCTGATTACAGCCCATGATCTCCACACCATTGTCAAGCAGCACGGCGGCTCCAACGTGGAAGTTCGAATAAGGGGCATACGACCTTTCCGTAGCTTCGATGGCCAGTTCTACCACGTGCCTTTCCTCGGCACTGAGCTCCTCTAATGTGCATTCCTGCATCTTCGACTCGATGATTCTTTCTTCCATAATACTGTCTTAGGTTATTGTTTCTGTGTGCAAAATTACAAAAATATTATGAATTATGAATTATGAATTATGAATTTTTTGTATCTTTGCACCAAATTCATACTAATAAACAACTAAAAGCATCATTTGAGCAATATGAAAAGACAGTATTTCATCGCCATTGTATGGCTCATGGTGACGGTAGCGGCGCTACCCGCCAATGCCCAGAAGCGAACCATTGACGACCGCCGCGCCTACGGACTGGTGGGCAAGGTGAAACATGTGAAAACCAGTACCCAGCCTGCCTACGTACAGAACGGGGATTTCCTTCCACAAGAGGGAGAGGAAACTTCTATCGACGACATGTCTTTCAACAGTAAGGGACTGGTCACCCTCGACCTCTACGGCAACACCTATGAATATGATGCCAAAGGCAAATTCATCGGCAAGGGAGAACGCGGATGCGCCAAGATGACCCGCAATGCCGACGGAAGGATTGCCAGCTACGAAGACGTCTGCGACGATGAAGATGTGGAATCGCACATTCACAAATTCTTCTACGACAGCAAGGGGCGTATGGATCATGTTGAGATGACCTTCTGGGAAAGCACCTTCAACATCACCTACACCTATGAGGGCAACAACGTCTATCCTGCCACCATCTTCACCGTGCAGTATGACCAGGGAACCATCACCCGCACCTCGTACGTGATGGATTACACCAAATTTGACGCTCAAGGCAATTGGACCAGGCGCGAAGTCTATGTCACGCGGGCAGAGAGCGAGGAAACCGGTGAGGGTGAGACGGACCCCACCACTAGCGAAAGCTATGAAATAGAGGAACGGAGCATTACCTATTTCTAATTACTAAGGATTAAAGTTTCACATTAATAGATGACGGATTAGGGGCTTATGCAATTCTTCCCACCTGCCAAAGTCAATCTCGGGCTGAACGTCGTCAACCGACGTCCTGACGGTTATCATGATTTGGAAACGGTCTTCTACCCCGTGCCGTTGTGCGATGAGCTCGACGTGAAAGCGATGGCTGCTGACGACCCTTGCCCATACGACTGTGACCTGCTGATGGATGACGGCGTGCTTGACTGTGACCCACAGCAGAACCTCGTCGTGCGGGCTTACCGGTTGCTGAAGGAGCAATGCCCCACCCTGCCCCGTGTACGTGTCCGACTGGTGAAGCACATTCCCTCACAGGCTGGCATGGGCGGCGGCTCCAGCGACTGTGCCTATATGCTGGTGGCACTGAACCGCATGTTTCACTTGGGGCTGAGCGATGAAAGGCTGATGATGTTGGCAGCGCGTCTCGGTGCCGACTGTGCCTTCTTCATTACGGGGCGTCCGGCCTATGCCGAGGGCATCGGCGAGCGTCTGCAGCCCATTGACTTAGACCTCAGCGGCAGGTATATCGCCATTGTCAAGCCTCCCATTGCCGTACCCACCCGTGACGCCTTTGCAAGGATAAGCCCCCAGCGGCCCCCGAAGAACTGCCGCGAAATTATTAACCAGCCCATCGGTACATGGCGCGAAGAACTGGTTAACGACTTCGAGCTGAGCGTCTTCGCCCTGTATCCCGAAATTGGGGAGGTGAAGCAAAAGCTTTATGACATGGGTGCCGTCTATGCGGCGATGAGCGGCTCAGGAAGCAGCGTCTTCGGCATCTTCGACGCTCCCGTTGAACTTGCCGAGGCTTTTCCCGGCATGTTCACCCATGTAGCATCCTTCTGAATCTTTATATCTTATCCAAAGCCTGGCGGATGTCATCGAGGATATCCTCCACATCCTCAATGCCCACAGACAGACGAATGAGGTCGGGAGCAACACCTGCCTCACGCAACTGTTCGTCTGAGAGCTGGCGGTGTGTATGGCTGGCGGGATGGAGCACACAGGTGCGGGCATCAGCCACATGGGTGACGATGTTGATCATTTCCAGCGAGTCCATCCATTGAATGGCTGTCTCACGGGTGCCCTTCAGTCCGAAGGCGATGACACCGCAGGAGCCGTTAGGCAGATACTTCTCTGCAAGCTGGTGATGTGCGTCGGAAGGAAGTCCTGAGTAGTGTACCCATGCAACCTTGTCGCTGGCTTCCAGGAACTCTGCCACACGCTGGGCATTCTTGCAATGCTGTGCCATACGGAGATGAAGCGTCTGCAGGCCGAGGTTCAGGAGGAAACAGTTTTGCGGAGCAGGAATACTTCCCAAGTCACGCATGAGCTGTGCCACGAGCTTGGTGATATAGCCCATCTTACCAAAGGCTTTGACGTAGGTCAGTCCGTGATAGGACTCATCGGGTGTGCAGAGGCCGGGGAACTTATCGGCATGTGCCAGCCAGTCGAAGTTCCCGCTGTCAATAACAGCACCGCCTACCTGCGTAGCTAGACCGTCCATGTATTTCGTGGTGCTGTGGGTAACGATGTCGGCACCCCACTCGAAGGGACGGCAGTTGACGGGTGTGGCAAAGGTGTTGTCAACCACGAGAGGCACACCGTTGCGGTGAGCGATGCGGGCAAAACGCTCTATATCAAGCACGGCACAGCCAGGGTTGGAGATGGTCTCACCGAAGAGCAGCTTGGTGTTAGGACGGAAGGCTGCCTGTATCTCCTCGTCGGAGGCTTCGGGGCTCACGAAGGTACACTCGATGCCGAGCTTCTTCAGCGTAACACCAAAGAGGTTATAAGTGCCGCCGTATATCTCATTGGAAGTGACGATATGGTCTCCGGCTTCGCAGATATTGAACACTGCATAGAAGTTGGCAGCCTGTCCGCTGGAGGTCAGCACACAGCCGACACCCCCTTCGAGGGCAGCAATCTTGGCTGCCACGGCATCGTTGGTGGGGTTTTGCAGACGGGTATAGAAATAGCCTTCCTTCTCAAGGTCGAAAAGCTTTGCCATCTCGTCGGAGTTGTCATACTTGAAGGTTGTACTCTGGATGATGGGAAGCTCGATGGGCTCACCATTTTTAGGTTTGTAGCCAGCCTGCACACAGAGCGTGGCGGTTCTCAGTTTCTTTTCCATAATTTGTGTTGTTTGCAATTTTGGGTGCAAAGATACAAATTTTAATGTAAAATGAAGAATGAAGAATGAAGAATTTGGAGCAAACCGAGTGAAAAACCATAATTAATTTAAGTTTTCTATTATATATATAAATAGGTATATAGGGAAAAAAAAGCCTTGGAGGGGTTAAAAACGGGCAGAAAATGTTTTTTTTTGAAAAAAAATGCCGAAAGATTTTCCTTTTCGGCTGAAAATCAGTATCTTTGCACTCCAAAATGAGAGAAAAAGAAAGTATTAACAGTCAACAACGTTATTTAAAGACATGACAAAAGCAGATATTATCAACGAGATTTCGGCAAAGACCGGTCTTGCAAAGAGAGACGTATTAGTTGCAGTAGAAGCCTTCATGGAGGAGATTCGCGAGAGTCTCTCTACCGATAAGGAGAATGTCTATCTGCGTGGTTTTGGTAGCTTTATCGTGAAGCATCGTGCTAAGAAGACGGCACGTAACATCTCGAAGAACACGACGATAGTCATCGATGCTCATGACTATCCCGCCTTCAAGCCAGCCAAGAGCTTTATTGCTAAGATGAAGTAAAAACGTCAAGAAACAAATTATTATTTAACAAAAAAGTTAAGAACTATGCCAAACGGAAAGAAGAAGAAGGGCCACAAGATGGCTACGCACAAGCGTAAGAAGAGACTGAGAAAGAATCGTCATAAGAGCAAGTAAGCCCTGACGGACGGTCTCGCGAGAGACCATAAGACATCAGCCAGTCTCAGAAAAGCTGACAAGAGAAAGAAATGAAAGGAGTGTGCCGACCGATGGCTGCTGGACACAGCAGAGTCGTAGAGGCACACCCTTTTAGTTTCCAAATCAAAGAAAAACAACATTCATGACAAGCGAAGTAATCATTGACGTCCAGCCTAAGGAGATATCTATCGCGCTGCTCGAGGACAAGAGCCTGGTGGAATACCAGCAGGAAACACGCTCGGCATCGTTCTCCGTGGGCAACATCTATGTGGCAAAGGTGAAGAAGCTGATGCCAGGACTGAATGCGTGCTTTGTGGATGTCGGCGCAGAACGCGAAGCGTTTTTGCACTATCTTGACTTGGGTTCTCAGTTCAGCTCGTATGAAAAGTATCTCAAACAGGTACAGAGTGACAGGAAGAAACTTTATCCCATCTCGAAGGCGAACCGGTTACCCGACACGAAGAAAGACGGCAGCATTGCCACTACATTGACCGTCGGCCAGGAACTGATGGTACAGGTGGTGAAGGAGCCCATCAACACGAAAGGCCCGAGGCTGACGTGCGAGTTGAGCTTCGCAGGCCGTTACATCGTGCTCATCCCCTTCAACGATAAGGTTTCTGTATCATCAAAAATCAAGAAAAGCGAAGAACGGGCCCGTCTGAAACAGCTCATGCAGAGCATCAAGCCCAAGAACTTCGGCATCATCGTGCGCACCTCGGCAGAGGGAAAGCGTGTGGCAGAACTCGACGGTGAACTGAAAATTCTGATGAAGCGTTGGGAGGACGCCATCACGAAGGTTCAGAAGACCACGACACGCCCGCAGTTGGTGTTCGAAGAGACGAGCAGAGCGGTGGCCCTGTTGCGCGACTTGTTCAATCCCACCTACGACGGTATTTACATCAATGACGCGGACATTTACGCTCAGGTGAAGGACTATGTCGGAATCATTGCACCCGACAAGGCCGACATTGTGAAGCAGTACACGGGCACGGTGCCCATCTTTGACAACTTCAACGTCACCAAGCAGATTAAGTCCGCCTTCGGAAAGACCGTCAACTACAAACGCGGTGCCTACCTTATTATTGAGCACACCGAGGCCATGCACGTGGTCGATGTGAACAGCGGAACCCGCGTCAAGAAAGAAAACGGACAAGAAGCCAACGCACTCGAGACCAACCTTGGAGCAGCCGACGAGCTGGCACGCCAGCTACGTTTACGCGATATGGGAGGCATCATCGTCGTAGATTTCGTCGATATGAACCTCGCCGAAGACCGCCAGCTGCTCTATGAGCGCATGTGCAAGAACATGCAGAAAGACCGCGCACGCCATAACATCCTGCCGCTGTCGAAGTTCGGACTGATGCAAATCACCCGACAGCGTGTCAGACCTGCTATGGACGTCAACGTCGAAGAAACCTGTCCCACCTGTTTTGGTAAAGGAAAAATCAAGTCATCCATACTTTTCACCGAGCAATTGGAAAGCAAAATTGACCAGCTTGTCAACAAGATAGGCGTGAAACGCTTTACGCTGCACGTACATCCTTACGTCGCTGCCTACATCAATCAGGGATTTCTCTCGCTGAAACGCAGGTGGCAGATGAAGTACGGATTCGGAGTGAACGTCGTCCCCTCTCAGAAACTTGCTTTCCTGCAGTATGAATTCTACGACAAGAACAGACAATTCATAGACATGCAGGAAGAGATAGAAAGCAAGTGACGAGGAAACGAAAACAGACTAAAAAGAATACGGAGGCAAAAATGTCTCCGTATTTTTTTGTTATTACATAAAAAATTTGTACTTTTGCCCAAAGAAACACTATACCTGATATTCAAAACTAAAAGTTCAGTAAATATATGCTTGTTCTGAAAATCATCTTCTGGCTTTGTCTGCTGCTCGTAGTCTATACCTACGTCGGCTATGGCATTGTGCTCTACCTGCTTGTCCTGATCAAACGCGCTGTCAATGGAACTCCCAAGCGTCCTGTGCTGCCCGCCGACGAGCAACTGCCTGATGTGACGCTGATGATCTGTGCCTACAACGAGGAAGACATCGTAGAGGAGAAAATGACCAACACCCGCGAGCTGAACTATCCGAAAGGCAAGCTAAAGGTGATGTGGGTGACGGACGGAAGCAACGACCACACGAACGAACGATTGGCAGAATACGAAGAGGTGACTGTCGTGTTTACACCTGAGCGAAAGGGCAAAACAGCCGCTTTAAATCATGGCATACAAAGTGTTGATACTCCATTGGTTATCATGACTGACGCCAACACGATGCTTAACAGCGAGTGTGTGCGTGAGGTGGTGCGCTGCTTCATGGATGAGCGTGTGGCCTGTGTTGCCGGCGAGAAGCGTGTCATGGCCCGAAACCAAGGCGACAATGCAGCTGAAGGCGAAGGCATGTACTGGAAATATGAAAGCACGTTGAAGCGTCTGGACAGCGAGCTTTATTCGGCAATGGGTGCTGCCGGAGAACTGTGTGCTATCCGTACGGAACTCTATCAGTCGATGCCCGAGGACACGCTGCTCGATGACTTCATCATGTCTATGCTCCTTGTGGATCAGGGCAAGCGCATTGCCTATACCCCCGATGCCTATGCGATGGAATACGGTTCGGCTGACATTGTCGAGGAGTCGAAGCGTAAGCGCCGCATTGCCGCAGGAGGACTGCAGAGCACTTGGCGTCTGCGGGCGTTGCTCAATCCCTTCCGCCAGCCAGTGGTCACCTTCCAGCTCGTATCACATCGTGTGCTACGATGGACCATCACACCCTTTGCGCTCATCACCCTCATACCACTCAATATCCTGCTGGTCATACTGGGAGCAGGATGGCTTTACATCATCATCCTCGCATTACAGGTGCTGTTTTATCTTGCAGCCCTCGCAGGATATTTGCTCGCTCGGGCAGGTAAGAAAAACAAATTGCTCTATATCCCCTACTATTTCCTCTTCATGAATGTTAATGTTTTCCGCGGAATCCACTATCTGTTCAGTCATAAGAGTAACGGAGCATGGGAGAAAGCCAAGCGTGCATAAAAAATTACAAAGGAGAAGAAAAAAGAGAAGAAAAATGATAAAAAAGAGTAAAAAGAAAGGGAAAAATTAGGATATTAAGAAAATAATGACTATTTTTGCAAAATAATCTTCTTTCACGATACACTCCATGCTACAGGACGAAAAAGAATTATTGCTCCAGAAACTTGCAGAAGCAAGTCAGAAACTACAAGCTGCCAACAGGGAGCTTGATGAGGTACGTTCCAAGCTGAAGGAATACGAAAAGAGTGCTCAGGAAGCAGAAAAAGCTTCGAGGATGAAGTCACTCTTCCTGGCAAATATGAGCCATGAGATACGCACGCCACTCAATGCTATTGAGGGATTTTCGCGCATTATCGCCGAAACAGACTCCCCCGAAGAGCGCATGAAGTACATGGAAATCATTGAGAGCAACAATGCGCGCGTTCTCTGTCTCATTGATGAGATTCTTGACCTGTCGCGTGTAGAAGCTGGAGAGATTACTATCAAGAAAGCCCATACCAATCTTAATGAGGTGTGCAACAACATCAAGCAGACATTCAAGTTCAGATGTCCCGATTCTGTGAGACTTGAATGGACTGCCCCCAACATGACCGTCACGCTCAATACTGACCAGAACAGGTTGATACAGGTATTCTCAAATCTCATCGGTAACGCCCTGAAGCATACAGCTAACGGTAGCATCAACTATGGTTACCGACTCATTAATGACGGACAGGACGTAGAGTTCTTCGTCAGCGACACGGGTTCCGGCATTGCCCCCGAAGATTTAGAGCGCATCTTCCAGACCTACGTATCGAAAGACGCAGACACCATGCAGAACAGTTACGGTCTTGGACTTCCGCTCAGTAAGATTATTGTGGAGAAACTCGGCGGCACAATGTCCGTGAGCTCACAACTTGGCGTTGGTTCGACCTTTACTTTCGTCTTACCCTTCGAAGGAACCATCGGAGGAAAGGCTCAAAACTCACGTATAACGACCAACTCACGCACCCTTCGTGTCAGTACCCAAACCAACATGGAGAATGCGCCGCTCATCCTCGTGGCAGAAGACGAGGACAGCAACTATGAACTTGTGAAAATTGTGCTGTCCAAGCGTTACCGTCTCATGCGTGCCAGAAACGGTATTGAAGCAGTTACCATGACTGACGAGAACAGCCCCAAGCTGATTCTGATGGATATCCGTATGCCCGACATGAATGGTCTTGATGCTACACGCATCATCAAGGAAGTTAACCACGACATTCCCATCGTTGCACTTAGTGCCTATGCCTTCGACGAGAATATCCGCGAAGCCAAAAATGCCGGATGTGACGATTTCCTTGCCAAGCCTTTCAGAGTCGAAGACCTCATAGAGACGGTATGCAAATATATTCCTGAGTAAGAGAAGGAGTCGATGAAGGAGGGAATCATATAATCATTCAAATGAAAATCAAAAAATAATGGGCAAGCTTGCAGTATATAAGTATTTCTCACTCATGTTCCTCATTATCACCGTTACGGTGATGATCTTTACTTTTGTAGGTTTATTCGGCGGTTGCGTTGATCCGGCCGGCAACACAGCTATGGCTATGCTTGTCTATGTGCTGCCCCTGCTTATCATCTGCAACGTGCTTCTGCTCATCTACTGGCTGGTGCGTCGTAAGTGGAAATGGTCCATCATGCCCATCGTTTCCCTTTTGTGCTGTATTCCATATACCGGCACTATTTTCCAGTTCGGCTCGCTTGACACATCCGTTGATAAGTTACGAGGTATCAAGATTGCAACCTACAACGTAGAGTTGTTTACCCGTGAAGCGACAGGATTCAAGGCCGAGGCTGTCCTCGCAGAGATGAAGAAACAGAAGGTGGACGTGCTGTGTCTGCAGGAATACTCCGAACACAGTGGCGACAAGAACAATTCCGACAGCTATAAGGAGTACTTCCCCTACATGCAAAAGGGTAATAACGATGTGGTCATCTTTAGCAAGTTCCCCATCACAGAAACCAAGAACATTCTCTTTGAACATACGAACAATAGCGCGATGTGGGCAACTATTAATGTCAAAGGCAAGGCCATCCGTATCTTCAATGTTCATTTGGAAACCACAGGTTTTAACCGCGTCATGTCTCGTGTAGGCAAGCTCATTTCCCACGGGAAGCAGGTAGAGGAAAACAGCATCATCTCAGCTGTTTACGGCACCTACATGCTGGGAATGGTCACCCGTGCAGAACAGGCACGTATGGTGGCAGAAGAGATACAAAAGACGAAGGGTCCGGTGATTGTTTGCGGTGACTTTAACGATGTACCCTACTCTTACACTTACAACACCATGCTCGGAGATTTGGTTGACGGCTTTAAGGAATGTGGTAGCGGTGGACTGATGGTAACCTTCCGTCATCCGAAGAAGCCTGTGCGCATCGACTATATCTTCCACGATGAGTCACTCGAAGGCCTCAGTTACTATTGCAACGATGCCATCTCCTATTCTGACCACAACCCCGTATTCATGAGAATAGCATTGTAATTACTATCTGACAAAGTTACCGGAAACCACATAAAAAAAAAGAGAGGCCATTTGGTCTCTCTTCTTAGTACACCCGCAGGGGTTCGAACCCTGGACACCCTGATTAAGAGTCAGGTGCTCTACCAACTGAGCTACGGGTGCATCGTTTTCGTTTTGCGGGTGCAAAGGTACACACTTTATTCCATTCCACCAAACTTTTTCGGGATTATTTTGGAAAAATTTATAATTTAAGGTAAAAATCACGCAGTAAAGTATGGTATTCAGGGCTACCGATAAGAAGAGACTCCCCTATTCTTTGCATAAAAGGAGAACAAGGTTGCTTCTCTTTTGGAATACTGGGAATGGTTGACTTACGGAAAGCAAGAAGATAGCGGCGTGGTGGTTTACGCATGGTAGTATAGACAGCACATCGACGTGAAAGCATAAGACCAGCCAAAGCTGCCGCCGACTCCATGCGTTGAAGGCTGTCGAATGGTACGATGACAGAAATCTCACCGTCAGCATCCAACAATTCTGCCGCATGTGCCATGAGCGTCTCGTAACTCAGCGATGTGGTGTGACGGGCTTTTGTTCGCTGTGCATCAGGGCATTGCAGGGAATCAGCGAAATATGGCGGATTGCTGATGATGGAGGTGTATTGGTGGAGGGTGAAGGGTGAAGGAAAAGTGGTAAAATCTGCCTGATGGACTTCGATGCGTGCAGCGAAAGGTGAGGCAGCAACATTCTCACGAGCCTGACTGACAGCAGCAGCGTCAATGTCAATAGCTGTCACGCAGGCATCGGGGAAGCGCTGCGCCATCATGAGCGCAATGACTCCCGTACCCGTGCCCACGTCAAGGATACGTTCTCCCCCTCGCGCCCAGGCCCCCAGCAGACAACCGTCGGTACCCACTTTCATGGCGCATCGTTCCTGATGCACGGTAAATTGGCGAAACTGAAAATAACTATTGCTCATCTCTTCTTTGCCGACAAAGTTACGAATAAGCGAGTACAATACAAAACAAAAATTCATTTTTTTGTTTTTATTGTCGAGCGAAAGTAATTTCGACGTCAGTCAAAGTTACAAATAAGCGAGTACAATACAAAACAAATACAAAACAAAAAACTAGTTTTTTGCAAATTCTTTATGCTTCATTCTTCATTCTTCATTTTTCTTCGTAACTTTGCACCCTCATTAAGGAACATAAGCGATAAGAAATAAAGAAAAGAAGCAATGAGTCAAATGCAAAATAGAGCCTTCTCAATGATAGCTGACGTAGAAGGCGACTACAAAGACCTCAACATTGTAGAGACGCCAACGGACGTGCCGGTATTGCCGGTACGTAACATGGTTTTGTTCCCTGGCGTGGTGTCTCCCATACTCATCGGCCGCGAGTCGAGCATGACGCTCGTGCAGCACGCAGAGAAGGGCAACGGCATCATCTGCGTGATCAGCCAGCGCGACCCTGAGATAGAACATCCCGGACAGGAAGACCTCTATGAATATGGTGTCCTTGCCCGTATTATGAAACTGCTGACGCTGCCCAACGGCAACATCACCACCATTGTGCAGGCCATGGGACGCGTTCATCTGGACGACATCCTGCAAACCCATCCTTACATGACAGGACATGTGACGCCCATGACGGAGACAGAGCCCGAAAAAAAGGACCGTGAGTTCAAGACCGCCATGAAGGACCTGCGCCAGCTGGCACAGGAATACATCAGGCTGAACGACGAGCTGCCCGACGAGGCTAACTTCGCCATCAGCAACGTGACGAACGACATCATGGCGCTGAACTTCATCTGCTCGAACATGCCGTTCAATGTGAAGGAGAAGATGGACTTGCTGCAGATGGACAGCATCAAGGAACGTCTGTTCAACACCATGCGTGCGCTGAACCGTGAAATCAAGCTGGAGAAGCTGAAGCTTGAGATTCGTGACAAAACACGTGACGATCTGGACGAGCAGCAGCGCAACTACTTCCTGCAGCAGCAGATACGTAACATTCAGGCTGAAATGGGCAACGGCGACGGTTCTCCCGAGAAGCGTGAACTGCTGAACAAGGCCCTCGAAAAGAAATGGCCCGAAGAGATAGAGCGAGCCTTCTACAAAGAAGCGGAGAAGTTGGACCAGCTGAACCCGCAGAGTCCTGACTGGAACGTGCAACTGACCTACCTGCAGACGCTCATCGCATTACCTTGGGGCGAGATGACGGAGGATGACCTCAACCTGGCCCGTGCCCAGAAGGTGCTTGACAATGACCACTACGGCATGGAGAAGGTAAAGGAACGTATCATGGAATATATGGCCGTGCTGCAGCTTCGCGGCGACTTGAAGAGTCCCATCCTTTGTCTCTATGGTCCTCCGGGAGTAGGAAAGACATCGTTGGGCAAGTCGATAGCCGAAGCCATGCGCCGTAAATATGTGCGTGTCTCTTTGGGCGGACTGCACGACGAGGCTGAGATTCGCGGACACCGCCGTACCTACATCGGTGCCATGCCCGGACGTATCATCAAGAACATCCAGAAGGCGGGCTCCAGCAACCCTGTTTTCATCCTCGACGAGATAGACAAGGTGACGCAGAACACCATCAACGGCGACCCTGCATCGGCACTACTCGAGGTGCTTGACCCCGAACAGAACTCAGCCTTCCACGACAACTATCTCGATTTGGATTACGACCTGTCGAAGGTGCTGTTCATTGCTACCGCCAACGATCTGAACACCATTCCCCGTCCGCTGCTCGACCGTATGGAAGTCATTGAAGTCAGCGGCTATATTACCGAGGAGAAGATAGAGATTGCCAAGCGCCATCTCGTGCCGAAGGAGAAGGAGAACAACGGTCTCAAAGGGGAGCGTAAGCTGAACTTCAACAAGGCCGCCATTGAGAAAATCATCGAGCAATACACCCGCGAGAGTGGTGTGCGCCAACTGGAGAAGCAAATCAACAAGGCTTTCCGCAAGCTTGCCCTGCGCAAGGCAAAGGACAATGAGCTGCCCTATCTGAAGATAACCCCCAACGAGATAGAAGACCTGCTCGGCAAGCCGCCCTTCTATCGCGACATCTACCAGGGTAACAACTACGCTGGTGTGGTGACAGGACTGGCATGGACCAGCGTCGGCGGCGAGATTCTCTTCATTGAGACTTCGCTCTCAAAGGGCAAGGGTTCCAAGCTGACGCTGACGGGTAACCTCGGTGATGTGATGAAAGAGAGTGCCGTATTAGCATTGGAATATGTCAAGGCCCACGCCGATGTATTGGGCATCGACTACCGCATCTTCGACTACTGGAACATCCATATCCACGTGCCCGAGGGAGCTACGCCGAAAGACGGCCCTTCGGCAGGTATCACCATCGCCACCTCTATTGCGTCGGCCCTGACACAGCGCAAGGTTCGCAAGAACGTCGCTATGACAGGTGAGATTACGCTGCGTGGAAAAGTGCTCCCTGTGGGTGGTATCAAGGAGAAGATTCTGGCTGCCAAGCGTGCCGGCATCACCGACATCATCCTCTGTCAGGAGAACCGCAAGGACATCGAGGAGATTAACGATGTCTATCTGAAGGGCGTCAAGTTCCACTATGTGGAGAACGTGCAGGATGTATGGAATTTCGCCCTGACCGATGAGATTGTGGAAAAGCCGCTGAACTTCGAAATACCGGAAGAAAAAAAGGACGAGAAAGAATGACGTTCGAAGTACAACATACCGACCCCGCCAGCAACGCCCGTACCGGTTTGATAGCCACCGACCACGGACAGATTAAGACACCTATCTTCATGCCCGTCGGCACGGCAGGAACGGTGAAGGGCGTACATTTCTCGGAGCTGCGTGAACAGGTGAAGGCACAGATTATTCTGGGCAACACCTACCACCTCTACCTGCGTCCGGGACTCGACGTGCTGCGCAAGGCAGGCGGGTTACATCGGTTCAACACGTGGGACCGTCCCATCCTCACCGACTCCGGAGGTTTCCAGGTATTCTCGCTCACCGGCATCCGCAAGCTGCGTGAGGAAGGCTGTGAGTTCCGCAGTCACATCGACGGTTCCAAGCATATCTTTACTCCCGAGAACGTAATGGACACGGAGCGCATCATCGGTGCCGACATCATGATGGCACTCGACGAATGTCCCCCGGGACAAAGTGACTACCAGTATGCCAAGAAGTCGCTGGGGCTCACCCAGCGCTGGCTCGACCGCTGCGTCAAGCGCTTCAACGAGACGGAACCGCTCTACGGCTACAACCAGACGTTGTTCCCCATCGTGCAGGGCTGTACCTATAAAGACCTGCGCCAGGATGCTGCCAAGCATGTGGTGGACACCCTCGGCAAGCTGAACGACGGCGGTGGAGCGTCCATCGGCGGACTGGCAGTCGGCGAACCCACAGAGGTAATGTACGAGATGATTGAGGTGGTCAACGAGATTCTGCCCAAGGACCGTCCCCGCTATCTGATGGGTGTCGGCACGCCGCAGAACATCCTCGAAGCCATTGAGCGTGGCGTCGATATGTTCGACTGCGTCATGCCTACCCGCAACGGTCGCAACGCCATGCTGTTTACCTACGAGGGCACGATGAACATGCGCAACAAGAAATGGGAAACGGATTTCACGCCTATCGACCCAGACGGCTGCGACATCGACTGTCTGCACTCTAAGGCATACCTGCACCACCTGTTCAAGGCACAGGAGCTGCTGGCCATGCAGATAGCAAGCATCCACAACCTCGCCTTCTACCTGCGACTGGTCACCGATGCCCGCCAGCACATTGAGCAGGGTGACTTCACAACGTGGAAGCGTAGCGTCATCGATAACCTGGGACGACGAGTATAGTAATGGAATTCGGCAAGATACGTAAATGGTATAAGCTCATTAAGGCTTCGCAGAAAGTGCAGGCAATATGGGCAGACATCAAGCAGCGCATAGCGTGGTTGATGCCTGTCCTTGCATGGATAGGCACCAAGCTGTCGTGGCTCGGCAAGAAGCTCAGCTGGATGAATCCGCGCCGTTACGTCAAGCGCATGGACACCTACATCATCCGTAAGTTCATCGGCACCTATGTCTATTCCATCGCGCTGATTATCTCCATCTCCATCGTCTTCGACATCAACGAGAACCTGGCAAAGTTCACCACCAACCATGCGCCGCTGCGTGCCATCGCATTTGACTACTATGCCAACTTCGTGCCTTACTTCGCCAACCTGTTCTCGCCGCTGTTCGTGTTCATCGCCGTCATCTTCTTCACCTCCAAACTGGCGGGCAACTCCGAGATTATCGCCATGCTTGCCTGTGGCATGAGCTTCAAGCGACTGCTGCGCCCCTACCTCATTTCGGCAGCCATCATTGCCGGCGTCAACTTCTACCTCGGCTCCTACATCATTCCCAAGGGCACCGTGGTGCGCCACAACTTCGAGTCGCTCTACAAGAACAACAAGAAGATAACCACCGCCACGAACGTACAGCTACAGGTGGCACCAGGAGTCATCGCCTTCATGTCGCAGTATGACGACATCACAAAGACGGGCTACGGCTTCACGCTCGACAAGTTCGAGAACAAGAAAGTGGTGAGCCACATGACCGCCAACATCATACGCTACGACACCATCTCGGACACCCGCTACCACTGGCAGGCACAGAATTATAAGATACGCACGCTCACGGGTATGCGCGAGAAAATCACGTCGGGCAACTCCATTGATACCACCATCATGATGGAGCCAATGGACCTGGTGTTCTCGAAAGGCCAGCAGGAGACGCTCACCTCGCCCGAGCTGCGCCGCTACATCTCGAAGCAGCAGGAACGCGGTTCGCAGAACGTGGTGCAGTATGAGGTGGAGTACCACAAGCGCATCGCCACGTCGTTTGCCTCGTTCATCCTTACCATCATCGGCGTGTCGCTCTCCTCACGCAAGCGCAAGGGCGGCATGGGTATGTACCTCGGCATCGGCCTGGCACTGTCGTTTACCTATATCCTGCTGCAGACCGTCTGCGCCACCTTCGCCATACAAGCCGACACCCCGCCGATGCTGGCAGCATGGATTCCCAACCTGCTCTATGTGTTCATTGCCTACTATTGTTACAGGCAAGCCCCCAACTAATTGACAATTTGACAATTTACAACATACGATTTGATGCAATTTGAAGAAACAAATTTAAACGACAATATCCTTGATGCGCTGTATGACATGCACTTCGAGGACATGACCCCGATACAGGAACGCTGCATCCCCGAGATACTCAACCAGCACGACGTCATGGGCATTGCCCAGACGGGAACGGGCAAGACGGCAGCCTACCTGCTGCCCATCCTCTCCATGCTCGACGACGGCGGCTTCCCCGACGATGCCATCAACTGCCTCATCATGGCACCAACACGTGAGCTGGCACAGCAGATAGACCAGGCCATGCAGGGCTTCGGCTACTACCTCGACAATGTGGGCAGCGTAGCCGTCTATGGCGGCAACGACGGCTCGCGCTACGACCAGGAACAGCGCTCGCTGCGCATGGGTGCCGACGTGGTGATTGCCACGCCGGGACGTCTGCTCAGCCATATCAAGGTAGGCAATGTCGATCTGAGCCGTGTCAGCTTCTTCGTGCTCGATGAAGCCGACCGCATGCTTGACATGGGCTTCTCCGACGACATCATGCAGATAGCCAGTCTCCTACCGAAGACACGCCAGACGGTGATGTTCTCAGCCACCATGCCCGACAAGATCCAGCAGCTGGCAAAGAACATGCTCCACAACCCCGTCATGGTGAAGATAGCCGTCAGCCGTCCCGCCGAGAAGATACAGCAGTCTGCCTTCGTGTGCTACGAGCCGCAGAAGCTCGGCATCATCAAGCACCTCTTCTCTACCGACCAGCTCCAGCGCGTCATCATCTTCTCAGGCAAGAAGGACAAGGTGAAGGACATCAACCGCGAACTGCGGCGCATGAACATCAACTGCGCCCAGATGCACAGCGACCTCTCGCAGCAGGAGCGTGACGAGGTAATGCTCGCTTTCAAGGCCGGACAGGTGGACGTGCTTGTGGCGACAGACATCGTGAGCCGCGGCATCGACATCGACGACATCCGCATGGTCATCAACTACGACGTGCCCCGCGACCCTGAGGATTATGTTCACCGCATCGGTCGAACGGCACGTGCCGACCGCGACGGCGCCGCCATCACCTTTGTCAGCGAGAATGACATGTATTCCTTCCGCCAGATAGAGAAGTTCCTCGGCAAGGAAGTGGAGAAGCGCCCCCTACCCGACCAGCTCGGCGAAGGCCCCGCCTACGAACCCAAACACCGCACGTCCCGTGCCAGCCGCTACTGCCATCGCGGGCGCGGCGGCAAGAACCACCGACGAAACAAGGGAAATAAATAGACCGAGCAAGCCTATTGAGAAGACGGAGCAAACCACTCAAGAGCCCAAAGCAAACGCATCGAAAGCTCGGTCCAAGCGACCCGTTTGCTCGGTCCAAACGTATCGAAAGCTCGGAGCAAACTCGACGATAAACGCCGTCAAACTTTTCCAATAGAGAAATTACCCCGAATCAGCCACCAGATTGGCCATTTGGCCACAAAGTACCTTCCAACTGAGGTCAGGGTACTGAAATTCCGCGCCGCTGATGTGTGCGCCAAGAATAGGAAAGAGCATCGGAACAAGGGGCTCCTGTATGTCTTTCGACACCTGCGAGAGCAGGATTTTGATGCATTCTGTGCCCTTGCCAAGGTTTGGCATCGCGGGCGCTACGGGTTTTGTAATGTCGTATTTCATTGATTTACTGCTTTTTAGATGAATAATAAATGAACCAAGCGTTTCAGCGTTTCGCGTTTCAGTGAAGCGTTTGAGGGGTTTCAAGATGCTCGTATAATATATAACTTATTAATAATTAATTAGTTATAAGTATTAGTAAGGATGATGAAACACCCTGCCGAACCCTGAAACGCTGAAACGCTGAAACAGCTTTAAATCACGGAAAAACTCACTCTTCTACCAGGCCCTCTTACATCTTCCCTTCCACCCTCCACCTTCGCAATTTAAACTCAAATCGAAAATAATTTGTACAAAACCTTTTAAGTTTAGAAAATTATTTGTATCTTTGCCGTCAAGTATCGCCTGATCGTTGTCGCTCGGCTCTGCCGCTTGCTACTGAAAGGACGCAAGAAATGACGCATCGATGACAAACCCTGAGCGCAGGCTGGCGGAGTGACTTTTGAGGGTTAAACATTAGCGTTGGCTATTATTCAAAGTGTTCCGAAACTTGCAGGTAGAAAGAACATAGTAAGTAATAATGGTAACGCCTACTTGTATAGTGGGCGTTTTCCTGTTTCTTACTATAGGTTTCCTGCAAGTACCTGGAGCACTGAACGGGGATTCGTCCACGTTTTGTGTCCATAGGGGTGCTTGCAGGAATCAGTTTGTTTATTGGCTCGACGCATTATAAAACTATAATGCTACATGGCTAAATCGTTAATTGAGGAGCTGCCCCGTATTGTGAGCGAGGGCAGGCGTGAGGCTGCACAGATACTGGAGCGGCTAAGTAGTGGTACGCAGATTGGACTACAGACCAATGAGCTAGTGCTGCCAAGTAAGGATGTGAGCGGACTGTTCAAGGGCTGCACACCCCAGATTCCCAATGCCTTCACGATGGCAGGAGGCAATGGAGAGTGGATGAACCGCCTAATCTATGGAGATAATCTCTTGGCGATGCAAGCCCTGCTTGCTGGTGATGCCCAGACTGGGCTTCCTTCACTTCGTGGTAAAGTTGACCTTATTTATATTGACCCGCCGTTTGATTCGAAAGCAGATTATCGGACTAAGATTTCTTTGCCAGGTACGGATATTCAGCAGAAGCCAACGGTCATTGAGCAGTTTGCTTATGCGGATACATGGGAACAAGGAACGATTTCCTACTTAAGAATGATTTATCCACGACTTGCACTTATGAAAGAATTACTTTCAGACAAGGGAAGCATATATGTACATATTGATTGGCATATTGGTTCATATTTGAAAATATTGTTGGATGATATTTTCGGTAAAGATATGATGCTTAATGAAATTATATGGTGTTATGGCTCAATGTGCAAATCAAAGAACAATTGGAATAGGAAGCACGATAACATTTTTGTATATACAAAATCTCAAAATTGGATATTTAATGCGAGTGATGTCTTAGAAGGATATGCAGAGGGATATAAAGAAAAATTTAAATATCAGGATGAGAAAGGATATTATATGATTCGTGGAAAAGGTGGTCATTTATCTCCAATCCATAGTCAGGGAGACTTAACTCCAGAGCATGAAAAATTATATCCCCAGTGGACATATAGGCAGTATTTGCAAGAAGGTGGATTGCCTAAAGACTGGTGGGAGATTCCTTTTATAAATTCTCAAGCAAAAGAAAGAATTGACTACGCAACACAAAAGCCAGAAGCACTATTGGAACGCATCATAAAAGCTTCATCAAACAAAGGAAGTATAGTTTGTGATTTTTTTGGTGGTAGTGGTACAACAGCGGCTGTTGCAGAGCGATTAGGAAGAAGGTGGATAATAGGTGATATAGGCAAACCCGCTTCTCTTATTATGCGCAAACGTTTCATCGACCAAGAGGTGAAACCATTCCTGTATCAGAGTATTGGCGACTATCAGAAGGAGGCGTTTAGGAACAACAAACGGTATAAGCATGTGGGCGATCTGAGCCAAGTGGTATTAGGCTTGTATGGCGCTATGCCCTTTACACCAGAGCAGACGAACGACCGTAACTTTGGATACATAAAAGGTACGCGAACATTAGTGATGGTAGATTCGCCTAACCGACTGACAACTGCTGCCACTATCCGCAAGGCTGTAGAGGCCAAGGCATCGCTGCTTGGTGGCGATTGGGAAAAGGTAGTTGTGCTGGGATGGAACTTCGCCTTTGACATTTCGCAGGCTATTCAGAAGTATGAAGCCTCCAAGGTGGAAGTGTTGGTGATTCCTCCTGACCTGTTGGATAAGTTGGCCAAGAAAGGCTACAAGAAACTGATAGACGACAGATCTGTACGCTTCTCTTCTCTGCAATACTTGGTGGTAAAGCCTTTGGTTGTTACAACGGCAGGCGAGAATGATGAGATTGACGTGGAGTTGGAGAACTACGTATTGCTGTCGCCAGACAACATTCCGCTGGATGATAAAGACAAGGAGAAACTGCAACAAGTGTTGGAGCGTGATCCGTTGTCGCTGATAGAATACTGGAGCATTGACCCCGACTACGACGGCGTGACCTTCCGCTCTACTTGGCAGGACTACCGAGAGAATATAGAGAATGACAACGACCCGCTACATTGTGTGTATAAGACTCGCCTAAGAGTTCCTCATAAGCAGCACAGACAAGTTTGTATTAAGGCTGTAGATGTGTTTGGGTTTGAGAGTCAGGTAATTGAAGAGTTCATGGTTCATGGTTCATAATTCATAGTTCATAGTTATGGCAACAAATAGTGCAAATGCTTCGCTGGAACTGGCCAAAAGGCTGAGCGAGACGGTAAATGCAGAGTTTGAGAGTGGCACAATGCAGGAGCAGGTGACACCCACCACTCAGGAATTGCTGAAGTATTGGTTCTCAGAGGACTATTGCTCGTTGAGGAATCGCAACTTCCATGCAGGACAGCGACAGGCCATCCTTAACATTATCTATCTGCATGAAGTGTTAGGGGTGAAGAACGTGTTGGACTATTATCAGCAGTTGACTCCAGACATGATGCCTCTTGTAGATTTGGAAACATTGGGAAAGAAGAAATACGAGATGCCCAAGTATGCCGTGAAGATGGCAACGGGAACAGGTAAGACGTGGGTAATGCACGCCCTGTTGCTGTGGCAGATGCTGAATGCCAGACACGAAGACGTGAAGAGTGGACGATTTACCAAGAACTTCCTGATAGTAGCTCCAGGCCTGATAGTTTATGACCGTTTGTTGGATGCTTTTTGTGGCAGGATAGAGCGTGGCAAGGATTCACGTAATATTGAGACTAACGATTTCTATATGAATCAAGAGCTCTTCATTCCCGTGCATTATCGGCAGGAAGTATTCTCATTTATTCAGAACAATGTAGTAACGAAAGATGAAGGCATTGGACGCAAGACGACTGGTGATGGACTCATTGCTTTAACCAACTGGCATTTGTTTGAAAACCAGCTGGAAGATGAACCTATAGAGGAAAATGGTAAATTGTCACCAGCAGAGATTATTGATAATTTGCTACCCATTCGCCCAGGCAAGGCGGCAGGCAACGACCTTGGTATGCTGGACCGTCGCTACCTGCGAGGATCAGAGATAGAATACTTAGCAGAGTTAGGTGACATCATGGTCATCAATGACGAGGCGCACCATATCCATGAACTGAAACGTAATGGCGAAATTGAGGAAGTAGAATGGCAGAAGGGACTGAATGCCATCGCTGAGAAGAAGGGTGACAGATTCTTCCAAGTGGATTTCTCTGCAACTCCATACGACCAACGAGGCTCCGGACAGAAGATGCAGAAGTGTTACTTCCCACATATCGTTGTTGATTTCGATTTGGCAACAGCGATGCGTAAGGGATTGGTAAAAACGTTGCTGTTGGACAGAAGGCAAGAACTGACAGAGTTGGGAGAACTTGACTACAAAGCTGTACGAGATGAACGCAACAAAGTGTGCGACTTGAGCGATGGCCAACGACTGATGCTTCGAGCAGGATTAGCCAAGCTAAAGAAACTCGAAACGGAGTTTACAGAGGTTGATACAACAAAGAATCCAAAGATGCTTGTCATTTGTGAAGATACGTCGGTATCTCCATTCGTTGAGCAGTTCCTCAAAGACGAAGGACTGAACGGAGATGAAGTAGTGACTATCGACAGCAATTCCAAAGGCGAGGTTTCAGAAGAAGAATGGAAGGAAACGAAGACGCGGCTGTTTGATATAGACAAATACGAAAAGCCTAAGGCTATTGTGTCTGTACTAATGTTACGCGAAGGTTTTGACGTTAACAATATTTGTGTCATTGTGCCTTTGCGTTCGTCAGAAGCCCCAATCCTGCTGGAGCAAATTATCGGACGAGGATTACGATTGATGTGGCGTGAGCCAGAGTATCAAAGCATTAAAGAAGATGACAGGAAACGAGTGCTACAGTTGCATACTCAACCTCATACTTATATTGATATGCTCAGTATCATAGAGCATCCTGCCTTTATCCATTTCTATGACGAGTTATTCAAGGAAGGTCTGGCAGTAGAGGAAACTGGCGAGACGGGAGAAGGCGGTAGTGCTGGTGACATGATAAAAGTAGGACTGCGTGCGGATTATGAACAGTTTGATTTTGAATGGCCCATGATTGTTAGGGATGCAGAAGAAGAACTGGAAGACAAGGAGATTGACATTAAGACGCTCCAGCCGTTCACGCAATTCCCATTGGAAAAACTGCGTCAGTTCTTGGCGCAGGATGGCGAGACGTTCATTTCACAGGAAGCCATATCTAAGACACAATTCGGGCGATATAAGGTGACGGCAAACCTGTTCACGGCAACCAGTTATAATGAGTATCTGCAAAAGCTACTGCGTACTATAACGCTACGTTTTGACAGGATTTCTTCACACAAAGAGATGCCTGTGCCAAATTTGCAAATCAATGAGGCTCAGACAATCGCCGTTGTTGACAGGTATATACGCACTCGGTTGTTTGGTCAACCATTCAATCCATTTAATGGAAGTGACTGGAAAATATTGTTGTCGAAAGATGCGATTGTCACAAAACATATCATTGAAGAAATGGCACGAGCCATCTTTAACATCCAAAGCAATATCATGACAACAGATGCTCAGGTCGTACACACAAAGTTCTCTTCTGTAGTGGAGATTAAGATGAGAGAGTCATACTCAATAGAGGTACATAAAGCAATCTATGAACGATTGGGCTATCCTACTAGTCGCGGTGGATTTGAAAAAAGGTTTATGGAGTTCCTCGATATAGATGGAGAAGTAGAGCGATTCCTGAAAATCAACGAAAGTCAGCATCCGTTTGCTATCATCTATTATATGAGGAAAGACGGATTGATGGCTACATATCATCCTGATTTTATTGTAGCAACAAGCAAGAAAATCTATTTGATAGAGACAAAAGGAAACGACAAAATTTTCGACAAGAATGTTCGTCAAAAGCAGACGGCAGCAGTTGAATGGACTCGAAAGATTAACGAACTGAAACCAGAAGAACGCATGGGTCGTGAGTGGGAATATGTACTCATTAGCGAAGACAACTTCTATGGATTATCTGCAAATGGTGCTACCATTACTGATATTTGCGATAGATGCAAGGTTTCCTTGTCTGCTGCTATGGGTGAACTGTTCGTATGATAAGAAAAAGCGGGCATATTTGTCCGCATGAAGGGGAGATTAAAATCTCCGCCTATCTTTAAAAGTTTGTTTGAGCCGCTTTGTGTCGTGATGATACGGAGCGGCTATTTTCCTACAAGGACAGAGCATACGGGGATGTCCCACTGGGAGGTCACTATTGAGGAAAAAGATGGCTGTTTTGACGAAAAAGGCAGGCTCGAGAGCAAACGATGCCTGTTTGAGGTTGAAACGATAATCGTTTAGGGGGGTAAACGATTATCGTTTGCTGAGTAAACGAACTTTGTTTGCAAGTGAAACGAACATCGTTTGCAAACTAAAAAGGCATCAAAAACTTTGACGGCGTCTATCGTCGAGTATGCTCCGAGCTTTCGATGGGTTTACTACGGGCAAACGATGCGTTTGCTTGGGGCTTTCGTATAGTTTGCTCCGAGCGTTGAAAAACGAAAATGGCCGCTCCGGATTTGAAGCAGCCATTTGTAGAGTTCTTTTCAGATATTTTCAAATCTTTTTCAGTTCTTCTTCAGCACCACGGCGGAGCGGGCGGGGATGTAGAGCTTCAGCCACTCCTTCTTGTCCTTGACGTAGAGCGGGTCGTAGTTGGTGATGTGCGTCACGCTGTCGTCGGCAAAGCCGTTGCCGCCAAAGTCCTTCGAGTCGGTATTGAGCACGACATCGTAAGAACCCGTTGGCACGAGGAAGCCGTAGTCGGTATAGCTGCGCGTGGGTGAGAAGTTGAACACGAAGACGAGGTCGCCGCGCATGAAGCAGAGCACCTGGTCGCCGTCGTCGTGCCATATCTCGGTGACGGGCTTGTCCTGGAAGTTGCGGACGCTCTTGATGACCTTCAGCATCTCACGGTCGAAGTCACCCAGCCAATGGTAGCAGAGGTCCTTGTTATCGACGAGGTTCCACTGGCGGCGGGCATACTTGTAGCTCCAGCCATTACCCTCGCGCGGGAAGTCAATCCACTCGGGATGGCCAAACTCGTTGCCCATGAAGTTGAGGTAGCCGCCGTTGATGGCGCCTGCCGTCACGAGACGAATCATCTTGTGCAGGGCGATGCCGCGCTGAGCGAGGTCGTTGACATCCTTCTTGGCGAAGTGCCAGTACATGTCGGCATCGATGAGGCGGAAGATGATGGTCTTGTCGCCCACAAGTGCCTGGTCGTGCGACTCGCAGTAGGAGATGGTCTTCTCGTCGGGACGGCGGTTCTTGACCTCCCAGAAGATGCTGCAGACATTGATGTCCTCGTCGCGTACCTCTTTAATAGTCTTAATCCAGTAGTCGGGGATGTTCATCGCCATACGGTAGTCGAAGCCGTAGCCACCGTCCTCGAACTTGGCAGCCAGTCCGGGCATGCCCGAAACCTCCTCGGCAATGGTGATGGCGTTGGGGTTCACCTCGTGTATGAGGCAGTTGGCCAGCGTGAGGTAGCAGATAGCGTTGTCGTCCTCGTGACCATTGAAGTAGTCGCCATAGCCGCCGAAAGCCTCGCCCAAGCCGTGACTGTAGTAGAGCATGGAGGTGACGCCGTCGAAGCGGAAACCGTCGAACTTGAACTCCTCAAGCCAGTACTTACAGTTGGAGAGCAGGAAGTGGAGCACGTCGTCCTTGCCATAGTCGAAGCAGAGCGAGTCCCATGCTGGATGCTCGTGGCGGTCGCCCTCATAGAAGAACTGGTTGGGGTCGCCGGCGAGGTTGCCCAAGCCCTCGACCTCGTTCTTCACGGCGTGGGAGTGTACGATGTCCATGATGACGGCGATGCCCATCTTGTGGGCGGTGTCAATCATCTCCTTCAGGTCCTCAGGCGTGCCAAAACGGCTGCTTGGAGCGAAGAAGCTACTGACGTGATAACCGAAGGAGCCGTAATAGGGATGCTCCTGGATGGCCATGACCTGAATGGCGTTGTAGCCGTCCTTCTTTACACGCGGCAGCACATTCTCCGTGAACTCCTTATAGGTACCAACCTTCTCGGCATCCTGTCCCATTCCGACGTGGCACTCGTAGATGAGCAGCGGATCCTTGTGGGGCTTGAAGGTCTTTTTCTTCCACTCGTAGGGCTTCTCGGGGTTCCACACCTGAGCAGAAAATATCTTGGTCTGGTCGTCCTGGACCACACGACGGCACCAAGCGGGAATGCGCTCGCCCTCTCCCCCATTCCACTTCACCTTCATCTTGTAGAGCTGGCCGTGCTTCAGGGCTTTCTCCGAGAGTTTCAGCTCCCAATTGCCTGTGCCCTCTACACGCTTGCAGCGATACTTCTCGTTCTCCTGCCAGTTGTTGAAGTCACCGATGAGGTAAATATCGGTAGCGTTGGGAGCCCACTCGCGGAATACCCAGCCCTTAGCGAGCTTGTGGAGTCCGAAGTAGAGATGTCCGGAAGCGAAGTCCGACAAGGTCTTCTTACCGTTACGTGTCAGCTGATTGATTTTCCAGACAGCGTGGTCGTGACGACCGCTGATGGCTCCCTCGAAGGGTTCGAGCCACGGGTCATTACGAACGAGTCCGATGTGATTATTAATTTGATGTTTGACATTTGAAGTTTGAAGTTTATGATTTCTTTTAGACTTCGTCACATCGGTCTTCTTTGAAGTTGTTTTCTTATTTGTTGCCATAGTCATATTATTTTGTTTGATATTTGACGTTTGATATTTGACGTTTGATATTTATGATTCGTCTTTGGACTTTGTGGATTTTACAATTTTTGTTAGGACAGCAATAATTCGTTTGCAATCAGCAAACAGCGATTGAAATTCTGAGTCGGTAAGATACTGAGTTTCATGCAAAAGGTCTATCCAATAGCCAGATTCTGAAGCTTCTTTCAATGCAATACTCATCTTTGATGCAAAATCAGCTCTACTTTGAGCTTGTTTTCCTTCAAACACATTAGCGCCAATACTTGTACCCGACCTCAACAATTGTTTGGACATAACATGCTCTTTTTTAGTATCGGTCAAGTAATTATATAAATTTATAATTCTGACCGCAAATGCCTTTGATATCTCATAGATGTTGTTTTCTATGGACATGTTGTATTTATCTAGCATAAGTAATCGTAAACTTCAAATTTCAAACTTCAAATTTCAAATTCTAAGCTTTGACCTTAAATATTGCTTTCTTGATTTCGGGTTCGAAGGAGATGCAGGGGGCGTGACCGTCCTGCGGGAAGAAGACGGCAAACATCCCCGGGTGACACGTCACATAACTCTCGGCAGGCATGTCACCGTACAAGGTGAAGTCTTTCTCCGCATTGTAAGGCAAATCGGGCAGTTTCGAGGCTGGCGTATAGCCGTAGGTCTCGTCGCCTGAGAGCGGTATCTGAATATCAATCATCGCACGATGCGTCTCCAGCACGGCCTCGTCGGGTGTCTTGCCTTTAGCCGTCGTGATGTTCACAAAGAGGTCCTTGCCCTCAATCTCATATATTCCCTCCTTGAGCTTGTTGATATTGTTCTGCTTGAGAAATGCAACAACCTTGGGGAATAGCGGGTTGAGCGATTCGTACTGGCTCAGCTTGTCTAATGTGTCGATAATCATCGTAATATGAGTTTTTAAGTTTGTTAGTTTGCTTTAGTCAACCTTGCGGCGCCCATGTGTATAGGTGCCCTGGGCGGTGATGTTGCCGTCGCGGTCTTTCTCCACGAAGCGACCGTCACGCACATCATCTACATAAGAGCCCTCGAAGCGGTTGCCCTCCTTGTCCTGTTCAAGGGCAGGACCGTTGCGCTTGCCGTTCTTGAACGTTCCCTTGAACTTCGAGCCGTCAGCATAGCGGGCAACACCCTCGCCGTCAATGGCGCCGTTGCTGAACTGGCCTTCAAAGACGTCGCCGTTCTTCATGATCAGCTTGCCACGACCGTTGGGTTTGTCGTTCTTCCACTGGCCCTCATAGGTGTTACCGTTCTTCCAGACGATAGTGCCCTTACCTTGTTTGTCGCCCTTGTTGAACTGACCGATATAGCGGTCGCCGTTGGCATAGTTGATGATGCCTTGACCGGTGCGCTCGCCTTCCACGTAGTCGCCCTCATAGACATCGCCGTTCTGGAATTTATAAATGCCGCGACCATTTTGTACGTCGTTCTTCCATTGACCGACATACTCGTCGCCGTCGGCATAGTGGAACGTGCCCTGACCGTTGCGCTGGTTGTCCTTCCAGTCACCATAGTAGGTGGAGCCGTCGCCCCAGTCGTATTTGCCGTAGCCGCTCTTCTTGTCGTTTACCCATTGCCCTTCATAATAGGCTCCGCTGGCAAACGTATAACGACCCTGTCCGTGACGGCGGTCGTTCTCCCAGTTGCCGTCATAGAGGTCACCGTTGTAGTAGTACATCACGCCATGTCCTTTCTGCTCGTCAATGTACCACAGTCCTACATATTTATTATTATTGGCGAAATAATAAGTTCCCAGACCGTGCTGATGGTCTTCGAACCACTCGCCCTCATACTTCTCGCCGTCGCTGAAGGTATAGACGCCATAACCGTGACGCTTACCCTTCACATATTCACCTTCGTAAATATCGCCATTAGCATAGACAGCCTTGCCCTTGCCGTGGGCACGACCGCTGACCATCTCGCCTTGATAGTCGCCACCGTCCTTGGTTGTCCATGTACCTAATGTTATCTTCTGAGCCTGAACAGAGGCCAATGTACTAATAAAAAATATAATAAGAATATTGAGTCGTTTCATAATTATCTGCATGTTTAACATGACAAAGGTAAAAAATAATTATGAATTATGAATTACGAATTATGAATTATTTTGTACCTTTGCACAAATTTTAGATTTATTATGAAGTTTATTGCAATCATTCCGGCGCGCTATGCATCGACGCGCTTTCCAGGAAAACCGCTGGCTATGCTGGGCGGCAAGACCGTTATCCAGAGGGTTTACGAGCAGGTGGTCAGTTGTCTTCCCGAGGCTTACGTGGCTACAGACGACGAGCGCATCATGCAGGCTGTCAAGGCTTTCGGAGGCCGTGCCGTCATGACACGTGCCGACCACAAGAGCGGCACCGACCGCATAGAAGAGGCGATTGAGAAAATCGAGGAGCAAAAAATAGAGGGGCGAGGTACGAGGTGCGAGGAGCTCGTCATCATCAACGTTCAGGGCGACGAGCCGTTTATCCACCGTTCTCAGATAGAGACGCTCTGCGGCTTGTTTGATGATGAGCAGACACAGATAGGCACGTTGGGCAAGCCCTTTGCCACGATGAAGGAAGTGCTCAACCCTAATTCGCCGAAGATTGTGCGCGACAAAAACGGCTTTGCACTCTACTTCAGCCGTTCGGTCATCCCGTTCGTTCGCGGAAAGGAACAGGACGAATGGTTTGACAGCTATCCTTTCCTGAAGCACTTAGGCATCTATGCCTATCGGCGTCACATTCTGCGTGAGGTGACACAACTGCCCCAGTCGCCCCTGGAGAAAGCCGAAAGCCTGGAGCAGCTGCGCTGGGTGGAGAACGGCTATCGCATCCGTGTCGGTACAACAGACATTGAAACCGTAGGCATTGACACGCCCGACGACCTGCAACGGGCAGAGGAGTTTCTCAGCCACAATCCATAAAAAAACAAAATAATTTTGTTTATCGTGCAAAATTCAATTACCTTTGCACTTTCAAAAAACTATAGACAATGAAAGTTCTCAAATTTGGCGGCACGTCCGTCGGTTCAGTAGAGAGTATATTAACCCTGAAGCGTATCGTTGAGCAGGACGCCAGGCAACAGGAGGTGGTCGTGGTGGTCAGCGCCTTGGGCGGCATCACCGACAAGCTCATCGCCACGTCGCAACTTGCTGTAAAAGGCAACGAGGAATGGGAAGCAGAATACGAGGCCATTGCCCAGCGGCATCACGACATGATTGATGCCATCATCAGCGATGCCGGCCGCAAGCAGGAAGTGCTGCAAAAGGTGGATGCCCTGCTGGAACAGCTACGTTCCATCTATAGGGGTGTCTTCCTCATCCACGACCTGAGCGAGAAGACGCAGGCGGCTATCGTCAGCTATGGCGAGCGCCTCAGTTCCAATATCGTTGCAGCACTTATTGACGGCGGCGTACGAATGAATGCCCGTGACTTCATCAAGACCGAGCGCAAGAACGGTAAGCAGTCTCTCGATGCAGAACTGACCTACAAGCTGGTGCGCGAAGCCTTCAGTCCTGTATGTTGCGATGGCATCGCAACAAACGGAACGAACGGAAGCGTGTTCGTCGTTCCCGGATTCATCAGCAAGGACCGCGACTCGGGCGAGACAACGAACCTGGGACGTGGTGGCTCTGACTATACCGCCAGCATCATTGCGGCAGCACTTGATGCAGAGATTCTGGAGATATGGACGGACGTGGACGGCTTCATGACTGCCGACCCGCGCGTCATACACACCGCCTACACCATCAACGAACTGAGCTATGTGGAGGCGATGGAGCTGTGTAACTTCGGTGCCAAAGTCATCTACCCGCCGACAATATATCCCGTCTGTGTGAAGAACATCCCCATCAGGGTGAAGAACACCTTTAACCCCGAGCATCCCGGTACGCTGATCAAGGAACAGATTGACGACGACCAGAAGCCCATCAAGGGTATCTCCAGCATCAGCGGCACCACGCTGATTACTGTTACCGGTTTGTCAATGGTGGGTGTCATCGGTGTCAACCGCCGCATCTTCACCGCTTTGGCCGACAATGGTATCTCCGTGTTCATGGTCAGTCAGGCATCGTCAGAGAACTCTACGAGTATTGGTGTGCGCGACGAAGACGCTCCTGAAGCCGTGAAGGTGCTCAATGAGGAGTTTGCCAAGGAAATACAGACAGGCGCCATGTTCCCCATGCACGCCGAGAACAACCTCGCCACCATCGCCATCGTCGGTGAGAACATGAAACACACGCCAGGTATTGCCGGTAAGCTGTTCGGAACACTTGGACGTAGCGGTATCAGCGTCATTGCCTGTGCACAGGGAGCATCAGAGACGAACATCTCGTTTGTCGTTGACAGCCGTTTCCTGCGCAAGTCACTCAACGTGCTGCACGACTCATTCTTCCTCAGCGAATACAAAGTGCTCAACCTCTTTATCTGCGGCGTAGGAACCGTGGGCAGCATGCTCATTGAGCAGATCCGCTCGCAATACGAGGAACTGAAGGAACGTTCACGGCTGAAGCTGAACGTGGTGGGCATCGCCTCGTCGAAGAATGCCATATTCTCACGCGACGGCATCGACCTCGAGAACTACCGTGAACTGCTGAAGCAGTCGGAACCCAGCTCGTCGGAGAAACTTCGCGAAGGCATTCTCTCCATGAATATCTTTAATTCCGTGTTTGTGGATTGTACCGCTTCAAAAGAAGTAGCGTCACTCTATCAGACGCTCTTAGAGCACAATATCAGCGTCGTGGCAGCCAACAAAATTGCCGCCTCAAGCGACTATGAGAGTTATGCAAAACTCAAGCGGACGGCATTGGCACGCGGCGTCATCTTCCGTTTTGAGACGAACGTCGGTGCAGGACTGCCCATCATCGGTACCATCAACGACTTGCGCAACTCTGGTGACCGCATCCTGAAGATTGAGGCGGTGCTCTCCGGTACGCTCAACTTCATCTTCAACGAAATCAGCGCCGACGTGCCGTTCTCTGAAACCGTGCGCCGCGCCAAGGAACAAGGCTACAGCGAGCCCGACCCGCGTATTGACCTCAGCGGTACGGACGTCATCCGCAAGCTGGTCATCCTCACCCGTGAGGCTGGCTATAAAGTGGAACAGGCTGACGTGGAGAAGCATCTGTTCGTACCCGACGAGTATTTCAAGGGTACGCTCGATGAGTTCTGGCAAAACCTGCCGCAGCTGGACGCTGACTTCGAAGCCAAGCGCAAGGTGCTGGAGAGCGAGGACAAGCGCTGGCGCTTCGTCGCCACGATGGAAGGCGGCAGGACGCAGGTAGCACTGCAGACAGTGGAAGCCTCACACCCCTTCTACAACCTTGCCGGAAGCAACAATATCGTGCTGCTCACCACAGAGCGCTACAAGGAATATCCCATGCAGATACAGGGCTATGGTGCCGGTGCCGGCGTAACCGCTGCCGGCGTCTTCGCCAACATTATGTCAATCGCGAACATTTAAAATGAAACACATCATTATCCTCGGCGACGGTATGGCAGACTACCCCATCGAACGTTTGGGTGGGAAGACACCGTTGCAATATGCCGACAAGCCCATGATGGACCGCTTGGCACGTGAAGGACGTTGCGGACGACTCATTACGGTGCCAGAGGGTTTTCCTCCTGGTTCTGAGGTTGCCAATACTGCCATCCTGGGTTACGACCTCAATAAGGTGTATGAAGGACGCGGTCCCTTGGAGGCTGCCAGCATCGGCTATGAGATGGCTGATGATGACCTTGCCATTCGCTGTAACATCATCACGATTGAAGACGGAAAGATTATCACCCACAACGGCGGCAACCTTGAAACAGCTGATGCCGACGTGCTCATCAAATATCTGAACGAGCATCTCGCCAAGCCCATCAACGAACGCGAAGGCTGTGAGCGGGTGAAGTTCATCACGGGCATACAGTACCGTCACCTGCTCGTTATCAAGGGCGGCAACAAACATATCGTTTGCAATCCGCCTCACGACCATCCGAATGAGCTTTGGCGCCCGCTACTGGTGACCCCCGAGCCCACGGTGCTCAGCGGTTCCCCCGCTGGCACTACCCGTCTCACTCCCCAACAGACCGCCGACCTGCTGAACGAACTGATTGTGCGCTCACAAGAGTTATTGGAGAAGCATCCCTATAATATTAATAAGGTAAAGAACGGCGAACGCCCCGCTAACAGCATCTGGCCGTGGAGCGGCGGTTACCGTCCTTCCATGCAGACGCTCATGGCACAATATCCGCAGGTCAAGAGCGGTGCCGTCATCTCTGCCGTTGACCTCATTCAAGGCATCGGCAAATATGCCGGACTTCGTATCATCAAGGTTTCCGGCGCTACAGGATTAGCCAACACCAACTACGAGGGTAAGGCACAGGCTGCCATCGAAGCGTTGCAGCATGACGACTTCGTCTTCGTGCATGTAGAGGCTACTGACGAGGCTGGTCACGATGGCGACCTCGACCTCAAGCTACGTGCCATTAACTACCTTGACCAAAGGCTGATACGCCCCATTATTGAAGCAATAGAGCAGATGGAGGAAGACGTCTGCGTGGCCGTCCTGCCTGACCACCCCACCCCTGTGGAAATGCGCATCCACGTCAATGAGCCCGTGCCGTTTATCATCTGGCACAAAGGCATCAATCCTGACGAGGTGCAACAGTATGACGAGGTGTCATGCGTCAACGGCGCTTATGGTCTCCTGCGTCTGCAAGAGTTTATGAAGGTACTGATGAAAACAGAATAACCCTAACACCCCAACAAACATGCAATATTACAGCACGAACGGAAAAGCGCCTATGGCGGACCTTGAGAAGGCAGTCGTGAAGGGATTGGCTGAAGACCGTGGCCTCTATATGCCCGAGCGCATCAATAAGTTACCCAAGGAGTTCTTCAACGACATGCCCAGCATGACGTTCCAGAACATTGCCTATAACGTAGCCAGCGCCTTCTTTGGCGAGGACATCGACCTTGACGGACTAATGGATTTGGTTTATGACACGCTGTCGTTCGACTGCCCCGTGGTCAAGGTGGAGGAGAATATCTACGCCCTCGAGTTGTTTCACGGACCCACCCTCGCCTTCAAGGACGTCGGCGCCCGATTCATGGCCCGACTGCTTCAGTACTTCCTGCGTCATGGTTCCGTAGGCTGCAACAATGTTGTAGCAAAGGATACAGGATCTGAGGGGACAGTCAATGTCCTTGTTGCCACCAGCGGCGACACGGGTTCAGCTGTGGCCAACGGCTTCCTCGGCGTGGAGGGCATACATGTCTATGTACTCTACCCCAAGGGTAAAGTGAGCCACATTCAGGAGAGCCAGTTCACCACACTCGGACGTAATATCACCGCTATTGAGGTGGACGGTGTGTTCGATGACTGCCAGCGACTGGTAAAATCTGCCTTCATGGACGAGGAACTGAATGCACATATGCGCCTTACCTCCGCTAACAGCATCAACGTTGCACGCTTCCTGCCACAGGCATTCTACTACTTTAATGCTGCTGCAAGGTTGAATAACAATCCTGAACTCGTTATGTGTGTCCCAAGTGGCAACTTCGGTAATATCTGCTCGGCATTGTTCGGCCATGCGATGGGACTGCCCGTCAAACGCTTCATTGCCGCCAACAACGCCAACGACGTTTTCTACCAATATCTGCAGACGGGCAAGTACGAACCGAAAGATTCCGTGCAGACACTCGCCAACGCGATGGATGTCGGAGACCCGTCGAACTTTGCACGCATCATCAAGCTCTATTCTGAGAATGGCAAGCTGACACCCGAGGAGACACACCAGCGCATCACGTCGCTCATTAGCGGAGCCACCTATAGCGACGAACAGATTGCCGAGACCATGCGTCAATGCTATGCTGACAACGGCTATGTGCTCGACCCGCACGGTGCCTGCGGTTATCGTGCCTTGAAGGAACAGCTACAGCCAGGTGAGGTCGGCGTGTTCTGTGAAACCGCCCACCCTGCGAAATTCAAGGAGAAAGTGGACGAGATTCTCGGCACCGACATTCCCATTCCTGAGCGCCTCGCAGCCTTTATGCGTGGCGAGAAACAGAGTGTGCCTATGAGTAAGGACTTCGCCGATTTCAAGGCATACCTTATGAAGCAGTAACGTTTTAGGAAGGACATACAAAATTCAGGCGGCACCTGACGTAAGTCTTGGTGTCGCCTGAATTCTGTATTATTGCAATAAACGTATTATTTGAACGTCAGGGCTTCGCCAATGCAGGCATTTGGCTGCTGGATGTGGAGCATAGCACAGACGGTAGCGGCAAAGTCGGTAATGTGAGTTTCCTGAGGGCTACTGCCGTGAGGCACATGCCAACCATAGAAAAGCATGGGGATATGGGCGTCGTAGGGATTCCACTCACCATGCGTGGTTCCCACGGGCGACGAATAAGGGCCAAATTCATAGTAGTTGGGCTTGGGGAAGAAAATAATGTCGCCAGAACGTCCAGGATAATAACCCAAGAGTGCACGGTCGCGCAGAAGGGGCGGCATAGCTTCCTTTGCCAAATCCTCGTAGGCAACGGCAAAGATGATGTCCTTCTCATCTTTTAAACTCCACAACACTTGGTGTGTCATGTCGGCGATAATAAGCCCCTGCGTACGAATGCTGTCCCAATTGAGGAAGATGCGGCAATCCATGATGTCGCCGATGATGCCTGGTGTCTCGCCAATGTCGCTAGCCATTTCGTCGTAGATGTGCTCCTTGATTTTGTCGCTATTCAACGTGCCGGCAGAGAGCTTGTGATCCTGCATAAACTTGAAATTATGTGCAGCACCGTGGTCAGCGGTGAGGAAGAGCAGGTAGTTACCACGCCCTACCTGCTCGTCAAGGGCAGAAAGCAGACGGGCAATATCCTTGTCAAGTTCGAGATAAGCCTCGTCGGTGTGCTCGCCGCGCGTGCTCCACTCGTGGCCGATGACATCGGTTTCAGAGTAGCTCACACAGAGCATATCAGTCTCATCCCCCTGTCCCAGACGTTCACCTTTCAAGGCAGCGATAGCCATATCGGTGGTGATGTGTCCACAGAGTGGATAAAGTCCTACATCCTCACCCACACGTTTGAACTCCTCGTTCTCAATCAACTCGGCGTTGTAGTCCTTCACCCATTGGGGTAGTTCCTCCATGTAGTAGGTGGAAGTTATGAACTGGCGATTCTTGCGGTCAAGCCAATAGGCACCATTTGCGGAATGACCAGCTGGCAGAATGGCAGCACGTTCCTTGTAGCTTACGCCGATGACCTTCGAGCGAAAATCTGTATGAAGGCGCAGTTGGTCGCCGATGGTCGTTGCTACGAGATTAACAGGCGACATCTGTCCAGCCTTCTTGTTGTCAGAGCCCACAGGTTCAACGCTCTTGTCGGTGCAGCAATAAACCTTATGACCATCGATGTAGAAGTTGTTACCGCAGATACCGTGAAACGCTGGTGTAGTGCCAGTATAGACGCTGGCATGACCGATGGCCGTGACAGTCGGTACATAGTTGATAAGGCAGTTGTCATAACTAAAACCCTTATCAATGAGGCGCTTGAAACCTCCTTCGCCAAACTGGTCATAATAACGAGAGAGATAATCCCAGCGCATCTGGTCCACAACAATTCCCACGACGAGCTTCGGACGTTCGCCGAACTGCGGACGGTTGTTCTGTGCCGAAGCTGTCAGCACGGCAAAGACACAAATAGTAAGCAATAAAAATCTCTTCATGATATAATTCTTTTCAGTTTTTTGCAAAGGTAACAAAAAAAATCAAATAAGCGAAGAGAATGCCATTAAATTTTCGTAATTTTGGCTTCGCCGAACTTACTTGGCACTCAGAAATGAAAAGAAAAACTTGGTTTTCCTTTTGCATTTCACTCGTTTTTTCGTAACTTTGCACCCGCAATTAAATTGCGGATAGAAGTATGAAAAGAATAGCAATTATTATCACTTTATTATATATCGCGCTGCACGCTATGGGGCAGACGACGATACCGAAGTATGAGATGCGTGCGGTGTGGCTGACGACTATCGGCGGCATTGACTGGCCACGCACAAGTGCCACAAACACGACAACCATGCGTGCTCAGCAGCAGGAGTTGTGTCGCATACTGGACAAGTTGCAGGAGGCAAACGTCAATACAGTCATCCTGCAGACACGCATCCGCGCATCGGTCATCTACCCCTCACGCATCGAGCCGTGGGACTATATTCTGACAGGCACCGCAGGGCGCTCTCCGGGTTACGACCCGCTGCAGTTTGCCATCGACGAGTGTCACAAACGTGGTATGCAGCTACATGCCTGGGTAGTGACATTGCCCGTAGGAAAATGGAACAGCGCTGCCACGAAGCAGATACGCCAGCGATTCCCCAACAACATCCGCAAAATCGGCGAGGAGGGCTACATGAATCCCGAACGCTCAGAGACAGCTGAATATATTGCCTCCATCTGCCGTGAGATAACCGACCGTTACGATGTGGACGGCATTCACCTTGACTATATCCGTTATCCTGAGACCTGGAAGATTACGGTCTCACATGACGAGGCCAGACGTAACATCACACGCATCGTGCGCCGCATCCGCGACGAAATCAAGGCATCGAAGCCGTGGGTGATGTTCAGCTGTGCACCCATCGGTAAGTTCGTTGACCTGTCACACTACAGCAGCCGCGGATGGAATGCCTACACAAAGGTGTGCCAGGATGCTCAGGGCTGGCTGCGCGACGATCTCATGGACGCGCTGATGCCGATGATGTATTTCAAGGGTGACCATTTCTACCCCTTCGTATATGACTGGCAGCAGCACAACTACGGACGTATCGTTGCCGTAGGATTTGGCACCTATATGCTGGCACCACGTGAGCAGAACTGGCCGTTGGAAACGCTGACACGCGAGATGTACGTGTCGCGCAACTTAGGACTTGGACATGCGCACTTCCGCAGCAAGTTCCTGACGGATAACACGAAAGGAATCTACGACTTCACCGTGCGTGAGTTCGACCCCTATCCTGCCCTCGTGCCACCGATGACTTGGGCACAACGTACACCGCCCGATGCTCCTGCCAGCCTGCAGGTCAACGATAACATGCTGACATGGACAGCAGGACGCGACCACAGCAACGGTTCGTATCTGACCTATAACGTATATGCCTCTACATCGTCGCCTGTCAACACTGACGACCCGCGTAACCTCATTGCCACTCGTGTCATGGGAATGGCTCTCAATGTTCAAACATCAACACCCTTACACTACGCCGTCTGCGCCGTTGACCGTTATGGCAACGAGAGTGCCCCCATACAGGATACTCAACGCTCAACGCTCTACCCTCAGCCCTCCACCCTCAACCCTCCAACCTCTTCCACCCTTCTTCCCAACGACGGGCGCACGCTTACCGTACCGGCACTGCCCGAAGGCTTACCGGTGGAGTATTTGGTTATTGAAACGATGCAGGGTGTTATCGTGGCCTATCACAACAATTTGCCACAGATAGACATTAGCAAGTTGCCTCATGGCGTTTACACATTGAAGACACTCAACAGCCAAGGCATCACCTATCGGCTGGGAGCATTCAATAAATAGGCGTAGGGGTTAAAGATCTTTCAGCAGGATTTCTCGTTCGGCGTTGAGGTAGTCAAGACGGCCCTTCACCACCTTCTTCCATTCTTCGTTGTAGTGGCTGTCTAGTGACACGTTGAGGCGCCATGTACCTTGTGCTTCCAGACGGTCGATGAGTGCTCCGACGGTCATCTTCTCAGCATTTCCTACCAGTGAGAAACGCGATGTGGACTCCTTCTCGTCAGGCGTTGACTCAATGAGCATACCGGCATCAATCATGTTGTAAAGCAGGTCGTTGACGATGCGGATGGGAATGCCCGTCAACTTACGCAACTCAAGGGCTGTGTAAGGTTCCTGCTCCAAGTCGGCACGCTTGCAAATCTTACTCATCAGCAGCGCACTCATCAACATGCGGTAGCGGTGGCTGATATCCATTGTCTTGGTATCATAGTCGTAGAATTCCAGATTCTGGTTGGTGTAGCACAGCTCAGCACCAAACAGACAGATGGTCCACGACAACTGCACCCAGAGCATGAACAGCGGCAGAGCGGCAAACGAACCATAGATGGCGTTGTAGCTCGACATCCAAATCTGAGAATGGATATACAGGAGCTGGAGGCATTGCATAGCTACGCCCGCCAGGATTCCGGGAATAATACAATAGCGTAACTTTACATGCGTGTTGGGCATGAAGACATAGAGTGCAATGAATACCACCGACATGAGGACGTAAGGAAACAGGTTCATGAGCATGCGCATGAATGACCCGATGAGCATGGCGTCAGACACACGGTCGGCCAGCGTTGCCATGAAGATGCTGACACCTGACGCCAGCACGATGAAAATGGGAAACATGAAGAGCATGGCCACATAGTCCGTAAACATGCGGAACGGGGCACGCAGTTTCTTCACTTGCCATATTTCGTTGAATGTCAGCTCAATGTTCCTCACCAGCATGAGCACCGTGTAGAGCATGAAGATAAGACCGACACCAAGGATGACACCACTCTTGGTGTGTACCAGGTAGCTGTTGACGAAGTTGATGATGACTTCTGCGGCCTGCGGCTGCGAGTTGAAGGCATCACGGAACCACTCCTCAATATACTTGTTGAAGCCGAAGCCCCTTGCAATGGCAAACACCACAGCAAAGATAGGCACAATGGCCAGTAACGTCGAGTACGTCAGGGCAGCGGCATGGCTCATCACACGCTTGGCCGTAAAGAAACGCACGGCAAGGAGGAGCTTCTTCAGCACCTCGATGAGCAGGGCATGTGGATGGTAGTCACCTTGTGAAGGGATGTTCCAGATGTCCACTTGTAGGAAACGGATGAGCTTTTTCAACATCTTGCTATTTGTATTGATAGTAATATTTTCAAAAATGCGAAGCAGCAGCCCTGTAAGCCGGGTTCTGTACCCTCTGACAATATGATTAAGAACTTAAAACTAAATAGAGGATGCCTGCCATTTATCTACCCCTCAGGTTACCCTTCGGGTTTGTGATTAGCATTCTACCCTCCATCGTAAGAGCCTTTTCAGGGACTTTCGGACGGACAGCCCTCAGACGACGGTTTACATGAACTTGCAGCCTCCAGATAGCACAGCCCGCCGATCACCCGACGGCTGGTGGTCTCTTACACCACCTTCTCACCCTTACCCATGCCCTTATCTTCTCAGACATAGCGCAGGCGGTTGTTTTCTTCTGCTGACACCTGCCGTCACCGACAGCTGGCACTTTCACCAGTGGAGCGTCCTATGCTGCCCGGACTTTCCTCTCGCATGCCGTAAGACACACCAGCGGCAGGCCGGACTACTGCCTCGCACGCTGCAAAGGTACGAATAAGTGAAGACAATACAAAATAAAATAGAATTTATTTTTATTGTTGAACGGAAGTACCTTCGACGATAGTCAGAGGTACGAAGTATTTTCGGAACCACCAAGAAAAATGCGAGGGAATTAACAAAAAGAAAGAGAAAAGTTTTTTGTTGTGTGAGGTTTTCTTCCGGTGGGGGTGCTGCACACTTTGCGCGTTTTGTGTAAGGGAGCCATTCGGTATGGAGTGGTAGATAGTACGTTACTTCAGTTCTTCAGTTCTTCAGTTATATTTAAGGGGGCGTTTATTCGTCAATTCTACTTTATATTATTTGTAACTATTTAATAATTAATTAGTTATATATTATATAGGAGGAAACTGATGGAATGGAATACCCCCAAAACTTAACTGAAGAACTGAAGAACTGAAGTAACACAGGAGGAATTAGCAACATAACTAATCACTAAAAGTATTGTAACTTATTGTAATATAGGATATTACAGGGTTGGTACCCCTAAGATGCCACCCTCGGCAAGGGTTTGGAGACCCAGCGATTGTTGCTCTCACAGGCCTCAAAAGCCATACACGAACCCCTCGTTTCGATGCTTTTTCCTGTACTTGGCACGCATATCAGCGGCGCAGAATTTCAGTATCCCGACCTTACTTGAAAGGAAATGTGTGGCCAAATGGCACATCTCGTAGCCGATTCGAGGGGTAACAAGGGACAATTGGGCAATTTAGTGGAAGCCATTTGCCGTGATTTCTGCCATCACGACGAGTCGGAGGTGAATACATAAAAGTCAGTACACAAATTGAGCCCCTTGTCTGTACTCGACGCGATGGTTTCCTGCGCTTGACGCGATGGTTTCCTGTACTTGACGCAATAGTTGTCTATGGTGTAGGGAATGGCTGTCTCGGGCGGAGGGAATGACGGGATGAAGTGCAGGAGATGAGCGGCTCGTATGCAGGCGATAATCGGCTGGAGATTATAGTAAAAACGTGAGATGTTAAAGTAAAAAAATGCGAGGCCGTAAACAAAAAATAAGAAGCCTCTCACTTCAGTTGATGAGGGGCTTCTTTATTGTTGGGGGATGGGTCAATCTTCCCTACTCTTACAGATAGCACGTGACGCCGAGCTTGGTCTCGAAGGTGTTGGCATGTACGGTGTCGTAGTACTTGTAGAAGGTACGGCGCGAGAAGTACGATGCCGACAGGGTGAGCGCCCACTGCTTGCTGAGGTGCATCTCCATGACGGGGTTGATGACGAGCAGGGCTGCATTGCTGCGGTCGCCCTGAACGTTCAGGTAGTGCAGGTCCTCGACGTTAGCGAAGCCGTTGGCGATGTCCTCGGGGTCATAGCCCTTCCACGTGTAGAGGCGGAAGTACTTGGCGTTGAGGATAAAGCGTCCAAAGCGTCCGAAGTCGAGGCGTGTCTTCGACTTGATGCTGAAGCCGCTGCCCATGTTGTAGTCGCGCTCGATGACGTTGAAGTAGTCGCTCTTGGTTCCGCCGAGCAGTATGCCGCTGAGGAATACGCGCTGTTCGAGCTTGGAGAGTGCGCCGGTCTGGGGCAGTGAGACGATGAAGCCAGGGCCTACGGCAGCTGCCTCGCTGATGCGGTAGGGCGTCAGGTCTGAGCCGTCCTCAATGGGCTTGGCGTCGTAGTAGTTGAAGTGCTGGTAGAGACCGAACTCGCCTGCCATGTCCTTCTTGTCGAGGATGGGCGTGCTCCACAGTCGTCCCACGATGCTGAGTTTGTTGACAAAGGGCTGTCCGCCGCCGATTCCCATGGTTGATTCCACGTCGAAGAAGTCGTAGGGAGTGGTATGCTTGTCGCCGTCAACGGGTGTGCCGTACATCAGCGTCATGGTGAGGTAAGGTGCATGTACGCCTCGGAACAGGGCTCCGTCGTCGGCCAGATAGCGCCAGCCGAGGGTGAACGAGATGTCGATGGGCAGCTCATGGAAGTCGTGGTAGCGGTAGTGGCTGTTTCTCACGCGCCATGCGTCGCCGCTGATGATGCGGTGCAGTCCCTGAATGGGGTTGACGATGGCTGCAGCTGCCTCACGCAGGAAACGGCTGAAGCCCCGCTCGCGGTCGTCGAGCACGGTACGGCTCAGGCGGTGCGTCATTTCACCAAGTGCCATACCGCCCATCGAGGTGGCTATGACATCGTTGATGGCTGGCGGCTCCGTCTCACCGAAGAACTCCCACATGAGCGAACCTCCCAATGCATAGGCTCCCGACTCCCAGAACGACAGTCCGTTGGTGCGTGCCGCATTGAAGTAGAGGTTGCCGTGATAGGGATGGGCGAACATGTTGGTGATGAAGAAGTCGTTATCCCACACCATACCGTCGGTGAAGTTACGCTTCAGCGTGCGCATGGTGGTTTCCGAGAAGTCGGTCTTGAGAATGTAGCGGTCGAACAGGTGCACGCCCACGTTAATGCCCGTCACCTCGGCAGCAGCCTGCCAGTAGCGTTTCTTCACGGGCAGCGCCATCGTCGAGTCAGAAGCATCCAGCGCCTCTCTCCGCTCTTCCCATGTACGCATCCACGTGTCATGCTGGTTACGAGGCTGGCGTACCGTCAGACCCAGCTCAAACAGCGGGCGGTTGCGATACGTCTCGTTGCGGTCGTAGTAGCGCGTCAGTCCCCAGCCCACAGAGGCGAAGGCACCGAGGCGCTCGCTGATCTGATAGTCCGCATTGATGCGGGCCTGCAGCGAGTACAGGCGCTCGGGCTTGTCGTTGCTGTTCCTCTCGAACGTCTCTACATGGTAGAAGCCGATGTCACCGCTCAGGCTCCACTTCGGCGACAGCTGGAAGTACTGTCCCAGACGATAGAACAGCGCCCCCGAGAACTTCGAGTCGAGGCCCATGAAGTGCGTACCCACACCGATGATGCTATACGTCGAGCGGTTACGGTAGCGCACGGCAATGTTACCCTTGCTCGATGTGCCGCCATACAGCATCAGGTCAATCTTCGTCATCGGGTTCACGTTCACCAGGCCAATCTTATGGCCGATGCTGTCGTACGACACGTTGACGATACCTATCTGCCAACCCCCGGGACGCTTGCGGGCAACATTGAGCACACCAATCTGCGCTCCTCTCAGTGAGTCGGCATAGTTGACGGCACCCAGCTGCCAGCCGCGCATCATCGACGACGACACATTGAGGATGCCCGACAGCTGCAAGCCACCGTCCATGCCGTTCGTCACGTTCGACACACCACCCAGCTGAAAACCGCTGAATTTGTGCCCCAACACGTTCGACACACCGCCGAACTGGAAGCCGCGCCCACCGTCGGCAGCCACCGACGAGATGACGCCGAACTGTACACTCTTCGTCGTGTCGAGCACGCTGACAATACCCACAGGAAACTTCTGCGCCGCTGCGGGGGAAATGAGGAACATAGCGTAAAGCATGAAGAACAAAACGCCCAACACCTTCGCAGTCATAATTCTCTTACTTTCTGCCATATTATCTTTAAATTTAACCTTAAATACTCAGTTCATCAAGCACCGTAATCAGTCGTTTGTCGAAACGCTTGTCAGTACGAATGCACTCCGTGAAGGGCACATAGACGATGTCGTTGTTACGGTAGCCCACCATGACGTTACGCTGTCCCTGCTTGATGGCTTCCACAGCGCCCACGCCAGTACAGCTGGCCAGTATGCGGTCGCGTGCCGACGGGCTGCCTCCACGTTGCAGGTGACCCAGGATGGACACACGAACGTCGAACTCGGGAAACTCCTTCTTCACACGGTCGGCATAGTAGAGTGCGCCGCACTTCGGACTCTCCGAGACGATGACGATGCACGACTTCTTCGACTTGCGGATGCCACGCCCCATGAACTGAGCCAGCTGGTCCACGTCGGTCGCCTCCTCGGGCACGATGGCAGCCTCAGCACCGCAGGCAATGGCGCAGTTCTGTGCCAGGAAGCCCGCATCGCGTCCCATCACCTCCACGAAGAAGATGCGCTCGTGTGAGTTCGCCGTGTCGCGGATTCTATCGACACACTCCATGATGGTGTTCATCGTCGTGTCGTAGCCGATGGTGGCGTCGGTGCCGTAGAGGTCGTTGTCGATGGTTCCCGGCAGTCCGATGACAGGGAAGTCATACTCCATGCCAAAGTTACGGGCACCCGTCAGCGAGCCGTTACCGCCAATGACCACCAGCGCGTCAATCTCCTCACGCTGGCACGTCTCGTACGCCTTCTGCATACCCTCGGGCGTCATGAACTCCTTGGAGCGGGCCGTCTTCAGGATGGTACCGCCACGGGTGATGATACCGCTGACGTTCTCCGTCGTGAATGGCTTGACCTCGCCCTTGATGAGTCCGTCGTAGCCACGATAGATACCCTTGATGTTGAAACCGTTGTAGATGCCCGCGCGTGTCACGGCACGGATAGCAGCATTCATGCCCGGCGCATCACCGCCCGAGGTCAGAATACCGATGGTCTTTATCTTACCCATAGTTATTATGTTTTTTTGCAGCAAGGCTGCGATTTCATTCGTGGAAGGTGGAAGGTGGAGGGTGGAGGGAGAATACTCCAGACATTTCTCCTTACATCTTTCGCTCGGCTCTGCCGCTTTGCTCAGCAAAGAACCCTCCACCTTTAACCTTTAACGACTGCAAAGATACAAACAATCGCTTAAACCACCAAATTCTTTTCCTTATTTCTTCTCCATAAACGCCTTGATTCGGTCAGCAACGTTCTGTTTGAAGTTGTTGAAGAAGAAGCCGGCGGCACAGCAAGCGGAAATAGTCATCAAGCAATGTAATGTCGTTTTCGGTGAGAGGCACCTTCGCGTGTTGCTTAAGATAAGTCAGATCTGCCAGACTAATCTCACCATACATATCGATGTTCCAGAGTTCGCTTCGGGAAAACCATATCTGTCGGCAGTTAAAATCCGGCGAGGATATAAAATTGCAGGCAACACTATGTGCCATATAGAGAAAAAGGTCATTCTTACGTAGCTGTATCTGCTGGCCGTCGTAGTCGAACTGGGCCATACCTGCAGTACATATCACAATGATTCCATGATTGTTAAGACGTAAATTTCCTTTCGGCAAATGTCCGAAATTTTCCATCACCACCAAATTGTCATCATTGCCTATACGCAGAGTGTCTGCGCCATCTCTTGGCATGAGGTCTTTTATATCAATGTCCCGTTTTTACTTTTCGGGTGCAAAAGTAGATATAAATATCCGAATTTCGCTGTCCTATATATCCTAAAATATGCTCTTTTTCTTTTTTCCTGTTCTTTTTAGGAAATTTCGAGACTCGTTCGTCAATATATTTGACAATTGGACTATTTCACAATTGGACCATTGCCAACGGTAATAGTCAAATAATAAATGGTAAAATAGTCAAATGGTAAAATAGTCAAATGGTAAAATGGTCCAATAGTAAAATGAACCGGTTGTCAAATTAGAAATACGGTTGCTGCAAGAACACGAAACACACCGTTTCGTAGAGCTGCACGAGGAGCATATAGAACAGCACAAAGGGGGCTGCGGTGCGGATGCCGGCGACAAGGGTTTCATAGACGCTGTGCAGGCTGTCGAAACGCCCTGCCACGACGCCATAGACGATGCTGATGAGCATGACGGAAACAGCACAGAAGGGCACGAGGCTGTCGCTGAACGGCGACGGAAAGAGGTTGCCCGTGGCGCTGAGCAGGATAGCATGTGGAACGGCGGTGAGCAGAACCAGTACGACGACACATAGCACCAGCACCATGAGCGCCGCACCAAAGGCGATACGCTCCCGATGGCTACGGGGAGCAGACAATCCGCTACGCTTCATACACTCCCACGCCATGCCGAGCAGCAGTATCCATATCAGCTGTGGTGTGGCCAGCATGGTGGAGAAATGGCCAAAGAGCCATCTGATGCCCTCACTACTCAGCAGCGAGCGCACACCACCCAGCGACGCGGCACTCAGTATCCACGACACCAGCACCAACACCAGTTCGACAAGTAGCAGTATCAGCGCCAACCGGCTTAACAAACGTCCCGTTTTCATCACTCGCTGTCAGGCTCCAGGTTGTCAATGTCGAGAATACGCAGTTCAAGGGCACGCACCACCAGACGTGTGGCATTGATGCCGATGCCACCGTTGCCGTCAGGGAAGAGTTTTTGCACCAGCTCGTTCTGCCTCTTTTCCAGACTCTTCACGCCGAAAGGCATGCCACGCAGGTTCGTAATCTGTTCCTTGGTGAAGCCGAGGGCAAGGTGACGCAGGAAACGCTCGTCATACTCGTCAATCTCATAGTTGACCAACGAGTCCTGTCTTACCTGACTGTTGCTGACGGCACGGCAGAAGCGCTCCACAATCTTACGCAGGATAGGCTCGTTGAACACCAGCTGCTTGCCCTCCATCACCGAGCGCACATCACTACGGGTAAGCATCTCGCCGCTCTTGAGGATGATACCGTCGGCACCTGCATCGAGCACGTCAACCCAGAGTTTCTCGTTGAGAATCTCACCGGTGAATATTAGCACCCGCACGTCACGGTACATCTCCTTCGTCTGACGGCAAATCTCCACACCGACGGTGGTAGAGCCGCCAAGCCCGAGGTCGAGCAGCACGAGGTCGGGCTGCTGTTGCTTGATGAGCCGCCAGTAGGCTACCTCGCTGTCGGCTGTACCTATTACTTCTGCTTCGGGTATGTCATTGCGGATGATACCCTCCGTGCCCTTCAGTTCGAGGGGGACGTCTTCTACGATAATGACTTTGAATGGTTCCATCGTGGTAATGTTATGATAATAATTGTTGTTGGCTGTTGGGGGTTACTGTCCGACGTGCCCTGCACAATTTCCGCCCTGATGCCGCAACCTCGGCGGTTGGTGGCTTCAGAGTGGTCACGCACAATCTGCCGGCAGAGCAGATAGGTGATATGGTCGTCTGCCGGTGAGAAGAGTTCCTGTGCCTCATGGTCGGTGAGGTGCAGATTCGTCGTGACCGTATAGACGAGATATTTGTCGTCCTTCACGCTGACGCTGACCTGCTCACCCTGACGTGTCAGCATCTCGAAGAGGTAATGGAGCAGGTTGCTGTCACCCAGCACCGTTTCACCATAGAGCGTCACGGGTTCGAGGTGCAGCTTGACACGTTCCACCTGACGCATGGCCTGCTGACTCAGCAGCGAATAGAGGTCACGGTAGTAGGTCACTATCTCGTGAATGGTCTGCATGTCCGTCTCGGGACGATCTACGAGTTGCCGGATGCGGCTGGGATAGTACATCGTCTCATGCTTGAGCGTTGACAGACAATTGTCGAGCACCGAGTTGGACACATGGAGGTTGTTGTTCTCCAGTTCTGCACGGCGCCGCTCATCCTCTGCCAGCTCGATGTTCACAATCTGTTGCTGACGTGAAGAGATGGAGTCACGCAAAGCCTGAAGGATGCGGCTGACCACACGCTGCAGTTCCTCCGGATAGTCGGCTGAGGCCAACGGCTCAATCTGCTGAAGTTTCTCGGCAGCCGACTGCGGCGTGAGCAGGATATTATTGATGGTATTGATGCGCTCCACGCAGAAGCGGTAGTACAGCCGATGACGGTAATACAGCAGATAGTATGCCGGCAGGATGACGGCCAGGACGAGCAGCAGGATGACGATGGCGATGGTCTTGTTGGTACGTGACTGCTGCATCATACGGCAGTAGTCAGTCAGCGAGTTATCCGCCGAGCGTTCCTTGAAGAGTTGCGTATAGACCTTGTTGTTGTACTGGTAGAGTGCCCACTCATGGAGGGCAAGGGCAGCAACGGCTGACTCGTTACGCATGACGAGAATAATGTCATAGTTGGTCTGCACGCTGTCCTGGAACCATTGTATCTCAGGAGCAGGCAGCGACGTGTCACCCATCGGCTGCATGAGCAACTGACTGCCCGGATACTGCGAGAGGTAATGCTGGTTGAGATAGTATCGGCAGGAGTCCGCCCACATCAGGGTGCGCTCGTAGTTGCCGTTGATGTTACTGAAGTAAGCGCTGTCGGAGTAGATATACGCCTTGTCAAGGTTGCTGAGCGGCTGCGGCTGGGCGATGATTTGCTGGCAGACAGACATCAGCAGGCAGACAACCGCCATCACCCTACCCTTCGGCAGACGAAAGAAGAACCGGCTACCCTTGTTCTCCTCACTCTCGGCACCGATGGTACACACGCTGAAGAGGTTGCTGAGCTTCCGGTATTTCTCTATGATGCCTCGGCAGTTCATCAGTCCGAAGCCGTGTGACGAAGGCTGGTGTGAGGTTTGAGGATTGTCCGTAATCACCTTATGGTCAAACAAGTGTTCCAACTGTTCCTGACTCATACCGACACCCGTATCGGCAACGCTGATTTCCACGTAGTCGTCCGTTTCCTCTGCTGCCACGTCGATATGCCCGCCCTTGTCGGTAAACTTCCGTGCATTGTCGGCCAGCGTGTTCAGCATGAACAGCGTCAGGATGCGGTCGGCCTTGACCATAGACTCCGTTGGCTGCACGTTCAGTTCAATGCCCTTCAAGCTGAACGACATCTTTCCACGTGCCACGATGTCAAACAGTTGCTGCAAGGGGAAGCTCTCGATGCGCAGGCTCAGCTCACCCTGACGCAGCTGAATCCAATGCGTCAGCACGTCATTATACTCGTTGATTTTCTCCGTCAGTTCACGGATATAGTCCAGACGCTGCTCCCTGAGCGAGTCGTCCGAACCTTCGGCAGATGCATCATTGGCTGACGGCACCCCCGTGTCGAGTCGCTCCACCTCATGCACGATGCGGTCGATGAACGGCATGATGCCATTGACCAGCGACACCTTGGCACGCTGCTCCAGGTTACGGCGCTCATTGCTGCGGATATGGGCAACACTCAAGTCACGCGCCTCATTGATTTCCTCGACATGCTCCTCCAGCTCCGTGCTCTGACGCTCGTTCTCCTCCTGCCATTCCTTGAGCGGCTGCAGCAGTTCGTCGAGCGACTGGTCCTTGCTGCGCTTCGTGTGCAGATAATTGAACAGCCAGAGCATGATGACCAGCAGCACGATAGCCACAACGACCAGCAGCAGCATCCAGTTGAGCTGCGTGGATTCGTGGTCGTACATCTCGGCACGTGCCTGCAGCGAACGGTCCTGTCGGGTCTGCTCCTGCAGGTCGAGGTAGATGTTGCGGTTCTCGTCGCTGTGTGCCTTGTCGTTGATAGCGGAGTAAGCCACCGAGAGCTGTTCACGGATACTCGCCACCAGGTCTGGAGCCTGATTGATGCGCTCGTCCGAGAGTGCCAGGTTCAGCATGTCAAGAGCCGCCATATCATCGTTCATGGAGTGATAGCAGGAGGCCAGCGTGCGATAGGCACCAGCCGTCTGATAGACATCGCCGTATTCATAGAAGATGCTCAGCGCGACGTCAGCCATCCACACAGGCAGCTGGTCATCGGGAATTTCACTCGGATTGATGAACTTCATGGCGGGCAGGTTGTCGGCCATCAGCTGCTGACGGGTTTCTTCTGACATCAAATGGTCAGACAAAGCCTCCAGCGAATTGGCGATAAAATACGGATAGTCATGTTGCGAAGCAGTCAGATAACAACGCATCAGGCAGTCGAACTCCTGCTGGTTGATGTCCTGCTGCGTTCCCTCGGTGATGATGCCGCCGGCGCCCACATTGTAGAGATAGTTCAGGTACTGGGCCGTGTCACGCTGGATGATTCCCCCCGGGTCAATGGCATAGAGGGCATCTATCGACTGGCGCTCAAGTCCTACATAATAATAATAGGTGGAGTTGACGATGGCATACTCGCTCTCGGCATAGATCATGCGCAGCTGCAGGTGCTCCGAGAGCCGTCCCTGGTCCTCGTCAATACGCCGCAGGCGTTCGAGGGCACGCTCACGGTAGTCGTGAAACTCCTTGTTGGCAGAACGCCGCTGACACAAGCGCATGCGCTGCACGTCGGCAATGAGCAGCTCCACCTGGTTGTCGGTCATCTCCGACAGGCTGTCAAGACAACGCTGTGCCCCGTCATAGTCCATGCGCATGATGCTGACGAAGGCGAGGTTGTTGAGCGCCTCGGCACAACCGTCACGATAGGCCGAGGAAAACAACGTCGTCGTGTCGCCTATAGCCTGGTCGTAAGCCCGTCGTGCATAGTACTCCGTAGAGTCAAGATTACGGTAGTGATAGGCATAGGAAATATTATTCAGCTTGTCCACCGACTGCCTATCGGGTGATGAACAGGAACAGAAAATGAAGAATGAAGAATGAAGAATGAAGAATAGTATGAAGAATGATGAGTGATGAATGAGGAATGGGGCTATCGTCTTATATAGCCTCACAGAGCATGCGGCAGCAAATTGACTTCGTCGATACTGCTCACGCTCGGGATAACTGATGCGAGCATCGCTCTCCACTCGCTTAAGCGCAGCATTCTTCATTCTTCATTGCGCGTGCCTTAGCCACATAACCGAGTGCCTCCTTGCACTTGTCGGTCACATACTGCCAGTCGCCGGCCTGCACCTTCTCCTTCGGGAAGAGCTTCGAGCCCATGCCCACGCAGAACACGCCAGCCTTGAACCACTTGGTCAGGTTCTCCTCTTCGGGAGCCACGCCACCGGTCACCATGATCTTCGACCAAGGCATCGGAGCCTTCAGGCCCTTGATCATGTTCGGTCCTACGACGTCGCCGGGGAACACCTTGGTCAGGTCGCAGCCCAGCTCCTGAGCCTTGCCAATCTCGCTGACCGTCATACAGCCAGGGCAGTAAGGCACCAGACGACGGTTGCACACTGGGGCAATCTCGGGATTGAACAGCGGACCCACCACGAAGTTAGCACCCAGCTGCAAGTACATCGCTGCCGTAGGAGCATCGACCACGCTGCCGATACCCAGCGCCAACTCAGGACATTCCTTGTCAGCCCACTTCACCAGTTCGCCGAACACCTCCTGGGCGAAGTCGCCACGGTTCGTAAACTCGAACGCCCTGACGCCGCCCTCATAGCAAGCCTTCACCACGTTCTTACAAGTCTCTAAATCCTTGTGATAGAAGACAGGCACCATACCCGTGTCCCCGATCTTCTGCATCACTGCTATCTTATCAAACTTAGCCATAAAAATAAATGAAGAATGAAGAATGAAGAATGAAGAATTTTGTTCTTCCGGTCTGCACTAATCATTCGTGTTTATAATTTTATTATTCTTTTTTACTGTTTTAATGGATGAAACCAACAAGGCAATCAACTCACTACAATCTTGCGACATACTTTCAAACTCCTTGTCGCCAAGAATAGATGTGTCATGAAGCAAGTTCAACCAGTTCATCGTCTCATTAGCCTCTTTTAATGCTATATGAAGTTTGGAAATGAAGTCTGAAGGACTTTGTGCGAATTCCGACTCATGCACATTGGCAGAAATCGACGTTCCCGACCTGAGAACCTGTTTATAGATGGCCTGCAGTTTCCAGTCATTGTCTGTAAAATGAAGGAACATCTTAACAATCCTCACCGCAAAAGCATAACTTTTTACATGAATTGTCGAACCATCTCGTTTAAAATGTCTCATGGGCGGAAGCAAATTCTTCGTTCTTAATTCTTCATTCACTACGGCGGCAGCAAATTGACTTCGTCGATACTGCTCACGCTCGGGATAACTGATGCGAGCATCGCTCTCCACTCGCTTAAGCGCAGCATTCTTCATTCTTCATCGTTGTACTCGTCCATTAGCGTTGCCACCGGCGAGGGATTCCACTTCATCAACACTCACGAGGTTGAAGTCACCGTTGATGGTGTGCTTCAGGGCGCTGGCAGCCACAGCGAACTCCAGGGCCTCGCCCTGCGTCGGCTTCGTCAGCAGACCGTGAATCAGACCACCCGAGAACGAGTCACCACCACCCACGCGGTCGATGATCGGGTTAATCTCGTAGCGCTTGCTCTGGTAGAACTCGTTTCCGTCGTAGATCAGCGCCTTCCATCCGTTGAACGTAGCGCTGAACGACTCACGCAGCGTCGAGACCACATACTTGAAACCGAACTCCTCACGCATCTGTTTGAAGATACCCTCATAGCCGGCAGCGTCCGTCTGTCCGCCCTCCACGTCAGCGTCGGGCTTGAAGCCGAGGCACAGCTCTGCATCCTCCTCGTTGCCGATGCACACATCCACATACTTCATCAGCGGGCGCATGATGCTGATAGCTTTCTCCGAGGTCCACAGCTTCTTGCGGAAGTTCAGGTCCACACTCACCGTCACACCGTGACGCTTGGCAGTCTCACAAGCCAGACGGGTCAGCTCGGCAGCCTTGTCGCTGATGGCGGGGGTGATGCCGCTCCAATGGAACCAGGCAGCGCCCTCCATGATCTTGTCGAAGTCGAAGTCCTCGGGCTGTGCCTCGGCGATGGCGCTGTGGGCACGGTCGTAGATGACCTTCGAGGGGCGCATCGAGGCACCAGTCTCTGCATAGTACAGTCCTACGCGGTCGCCACCGCGTGCAATAAATTTGGTATTCACCCCGTAGCGGCGCAGGGCGTTGACGGCAATCTGTCCTATTTCGTGCTTCGGCAACTTGCTGACGAAGTAAGCCTCGTGGCCGTAGTTCGCCAAGGAGATAGCCACGTTAGCCTCACCCCCACCCGGGATGATGCGGAATGATTCACTCTGGATGAAACGGTCGTTGCCTTGCGGCGACAGGCGAAGCATGATCTCGCCCAATGTTACAATCTTAGCCATTTGTCTTTATGTATTACTTAGTTGATTCCATAATTTCCGCAAAGTTACGGCTAATTTCTGAAACCACCAAATTTCCTCCGCAAAATTTCTGTTTATTGTCTTTCTTATTTTTTCGACCTTTTCTTTGGCAGTTTCGGAAATACTTCGTATCTTCGCAGCCGTAAAACAATGAAGAAACGTATGAAAAAATCTATTCTTTTTTTGATGATGCTGCTTGCCGCCGCAACGCTGTCGGCGCAGGACCTTGTGGACAGGGTGAGCCAAGCCGTAGGCGTGGAGCTGCCCAGCGAATACAAGGCCCCCGTGAAAGCCTATGTGCAGGGGAGCAAGGTGCTGGAAGGCGACGAAGCAATCTTCACAGAGCAGTTCATCACACAGCAGATGAAAGAAGACTGGGGAATCAACAAGCAGAACCAGCTGCTCTTCATCTGGGATGCCATTTATGAGCAAATCACCAAGAAGAACTTCTACGACGGCGAGGACGGCAACAAGCAACGCCTTGCAGATTTCGAGGAAGCTATGGACAACATCAAGACCTGCGGCAAGAAATATAAACAGGATATTATAGCCTATATGAAACAGCAGTCAGCAGAGGCAAGACAGCAGTCGGCTGAGGCAAGACAGCAGTCGGCTGAGGCAGTGCAAGTGACGAAGATAACTGACTATATTGGATTAATACAATCGATTAGGTTTTATACGCTGCAGAATATTGCCACTGAATCCGAAATAATACAGGCCAAGAAACATACCAATTATTTTATAGAAGGTTGTAAGAAATTCGACATTGATTATCACGCCTTACTCCCCTTGGAAGTTCAACGATTTTATGATATCAAGCCCACAAAGCAAAACACGCTCACGTGCGAAAAGGCAATAGTGAAGATATTGAACATTACACTGGATGAAATAGTCAAACTTTATAACATTTGCCAGCAGGCACCTCATGCTGAACGTGAACAAATTGATATAAAATACGTTATTGAGAGTTGCCAGAAATACAATGTCGATTACAAGAGCAAGCTCACTCCTGAAATCCGCAGGTTCTACGGCATAGAATAAGGGGCTGTGAAAATAAGAACTCCCCCCGACGCTCCTGATGAATCGGAATGCCGGGGGGAGTTGTTTGTGTTCAGTCTTTATTTAGAGCCCTTCCTGCGGTTGCACTCGCGGCAGAGCATCTGGCAGTTCTCCGTGACCGTGCGGCCGCCGTCGCGCCAGGGGGTGATGTGGTCGCCCTCCATGAACTCGTAGTCGAACTCCTTGCCGCAGAGCGGACAGATGTGGCGCTGCTGCTCCCACACTGCCAGTTTGATGTCCTCGGGGAAGGCACGCAGGTCAAGATAATGCTCGTCGCCCGTCAGCACGTAAGGGATGATGCCCGTCTGACGCTGTATCTCGCTGTCGCGCATCAAGGCCGATATGCGCTGGCCCAATGCGGCGGTGTCGAGCGTCTCGCTGCCGTATCTGTCGTAGAAAGAAGCCCAGTCCAAGCCCTTCATGATCTTGCGAAACTTCTTCATGTCGAAGTTCGTCTGTGCCCAGTTGAGCACGTTCTGGAAGTACGTCCACAGGTTGTTGGCGTTCGGGTCGTGCTGGTGGGCTGCCATGTAGCCGACGGCCGTCTGCCGGTGACCGTTACGCGTCTCGTGGTCGGCCATCCACTCCAAGGCCTTCTTCAGGAAGTCCTGACGGATGGGCGTGCCGTTCACCAAGTCCTTGCCCAAGCGGTAGGCTCCGCAGTTTGACTTCGAGAAGTGGCGCTTGGCATCCGAGACGAACGGCCCTGCGAAGATGGCGTTGTTGATTTCCTGCTCGTTGAGCGGCTTGCCTGCTATGTTGATGGTCTTGAACCACTCCAGTTTCTCGCTGGCCTCGCCCTCGCAGACATAGACGGTCAGCTTGTAGTCGAGTATGCGGCGCTGAATGTCCTCGGGCTGGTTGAAGAAGTTTTTGAAGTCGTACGAGAACTTGCCCGCCACGTATTCGCAGAGCGAGAGCGTGCGCTGCTGTCCGTCCATCACCTCGTAGGGACATTCGGCATCGTCAGAGCGCTTCACCCAGTACATCACGTTCAGCGGATATTCATGCAGCACGGTGGTGATGACGGCCTGCTGCTCCTTCTCGTTGTAGATGAACTCGCGCTGGTAAGGCGGTCGGATGTCGAGCTGTCCGTCGTAGCCGCGAACACCCTGCTCGTCGTTGTTCACATAACCCTTGGTTATCTCGCCAACGGTCACTTCAATTGGGGTAATTGTCATTCTGTCATTCATATCGTTCGGGGGTGTTTGTTGCGGATGAGGATTCGAGCGTATTTTCTTATGCCTTTAATATAAGGTCTATCGTATTTTGTATAACCAGGTATTCTTAAATCATTAATAACCTCTGAATTCAGATTATATTCTTCGCTTCTCTCTGTTAATCCTACTATTTCAAATTGCTCAGGATTGTATTTGTCAAGGAATGTAACAGGAACTCCCATAACTTCATTATAATTATATGGAATATCTTGTACTCGACTAACTTCTATTGCATTATAGTTATCGTAATTAGGATAATTTTCTTGAGAATACCGACAAACTAAGTCGAGTTCTTCATGACGCCTATTATGATCAAGATTGGTAAACCAACAAATATTTCCTAGGCTTCTCCACTTTTGTCCTGTTTCATCTTGCCAATAACGTGTTTCTCTTGCTTCATAATCTTCTGGCACCCTAAATGCCATATCACCAGATTTATACCCAAGCCAGACAAGATTATTCATCAGAAGAGGAAAAACTTCTTTGTAAGTGATATTATTTTGATTCCCAATAATCAAAAACTTCTTACCATATTCAACCAACTGTGCTATATACTCCCTAAACAGCGAGAACGGCGGATTGGTAACGACAATGTCTGCCTGCTTCAGCAGTTCAATACATTCAGGGTCTCGGAAGTCGCCAGTCTTGAGCGTAGAGAGGACATTCTTGTCGTTCTTCAGCAGGTATTGCACGTCGCTGAGGTCAACGGCTCCGTCGCCGTTCATGTCACGTACTTCCGTTATCTCCACCTTATAGGCCACCTTCTTCGGCTCGTCCGCGAAGTCACCAAAGTCAATCATCAGCTCATTGCCCTGCACGGGAGAGCCGTTATAGCAAGTGCAGATGAGTTTTTTCAATCCCAACTGATTGAACCGCAGGGCGAAGTACTTGAAGAAGTTGCTCTCATACGGGTCATCGCAGTTGCACAACACCACCTTGTCGCGGAAGTGCGGCCAGTAGTGCTGCAACTCCCGTTCGATGTCCGTCATCTGCGTGTAGAACTCGTCTTTCTTAGCCGTCTTAGCAGCATTCAGATTCTTGTTAGCCATACGCTATGCATTATGCGTATTGCTTATCTTCGGAGAGCAGGCTACTACAACAAAAAGCACAGACGATATTCTCATCCATGCTCTGAGGTTGTAGGATACCTGCTAATCCGGATAAGTCACGCCCATGCTTAACGCACAGACGTCTGCGACTTATTCATACGGATTAGCTTTTGAAACTTCCTACATTTCAGAACAATTCCGAATAACAGCAAACGCTTGTTAATATTTCCACGATGTCGTGCTGCCGACCTCCGCTGAAGCCATCATTGGCAGCAACCGACGGCAAAGATACGAAGTATTTTTGAAATAAACAAGAAAAAAGGCAATTTATTCTCCTGTAAAGGAGGAATGGAGAGGAAAAGAAGAGATGGTGCGGTTTTAGGGGTTTTTAGGGGGGATTAGTGGGAAATGGGAAACTTTGACTATCGTCGAAGATAGGCTGCACCTCGGAAATGAAAATAAATGTTAATTTATTTTGCATTTCGCTCAGTTTGCACTACCTTTGTCTGTTGAACTTAAAACCAAACGACATGAAACACGTCTATCAAATACTCCTTACCGTAATGGTGCTGCTGACTACGCCTGCAGGCATGAGTGCGCAGATTTATGACAACTTACGCCCACCCACGAGAACCACAAGGCCCACAACGCCACCGAAGAAGAAACCGGCAAAGAAGAAGTGGGAATATAAAGGGGCTTTCTGCGAGGGACTGGCTTTAGTCAGGGACGACAACGGGAAGTGGGGCTTCGTCGACAAGACGGGTAAGCTGGTTATTCCCTGCAAGTGGAAAGATGCATATGATTTCTTCGAGGGTCTGGCTAAGGTCAAGGACGACAACGGGAAGTGTGGCTTCATCGACAAGACGGGTCAGTTAGTTATTCCCTGCAAATGGAAAAGTGCATGGCCTTTCTCCGAGGGTATGGCTCGGGTCCAGGACGACAACTGGAAGTACGGCTTCATCGACATGACGGGCAAGCTGGTCATTCCATGCCAGTGGGAAGCTGCATGGGATTTCTCCGAGGGTCTGGCTAAGGTCAAGGACGACAACGGTGTTTGGCACAAGATTGACAAGACGGGCAAGATTGTAGAATAACCCTACGGATTGCGCGAGATGTAAACACAAGCGGCAGGTGATGAGCCTGCCGTTTGGTGTGTTTTGTGACTTAAAGAATACTGCTTGATGGACATCACAGCAATCCCATTTCTTTTACAATGCCGCGCATAACGTCGTTCTTAACACTTGATGCGTCAGCCTTGTCATAGATATATACCAATGCTATCACCATATCGTTCTTTGAAATGATGATGTTGCAAGTGATAACTCTTGCACCGCCAGCCTTTCCACGCCCCTTGCTGCGGATATTCAGCCGCACCTTGCGCAAGCCACCGCCCAAGTCTATGCCTTGCTCAGGGTTTTGCTCCAGGCTGTTGCGCAACTCCTGCAAGTCAGCCTTCAGCGACGGATAGCGTTTTGCCAGGGTCTTGACGCCCTTGACGAAATCAGGAGAGGGGCGGAAGTCATATTTCATTCATCATTTCCTCCCAAGTTCCAAATTCAACTTTGCCCTCCTTGAAGTCTTTGGCCTGCCCTACCGCATGGCGCAGCTCACCAAGGAATTTCTGTCGTGCAGACGGTTTCCTTGTCCTTTCCCTCACCACCTGCACTTTCTCAACACCCCCAATGCGGCTCAGCACTTTCCGAAGCCCGGGAACAATGCTGTGGTCGGATACGTTTACAACAATTTGTGTCATACTTCTTATTGTTTTATGTACTATGCCTGCAAAGATACGAAGTATTTTTGAAATAAACAAGAAAAAAGCAATTTATTCTCTTGTAAAAGAAGGTATGGATAGGAAAAGGAGCGATGGTGCGGTTTTAGGTTTTTTTGGGGGGGATTAGTGGGAAATGGGAAACTTTCCATGTACACTCATAAAAAAAGTTGTCCAAAATGGAAAACTTTTTTGGATTTTTCTTTTGTAATGTTGTCCGTTTTTTGTAACTTTGCAGCGACAAAGAGGAAGGACTCAACAAAGCCTCCAGAGCTATGAGAAACACGCCTCAATCGTATAACCTTTTATAATTTTATTATCAACAATGAAGCAACATGTAGACTTGCTTACCCGTATTTTATCTGTATCCAACAGCGGTTTGGATATCATCACCGACGTCTGCCCTGCAGCCGCCGAAGTAATTAACCATCCCAAAAAGAAGTTCCGCCTGCGCAGCGACGAGCGAACTCCGTCGGCACAGCTCTGTCCTCCACATGACGCCAACGACAGCTGGCACGTGAAGGACTACGGCATGGGCGACAGCGGAGGCTGGTTCTCGGCCATAGACCTTTACATGTGGAGTCGCGGCTATGGACAAGAGAGGTTCTCGATGGCTTTGCAGGAACTGGCGGAAATATACGGCGTCAGCTCTGACCTGACTCCCGACGTCAACCGCCCGAAGATAGAACAGCGCACGACGCAGAACGATGAGCGTGGCAGACCGCCGCATCTGGAGCTGTTGGACGGTTTCGGCAGCATGGACCTATCGGTATGGGGACCGCTGGTGAAACCTGAGCATCTGGAGGCGCTGGACTGGCACGCCGTGAAGTCGCTCACCATGTATGGCGACGATAAGACGACGACCATCACGGCGACGGACACCTATGCCATCTATGCACAGAGGTGTACCTATGCAGACGCAAACGGCAACGAGCAGACATTCTGGAAGGTCTATGAGCCGCAGAACTATGACAAGCAATACCGTTTCCGCTTCATCGGCCAGAAGCCGAAGGACTATATCTACGGTATGCAGGCACTCCGGCAGGCGTGGCGCAAGAACAGCGAGCAGCGCCTGACGGAGGTGCTGCTGGTCAGCGGAGGCAGCGATGCCGTCAATGCCCTGAGTATGGGCTATCAGCCTGTATGGACGGACAGCGAGACGCGACTGCTGAGGTCTTCCGAACACGAGGAACTGCTGAAGTTTGCCAAACGTGTTGTCAATATTCCCGACATCGACGAGACGGGCAGGCGTATGGGTACCACCCTGGCTCTGAGTCAGCCGACGCTTTACACTGCCTGGCTCACGGACAAGGACTTCGGCGGCACGCACGACAACCGAGGGCGTCAGTGCAAGGACTTGAAGGACTTTGTTAGACTTCATCCTGACGAATCCTCCTTTCGACAGCTTATCGGTCGCGCCCATCGTGCACAATTCTGGGAAGAACATACAAATGGTAAGGGAAAAAGTGAATATGCCATTTCGCAGACATCACTTAGCTATTTCCTTTGGCTGAACGGCTATTGCACGCTGAAGGATGACACGCAGACAAATCCTCAGTATATTCATATCAGCGGCATCAAGGTGCGTCGCATCGTAGCCAAGACCATCATCAATTTCCTGAAGGAGTGGTGTGAGCAGCAGGGGGTTAACGAGGCGTTGCAGAACACGCTGCTCAGCAAGCGCACACTGCCCAACAACACCACCAGTCCGCTCACTGAACGCGACGACCTCGACTTCACGAGTGCAACGGCTACCTCACAGCGTTTTTATTTCAAGAACGGCTGGATAGAACTGACAGCAGACAAGATTACCCGCAACTCCTATACCGACGCATCGGGGAACCACTATGTTTGGGTTGATGCCGTCATTCAGCACGACTACCGCGACATGAAGCCCATGTTCGACGTTACGCGTGACGAGAAAGGTTGCTATCACCTGCATGTCGATGACAATGCACCCAGCAAACTGCTGCGTTTCATCCGCAACAGTTCACGCCTCTACTGGCGCAAGGAGGACGAACAAGGAATTCCTCTTACTGATGAGGAGAAACACGAGGAGGAACAGTGCATGCTCAGTAAGATGCTTAACCTGGGCTATCTGATACACGGCTACAAGTCAGAGTCGGCGACGTGGGCAACGCTGTGTCTTGACTACGCCATGACCGAGACGAACGAGTGCAACGGTGGCAGCGGCAAGTCTTTCTACCTGAATGCAATAGGCAAACTGATCCTTTCCTTCCCCATTGATGGCAGGACGATGCAGAAGAAGAGCAACTCGCAATTCCTCTTCGACGGTGTCACCAGCTCTACAAGACTCATATCCGTAGATGAGTGTCCCAAAGACTTCGACTACAACTATTTCTACGGTATGATTACCAACGACCTGCGTGTGGAGAAGAAAGGTCAGAACTCCTACGTCATACCATTCGCAGAGAGTCCCAAGTGGGCCTTCGCCACGAACTATACCCTTCGCGACCACTCACCCTCAACCGAACGCCGTCTGTGGCCAATCGTGTTCAGTGACTATTACCACGTGAAGACGAAAAACAATGACTACAACGAGACACGTACCATCAGCGACGACTTCGGCTGTAACCTGATGGGTGATGACTACAGCGAAACCGACTGGCAGGCCGATGCACACTTCATGCTTCAGTGTCTGCAACTCTACCTGCGACTCCCCAAGCCTGACCGCCGGCAACTGCCGCCCATGCAACGCATCAACCGCCGAGAGCAGCAGACTGCCATCGGCAGGGACTTCATGCAGTGGGCCGAAGACTATTTCAGCATCGGCAGCGGACATCTCGACTGCCATCTGAAAGCCGAGGATGTCATCGGCGATTTCAACAGGGAGACACACGACAACTGGTCGCCAAGAATGGTAACAACACATCTGAAGTCATACTGCGAGTATGCGAATCACATCGCCTGCTTCAATCCGGCATCTGTCACGGGAAAGGCCAAAGACGGCGAACGGCACATCATGCGCGACAACGGCAAGCAGAAACCTTATTATTATGTGCAGTCATGTGCACATATCCAGGAGACGATAAGCCAAGAGGAGGAAGAGAAAGTGCTGCCTTTCTGATCACACATCCTGACACGCTGTTACACATGTTACACAAGTTTTTCTATTTTTTGAGCCTCTAATTCTCTTCAAAGTTTTTACCGACTCAAAATAATAAACGAAGTGTAACATGTGTCACAGTGCTTCGAAAAGCACATTTACATGCCACCTAACCACCGCTTACACGGGACGTAAATGCGATTTAGGTGGAACATAAATGGACACGATAATCCATTGACATACAGTTAAGAAAATAATTATAAATCAAGTAAAAAAAGAACGGAAATTATTTGGTAGTTTCCGTTTTTTTTCGTACCTTTGTAACATATAAAAGAAACACAAACGGCGGTCGGGGAAAGGCCCCGATTCTCCAAACAACACTTTAATAATCTAATATCATGGCAGGAATTAAGAATTCCATCGTAATGGTTCTGAACGCACGTCAGAACACCAACTCCAAGTCGGAGCAGTACCAGCACTGGTACCCCTATGTGCGAGGTATTAACACCATCAGCACCCGTGCGCTGTCCGAGCACATCGCCGCACACGGAAGTCTCTTCACACGCGACGTGGTAGAAGGCGTGCTCAACAAGCTCTCAGAGTGCATCCCCGAACTGGTGGCACAGGGTGTGGGCGTCAAGCTCAACGGCATCGGCATCTTCTACCCACAGGCGCAGACCGTCAAGTACGGGCTGGCCAACAAGCAGGCGGTGCGCGACACCAACCCCTCAGACGCGGTGCAGGGCATCCACGTGCGCTTCAAACCCGAGGGCAACAGCCTCGACAAGCTGACCTCGAGGGCCTTTAAGCAGAAGTGCTCACTGCAGTGGGGTGACTTCGACGAGATCACCAAGACTACTCGCGGCGAGGGTGCAGACGCTGTGGTCATCCGTACCCACACCTACACGCCCATCAACGAGTACGAGGCGCCGGTGACACCGTAAAGCCCCCTCCAGACCTCCCCTGTTTAGGGGAGGCTTTTTTGGTGCTTTTTCTGCACACTTTGCGCGTTTTGTGTAAGGGAGCAGAAAAAAGCGAGGAAATGTTTTGGATATTTAAGAAAAAGTATTATCTTTGCCGATGGATTTAAAACTATAAAGTTATGAAACCCTGTGCCTCCGTGCGGGAACAAATAACAAAACATAGAATAACTAAAACAATAAAATTATGAAAAAGATTTTCAAAGTATTATTAGTAGCTTTTGTATTGTTGATAGTACCCGCAACGCATGCGTGTGCGCAGTGGGATTTTGATACCCAAGGTGAATTCAGCGAGGGTCTGGCTTGGTTCGAGGGTGACAACGGGAAGTATGGTTTTATCGACAAGACAGAAAAGGTGGTCATTCCGTGCAAGTGGAAAATGGCAGGTTCTTTCTCCGAGGGTCTGGCTATGGTTATGGACGATAATGGCAAGTGTGGCTTTATCAACAAAAAGGGCAAGGTCGTAATTCCATGCAAGTGGGAATATATAAAGAAGGTCTGTGAAGGTCTGGCTGCAGTCCGGGACGCCAACCAAAATTGGGGCTTTATCAACAAAACGGGCAAGGTGGTCATTCCGTGCCAGTGGAAAGATGCAGGTGTTTTTGGCGATGGTCTGGCTCAGGTCAAGGGCGACAACTACAAGTGGGGGTTTATTGACAAGACAGGCAAGGTGGTCTTGTCGTGCCAGTGGGCAAATGCATCGTGCTTCCAAGAAGGCTTGGCTGCTGTTCAGGATTCCGACGGCAAGTGGGGCTATATCAACAAGACCGGCAAGGTGGTTATTCCTTTCCAGTGGAAGCTTGCACTACTTTTTACCAAGGGTCTGGCTGAGGTTGTTGACGCTAATGATAAGTGGCACAAGATTGACAAAACGGGAAAGATTGTAGAATAACCCTACGGATTGCGCGAGATGTACAATGCAAAACTGCAGCATAATTCGTGGGGTGACATGTGGGAGGACGTTATGTCCTTTGAGGATTATCAGTCAATGGATACCTACAAGTTCGAAGGTGATTAACCTGGGTCGGGGGTCGGTTCTCCCTGATCCACTTTTTAAAGAATAAAACCAGGAAACGGAAGTCCGCGCGGCTTCCGTTTTTTCGTCCGAGACCCTCTCTTATCCCCCTGTGTAGGGGGAATATTGTGGAGTGAATCACAGCTTCACGCTCGTGATGTCCACGAGGCCGTTGACGATGGCGTAGATGGTGAGGCCGGCGGGGGAATGAATCTGCAGCTTGCGGGCGATGTTACGGCGGTGGGTGATGACGGTGTTCACGGAGATGCACAGGTGGTCGGCAATCTCCTTGTTCTGCATACCCTGCACGAGGCTGACGATGACGTCTTTCTCGCGTTCGCTGAGTGCCTCACCGCTGTCGGTGCCATTCTTGAAGACCATCGTGGAGATGTTTTTCGTGACGTCCTGCTGCTTCGTCAGCCGCTCCAGCCGGCGGATGGCAGGCACGAAGATGTTGTCCTCTACCTGGGCGTGAAGCATGAGCCACTCCTCGTTGTTATAGATGTCGTAGAGCGTGGCGGTGAGTTTGTTGTTGAGGTGGGCATTGGCGGGCAGGTATTTGATGATGAGGAGCTTCAGCTCGCGCAACTTCCTGTCGGCGCTCTCGTGGTGCTTCGAGAAGGTCTCGATGCTGTAGTCGTTGACGGGGCGCTGCTCCAGTAGGGCCTGCACATAGGGGAAGAGCGTCTTCTCTTCGTACATCATGTGGCGGCGTATCTCACGGGCATATTCGTCGTAGAACCTGAGGATGAGCTGTCCGAGGTGTGTGGCAGCGTCGATGCTTTCCTCGAGCTCACGGCGTATGAAGGGCAGCTGGAAGTCGAGGTAATACTCGTGGCTGGCCTTGAGGTAGTGCATGAGCGTGGGTACGGAGAGCTGTTCGTCATCCTCGTGACGGCTCTCGCTGCCTTGTCCGTTGATGGTGTAGTTCACCACGGCGAGGAAGGTGTAGGTGTCCACGTCGTTCATCTCGCATGTCTCACGCACGGTCTTGTCGCCGAAACCGAGGTTGATGCCGAAGGAACCCAGCGACTGGAGGATGTTGTAGTCGTCCTTGATGAGTGAAATCATCTTGTCGTCAGCCTCATAGATTTTCATATTCTTCATGATGCTCTACCTATTATTAATTAGACGGTGCAAAAGTACACATTATTTCCGACATACACAATCCCTAATAGTAGGTATTTGCGGGCATTTTCATTATTTTTAGGTATTGCAGGCCTTGGGGCAAATGGCTACCTTTGCGGCGCAATTGAGAAAAAATTGAGAATAATAACGCATTTAAGCATAGAAAAACAAGAAATGAGAAACAGGTATTTTGCATCTTTAGTAATGGGTATGCTTGTCTTTTTTCCCATAGGGACGAGCGCCCAGGAGAGCGCTGGCGACAGCGTCTTCTCACACGCCAAAAGCCGTCTGAGCGTAGGCGGCTATGGCGAGGTGGGCTATTCGCGTAACTACTACAGCGACCACGTGAGCCGCTACAGTCAGCCCGAGGAGCACCGCGACGACCCGAGTCACGGACGTTTCGACATTGCCCATGCCGTCATCTATCTGGGTTATGAGTTCGGCGACGGCTGGTCGTTCGGCACAGAGATTGAGTTCGAGCACGGCGGCACAGGCAGCGCCAACGAGAAGGAGGACGAGGAAGGCGGCGAATGGGAAACCGAGACCGAGAAAGGCGGCGAGGTGGAACTGGAGCAGTTCTGGATTCAGAAGTCGTTCGGCAAGTTTGCCAACATACGCGCCGGCCACATCGTCGTACCCGTAGGCCTGAACAACGCCCACCACGAACCGCTCAGTTTCTTCACCGTCTATCGTCCCGAGGGCGAGAACACCATCATGCCCTCCACGTGGCACCAGACGGGTGTGTCGTTCTGGGGACGCTACAAGGACTTCCGCTATGAAGCACAATTCTTGGCAGGTCTCAATGCCGACAACTTCACCAACGTGAACTGGATCAAGAAAGGACCGAAGTCGCCCCTGGAGTTCGACATCGCCAACAAGTACGGCGTGGCGCTCCGCGTAGATAACTACACGGTGCCCGGACTTCGCATCGGCGTGAGCGGCTACTACGGCCATAGCATCGGCAACTCCTACCCCAACGATGCCAACGGTGCCGGAGCAACCTACAAGGGCAAGGTGGCTGTGGGCTCGCTCGACTTCACCTATAAGGGCCATAACTGGATTGTACGTGGACAGGCTGACTACGGTTATCTGGGCGATGCCGGCGAGCTGAAGTATATGTATAACCGACTGAACTCGAAGTCGCCCTACAAGCACTCCGCCTTCGTCAGCGGCAATGCCTACGCCATCGGCATCGAGGCAGGCTACAACATCCTCGCCCTCTTCACTCCGCTCGGCTCTGCCGCTTTGCACAGCAAAGAACCCTCCACCAAAAAGCTCTACCTCTTCGGACGCTACGAGCAGTACAATCCCTACGCCAGCCAGACAAACAGCACCGCCTACGACTACACCGAGGTGAAGCGCATGGCGCTGGGCGTGAACTACTACCCCATCCCGCAGGTGGTCATCAAGGCCGAGTACTCCAAGCGCTTCCTCAAGTCGTTCTATAACGACGAGCCGTCTGTAAACATCGGCATTGCGTATGAGGGATTTTTTATGTAGTTCATAATTCATAGTTCATAATTCATAGTTCATAATTCATAGTTCATAATTCATAGTTAAAATAATTAAACTACAAATGAAAAAGATTTTGATTCTGTCGGTCGGCGCCCTCATGGGCGCTCTGGCCTTCACCGCTTGCAGCGATGACAACAACGAGAACAACGAACAGACAGCCGAGGGCTTCAACATCATTACCACCAGCCCCGTGGTGGATGAAGAGAACTACCCCGACATCACAACGGGCTATGACAACAAAACCTTCGGACAGACAGCCATTGACGGATGCACCGACCTGGTGAGTCAACTCGAAGCCGCCAACGCTGCCATTGCCTCTGCCAAACTCACCGAGGAGCAGGAGAACTATCTGCGTGAGGTACTGAAGAACCTGGTGAGCAACGTCATCGTGCCCACCTACACCCAGCTGGCCAACAACACCGAAGACCTGGAGAAGACGCTGAACGGACTCACCGTCAGCACCATCACCCAGGCACAAATCAACAAAGCCTGCGAGGACTTCAAGGCCGCACGTAAGTACTGGGAACAGAGCGAGGCATTCCTCGGCGGTGCTGCCTCTGACTTCGACATCGACCCCACCATTGACTCGTGGCCCCTCAACCGCTCGCTGCTGCTGAGCTACTTCAAGGGCGGCATGAACGACGAGATGCTCGACGACGCCACCATCCTCGGCTTCCATGCGCTGGAGTTCATCCTCTTCCGCGACGGACAGCCGCGTAAGGTGAGTGAGCTGCAGGGCAACGACACCTATAAGAACTTCGAGAGCATCACCGGTGCCCAGGAACTGGCTTACGCCCAGACCATCTGCACGCTGTTGAAGCAACGCACCTTCCAGCTCCAGGTGTCGTGGGAGGGCAAGACAACTGCCAATGCCTCACGTGTGGCTGTAGTAGAAGCTGCCAAGCTCGACTACACGACACAGAACGGGCTGTCCTTCGGTGAAAACCTCACCACCGCCGGCATCAGCGGCAGCAAGAGCACCTTCCCCACCCTGAAGGCCGCCATCGCACAGGTGCTGTCGAACGACGAAGGCTCATGTGTAGCTATCTGTAACGAGGTGGGAACGGCGAAAATTGCCAACCCCTTTGCCGCCGGAGACGTCAGCTATGTGGAGTCGCCCTATAGCTACAACTCCATCGCCGACTTCCGCGACAACATCCGCTCCATTCGTAACGTCTGGCTCGGCTCTACCAACCGCACGGCTAACAAATACAGCTTCCACACCTTCTTTGCCAGCGTGAAGAGCGACAAGGTGAACACCAGCGTAGAGAACAGTTATGTCAACGCTATCGCTGCCATCAGCGGTATGCCCTCTCCTTTCGTCAAGTACTGCTGTACTATCTGGAATATTGCTTTTGAAGACGACGAAGACTGGGAGGTTGAGGAATGAAGAAAACAACACTTACCGCATTACTGGCCATAGCCCTCATGACGGGTTGTACGGACGACAAGGATGCCGAATACCTCGGCCCGCTGACGCCCGAGGAAGACCCCTTCGGCAAGGCCAACGATGTGTTCACAGCTGAGGAGTGGTATCCTGGCGGACAGCTGGGTACCACCGAGAAAGCCAGCTATTCTGCCCCTGCACCTGCTGTGGAGAATATCAGCGGCATGGAACAGGACTTCAACGTCGGCGAGGACTTCTTTGAGCATCTCTACACCGTTGACGTAGCCCCGCGTAAGGGTCTCGGTCCTGCATGGGTACGCAACAGCTGTATCGCCTGTCACCCTGCCTACGGTCACGGCAAGCGTCAGACGTCATACCGCGCCAACGACATCGGCAACGGCTATCTGCTCGTCGTCTATCACCCCAACGAAGCATTCACCGAGGACGGTGTGCGCTACACCGTAGCACCGTCTTCCTACATCAGCGAGGTGACGGGAATGCCGCAGACACAGGCCATGAAACCCTTTAAGGCACCTATTGACGAGACGCAGATCAGCATCGAGTGGCGTAACGTGGAAAGCATGCCCAGCGGACTGAGCATGACGTTCCCCGACGGCTCGGGTGAGAGCTATTCACTCATCTATCCTGTCGTCAACATTCCCGTTACGGCGTTCAACACCAACCCCGTGCCCACCGACTATGAGGTACGACTTGAGTCAACCATCGGACTTTACGGCACGGGATTGCTCGACGCACTCACAGACGAGGATATTGAGGCACAGTGGAAGGCTGAGTCGAAATATGTAGAACTGAATCCCGCCATGTGGGATAAGGATGCAGGCACGTTCAAGGCCTCTGCCTATTACAGCGCCGCATACAACGACATCGGCACTTTCAGAGGTTCACACGGTCCGCTCAAGCGTTTCACCTATGCGATGACACGTGGCTCCTTGCAGGACGGTGCCGGTGCTAACGCCATCTGGAACATCACCAACGTCACACGTTCCGACCGCCACTTCCTCTACACCACGCCCGCATGGGCACAGGCTATGAGTGAAGACCCGGAAGTCATCAGCTACATCAAGGAGCACGGACGTGAGGCTTCCAGCATTCTCTATCCCTACTATGCCGACGGCACCGATGCAGGTATTGCAGCTCGTGTCTATGAGATTCTCAGCGCATCGAACTTCGGCAAGCGCGACATCTTCGAGCAGTATCTGCTGAACAATGCGCCTTACAATGGAGAGGAGGAGATGAGCGACAAGCAGTATTATCAGTTCATTGTGTGGCACAGGGGCTTGGCCGTTCCAGCTGCCCGAAACCTCGACGACCCGCAGGTGCAGCGCGGCAAACAGCTCTTCACCGAGATGGGTTGTGCCCAGTGTCACCGTCCGTCATGGAAGACCGGCGACGACAATATGTGGGTTGACGGCGCTACCCGTGCTTACGCTGACGCTAACCAGCTGGCAACCGACGGCGACTACACGAAGCTGTTGCCGAAATATCCAAATCAGACCATCTGGCCCTACACCGACATGGTGCAGCACCGGCTGTTCATGGAGAACGACATTCGTACGGGTTGGTGTCGCACAACACCCCTCTGGGGACGAGGACTGTCACGGCAGTTGACAGGTGCCGACGACCGTCTGCATGACTGTCGCGCGAGAACCGTCACAGAGGCTATCATGTGGCATGGATACTCCAAACAGTCTGACGGTTACCGGGCCACGGTCAAGTTCTACAACTTACCCAAGGCCGACCGTGACGCCGTCGTGAAGTTCATCGAAAGCATTTGATGAGAAATTCATGTTGCAGAAATTTGGTGATTAGCGGGAAAAGCCGTACCTTTGCCGATGCGTATGAGCGGGCTGAAGGTAAACATCTACACGAAGGGGGACCGCATACCCGAAACGGGTGTGAGGTTCTTCCATAGTGCGGAGTTGTTTCACCTCTGTGAGGCTACGCCAAGACTCAGGCCCTACCTGGTGGTAGTGGAGGACGACTCCCATGTGGTTGCACACATGCTTGCCATGCTGAGATACCGCGCCTCGTGGTTCCCACCCTACTGGTACATGCATTGCCGTGTGTATGGTGAAGGGGAGATAAGTGACGAGGTACGAGGTGCGAGGTACGAGGAGGAGCTGTTCGGCATGATGCTCAATGCACTGATGCGGCGGCTGCCGGGCTGGGTGCTGTATGTGGAGGTGAGCGACCTGAGCAGCAAGATGTTCGGCTACCGTCAGTTCCGTCAGCAGAAGTTCTTCCCCGTCCACTGGATGAGCGTACACAACTCGCTGCACAGCCACGCCCCCGAGGAGCGCATCAGCGAGCGCATGAAACAACGCATCCGCCAGGCCCGGGAGCGCGGTGCCGTGACGAAAGAGGTGGAAACGGAAGAGGAGTTCAGCCAGTTCATGAAGCTGCTGAAGAGCCACCACTGGTTTAAGCCGAAGCGTTACATCCCAGACGAAAAACTGTTCCGGGGCATGATGGGCAGTCAGCAAGCCCGCCTCTTCATCACAAAACAGAAGGAGAAGGTCATCGGCTGCTGTGCCTGCACCTATTCCGGCAGCGATGCCTACCTGTGGTACTCTGCTTTCCGCCGTAAGAGCTATGTGCGACTGCACCCTGACATCCTGACTGTCTGGCACGCCATCACTCATGCCTATGAGCATCACTACGACCATATCAGGTTCATGGATGTAGGACTGCCTTTCCGTCGGAACCCGTACCGTGAGTTCATCCTGAGCTTCGGAGGCAAACCGGTCAGCACGTACCGCTGGTTCAAGTGCAACATACGGTGGGTGAACAGCCTGCTGTCGTGGATTTATAAGGATTAAATGAAGTTATCTGAACTGAAAACAGGTGAGCATGGCATCATCGTCAAGGTGAAGGGCCACGGCGGTTTCCGCAAACGCATCATTGAGATGGGGTTTGTAAAAGGTGAGACCGTCGAGGTGCTGCAGAACGCACCACTACGCGACCCCATCAAATACAAGCTGATGAACTACGAGGTGTCTCTGCGCCGCCAGGAGGCAGAGATGATTGAGGTCTCCCTCCACCCTCAACCCTCAACCCTCCATCCGAACAATCACCCTTTATTCTCCACCTCGTCACTTAGAAGTGAGGCTCTGCGTCAACACCGCATTATCAACGTGGCACTGGTCGGTAATCCCAACTGCGGCAAGACATCGTTGTTCAACTTCGCCAGCGGCGCCCACGGACATGTGGGCAACTATTCAGGCGTTACCGTCGATGCATCGGTGGCTCACGCCTCCTACTACGGATATGAGTTTAACCTGACCGACCTGCCCGGCACCTACTCCCTCTCGTGCTATTCGCCCGAGGAGCTGTACGTGCGCCATCACCTGAACAAGCAGATGCCCGACGTGGTCATCAACGTCATTGACTCGTCGAACATCGAGCGTAACCTCTACCTGACCACCCAGCTGCTCGACATGGACCTTCGCATGGTGTGTGCCCTCAATATGTTTGACGAGTTCGAGAACAGAGGCGACCACCTCGATCTCGACACGCTCAGCACGCTGTTCGGTACGCCGATGATTCCCACGTCGTTCAAGAGCGGCAAGGGTGTCAAGGAGCTTTTCAAGACGGTTATTCAGGTCTATGAAGGCGCCAACAAGCAGGCACGTCACATCCATATCAACTACGGGCACGAGATAGAGCACGGCATCAGCCACATCCAACAGCACCTGCGTGAGGAAGAGAGTCTGCCACGACATTTCTCCACACGTTATCTGGCCATCAAACTGCTGGAGAAGGACAAGGACATTGAGACATTGGTACGGTCGCTGCCTAATGCCGACGAGATCATCGAGGCCCGCGACATGGCGGCAGAACGAGTATTGGAAGAGACTACCGACGACAGCGAGACGGCCATCATGGATGCAAAGTACGGCTTTATACACGGTGCGCTGCGCGAGGCAGAATATTCTGCCGGAAAGAAGAAAGACACCTACCACACCACGCATCTGATTGACGACGTGCTGTCCAACAAATACCTGGGATTCCCCATCTTCTTCCTGATTCTCTTCGTGATGTTCCAAACCACATTCTCGCTCGGACAGTATCCCATGGATTGGATAGAGGCTGGCGTAGCATGGCTGGGCGAGGCAGTAGGAGGCATGTTGTCAGAAGGTCCCTTGCGCTCCATGCTGGTGGATGGCATCATCGGCGGTGTGGGTTCGGTCATCGTCTTCCTGCCGCAGATTCTCATCCTCTACTTCTTCATCTCGCTGATGGAGGACTCTGGCTATATGGCACGTGCTGCGTTCATCATGGACAAGCTGATGCACAAGATGGGGCTACACGGCAAGTCGTTCATCCCCCTGATTATGGGCTTCGGATGTAACGTACCCGCCATCATGGGAACACGTACCATCGAGAGCCGACGGTCAAGGCTTATCACCATGCTCATCATCCCCTTCATGTCATGCTCTGCCCGACTGCCCATCTACATCATGATTGCCGGAACGTTCTTCTCGCTGCAATACCGCTCATGGGTGATTCTGTCGCTCTACGTCATCGGCATCATCGTGTCCGTTATCGTCAGCAAGATATTCGCCTCGTTCGTCATCAAAGGCGAGGACACGCCCTTTGTGATGGAGCTGCCCCCTTACCGTTGGCCCACAGCAAAAGCCACCATGCGTCATACCTGGGAGAAAGGCAAGGAATATCTGAAGAAGATGGGTGGTGTGATTCTCGTAGCCAGCATCATCGCATGGGCATTAGGCTACTTCCCGCATGACGACACGCTGACACAGGAGCAGCAACAGGAACAGAGCTATATCGGACGTGTGGGCAAAGCCATCGAACCCGTCTTCACTCCGCAGGGGTTCAACTGGAAACTTGACGTGTCGCTCATTGCCGGTGTCGGAGCCAAGGAGATTGTGGCCTCTACCATCGGTGTGCTGTATAGCGGTGATGACTCGTTCGCTGACGATGACTCCTTCAGCGATGACAACGAGAAATACACCCGACTGCATCAAATCATGCAGCACGACGGCATTACCCCTCTGGCTGCATACTGCTACCTGCTCTTTATTTTGCTTTACTTCCCTTGCATTGCTACCATCGCAGCTATCAAGAACGAAACGGGATCGTGGCGCTGGGCACTCTTTGTCGCCGGCTACACCACCGTCATGGCATGGGCTGTCAGCGCTGCTGTCTATAGAGTAGGATTGCTGTTCATGTAAAGCGCACACATATCGGCACATCGTTCACCGTCAATAGCGGCAGAAACGATGCCACCAGCATAACCTGCCCCCTCACCGCAAGGGAATAGTCCCTGTACTTGTATGTGCATCAGCGTTTCCGGATGGCGAACGATTCGGACAGGCGCCGACGTGCGTGTCTCCACAGCTATCAATACCGCCTCGTTGGTAAGGAATCCGTGTGCCTGACGTCCGAAGACCCTGAAGCCTTGTTGCAGGCGCTGAGTCACCAACGACGGCAGCCAGAAATGAAGCGGTGAAGAGAGTAATCCCGGGGCATAGCTCGAACGGGGCAGGTCAAAACTCAGGCGCCCGTTCACGAAGTCAGCCATACGTTGTGCCGGTGCTGTCTGCTTCCGATTACCCTGTTGCCAGCAGTCACGTTCCAGCTGCTCCTGAAAGGCCAGCATCTTCAATTCTTCATTCTTCGTCCTTAATTCTTCATTCTTCATTCTTAATTCTTCATTAAAAATGTCCTCCGGTCGCACCTCCACCACCATGCCGGAGTTCGACCACTGCCCTCCACGATTGCTGGGTGACATGCCATTGACCACGATCTGCTCATGGTCCGTGGCAGCAGGAATAACGAAACCGCCAGGACACATACAGAAAGAATAGACACCCCGTTCTTCCACCTGTGTCACAAAACTGTATTCCGCTGCAGGTAAGTACTTTCCGCGCCCGTCCTTCGAGTGGTACTGAATGCTGTCAATCAATGCCGAAGGGTGCTCTAAACGCACACCGACAGCGATACCCTTGGGCTCCATTTTCACCTTCGCCTCGGCCAGATACCGATAGACATCACGTGCCGAATGACCTGTAGCCAAAATCACAGGGCCAAGGTACTCTTTGCCCCCTGCCTCAACACCTTCAACCCTCCACCCTCCACAAAAGAGAAGTCTCGTCATCTTCGTCTGGAAGTGTACCTCACCGCCACAACGGAGGATGGTGTTACGCATATTCTCGATGACACGCGGCAGGCGGTCGGTACCGATATGCGGATGAGCATCTGCGAGGATTGCCGTTGATGCCCCGTGCTGGCAGAAGACGTTGAGGATTTTCTCTACTGAACCACGTTTCTTGGAACGGGTGTAGAGTTTGCCGTCCGAGTAGGCACCTGCCCCACCCTCACCGAACGAGTAGTTGCTCTCTGGGTCCACACACTGGTCACGGCTGATGCGTGCCAAGTCCTTCTTGCGCTCATGCACGTCCTTGCCCCGTTCGATGACGATGGGACGAAAACCGTTCTCTATCAGTCGCAGGGCGGCAAACAGTCCTCCAGGTCCTGCTCCGACAACGATAACCTGCGGACGGTCACTTACGTCGAGGTACTCCGTATGCTGATACTCATCATCTGTCGGGACCTCGTTCACATAGAGTCGCACCTTCAGGTTCACATAGATGGTACGCTGACGCGCATCAATGCTACGCTTCAGCACCCGTACAGCCGTTATCTCACTCTCACGCAAGCCCTTCTCGCTGGCTAAGTAATGCCGTAGGGTCTGCTCATTAGCCGCCACCTGAGGCAGCACACGCAGTTGCAGTTCCTCTGTCATGTTTGTTCGTTTATGGCTGCGAAGGTACGAAAAAAATTAATATTCTTCATTCTTAATTCTTCATTCTTAATTTTATTTAATAACTTTGCAGCCGCTATCATATCAACAGAAAGAAAAAAGCCATGAGCGAATACATAGAGATTAAGGGAGCAAGGGTCAATAACCTGAAGAACGTGGACGTGAAAATTCCTCGCGACAAGTTCGTCGTGATTGCCGGCGTAAGCGGCAGCGGCAAGTCGAGCCTGGCGTTCGACACGCTCTATGCCGAAGGACAACGCCGCTATGTGGAAAGCCTGTCAAGCTATGCGCGTCAGTTCTTAGGGCGCATGCATAAGCCTGAGTGTGACTTTATCAAGGGTTTGCCACCAGCCATCGCCATCGAGCAGAAGGTCATCTCACGCAACCCGCGAAGCACCGTCGGCACGACAACGGAGATATACGAATACCTGCGACTGCTCTTTGCACGCATCGGACATACCTACTCCCCCATCTCAGGACAAGAAGTGAAGCGCCACTCCACCGAGGACATCATCCAGTGTGTGCAGCAGTATGCTCCGGGCACACGCTTCGTCATCATGGCTCCCATCCATCCCGTCGAGGGCCGCACGATGGAGAAGCAGCTGCAGATGTATATGCAGAACGGCTATGTACGACTTTCCGTGAACGGGGAAATCATGCGCATCGAAGACTATCTTCAGTCCTCCACCCTCAACGTTCTCTATCTCGTCATTGACCGCCTGTCTGTCGATGGCACGAAGGACAGCATCTCCCGCCTCATCGACTCTGCTGAGACTGCTTTCTATGAGGGTGACGGCGAGCTGCGCCTGATGGTTCACCCATCGGGCATCACTTACGACTTCTCCACCCGTTTCGAAGCCGACGGCATCACCTTCGAAGAGCCTTCCGACAGCATGTTCTCGTTCAACTCGCCCGTAGGAGCCTGTCCTGAGTGTCAGGGCTTCGGTAAGATTATCGGCATTGACGAGCACCTGGTCATTCCCAACACGACACTCTCCGTTTATGACGGCTGCGTGCTCTGCTGGCACGGTGAGAAGATGGGCATGTGGCGCGAGGAGTTCTGCCGGCGTGCCGCCAAGTATGATTTCCCCATCTTCGAGCCCTACATGAACCTAACGCGGCAGCAGAAGGACTGGCTCTGGCACGGACTGCCCAGCGACGGTCAGAGAGACCCGCACGAAAGAGTATCCATCGATGCCTTCTTCGAGATGGTCAGGGAGAACCAGTACAAGATACAATACCGCGTCATGCTGAGCCGCTATCGTGGCAAAACTACCTGCACCGCCTGTCACGGCACACGCCTGAAGCCCGAGGCAGAATACGTGAAGATTGACGGGCGCAGCATCACCGACCTGGTGGAAATGCCCATCGTCAGACTCAAGGAGTGGTTTGACAGGCTGGAGCTGCCCCAGCAGGAAATGGAGATTGGCCATCGGTTGTTTGCCGAAATCAATTCACGTCTGCAGTTTCTGCTTGACGTAGGACTTGGCTACCTCACACTGAACCGCCCGTCAAACACGCTCAGCGGTGGAGAAAGCCAGCGCATCAACCTCACCACGTCGCTTGGCTCGTCGCTTGTAGGCTCGCTATATATCCTCGATGAGCCCAGCATCGGACTGCACTCCCGTGACACCGACCGCCTCATCCACGTCATCAAGGAGCTGCGTGACATCGGCAACACCGTCATAGTAGTGGAACACGACGAGGAAATCATGCGTGCAGCCGACCATCTCATTGACGTTGGTCCCGACGCCGGACGACTGGGCGGTGAAATCGTCTATGAAGGAAGCATCCCTGACTCACCCTCCACCCTTCACCTTCCAGCCTCCACCCTCAATCGCTCCCATACCATCAATTATCTGCTCCATCAGGAGCAAATCCCCGTGCCTAAGAGCCGGCGCAAGTGGAACCTCAGCATACAGATCAATGGTGCACGGATGAACAACCTGAAAGGCATCGATGTCACCTTCCCGTTGAATGTGATGACAGTTGTCACCGGTGTTTCAGGCTCCGGCAAGTCCAGTTTGGTGAAGGGCATCCTCTACCCTGCCATTCGGCGTCACATGGGTGAGGTCAGCGACCCGCCAGGCGAGTATCTGCAACTGACGGGCGACCTGAAGGCTGTCAGTCACGTGGAGTTTGTGGACCAGAATCCCATCGGCAAGTCCACACGTTCCAATCCTGCCACCTATGTCAAGGCCTACGATGCCATCCGCGAGCTCTACGCCGCACAGCCCCTCTCACAGCAGATGGGATTCACCAGCCAGTATTTCTCGTTCAATACTGACGGAGGACGTTGCGACGAGTGTAAGGGAGCTGGCACCATTACCGTAGAGATGCAGTTCATGGCCGACCTCGTGCTGGAGTGCGAAGCCTGTCACGGGCACCGTTTCAAACGTGACATCCTCGACGTGCAGTACCACGGCAAGAACATTGACGACGTACTGAACATGACCATCTCGGAAGCAATAGAATTCTTCGCTAAGGAACCACAGATTATCAAGCGCCTGAAGACATTGGAAGATGTCGGTCTGGGTTATATCAAACTCGGACAGAACTCGTCATCGCTCTCCGGCGGTGAGAACCAGCGCGTCAAGCTCGCCTATTTCATCGGACAGGAGCGACAGGAGCCGACACTCTTTATCTTCGACGAACCCACTACAGGACTTCACTTCCACGACATCCAGCGTCTGCTCAAGGCCTTCGATGCCCTGATAGAGCGCGGACACACCATCCTCGTCATCGAGCATAACATGGAAATCATCAAGAGTGCCGACTACGTCATTGACCTCGGCCCTGATGGTGGTGACAGAGGTGGCGAACTGGTTGTCAGCGGTACTCCCGAGGACATTGCCGCATGCAAAAACAGCATCACAGGAAAGTACCTGCAAGAGAAGCTAAGCCTGTAAGCACAAAGGTGATTTGTGACTATAATATTTGGTAATTAGAAAAAAAGTGTTACCTTTGCATATTCATTTTAATAAAAAGACAAAACCATGATACAAAAGTATTTACTTAATAAGAATCGTATTATGTGCCTGGAGCTGCTGCTGATGATGTGGCCGACAGGCGTTATGGCTGATGACGGGAAACTGAGCGGTACGGTGATTGGTACTGCAGAGTCGGTGGATTACTCCACATCACAGCAGTCAACGACGGTGAACACACGTGAGATGGCGTTTGACGGTGACTTGAACACCTGCTTCGCCTCATGGGAGCGTAGTTACACATGGACGGGCCTCGACTTGGGCACTCCCCACGTCATCACGAAGGTGGGATGGTCGCCACGCAATGACAGCCAAGGTCCCAAGCGTGTGGTGCTGGGCGTGTTCGAGGGCTCCAACCGTGAGGACTTCATGGATGCCCTTCCGCTCTATATCATCACCGAGCAGGGTGTCATCGGACAGATGTCGTATGCTGATGTCAGCTGTTCAGCCGGTTTTCGCTATGTGCGCTATGTGGGTCCTTCAGATGCCCGTTGCAACATTGCCGAACTGGAGTTCTATGGCCATGAAGGTGAGGGTGACAACAGCCAGCTCTATCAGCTCACAAATCTCCCGACGGTGAGTATTCATACACAGGACGGCGTCATCCCCTTTGACAAGGAAACGGAGATTTCTTCACAGATTATCATCATCTCCGACAACGGTACGAAGCTCCTCTCTGAACCTGGTGGGGTACGCGAGCGTGGCAACTACTCACGAACCTTCCCCAAGAAACCCTACCGCATCAAGTTCGACAAGAAACAGAAAGTGCTGGATGCACCTGACAAGGCCAAGAAGTGGACGCTCATCAACAACTACGGCGACAAGACGCTGATGCGTAACCTGCTGGCTTTCGAAATCAGCCGTATGATGGGAATGCCCTACACACCCTACGGCACAGCAGTCGATGTGATGCTGAACGGTGAATACAAGGGCTGTTACCAGCTCTGCGACCAGATAGAGGTGAACAGTGGACGTGTCAACATCACGGAGATGGCACCCGAGGACATCGAAGGTGAAGCACTCACAGGGGGCTACCTCTTCGAGATTGATGCCTATGCCTATGACGAAGTGTCGATGTTTACGTCGGCCAAGGGCAACCCCGTCACTATCAAGTCACCCAAGGATGACGAGATTGTGCCTGAACAATCAGCCTACATCGAAGACTACTTCAACAAAATGGAGCGCCAATGGAAGACGTACCTCGACCTCAACACCTTCCTGCGCCATTTTCTCGTCGGAGAATTGTCGGGCAACACGGACACTTACTGGAGCGTCTATATGTATAAGGAACGCAACGACGAAATGATTTATACCGGCCCCGTGTGGGACTTCGACCTCGCCTTTGAGAACGACAATCGCACCTATCCTATCATGAGCAAGACGGATTACATCTATCGTAGCGGAGGCAGTTGTGCGGGTAATATGAAGAGCTTTGTTGACCGCATCGTGGTGAGCGATGCTGCTTCACGTGCCCAGTTGCTGACGATCTGGGACGAGGTGCGTCAGGGTGGATTGACTGAGGAATATCTGGTTAACTTCATTGACCAGATGGAGCAGACACTCGACCAATCGCAACAACTGAACTTCACACGCTGGCCCATCATGAACAAGAAGGTGCATCAGAACCCCGTTATCTGGGGTAGTTATGCTGCTGAGGTGCAGAACGTGCGGCGTTACATTACGGAGCGCATCGCATGGATGGACAACAAACTGGGTTACACCTACGAGCCCCCCTCATCCGTTACAGTCTCACGCTCGACGCTCAACGAACAGCCCTGCGCTGTCTATTCATTGCAAGGCCGCTATTGTGGCAACAGTTTGCAGGGATTGGCCAGCGGCACGTATATCGTGGTGCAGAACCAGAAAGCCCGTAAAGTGGTGGTGAAATAAGGGAGAAGATAGCATGAAGACGAAAGAGATACAGATGAGCGAGTACGACTACGCTTTGCCCGAGGAACGCATTGCGAAATTCCCGAAGGCAGAGCGTGACCACTCGAAACTGTTGATATACAAGCAGGGCGAGGTAAATGAAGATATGTTCTATAACCTGCCCGAATATCTGCCCCAAGGTGCCTTGATGGTGTTCAACAATACAAAGGTCATCCAGGCGCGTATGCACTTCCGCAAACGCATAAAGGAAGAAGGTGGAGGTTGGAAGGACGGAGCACTAATAGAGATATTCCTGCTGGAGCCCGCTGTGCCTGCCGACTATGAGCAGATGTTCCAGACAACGGGACACTGCGCATGGTATTGTCTGGTGGGCAACCTGAAGAAATGGAAAGAAGGTTCGCTGAGTGTGGAGTGCGGAGGGATGATAGTCAAGGCCACACTTAAGGGTGAGCACGGTACCAGCCACCTCATCGAGTTTGAATGGACAGGTGGCGCCTCCTTCGCCGAAGTGATTGACGCGGTGGGTGAACTGCCCATTCCGCCCTATCTGAACCGTGAGACGCAGGAAAGCGACAAGACAACCTATCAGACGGTTTACTCGAAAATCAAGGGTAGCGTGGCAGCACCGACGGCAGGACTCCACTTCACCGAGCGTGTCCTGAATGCCATTGATGCCAAGGGCATCGAGCGCGAGGAACTGACGTTGCATGTGGGGGCAGGCACGTTCCGCCCCGTGAAGAGCGACACCATCGGCGGACACGCTATGCACACGGAATATATCAGTGTTAAGCGGCAAACCATCGAACGGCTCATCGCCCACAACGGCGAAGCCATTGCTGTGGGTACCACCAGCGTGCGAACCTTGGAGAGCCTTTACTATATGGGTCTCAAGGTGATGGCGAACCCCGAGCTCTCCGAGGAACAGCTGCACGTAGAGCAATGGGAACCGTATGAAGCCCAAACTTCAAACTTCAAACATCAAACTTCAAAGGTTCTTCAGGCTTTGCTCTCATGGATGGACCGTCGAGGGCTGACGGTGCTGCACTCATCGACGCAGATTATCATTGCGCCAGGTTACGACTACAAAATAGTGAAGATGCTCGTCACAAACTTCCACCAGCCGCAATCAACGCTGCTTCTACTTGTCTCGGCATTCGTGAAGGGCGAGTGGCGACGCATCTATGATTATGCCCTCAGTCACGACTTCCGCTTCCTGAGTTATGGTGACTCATCATTGTTGATACCTTATCCGAAATCTCAAACCCAATAGATATGAAATACGGTTTTATTACAGTGGCTTCTGCGGTTCCTGCCGTCAGAGTGGCCGACACAGATTACAATGTTGCAGAGATAGAACGAATGATTCGGCTGGCCGACCAGCAGAACGTGGAAATCATCTGCTTCCCGGAGTTATGTATCACGGGTTATACGTGTCAGGACCTGTTTCGTGAACAGCTGTTACTGGAAAAGGCGGAGGAAGGACTGATGCAGCTGCTCAGCAACACCCGTCAGCTCGACATCATCTCTGTGGTCGGTATGCCCGTGCAGGCAGGCGGCCTATTGCTCAATGTGGCTGTCGTCATGCAAAAGGGCGCCATCCTCGGGCTTGTACCGAAGACCTACTTGCCCAACTACAACGAGTTCTATGAGAAACGTTGGTTTGCTTCAGCTCAGGACCTTCAGCCGACGGAAATCTATCTGGCAGGAAGTCCCATTGAATTGTCTGCCGTGCCTAAGCTGTTCCAGACGGCTAGCGGCGTGAAGTTCGGTGTAGAAATCTGTGAGGACGTTTGGGCGCCCATTCCGCCAAGCAATAACCTGGCACTGGCTGGTGCTGAGGTGGTGCTGAATCTCTCGGCTAGCGATGAGTTGATTGGCAAACATGCCTATCTGCGTTCATTGCTTGCCCAGCAGAGTGCACGGACCATCAGCGGCTATGTCTATTCCAGCAGTGGTTTTGGTGAATCGACTCAGGACGTTGTCTATGGCGGCAATGCGATGGTCTTTGAGAATGGTATCGTATTGGCAGAGGGTGAGCGTTTCTCGTTCGAGCCACAGATGCAGGTGGCTCAGGTGGACGTTGAGCGCCTCCGTGCCGAGCGTCGTAGTAACACCACGTTCATCAACGCCCAGCGCCATGCGAGGGCACAGGTCGTCAGTTGCTTGCATGTCACAAGCACAGCTGATCAGAACTTCCGACTGACACGTGCCGTTGACCCGCATCCGTTCATTCCCAATGATGAAGACATGCAGGGCACATGCGAGGAGATACTCAACATTCAGGTGGCAGGATTGGCCAAGCGACTGGTGCATACCAATTCGAAGCGTGTCATCATTGGCATCAGCGGCGGATTGGATTCCACGCTTGCTTTGTTGGTGTGCGTCAGGACCTTCGATAAACTCGGTTATGACCGTAAGGGCATCGTAGGTGTTACCATGCCAGGATTTGGTACCTCTGACCGTACACACGAAAATGCCGTCAGCCTCATGCAGTCTTTGGGCATCACCTCCATGGAAATCAGTATTGCCAAAGCTGTCATGCAGCACTTCGAGGACATCGGACAGGACCCCAACGTACACGATGTTACTTATGAGAACGCCCAGGCACGTGAGCGCACGCAGTTGCTCATGGACCTCAGCAATAAGATGGGTGGATTGGTAATCGGCACAGGCGACCTCAGTGAGCTGGCACTTGGATGGGCCACCTATAACGGTGACCACATGTCGATGTATGGCGTTAATGCCAGTGTGCCCAAGACGCTCATTCAGTATCTGGTGCTCTATATAGCCAACAACCATGTTGATGCTGTTTCTCGCGCTACGCTATTAGATATTGTTGACACGCCTATCAGTCCAGAGCTAACACCTGCCGACGCAGAAGGAAACATCCAGCAGAAGACCGAAGATCTTGTCGGTCCTTATGAGTTGCATGACTTCTTCCTCTATTACTTCTTACGCTTCGGTTTCCGTCCGTCCAAGATTTTCATGCTGGCAAAGGCCGCTTTCCACACAGATGCTGTTAGCAGCTATGCGACGCAAGCCGATGCATTGGCGGCGGGTTGTTATGACGCGGCGACCATCAAGAAGTGGCTCACCACCTTCTGCCGTCGCTTCTTCTCACAGCAGTTCAAACGTTCTTGTCTGCCTGACGGCCCCAAGGTGGGTAGTGTGAGTCTCTCACCACGTGGCGACTGGCGTATGCCCAGCGATGCTGCCAGTACCGCATGGCTTCAGGAGTGCGAGGAATTGTAATGTGTGGAAGATGAAATAAATAACAGGAGGCAACTGATATCAGCTGCCTCCTGTTGCTTTGAGGTACCTAGCAGAGTCGAACTGCTCTACACGGTTTTGCAGACCGTTACCTAACCGATCGGCCAAGGTACCTTTTTGCTTTTGCGGGTGCAAAGGTAATACATAAATTCCGTACAACCAAATTTTTCGTCTGTTTTTTTCTTTCTTCGTCGTTTTCTTCCATTTTTCTTTTGGTGATATGGCTGAATAATATTACCTTTGCACTCACAATTGGTTCGCTTGACAGCGATGAAAAGGGAATGGGGTGAGAATCCCCGACTGTCCCGCAGCTGTGAGTTGTCCTTCATGGTGCAGAAACAATGCCACTGAACGTTTTTCGGGAAGGCGTCTGTCACCAAGGCAACGAAGTCAGAAGACCTGCCAGTTGATAAGAGTATCAGGCTTACCGCCTCGTGGGTTAGGCGGCTCTAAAAAGCAGACAGATGAAGAGAGTTTTTGTATTTGTGGGCTTCTCTGTAATGTCGGCATACATGTCGGCACAGACGGTTCGTGAAGATACGCTACACCGTCTTGACGAGGTGGTGGTAACTGCTTGTCTGGCTGCCCGTGAGGTCATTCCCTCACAGACGCTCAGAGGTGAACAGCTCGAACGTCTTAACACGCATAGTGTGGCCGATGCCCTGCGTTACTTCTCTGGAGTGCAGCTGAAGGACTATGGTGGCGTCGGCGGTTTGAAGACCGTCAACATCCGTTCCATGGGTACCCATCATGTGGGTGTCAGCTACGACGGGGTGAATCTGGGGAATGCACAGAACGGACAGATTGACCTCGGACAGCTGTCGCTTGACAATGTGGAGGAAATCACGCTCTACAACGGACAGAAGAGTGCCATCTATCAGCCCGCCAGCGACTTCGGCCATGCGGGGTCTGTCTATATCCGTACACGACGTCCCTACTTTGAGGAAGGCCGACAAACGCATTGGCGCATGAAGGCACAGTATGGCTCGTCAGATGCTTTCCGCTTTGCCGCATTGCTGGAGCAGAAACTCTCCGACCGCCTCAGTGCCTCGCTCAGTGCTGGTTTCCTGACGTCAAGCGGAAAGTATAAGTTCCATTATGAGCGTCGCTTCCCAGACGGTACGACTGCGTGGGACACCACAGCCACAAGACAGAACGGCGACATTCATGCTGAGCGTGTGGAACTGAACCTGCACGGCTTGGTACGTGGAGGAACGTATCAGTTAAAAGGTTATCTCTATAATTCCTCACGTGGCATTCCAGGCGCTATTGTCAACAACGTGTGGAAGCGTGGCGAACGGCAGTCAGACCTCAACACATTTTTCCAGGCGAACTACCAGCAGGGTATCGCTGACTGTTTCAGTACCCGCTGGATTGCCAAATACGCCTATTACTACACACACTATAAGAACAACGACGACACGCAGCTGCCCGTTGATAATACCTATCGCCAGCAGGAGTTCTACCTCTCTACGGCTAACGTCTTAGAGTTACTGCCACGATGGAGCATGTCGCTGAGCTACGACTTCAAGTGGAACAAGCTGAATGCCGATACCTATAATTTCTCGTTCCCCACGCGACTGAGCAACCTCGTGTCGCTGGCCACCGCATACGACGGAAATATCGTGAAGGTACAGGGAAGCATACTGGCCACTTTCATTCACGACCGTACAACGCTCAACACTCAGCACTCAACGCTTAACACCCACCGTTTCACGCCGGCTTTGTTCGTCAACGTCTATCCTTTTGGCAGCACTTTCTTCTCCCTGCGTGCCTATGTCAAAGAGAGCTTCCGCATGCCGACGTTCAATGACCTGTACTATACAGATATGGGCAATGCCAACCTTAAGCCGGAGCGGGCCTTGCAATGGGATGCAGGAATGGCACTCAACAAACACTTCGACGAAGGTTTCTTGTCGCAGGTCAGCATGCAGGCCGATGCCTACTACAATGTGGTACACGACAAGATTATCGCCTATCCCAAGGGACAACAGTTCCGATGGACGATGCTCAACCTCGGTAAGGTACACATCAAGGGTGTTGACGTGGTGGCTGACGCTACGGCACGCATCCCTGGCGATGTGTTCCTCACTACCCGTGTGCAATATACCTACCAGGATGCACGGGACGTGACCGACCCGAATACCTCTTACTATCGTCATCAGATTCCCTATATTCCCTGGCATAGCGGCTCGTTCATCCTTGGGTTGGCTCATCGGGGTTGGACGCTCAACTACAGCTTCATCTATACGGGTGAACGCTATGACGAACAGGAGAATATCATCTATAACCACATGGAGCCTTGGTACACCAATGACCTCAGTGTTTCCTACGAAAAACAGCTGAAAAGCTACAAGCTGAAGGCACAGCTGGAAGTGAATAATCTGCTGTCGCAGGATTATGAAGTCATCGTGAACTATCCTATGCCGAAGCGTAATTATATGTTGTCGCTGACGGTAGAGTATTAACGAATCAGAAATGAATATGAACGTACGATATATATTGCTCTCTCTGATAGTCACATTGCTCCTGACGGCTTGTCGTCAGGATGTGATGGTCGTGGAGCCGATGACGGCTGACACGGGCGATGAGGAACTGGTGCAAACCGACTATACGGGTATGTACGTGCTCAACGAAGGCAATATGGGCAGTAACAAGGCGACGCTTGACTTCCTGGACTTGACCACAGGAAAGTATCATCGTAACATCTACCCCTCACGTAATCCGAACACCGTGATGGAGCTGGGCGATGTGGGTAACGACGTTAAGATATATGGCTCTTCGTTGTGGTTGTCTATCAACTGCTCGAACAAGGTTGAGGTGGCTGATGCTGCTACAGCCGTCAGTCGCGGTCATGTGGATATTCCCAACTGCCGCTTCCTCGCCTTCCATGGGCCTTATGCCTATGTTAGTTCCTATGTAGGACCTGTGGGCGGCACCTCCGTCGAAGGCTGTGTCTATCAAATAGATACTCTATCGCTGAATATCGTCAATCAGGTCACGGTAGGTTTCCAACCCGACGAGCTGGCTGTTGTTGACGGCAAACTGTATGTGGCCAACAGCGGTGGCTATAATGCCACACAGGGCAAGGGCTATGACCGTACCGTGAGCGTCATCGACCTCCAGACGTTCCGTGTGGTGAAAACTATCGACGTAGCACCAAACCTGTTCCGTTTGCGCGTTGACCGCAAGGGACAGCTGTGGGTTACTTCACGTGGTGACTATGCTGACGTTCCCGCCCGCCTCTTCTGGCTGAAGAATGATGTCGTAGGCGGTTCGTTTGATTTGAGCGTGGGCGATATGGCCTTCCGTGGTGACTCACTCTGCTACTATTCCTCTATTCTGAATGGTGCCACTTCAACGAGCACCTTCGGCGTCATTGACATCAACACGCATACCATTGTCAGCGAGCATCTCATCAAGCAGACGACCGATCATCCCATACAGACGGCTTACGGATTAATGGTACATCCCGTGACAGGCGATGTCTATGTGATGGATGCGACGAACTACGTGTCAAGCGGCAAGCTGTTCTGCTTCGGCAGCGACGGACAGTATAAATGGGAAACGTGGACGGGCGACGTTCCCGGTCATGCGGCGTTCCTCAATAAGAAGCCTGCATCCGATGACTATAAACCAGTCATTGCCCCTGACAAGACCTATAGCCCCTATATACAGGCGGTGGATGAATATATACCGGCCCCTGGGCAGTTTGTGAACACACTGCCTGTCTGCGATGAGAACGACACACCAGCCTCTGTTGCCGAGAAGTGTACCGAGGCCCTTGCCAACAATGCCGGAGGCATGATTACGCTGGGGGGCTACGGCGGTTATGTCACGTTCCACTTTGACCATCCCATTGTCAATGTCAGCGGTGAGTATGACCTGTATATCGCTGGCAATGCCTATCAAGGCAACAGCGAGCCGGGCATCGTCATGGTGTCGAAGGACATCAACCACAACGGCAAGCCTGATGATCCCTGGTATGAGCTTTCCGGCAGTGCCGACGTTGACAGCATCGGCAAGGTGTTGTACGGCTATGAGATAACTTACACGAAGTCACCCATGCAGGACACACCTTGGACGGACAACCAGGGAGGCAGTGGCGTGGTGAGCCGAAACGACTTCCATCAGCAGGAGTACTTCCCGCTGTGGTTGGGCAATAAACTTACCTTCATTGGCACGTTGCTGCCGAAGAATGGTGTCAACGAAGGTAAGGGTAATTCGCAGAACTGGCAACTCTCGTCGTTCCGCTATGGCTACGTTGACAACTATGCCAACTCCAACAGGGAGGGCTGCAGCTTCAACATCGACTGGGCGGTAGATGCCCGTCGTCAACCCGTGCAGCTTGACTACATCGACTTCGTGCGGGTATATAATGGAGAGAACCAGCTGTGCGGCTGGTTGGGTGAGACATCAACAGAAGTGACAGGTGCCGAAGACCTGCATCTGGAACAGTCATTGAATACATTTAAATAATCAGTTTATATCATTCATTTTTAAATTCAAAAGTTATGAGAAAAAATCTTTACGTATCAATGGTGCTGGGCATGATGGCAGTATTGCCTTTGTCAGCACAGACAGTCACAGTAGCCGATTTCGAGAACCTTGAGATTGGCGCAGAGGGTCACATGAGTGTCAGCACTGAAGCTGACGACGAACGTACTGAGTTTACCAGCGGCAGCTTCACGTTTGCATCGGGTTGCATGTCTGACTGGGAATACTGGTATTTCTTTGGCTATGCCAATCGTACCAGTTCGGCATTCGAGTCGCTTGACGACCAGTGGAACAATGTCGTTGGTGGCGGTTACGATGGTTCCAGCAACTACGGCGTGTCAACGGTCCTTGCTATGCTACTGTTGATGTCGATGGCGGTGCTGTGGTACCAGGCTTCTATGTCACCAACTCTTCCTATGCCTACAACTCCTTGACTGGCGGCGACAGCTTTGCCAAGAAGTTTGGGAAGGGTGACTGGTTCCTGCTGACCATCACGGGTTATGACGTTAATGAAGAGGTGACAGGCACCAAGGAGTTCTATCTGGCAGACCTGCGCGATGCTGAGAAGGCATACATCATCAACGACTGGCGCTATGTTGACCTGAGTGGTCTGGGCAAGGTGAAGAAGATTAAGTTTGAGCTGAGCAGCACAGACAATGGTGACTATGGCATGAACACACCTGCTTACTTCTGCTTCGACAACTTTGGAGCTGAGGGTACAGAGGTGCTTCCAGATGCTAATGTGTTTATGACGGCTGATTTCGAGAACCTTGAGATTGGCGCTGAGGGTCACATGAGTGTCAGCACTGAAGATGACGACGAGCGTACTGAGTTTACCAGCGGTAGCTTCACGTTTGCATCGGGTTGCATGTCAAGCTGGGAATACTGGTATTTCTTCGGCTATGCCAATCGTACCAGTTCGGCATTCGAGTCGCTTGACGACCAGTGGAACAATGTCGTTGGTGGCGGTTACGATGGTTCCAGCAACTACGGCGTGCGGTCCTTGCTATGCTACCGTCAAGCTTGATGGCGGTGCTGTGGTACCTGGCTTCTATGTCACCAACTCTTCCTATGCCTACAATTCCTTGACTGGCGGCGACAGCTTTGCCAAGAAGTTTGACTTGGGTGACTGGTTCCTGCTGACCATCACGGGTTATGACGCTAATGAAGAGGTGACTGGCACCAAGGAGTACTATCTGGCCGACCTGCGCGATGCTGATAAGGCATACATCATCAACGACTGGCGCTATGTTGACCTGAGTGGTCTGGGTAAGGTGAAGAAGATTAAGTTTGAGCTGAGCAGCACAGACAACGGTGACTATGGCATGAACACACCCGCTTACTTCTGCTTCGACAACTTCGGAGCCGAGGGCACAGAGGAACTTCCTGAGAAGAATGTCATTGTGACAGGTATCTCGCAGGTACAGCCTTCACAGAGCACGATGGTTGGTTGCTTCGATGCAGCAGGTCGCCGCATCAGCACTCCGCAGCGTGGCATCAACATCATCAAGATGTCTGACGGCACCGTTCGTAAGGTCATCGTGAAGTAAAAACTGTGTTGCACTTGTGCACATGATAAGAAATTCTTTGTTTGCTTTGATAGCGGCAGTATTGCTGTCTTCCTGCGGTGGGTACACCACCCACCAGCAGGGAGAGGGTGATACTGTTGCCTTCAAGTATGCCACCTTGCTTACCATCGTCGATTACGACGGCTACAGTGTGGCAACCATCCGCAATCCCTGGAAGGAAGGGAAGATACTCCATACCTATGTGCTGGTGAATTCTAATGAGAAGCAAGGGGCAAGGAGCAAGGGGCAAGACACATTACCCTCCCCTTTGGGGGAGTTGGAGGGGGCTACCGTTATCCACACTCCCATTCAGCGCTCAGCCGTGTTCACTACCGTACATTGCTCGCTGCTGATGACGTTGGGATGCGGCGAGGGCATCGTGGGTGTGGCCGACTCTAAGTATATCAAGATACCCTGGATTCAGGAGCAGATAGGGCAGGGGCGTATCGTCGATTGCGGCAACGGCCTTAACCCTGTGGTGGAGAAAATCATGGACATCAAGCCCGACGCCATTCTGCTCTCACCCTTCGAGAACTCGGGCGGCTACGGCAAGGTGGAAGAGCTGGGCATCCCCCTTGTGGAGTGTGCCGAGTATATGGAGACATCGCCGCTGGGGCGTGCAGAGTGGATGCGCTTCTATGGGCGCCTCTATGGTCAGGCAGAGCGTGCCGACAGTCTCTTTGCCGTTGTTGACAGCTGCTATCATTCGCTGAAGGCTCTTGCGAACGAGGCAGGCGAGGGGAGTAGTGTGCTGTTCGATAAGATGGTTGGCAGCGTGTGGTATGTGCCTGGCGGACACAGCACCATCGGTCAGATGGTTCAGGATGCCGGCGGACGTAATCCGTGGGCCGACGACGACCATAGCGGTTCGCTGTCGTTGCCCTTCGAGACCGTGCTGGAGCGTGCCGGCGAGTGTGACGTGTGGCTCTACCGCTATACCAGCGACCACACCATGACCATGCAGGAGCTGCTGAGTGAGTATCGCGGCTATGACCAGCTGAAGGCCGTGCGCACAGGTTTGGTTTATGGATGCAATGTCGAGACCTCGCTCTTCTACGAGGAGTCGCCATTCCGTCCTGACTATCTGCTCAGCGATTTCATACAAATTCTTCATCCCGAGATAACAAATCTCCCACCTTTACGTTATTATATAAAGGTGAACCCATCATGAAGAAAGGAACGCTTTGCTGTGTGGTGCTGACGGTGCTGATGCTTGTGCTGTTTGTGCTGAACCTCGTCAAGGGAAGTATTGACATCCCTGTGGCCGACGTGGTGCGCATCATCATGGGCGATGACGAGGGCGTGAAACCCTCGTGGCAGTATATCGTGATGGAGTCACGCTTGCCGCAAGCCCTCACCGCCATGCTCTGCGGCGCGGCATTGGCCGTTAGCGGACTGATGTTGCAGACCGCCTTCCGCAATCCTCTGGCAGGCCCCAGTATCTTCGGTATCAACAGCGGCGCAGGTCTTGGTGTGGCACTCGTCATGTTGCTGCTCGGTGGCTCCCTCAGCGTGGGAAGCCTGCAGCTGAGTGGCTTCGTGGCTGTGCTGCTGGCAGCCTTCATCGGCGCTATGGCAGTCATGGCGCTCATCTTCTTCTTCTCTACGATTGTACGTAACAATGTCATGCTGCTCATCATCGGCATCATGATAGGCTACATCAGCAATTCCGCCATATCGCTGCTCAATTTCTTTGCTACCGACGAGGGCGTGAAGTCCTATATGGTGTGGGGCATGGGATCCTTCTCAGGTGTCTCTCTCAGTCACATGCCCGTGTTCGCCGGCATTACCGCCTTGGGGCTGCTCGGCTCGTTGCTGCTCATGAAGTCGCTCAATGCCCTGATGCTGGGCGACCGCTATGCCGAAAACCTCGGTGTCAACATTCTTCGCGTGCGCAATTGGCTGCTCTTCGTCACGGGCGTGCTTACCGCCATCACCACCGCCTTCTGCGGCCCTGTGGCGTTCATCGGACTTGCTGTGCCGCACATCGCCCGCCTGCTGCTCACCACCGACAACCATCGCTGGCTGATGCCCGCCACCATACTCTGCGGCGCCGTCGTTGCCCTGTTGTGCAACGTCATCTGCGTGCTCCCGGGTGAATCGGGCGTCATCCCCCTCAATGCCGTCACTCCCATCATCGGCGCCCCCGTCATCATCTACGTCATCATCCGCGAACGTCGAAGGTAAATCAGTACGGCATTCGCGGTCAGCGACAACGGAACAAAAAGGCCGTTTAACAAAAAATAAAAACGAAAATGATGTTTTATGGAAATAATATCGTAATTTTGCAGACGTATATAGCAACTTAAAACAAAACGACTATGAGTTCAGGTAAGAAGATATGTGAGACATTGAAAGCCATACGCTGCGAGGTGGCGCGGGCTAATGACATTCACTACGAACCTGCGGAGTGTCACCATCAGGGCAACTGCAAGGGCACATGCCCGAAGTGCGAGCAGGAAGTTCGCTACATTGAACAACAGTTGCAGCTGCGCAGTCGCCTGGGAAAGGCTGTTCGTGTGGCGGGTGTAGCTATGGGGCTCACGCTATCGACTCTTCCTGCTGAGGTTATGGCGCAGACACAGCATCCTGTTGACAGCACAGCCATCAAACGTGGAATGACTTTAGAAAAGGTGAGTTTGCTGAAAGAAGGTGAACAGGGCGTTGTGATTAAAGGACAGGTGATTGATGAGGATGGTGAAGGCATTATAGGTGCAAGCGTTTTTCGTGAAGGTACGAAGTTAGGAGTTGCTACCAACATTGACGGCATGTTTTGGGTGGAGGCACCTGTAGGCTGTGAGCTAAGAATCAGCTATGTTGGGTATAAAACTGCCACATACACCATACCTACAGAGCCACAGGATACCATTGTCAAACTTGTTATGGATGAAGAAGTAATGGGCGAAGTTGTAATTATAAGGTGAAACGTGGGGACTCTGAATAAGCCATCTTCTTTGATAAGAAAAGCCGGGACGGTTCTTGCTGATCCACTTATTTAACTGAGTCAACGACTCTCTCGGCTTAAGCCAACCAACGTCTGTTTTTGAGGAAAAATCTGGCTGAAAAGCAAACGATGCTTGTTTGACTTTGAAACGATTATCTTTTGGGGGTGCAAACGATGTTTGTTTGCTGAGCAAATGAACTTTGTTTGCATGTGAAACGACCATCGTTTGCAGCGCAAAAAGGCATTAAATGAATTAACTATGCAGCGAGTAGCACAGTGATAATTAATTTCTGCCTTGTGACCTTGACGCCATAGATCACCGAAAAAAAAACCTCAAAACACCGAAAAAATGCAGAATTATTTGGTAGGTTGCAATAAATACTGTACCTTTGCACGCTGATTTGCAAGAGAAAGCGAAAGCATAGGGTTCCGTAGCTCAGCTGGATAGAGCAACAGCCTTCTAAGCTGTGGGTCTTGGGTTCGAGTCCCAACGGAATCACGAAGCAAGAAATTGCTTTAATCTTATGTTTATGATGCCGGCAGTCCCCCTAACAAGGAGCTGCCGTTTTTTTGCGATACAATAAACACAGGAAACAGACGTTATTATAAGGAATGAATAATAGACATTACATAAGAACTGTGGCGATGATGCTGCTGATGGCGGCATGGGCTGCGGTGGCTCAGGCGCAGACAAAGACTTTCACGCTGACCGGACGTGTGGTGGACGAGGAGCGCAACCCTATAGAACTGGCTAACGTCACCTGTCAGGAGCAGGGAAAGCATGCCATCACGAACCTACAGGGAGAGTTTAGCATCACGCTGCAAAGCAAAGACAGCGTGGAAGTTAAGTTCTCTATGGTCGGCTTCAATGCACGTAAAAGACTGTTCCGCAAGCCACAGGGCAAGATGACGATTGAGGTGATGCTGCCGTCGCTCGAAGCGTTGGGTGAAGTGGTGGTGACGGAGCGCCGCAGACAGAACACGCCGACGGAGCAGCTGAACGCCCAGGAGACGCGACGCAATCCCAGTGCATCGGGCAATGCCGTTGAGGAGCTGGTGCAGCAGCAGGCGGGCGTCAGCTCGCACAACGAGCTGTCGAGCGGCGGTTCGTTCGACGAGAATTCTGTCTATATCAATAACATCGAGGTGTATCGTCCGCTGTTGATACGCAGCGGCGAGCAGGAGGGACTGAGTGTCATCAACCCCGACATGGTGGAGTCCATCGGCTTCTCCAGCGGTGGCTTCGAGGCCCGCTACGGCGACAAGATGTCGAGCGCGCTGGACATCCGTTACCGCCGTCCCGACAAGTTCGAGGCTAACATCCAGACATCGCTCCTGGGCGGCAGCGCCTACTTGGGCATGGGCAGCAGCCGCTTCAGCATGAGCCACGGCGTGCGCTACAAGACCAACCGCTACCTCTTAGGCACTACGGACACGAAGGGCGAGTACCGTCCGTCGTTCCTCGACTATCAGACCTACATGACCTTTAAGCCCTCGAAGCGCTGGCTGTTTGAGTTCATCGGCAACATCTCCGAGAACCATTACAACTTCAGCCCCGAGGACCGCGAGACGAACTTCGGCACGCTGGAGAACGCCAAGACGTTCAAGGTCTATTTCGACGGTCAGGAGAAGGATATCTTCCGCACGCTGTTCGGCAACCTGAGCATCACCTACAACCTGACTCCCAACACACACATCAGCCTGTTAGGTTCTGCCTTCTACACCAAGGAGCGCGAGACCTACGACATTCAGGGACAGTACTGGCTCGACGACTCGCAGAGCGCTGAGCAGCTGGGCGTGGGCACCTACATGGAACATGCCCGCAACCGTCTGACGGCCACCGTGATGAGCGGCAAGCTGATGGTACAGCACCGCTCGACACACCACCAATGGGAGGGCGCGCTGACGCTGAAGCATGAGGATATCAAAGAGTACTCACGCGAATGGGAGATGCGCGACTCCAGCGGCTACACCCTGCCCCACTCTGCCGACCGCCTGGACATGATCTACTCGCTGACGGCGAACAACAAGCTGACGAGCAACCGCATAGAGGCGTACCTGCAGGACACCTACCGCTGGGCAACGGGCGGCACCGGCGAGGACGACAAACAGAGTTTCTTCACGCTGAGCTACGGCGTGCGCATGAGCCACTGGTCGTTCAACAAGGAGACGGTGGTGTCGCCACGTATCGCGCTGGCCGTGACACCTGCCTTCAATCAGAACCTGACGTTCCGACTGGCAACGGGCATCTACTACCAGACACCGTTCTTCAAGGAGATGCGCGACACGACCACCCTCAACGGTCAGACGGTGGTAACGTTCAACGAGAACATCAAAAGCCCGCGAAGCATCCATGTCGTGGCGGCCATGGACTACCGCTTCAAGATGCTGGAGCGCTCGTTTCGCTTCACCGCCGAGGCTTACTATAAGGCGCTTGACAGGCTCATTCCCTACAACGTGCAGAACATGAAGCTGACCTACTACGGCGAGAACCTGGGCAAGGGTCACGCCGCCGGCCTCGACCTCAAGTTGTTCGGTGAGTTCGTACCCGGCGCCGACTCATGGCTGACGCTGTCGCTGATGTCCACCAAGCAGGAGTTCAACGGCCACAGCATCCCCCTGCCCACCGACCAGCGATGGGCCATGAACCTGCACTTCACCGACTACTTCCCCGGCACGCAGCGCTGGCGCATGACGCTACGCCTGGCCTTTGCCGACGGACTGCCCTTCGGCGCTCCCCACCGAGGACTGGAGTTTCAGCAGTTCCGTGCCCCTGCCTATAAGCGTGCCGACATCGGTATGAGCTTCCTGGCCTACGACTACCTGCAAGGCTCGTCGGCACGTGCCGTCGTCAAGCGTGTCTGGCTGGGTGTTGACTGCCTCAACCTCTTCGGCATCAACAACGTGAACTCCTACTACTGGGTGACCGACGTGAGCAACCAGCAGTATGCCGTACCCAACTTCCTGACGGGCCGCCTCATCAACGCCAAAGTCAGCGTAGAGTTTTGAACACGAAGCATGGGCCTTTGAGCATTGAACTTGCGCCATTGCGTTAAAAAAGAATAATGTTCAAAGGCCTATGCTTATTGTTCAACGAAAAATGAGTACCTTTGCATGTCCTTATGCAAACGTCTAAAATATTAATATTTTATCATTATGAAGATTTCTCACATTGAGCATCTGGGCATTGCCGTCCAGAGCATCGAAGAAAGCCTGCCGTTTTTCACAGACGTGCTGGGCTTGGAGTGTTATGCAACAGAAGTAGTGGAAGACCAGAAAGTGAAGACCGCTTTCCTGAAGTGCGGTGAGGTCAAGCTGGAACTCTTGGAGCCCACATCACCTGAGAGCACCATCCAGAAGTGGCTCGACAAGGGCAACAAAGGCGTACACCACGTAGCTTTCTGCGTAGAGGACGGCGTAGCCAACGGACTGGCTGAGGTCAGCGAGAAGGGCATCCGCCTCATCGACCAGGCTCCGCGCAAGGGCGCCGAAGGCCTCAACATCGCATTCCTGCACCCGAAATCAACATGTGGCATTCTGACCGAGCTCTGCGAACACCCCGAATAATTGACGAAATAACGTAATAACGCAATAACGAAACAGAAACAATGAGCAAGCAATTAGAAAAAATCAAGCAGCTCATCGCTAAGCGCGAGCAGGCTCGTCTGGGCGGCGGTGAGAAGGCTATCGAGAAACAGCACCAAAAAGGAAAATACACGGCACGCGAGCGCATTGACATGCTGCTCGACGAAGGTTCCTTCGAAGAGTATGACATGTTCAAGGAACACCGCTGCCATAACTTCGGCATGGAGAAGAAGCAGTTCCTCGGCGACGGCGTCGTTGCCGGTAGCGGAACCATTGACGGACGTCTGGTATTCGTCTTCGCACAGGACTTCACCGTACATGCCGGTTCTCTGTCAGAGACCATGAGCCAGAAGATCTGCAAAGTGATGGACATGGCCATGAAGATGGGTGCTCCCGTCATCGGTCTGAACGACTCCGGCGGTGCACGTATCCAGGAAGGTATCAACGCACTGGCAGGCTACGCCGAAATCTTCGAGCGTAACATCCTGGCCTCGGGTGTCATCCCGCAGATTTCAGGTATCTATGGCCCCTGCGCCGGTGGTGCCGTTTACTCCCCTGCCCTTACCGACTTCACGCTGATGATGGAAGGTATCTCCTACATGTTCCTGACCGGTCCGAAGGTGGTGAAGACCGTCACAGGTGAGGACATTGACCAGGAGCACCTCGGTGGTGCCAGCGTACACTCCACGAAGAGTGGTGTGACCCACTTCACCGCTAAGACCGAAGAAGAGGGTATGCAGATGATCAAGACGCTGCTGAGCTATATTCCTTCCAACAACATGGAGACAGCTCCCCGCAAGAAGTGTACCGACCCCATCGACCGTCTGGAGGATTCTCTCAACGAGATTATCCCCGAGAACCCCAACGAGGCCTACGACATGTACAAGGTCATCGGTGCTGTGGTGGATGACGGAGAGTTCTTCGAGGTACAGCCTAAGTTCGCCAAGAACATCATTGTGGGCTTCGCACGCTTCAACGGCCAGAGCGTAGGTATCGTGGCTAACCAGCCCAGCTGCTACGCTGGTGTGCTCGACGTGAACGCCAGCCGCAAGGGTGCCCGCTTCGTACGTTTCTGCGACGCCTTCAACATTCCTATCGTCTCACTGGTTGACGTTCCGGGATTCCTGCCGGGTACCGGTCAGGAGTACAATGCCGTTATCCTGCACGGAGCACAGCTGCTCTATGCTTACGGTGAGGCTACAGTACCCAAGATCACCGTTACGCTGCGTAAGTCGTACGGTGGTTCACACATCGTGATGGGTTCGAAGCAGCTGCATACCGACCTGAACTACGCATGGCCTTCTGCCGAGATTGCCGTGATGGGTGCCAGCGGTGCTGCTGCAGTGCTCTATGCCAAGGAAGCCAAGGCGAAGAAGGAAGCCGGCGAGGATGTCAAGGCATTCATTGCCGAGAAGGAGCAGGAATACGACGAGCTGTTCGCTAATCCTTATCAGGCAGCCAAGTACGGCTATATCGACGACGTGATTGAACCGCGTAACACACGTTTCCGCATCTGTCGCGGTCTGGCTCAGTTGGCCACCAAGCGTGACGCTCTGCCCGCCAAGAAGCATGGTAACATTCCTATGTAATTATAGTTTAAATTTCTAGGTATGAATAACGAAGTTTATGCTGCCATTGCATTGGCGCTTCACGAGTTCAAGGGCAATAACGTCCACGACAAGGAAACGGGCATCATCACCATTCAGGAGAAGACGACCCAGTGGAACGGCTATGCCCTCACGATGACAGAACACCCTTAAACAAAAAAGTAACATGAAAATATATAAATATACCATCAACGGCAACAAGTACGAAGTTGAAATCGGTGACATCGCCGATAACATCGCTGCCGTCAAAGTGAATGGCGAAGACTTCAAAGTGGAGATGGAGCCGGAAGCCGAACCAGAGAAGAAGAAGCCCGTTCTGGGTAAGCCTGCAGCCGCAGAAGCCGCTACCGGCGACACGTCAGCTGCCGACAATGCCAACGTCAACCGCGACAATGCTGTCAAGGCTCCGCTGCCTGGCACCATCGTTGAAATCAAAGTTGCCGTAGGCGACGAGGTTCAGGCTGGTGACACCGTTATCGTGCTGGAAGCCATGAAGATGGCCAACAACCTGGAAGCTGAGAAGAGCGGAAAGGTAACGGCCATTCTCGTACAAGCCGGACAGAGCGTCATGGAAGACGATGCGCTCGTGGTAATAGAGTAAAATCTATATGGGAAAAAAAGGCCGCTCAATTGAGTGGCCTTTTTATTTATAGTTTGTTTCCTTCTTTAGGAAAGACAACGCTGGGTTTAAATGCTTTCGCTTCCTCAAAATCCATTAAGGCATAAGAAATGACGATGCACACATCGCCCACCTGAACTTTACGGGCTGCTGCCCCGTTCAGACAGAGACAACCACTGCCCCGTTCGCCCTTGATTACATAGGTCTCGAAGCGCTCGCCGTTATTGTTGTTCAACACCTGCACCTTCTCGCCAGCAATGAGGTTTGCGGCATCCATCAGGTCCTCGTCAATAGTGATGCTCCCCATGTAATGGAGATTGGCCTCCGTCACGGTAACACAATGGAGCTTTGACTTCAATACTTCTATCATCATGTCAATTTACAATTCAGGATTTGTACTTGATGTGGTCGATAAGACGAATGGGAGTCTTGCCGCAATAGACGGTGATACAGCCAACGACATAGTCAGAGTCTTCCCACGCTGCGATGTCCTGCAACGTGTTTCCATCAACGATAGAGAAATATTCCACGTCAAGTCCCTCGACGGCATTGATGTCCTTGACGACCTTGTCATGCGTCTGCTGCACAGTATGCTTCTTGGCATAGGTAACACTAGCCTTCAGCGTTTTATAGATAGTCGGAGCAATAGCACGCTCATCAGGCGACAACAACGTGTTACGGGAGCTCTTGGCCAAACCGTCCTTATCACGCACAATGTCACACTCCACAATCTGCACAGGAATGTTCAGATGCTTCACCATAGCTTTCACTACAGCAATCTGCTGCCAGTCCTTCTCACCGAAATAGGCACGGTCAGGCTTGACGATATAAAACAGTCTGCTGACTACCTGACAGACGCCATTGAAATGCCCCGGACGATGAGCACCCTCCATGACCGTAGAGACGGGAGGATACTCGAACTGTCGGGTGTCGGGTGTGGGATACATCTCTTCCACCGCAGGAGCCAGCACATAGTCGGCACCGCACTCCTCAAGCAGCTGGCAGTCAGCTTCGAGCGTACGGGGATAATTCTTCAGGTCGTTTTTATCATTAAACTGAGTGGGGTTGACAAATACCGACACCACCGTAATCCCGTTTTCTTTCACACTACGGCGTACCAATGAGGCATGACCTTCATGCAGGGCACCCATCGTAGGCACAAGACCTACTTGACGTCCTTGTTTACGTTCATCGAACAGAGCGTTCTGAAGATCAACAATCTTAGTAAATACTTTCATTTCTAAATTTTATATGATCAGATGAGTCCTTCCGCAATTTGCGAAATCGGCTGCAAAATAACAACATTTTTATCAAATAAGAAAGAAATATCGTGAAAATATGCCAAATTAGTGGCTAAAAAAACTAAAAAGCCCTACAAAATACCGATTTCCCAATTTTTTTTTGTACCTTTGCATATCAAAACTCATCAACATGGCAAAGAAGATATTATTCATCAATCAGGAAATCACACCGTACGTACCCGATAGCGAGCTCTCTCTGATGGGAAAAGCACTGCCGCAGGCCATTCAAGAGAAGGGCTACGAGATTCGCACGTTCATGCCCAAATGGGGTAATATCAATGAGCGCCGCGGTCAGTTGCACGAAGTGCAGCGTCTTTCGGGCATGAACCTCATTATCAATGACACAGACCATCCGCTGATTATCAAGGTAGCCACCATCCAGAATACACGCGTACAAGTCTATTTCATTGACAACGACGACTACTTCTCAAAACGGCAGATGATTGTCAACGAGGCTGGTGAGGATTATCCGGACAACGATGAGCGCACCATTTTCTTTGCACGCGGTGTACTGGAGACTGTCAACAAATTGCGTTGGGCTCCTGACATCATCCATTGTCAGGGCTGGATGAGTGCTGTGATTCCCCTATACATCAAGACAGCATACCACGAAGAACCTTCGTTCGCCAACACCAAAGTCGTTACCTCCCTGTTCCCCAAGACCCTGAACAAAGACCTCGGAGAGAACTTCAAGAAATGCCTGGAGTTCCGTGACGCCAACGCTCCGCTGCTGAAGAAATACAACGACAACTTCGACTTCGAGGAACTCGGTAAGCTCGCCATCGACTATTCAGACGGAATCATCGAGGCAAACCAGCATATCGATGAAAACCTTCTCAAATATGCCGAGGAGAAAGGACTGCCGGTGCTGAAATATGCTGGAGAGGACTTTGCTGATGCATACGAGTCGTTCTACGACCAGATATGCCAGGAATAAATAAAGAAAGAATTATATTTTTAAATAGAAATGAAAGCAAAATGGATTGCAGGGATTGTGCTTACAGCACTGGCTTTCTCTGCTTGCGATGATAACACTGACGATGTAGGCGCTTCACTTACTAACAGACTTGATAAATTTCAGATTGTTACCGACACCTTTGCTGTCTCCACACGTTCCTTACTGGTGGACTCTGTGATTACACACAGCAAATATACCTATCTCGGCCGCATCAAGGACCCCGAGACAGGTGCTTACGTAACAAGCAGCTACTCGACACAGTTCATGCATCTGGAAGAAACGACAACAGTTACCTTCCCTTCCAAAGACCAGATACTAAGTGTTGAAGACGGCGAAGTCATTGCTGACTCGTGCCACCTTAATATCTATATCAACTCTTTCGTCGGCGACTCCCTTGCACCGATGAAGTTAAAAGTTTACGAGCTCAACACTCCTGTTCCGGAAGGAAAGACATACTACTCAGACTACGACCCGGAAGAAGAAGGAATTATCCGCACTGACGGCATCTGCAAAGAAAAGAGCTATACCAAGACGAATTTTCTGGTTTCCGATAGCCTTCGTCAAACCAGTAATTACATGTCTTACATCAACATTACGCTCAATGAGCCCTATACGGATAAGGAAGGTAAGACCTACAAGAATTACGGAACATACATCCTACGTAGTTTCTACGAGCATCCCGAGCGTTTCAAGAACTCTTATTCGTTCACTCATGATGTCTGCCCGGGCTTTTATTTCAAGACGACAGGCGGACTCGGTCTCATGTCAGAAGTTTACACCACGGAGCTTGTTCTCTACATCCGTTATTCCAAAAACGGAAATAGTATAAATTCGGCAAAGGTATTTACCTCTACCGAGGAAGTCATACAGACCAACAACATCATCAATGACAAGGAGCGTATGAAGCAGTTGGCAACAGACAATACATGTACCTACATCAAGACTCCTGCAGGCATCTTCACGGAAGTAACCATACCCGTTGATGACATCAAGAAGGGGCATGAAGCTGACAGCATCAGTTCTGCACAGATATCATTCTACTGCTATAACGATGTCAGCGAGGACGAGTTGCAATTGAATGACGCAAAGTATCTCCTGATGATACCACGCGACGATATCAACTCATTCTTTGAAAACAAGAGTCTGCCCAACTACACCACTTCATTCATCACGACACTTAACACCTCCACGAACTCTTATACGTTCCAAAACATCACCAACCTGATTTCTCACATGAATGATTGCCGCAACCAATCTGAGAACTGGAACAAGGTTGTGCTTGTACCTGTGGAGGCTACGCTGAGTAATACGACAAACTCTACCGACTTCAGAAAAGTATCGAACCTAATGTCGCTTACCAGCAGCAAACTGATAGGAGGAAGTGCCAATCCACATGCTCCCGTCACGATTAATGTCATTTACAACCAGTTTAAATAAAATGTGACATACATCATCATGGCTGACGGATTTCTTGAAACTCACCAACAGGAATACGAAAAACGCAAGGCTGCGTGGCTACGCAAAAAGCGTCACTTGCCCCAGAGCGTTAAAAGCCTACAACGTCCTGATGACGAATCATTATAATATATAATAGGTATATACCCACAAAATTAATATAGACAGATGAAAAGAGACAACGAGATTTTCGAACTCATCGAGAAAGAACATCAGCGTCAGCTGAAAGGTATTGAACTCATCGCCAGCGAGAACTTCGTGAGCGATCAGGTGATGGAAGCTATGGGTTCCTACCTGACCAACAAATACGCAGAGGGTTATCCTGGCAAGCGCTACTATGGCGGCTGCCAAGTGGTTGACCAAGTAGAGCAACTGGCCATCGACCGTGTGTGCAAACTCTTTGGAGCTGAGTATGCTAACGTACAGCCACACTCCGGTGCACAGGCCAATGCAGCCGTGTTACTCGCCGTACTGAAGCCCGGTGACACCTTCATGGGTCTGAACCTTGCTCATGGCGGACACCTCTCACATGGTTCTGCCGTCAACACCAGTGGTATCCTCTATAAGGCCATTGGTTACGACCTCAACCCCGAGACGGGACGTGTGGACTATGACCAGATGGAAGCCCTTGCACTGGAACACAAGCCCAAACTGATTATTGGTGGTGGCTCTGCCTACAGCCGCGAATGGGACTACAAGCGTATGCGTGAGATTGCCGATAAGGTTGGCGCCCTACTGATGATAGACATGGCACATCCCGCCGGACTTATTGCTGCCGGACTCTTGGAGAATCCCGTGAAGTATGCCCATATTGTCACTTCCACTACCCACAAGACTTTGCGTGGCCCGCGTGGTGGTATCATCCTTTTAGGCAAGGATTTCGACAACCCCTGGGGACTCAAGACTCCGAAAGGCGAAATCAAGAAGATGTCAGCCCTGCTCAATTCTGCTGTCTTCCCCGGTCAGCAGGGTGGTCCGTTAGAGCATGTCATCGCAGCTAAGGCTGTTGCCTTCGGTGAAGCACTACAACCCGAGTTCAAGGAATGGGCTGCACAGGTACAGAAGAATGCTAAGGTGCTGGCTGACGAGCTTATCAAGCGTGGTTTCACCATTGTCAGCGGTGGTACTGACAACCACTCCATGCTCGTTGACCTGCGTTCAAAATATCCCGACCTCACGGGTAAGGTGGCGGAGAATGCCCTCGTAGCTGCTGACATCACAGTAAACAAGAATATGGTTCCGTTTGACTCACGCTCTGCATTCCAGACCAGCGGTATTCGCTTAGGTACACCCGCCATCACGACACGCGGTGCCAAGGAAGACCTCATGATTGAGATAGCGGCCCTCATTGAGGAAGTGCTGAACGATCCGACGAATGAGGAGGTTATCGCTTCTGTGCGTCAGCGTGTGAATAACCGCATGAAGGATTATCCGCTGTTCGCCTACTAAGCGAAAATCATCAAACGATACGATAGTTTTTCTGCCTGTAAGGGTACACGTGATTGTACCTTTGCAGGCAGAAATCGTAATAAATCAGACAATCTTGAAACGTACTCGGAAGGAATGTTCGTGCTCGTCCCAATTGGTGCCGAGCATCTCAAAACGACCTATCTGTGACGTGGAACGTACGTGCTTGCCGATACAGGGACAGACGTCATAGTCGCCGATGCGCACCAGACGAATCGTGTCACTTACATCTTCCGGCAGACGGTCAGCCGACACATCGTCAGGCAAATCATCTATTGAGACAAACTCGTAGGTGACGGGCAGGTCTTCGTCTATCAGCTCGTTCATGCGACGTTCTATCTCTTTCTCTTCCTGACGGGTGGGTTTCTGCTCAAGACAGAAACTCATTTTGCTTTTCTTCCGCTCAATGTGTGCATTAAAAGAGCGCTCGCAACCGAAGATGCGTATCATCGTCTGGTTGAGTAAGTGCTCCGCCGTATGTGCCGGTGGGAACTCGTCCTTGTTGTGGTCGTTCAATATCATGAATGGATAGGCTTCAAAAGTTATATTACGACAGTTTTATCTTTAACACAGATGCACCACGCGCTGCGAGTTGCAGAGCCACGCAACCATCACGCTGCAATAGCAGGCTCTGTTTCCCGCCGTTGAGCAGGTCGGTGGCGGTATATTTCTTCTCCTTAATGCCCAGGAAATCGAAAGCATGGGCAGGGATGTTCACGCCAATACTCACAGGACGGTCGTCGAAGTTGACAGCTACAAGCAGTAACTCCCCGGCAGCCCTACGCAAAAAGACATATTGACGATCCAGATGGCTATTCACATACATCAGGTCGAAGAATACGCCATCAGTAACAGCCTTTTCCTTACGGGCAAGGTTGAGCACTTTCTTGTGAATATCATAGAGTTGCTGTTCCTCGTCCGTCAAATTCTTCCAAGCCGCACGGCAGATGGTATCGACACTCCAGTAGTCGAAGATGGTGGTTCGTCCGTCGTTTCCGCTGAAGCCTTCCATGTCCATACCCTTTTCGCCGTATTCCTCACCGAAGTAAAGCATAAAAGGATTCTGCTGCATCAACACCGATGCCACCATACCTGGCACGCCCTTTTGTCCGCTGGCTGCGAAGAAATCGCTTGCCACACGCTGCTCGTCATGGTTCTCGAGGAAATAGAGCATGTGCTCACGGATATCGTCTGTCTGCTGCCAAGCACTACTGATAGCCGAGGCGGATGCCTGATGGCAGATGACGGCACGCATCGTGTCGTACATACCCACCTTGTCGTACAGGTAGTCGAAGCCGCTGGCAATATAATGACGGTATTCAGCAGGGTTATACACCTCACCGATGAACTGCACATGGGGATATTGTTTCTTGACCTTGGCCGTAGCATATGCCCAGAACTCCGCAGGTACCATCTCTGCCATGTCACAACGGAAAGCATCAATGTTCTTCGATGCCCAGAAGAGAAGAATGGCAGTCATCTTCTTCCAGGTGTTAGGAATGGGGTCGAAATAACCCACCCGACCGGCATAATAGTCAACACCGTAGTTCAGCTTGACGGTTTCATACCAGTCATTGCGTCCAGGGGCATTATTGAACAGGTCATTACCCGTAGCTTTGGCAGGTTCCTCCTGATATGGTTCCTCCTCCCCATGATAAAGGTCAAAGTATGGTGTGAAGCGTTCGCCAGGGCAGTAATAAAAATTGTTCTGCGGCGAGAAGCCCATCTGTGGATCATCCCCCTGACCTAAGTCTTTTACGCCCTTGGGCTTGCAAATACTGTGGTATTCACGTGCCACATGGTTGGGAACAAAATCAATAATCATCTTCAGCCCTGCCTTGTGCGTGCGCTCCACCAACTGTTCGAACTCTTCCATACGCTGTTCTACATGGACAGCCAAATCAGGGTCAATGTCATAGTAGTCGGTAATAGCATAAGGGGAACCTGCCCTACCCTTGACAATGGCAGGATGATTGACAGGAATACCGTATTGGCTATAATCGGTCTGCGTGGCATGACGGATAACACCCGTAAACCAAACATGAGTAGCACCCAACGTACTGATTTGCTTGAGTACAGCGGGCGTAAAATCATTCAGCTTACCACAACCGTTTTCGGCAATCGTACCGTTCTCCTGACGAGACGTGTTGCGATTGCCGAAAAGACGGGGAAGAACTTGATAAATAATGAATTTATCCATGGAGTGTTGAGGGTTGAAGGGAAGCTTTAACCCTTATTCGATGCCGTGGGCACTCACTTCCTTATTGATTTTGGCAATCATGCCCTGCAGCGCCTTGCCGGGACCACACTCGGTAAAGTCATCGGCACCATCGGCAATCATGTTCTGCACACACTGGGTCCAGCGTACTGAACTGGTGAGCTGAGCGATGAGGTTAGCCTTAATTTCAGCAGGGTCAGTATGAGGCTTGCCATCTACATTCTGATAGACAGGACACTTCGGAGTTTTGATTTCCGTCTTCTCGATGGCGGCTTGCAACTCATCCTTCGCAGGCTGCATCAGCGGGGAATGGAATGCACCACCCACCTTCAGCGGCAGAGCACGCTTGGCACCTGCGGCTTTCAGTTGCTCACATGCCTCATTAATTGCCTCCACATTACCACTGATGACTAGCTGTCCGGGGTTGTTGTAGTTGGCACAAACCACTACATTACCCTCACGATTGATGTTGGCACAAATCTGTTCTACCTGCTCATCGGGCAGACCGATGATGGCTGCCATCGTAGAGGGAGCAGCCTCGCAAGCCTTCTGCATGGCCATAGCACGTGCATAGACCAGTTTCAAACCATCCTCAAACGACAAGGCTCCTGCAGCTACAAGGGCAGAGAATTCACCCAGGGAGTGACCAGCAGTCATAGCAGGCTGAAAAGCATCACCCATGCAGATGGCAGAGATGACAGAATGAAGGAACACGGCAGGCTGAGTAACCTTGGTTTGCTTCAAGTCCTCGTCCGTTCCTTCGAACATAATATCCGTGATACGATAGCCAAGAATGTCATTGGCTTTTTCAAAAAGTTCTTTTGCTGTTGTGTTGTTGTCATAAAGGTCTTTGCCCATTCCTACGAACTGGGCACCCTGACCAGGGAATACAAATGCTTTCATCTTTTTTTTTCGATTAAATTCTCTCTTTACAATTTATTCTTCAACCTTCAATGGTATGTTGAAACTGAACGTTGAACCCTCACCAAGAACAGACTCTACCATAGCATCACCTCCGTTCTTGCGGGCAAAGTCCTGACAGAGCTGAAGTCCAAGTCCAGAGCCTTCCTCACCGCCTGTACCATACGTTGTCTCACCTTTATGGAAAATCGTATCAATACGATCCGGGGCAATACCAACACCATGGTCACGTACGCAGATACGGGCAAAGTCGCCTTCTCTCTTGTAGAACACCTCAATGTCCTTACCTTCGGGGGTGAACTTAATAGCATTGGAAATAAAGTTACGGATAACGGTTTTAACCATATCGTTATCGGCACGGACAACCAGTTTCTCGTCAGATGGAATGTACTTCAGGTTGATCTTCTTCATCTCAGCAATCATCGTGAAGATGTCCACAACACCTGGTACAACCTCAGCCAAGTCAAAGTCCTGATAAACGACGTTCATACGTCCAGTCTGACTCTTTGTCCACTTCAGCAGATTATCCAGCAGGTCATGTGCTTCCTCCGTCTCACGATTGGCCTTGTCAAGCAACTCAAAGATTTCCGGACCAACCATTTCTGGCGAAACGACGCTGACAGCCAAATTCAGCACCATGCGGATACTGGCCATCGGTGAACGCAGGTCATGCGCAATAACGGAGTACATCTTATCACGATTGGAGATGGTACGACGCAAATCCTCGTTCTGCTGCACAATGATGCGCTTGGCAGCCACAAGGGTAATCTGCTGTACGACACGCATCACCAGCTCTTCCTTGTTGAACGGCTTGGTCAGGAAGTCATTAGCTCCAACCTGGAAACCATGTACCAAGTCACTCGGGTTGTTCAATGCCGTCAGGAAGATAATAGGGATCTCGAGTGTCTCAGGGTCTTTCTTCAGAATGACTGCCGTGTCAAAGCCTGAAATATCAGGCATCATCACGTCAAGCAAAATAAGGTCCGGGTGTTCCTTCTTAGCCATTTCAATGCAGGCATTTCCGCAATTTGCAGTACAGACCTGAAACTTCTCGTTGGTCAATAATATCTTCAGTAACAATACGTTACTTACTACATCGTCAACGATGAGGATTTTGTAATCGCTACGATTTATTTTAGACTCTAAACTACCACCGAAATCCATATATCATTCTTTGGTTTAAAATTTTCTGCAAAGATACGATTTAGTGAGCAAAAAACCAAATTTTTTTTATTTTTTTCGCGCTCGGCACCGTCTCTTTACCCCTTTGCTAATAGAAAGTGAGAACCTTTTACAAAGAAAAGTCCCCACTCATCACCAAAGAAGATGATAGAGGAGACCTTTCATAGATATGATACGTCAGTTGTTCACCGAACCACCAACGATGTCAAGAAGTTCAGAAGTAATGGCTTGCTGACGTGACTTGTTGTATTGCAGGTTCAACTGGCGCAACAACTCGTCGGCATTGTCGGTAGCCGTTTGCATGGCCACCATACGTGCAGCATGTTCAGAGGCCACGCTGTCAAGCAAGGCTGTATAGAGCATCAAATGCCCCATCTTCGGAATTAACTGCGAGAGCACAGTATTCATATCCGGCTCCACGATGAAGTTGTCGTTCAGCGGAGCAACATCGTCCTCTCCCGACGTCTTTTTCTTCCTTCTCTCTTTCATCTTCAGGTAGTCCTGAGCCTTCTGCGTGGCAACGTTCGACGTCAGGTCACGCTCATGGTCACGCTGCAACTCACTCTCAATGTCGATAGGCAAGAAAGTCTTGTGGGTAAGAATCTGTGAGCCTGCGCTTTTGAAGTGGTGGTAAATCAGTTCCACCTTGTCTATCTCGCCATTGGCAAAGCGTTCTCCCAGGCTCATTGCCAGGTCGATGCATTGCTTCACGTTGGGATGATCCACCAAATCAGCCAGGTCACATTTCACTTGATAGCCTAGTTTACGAGCCTTCTCTGCCACTTTACGTCCCACAGGATAGACCTCCACGTTTTCCTTGCCCAACTCATTGGCAAGAGCCTCCTCAGCTTTTATCATCACCTTAATAACATTGGCGTTGAAACCACCGCAAAGCGATGAATTGCTGCTGAAGACCACAAGAGCCACACGTTTGACAGGACGCTCCTGGTCGTAGATGGTCTGGGCCTCTGCCTCGGCTGCAAGGAAAGACTTGAGAATATGCTCAAGCATCGTCTCGTAAGGCAACATGTTCTGGATAGCCACCTGCGCATGATGCAACTTCGACGAAGCCACCATTTTCATGGCAGAGGTAATCTTGCGCGTTGACTTAACGGAGGCAATTCGGCCTTTGATTTCTTTTAGACTTGGCATTTCAGGAATTTACTATTTAATTGTAAATCATTACTTGTACGTACCGGCAATGTCAAACATGATTTCCTCAATCTTATCCGTTGTAGCATCGTCTATCTTACCAGCGGCAAGCGTCTCAAGAACCTCAGGGGCCGAGGAACGAAGCTTGTCGAGGAACGATGTCTGACATTCACGTACCTTGTCGATGGGTACCTGACGCATGAGACCATGCACACCACAGTAAAGGATGGCAACTTGTTCACCTACGGGCATGGGGCTATACTGCGGCTGGATGAGCAACTGGTTATTCTTACGTCCACGGTCAAGCGTCATCGCCGTCACAGCATCCATATCGCTGGAGAACTTCGAGAAAGCCTCCAACTCACGATACTGTGCCTGGTCAATCTTCAGCGTACCAGCTACTTTCTTCATGGACTTAATCTGTGCCGAGCCACCCACACGAGATACCGAGATACCGACATTAATAGCAGGACGAAAACCTTGGTTGAACAGGTCGCTCTCCAAGAAAATCTGTCCGTCGGTAATGGAGATTACGTTCGTGGGGATGTAAGCCGAAACGTCACCAGCCTGTGTCTCGATGATAGGCAGAGCGGTGAGCGAGCCACCACCCTTCACGTGTCCCTTCATGCACTCAGGCAGGTCGTTCATCTGCTCGGCCACCTCCTGCTGCTCGTTCATCTTTGCGGCACGCTCCAGCAGACGGCTATGCAGGTAGAACACGTCACCAGGATAAGCCTCACGTCCTGACGGACGACGCAGAATCAGCGATACTTCACGATAGGCAACAGCCTGCTTTGACAAGTCATCATAGACCACGAGGGCTGGCAGACCACGGTCACGGAAATACTCACCGATGGCAGCACCGGCAAACGGAGCATAGTACTGCATAGCGGCAGGGTCAGCAGCCGTAGCAGCTACCACGATGGTATAAGGCATAGCCCCATGCTCCTGCAACGTAGAAACAAGCGAGGCAACAGTAGATGCCTTCTGACCAATAGCTACATAGATACAATATACGGGCTTGCCTGCCTCGTAGAAACTCTTTTGGTTAATAATCGTGTCAACAGCAATGGCTGTCTTACCCGTCTGACGGTCGCCGATAATCAGCTCACGCTGTCCGCGTCCGATGGGAATCATGGAGTCGATAGCCTTCAGACCTGTCTGCAGCGGCTCTTTCACGGGCTGACGGTAGATAACGCCCGGCGCCTTACGGTCGAGCGGCATCTCAAACGAGTCAGCGAGGTCTATGTCACCCTTACCGTCAATGGCCTGTCCCAGCGGATTAATGACACGGCCGAGCATGTTGTCGTTGACGCGGATGGAAGCGATGCGCTTAGTGCGCTTCACCACTTGTCCTTCTTTGATGCCCGCCGTAGGACCCAGGAGCACACAGCCGACATTGTCTTCCTCGAGGTTCATCACGATAGCCATCGTGCCGTTCTCGAACTCCAACAGCTCGTTAGCTTCAGCGTTACGCAGACCATAGATACGCGCCACGCCATCGCTGACAGTAAGCACCGTGCCCACCTCGTCAAACTTCTCGGCATTCGAAATACCCTTCAGCTGATCAATCAGCACCTGGGACACTTCGCTTGGTTTAATTTTATCTGACATAATGAAATTTACGATTTTCGATTTATTTCTTCAATTGAGTGAGAATGTTGTTGAGTTTCGAGCGGACACTGGCATCCATACGATAGGTGTCATATTCGAGGATGAAGCCACCGATGATGTCGGGGTTCACCTCAGACTCGAACTCTACAGTTCCCTTAGCATGGCTCTCCACCATCTGGCGCATCTTCTGCTCCATTGCGGGCGACACGGCCACAGCGGTAGTGAGTTTTCCACGGATGACATTCTTCTGCTTACGGTAAAGCGTCACGTACGAATTTGCCATAAACTGGATCATGTTCTCACGGTCCTCCTTCAACACCAGCGCGACAAACGACTGGGCAAGGAGCGAGGCACTACTGCCGCCGATGGCTGTCACCAGCAACTTCTGCTTCGTTTCCTTCGAGAGCATCGGGTTATCAATGGTCTGCCTGAGCTGCGGTACTTCAACGTAACTGGCTGCCAACATCTGCATCTCCCGATAGACGGTGTCCTCGATGTTGGCATCAGTAGCGCTTTTCAGCAATGCGCGGGCATAGCGGACCGATATTACTCCTATATCCATACACTTTACATTTTACTTGTTAGAAGAGACGTCATCCAACATTCGGTCAATGAGATCCATCTGAGCCTGATCACTTTGAAGGTTCTGCTTGAGCACTTTCTCCGCAATCTCAACGCTAAGCGAGGCCACTTGCTTTCGGATGTCGGCAATAGCAGCTTTCTTTTGCTGTTCAATCTCGTCTTTGGCATCAGACACAAGACGGGCGCTTTCCTGTCGGGCCTTTTCCTGGGCCTGTTCCACGATGGCGTCGCGTGTTTCCGCTGCCTCTTTCAGTATCTGAGCTTGCTTTGCGCGAGCCTCCTGCAAGATGGATTCGCCTTCTTTCTCTATATTGGCCAGACGCTCCTCGGCTTCATGAGCCTTGCGGAGACTGTCCTCAATATAGTCGTGGCGCTCTGTCACCATTTTGGTGATAACAGGGAAGCCATACTTTGCCAGAAGGATAAAGACCACCAGAAACGCCACGAACATCCAGAAGAATAATCCGAAGTCAGGCGTTAGAATGGATGGTAAGTTGATTGAGTCCATTTGCAATGATGTTTATATGATTTTACATGAACACGCAGAGCGCGCAGACGACAACAGCGAACAGGGCTACACCCTCAACGAAGGCTGCTGTCAGAATCATGTTGGTACGGATGGTACCTGCTGCCTCGGGCTGACGAGCGATAGCATCCATGGCGTTACCACCAATACGACCGATACCCAGACCGGCACCAATTGCTGCAATACCTGCGCCGAGACCGGCACCAAACTTTGCGAGACCAGCAGCTGCAGCTGCTTCTAAAATCAATGTTGTGAACATAATCTTAAATGTTTTAATGAGTTATTATTTAATGTTTATTCTTTGTAATCTTTCATCTTACTCATGATGGTGCTCAGGATGTGCGAGTCCGATAAACACGGCACTCAGCATCGTGAACACATAAGCCTGAATGAAGGCCACCAGGAACTCAAGGCAGTTCATGAACAGCATCATGATAAAGCTGAGCAGCGTGAGGCCCGAACCCAGAGCGGCATTCAGAGACCAGCCAATGAAGATAATTGCTGTGAATGAGAGGATGATGGCGTGTCCTGCCATCATGTTGGCAAAGAGACGGACCATGAGTGCAAAAGGCTTGGTCAGGATGCCGAATAGCTCAATGATAGGCATGATGGCAACCGGATAGGCCTTGAGGAACACAGGAACGTCGGGCCAGAATATTTCCTTCCAGTACTCCTTGTTGCCAAAGAGGTTGATGGCCAGCATGGTGCAGAGTGCCAGGAAGAACGTGATGTTGATATTGCCTGTTACGTTTGCACCACCGGGGAACACCGGCAACAAACCCAACAGGTTGGTCGTGAGAATAAAGAAGAATGCCGTCAGCAGATAGGGAGCATAAGGACGATAGTGCTTCTCACCTATTGAGTCCTTGATGAGGTCGTCATGAATCGTCATGACCAGCATCTCCATCATGCCGACAAAACCTTTCGGGGCATCTTTCTTCGGGTCATGCTTCTTATACCAGCGGGCACAGGGAAGGAACACAGCCAACAGGACGAAGACAACAATCCAAATCTGGCAGACGCTCTTCGTGATACTCAAGTCCCATGGACGAACCACGGAGCCGTCAGCCATCTTCTCATAGATCTTGCCGTTTTTCTCCTCGTTGAAGAAGAAGCCCATGTAATCCTTTCCTTCCTCCACAGCCTCCTCGATGCGGGTGCTCATGAAGAAGTGCCACTCTCCCGTCTGTTCGCTGCGCACGATGACAGGCAGCGGAATGCTGATGTGCTTGCCGCCGATGGTGGTGATATGCCACTCGTAGGCATCGGCCATGTGGCCCAGCACGATCTCCTTCACGTCAACACCCTCACCATCGTGCGCACCCTGGGCGGGCACGTTAAACCCCAACAGCAGTATCAGGCATAGAAGCAGGTATCTCATAGATTTCATTTTATCCATTGTGTCTGATTTTCTTCTCGACCTTCATAAAGTAGGCCGTATCGTAAACGAGAATAATGAAATAATATATCAAGAACAGGATGACGAAGAAGCGGATGGTGGCTTTGTCCTCCGATGCAAAACAGAACACCAGCACCGTTGCTATACCTGCAATCATGCGGAAGCCCGATGCAGACATGTAAAGTGTTGGCAGGCTGTCAACGGAAGTGGCAGCCACTGACTTCCATACGAAGGCATAGGCTACGCACGCCACCAATTGGAAAACGGTAGTGATGCAGACCGGCACCAGCATCGTGTCCGTGTTGCCAAACAACCACATATAGGTGAATGACAACAGCGTCAGCACGACAATGAGCAACGTGCTCTGCACCAGATACGTATTCACAATCTTGTTATTCATCATCTTCGCCAAGTTCCACACAAAGACTCACCTCATTTTTCTGAACCGCCACGAATCCACCGGCAATAGCCAGCTGATGCTGGCCGTCAGCACAGGTATAGACCACCGTACCATCCGTCAGCGACGAGATAATAGGCGCATGGTTCGTCAGTATTTCAAACTGGCCAAGGCTGCCGGGCACTTTCACGCCCTCTACTTCGCCTTGGAATTCGATTTTCTGTGGTGATACAATCTTCAGCTTTAACATCTTGAAAATTTGCGATTTTCGGATTTTCAATTTACGATTTAGCCTTTTGCAGCCTCCATCAGACGACGAGCCTTCTCCTTGACGTCATCAATGGTACCGACGTTGAGGAATGCCTGCTCAGGCAGGTCATCCACTTCGCCGTCCAGGATAGCGTTGAAGCCCTTGATAGTGTCATCGATGGGAACCATCACACCAGGCAGGCCAGTGAACTGCTCGGCCACGGAGAACGGCTGCGACAGGAAACGCTGCACACGACGTGCACGGTTCACCGTCAGCTTATCCTCGTCTGAGAGTTCGTCCATACCCAGAATGGCGATGATGTCCTGCAACTCCTTGTAACGCTGCAGAATCTCCTTCACGCGCTGTGCACACTCATAGTGTTCCTTACCCACAATCAGCGGGTCAAGAATACGGGAAGTAGAGTCTAACGGATCAACAGCAGGATAGATACCCAACTCGGCAATCTTACGGTCCAACACCGTCGTAGCATCGAGGTGTGTGAACGTCGTAGCCGGTGCAGGGTCGGTCAAGTCGTCGGCAGGCACATAGACAGCCTGTACCGAAGTGATTGAACCCTTCTTAGTCGAGGTGATGCGCTCCTGCATGGTACCCATCTCCGAGGCCAGCGTCGGCTGATAACCCACGGCAGACGGCATACGACCCAGCAGGGCAGACACCTCAGAACCGGCCTGCGTGAAGCGGAAGATGTTGTCGATGAAGAACAGGATATCGGCAGCGCCGCCGTCCTTACCACCACCGTCGCGGAAGCCCTCGGCAACCGTCAGACCCGACAAGGCAACACTTGCACGTGCTCCCGGCGGCTCGTTCATCTGTCCATAGACCAGCGTGGCCTGGCTCTTCTTCAGTTCCTCGGGGTCAACGAGCGACAAGTCCCACTTGCCCTCTTCCATTGCCTGACGGAATTTCTCGCCATAGCGGATAACGCCCGACTCTATCATCTCTCGGATGAGGTCGTTACCTTCACGGGTGCGCTCACCTACTCCGGCGAACACCGAGAAGCCGTTGTGTCCCTTGGCAATGTTGTTGATGAGCTCCATGATAAGCACCGTCTTACCCACACCGGCACCACCAAAGAGTCCGATCTTACCACCTTTCATGTAAGGCTCCAGCAGGTCAATGACCTTGATACCCGTAGCAAGAATCTCCTTCTTCGTGGAGAGTTCCTCAAACGTAGGTGCAGCACGGTGAATGGGGTATGCTCCCTCCATGTCGAGCTGTTTCATACCGTCGATAGGCTGACCGATAACGTTCAACATTCGACCTTTAATCTGGTCTCCGGCAGGCATCAGAATCGGTGAGCCTACAGGAATAGCCGTCAATCCACGCTGCAGTCCGTCGGTATTGTCCATGGCCACACAGCGTACGGTGTCTTCGCCGATATGCTGCTGCACCTCGACAATCAGTTCCGTACCGTTGCCACGGTCAATGCGCAATGCCTCGTGAATCTTCGGCAACACCTTCTCCGCATCTTGTCCGTTCGTGTCGAAAAACACGTCAATGACAGGACCGATGATTTGTGAGATGCGTCCGTTAATCTGTGACATATACTTTGTAATTATTTAAAGTTTTATTGTTTAGTACATATATTTTCTGCAAAGATAACTAATAATCCTCAAACGAACAAGTTTTTTCGCACGAAATTCTCGAAAACCATAGATTTTCGACGTTATCAGACGAAAAAGAACAGCTCTGCCGCCAATACGAGCATACCGACGAGCCATCCCACGAGAACCTTCACCGTGCAATGCTTGAGATACCAGCCCAGCGTCACATGTTCCATCTTCATCAGGGCAAGCCCGCTCACGTTACCCACACAAAGCAGACAGCCTCCGACACCTGACGAGAAGGCTATCACCTTCCAGAAGGCACCGTTCTGAACGAAGTTCTGGGCATAGCCGTCCGTGACACCCTCCAATACAGGATAGAGTGAGAAGTTGGACATGGCAATGGTGAACGTGTCAACGATAGAGCTGAGGAAGCCTGACACCAGTCCAACCATCCAGATGTCGTGGACGTTCGTGTCAATCCATTCTGCCACGCTCTGGAACACGCCGGTCTCGGTCACCACACCCAGGCCGAGCATGATACCCATGACAAAGAGAATCTGCTGCAGGGTGTCATACTGCAAGGCTACGGGAATGAGACGACGGGCCATCTGTCCCGAGTTGTTCAGTTTGCGGTTCATGGCCTCGTTGACCACCCACAGCACACTCAGCACACACAACGCCCCGAGGAAGGGCGAGAGCTTGGTGATGCTATGGAAAGTAGGAATGAACCACAGTCCTCCAATGCCCACCACGAGCATGAGGATGCGCTGCCACCGGTTGAGGTTCGTGTCGTCGCCACGATAAGGCGCAGCGGGCCATGCCACGTCCAGTCGTTCGGGCAGGATGCGGCCCAACCACCAGGTAGGGATACACCATGCCAGGATAGCGGGCAGCGCCAGATAAGTGAAGAAGTTACTGGCTGTTACGGCGCCGTTGCCCCAAAGCACCACGCCGGCGGGATCGCCGATGACCGTCATGCAGCCGCCGCAGTTGGCAGCCAGCACAATACAACTGCCCACCACCATGCGCTGCCGGCTGTTCTGCACAATCTTGTGCATGATGACCAGCATCATCGTTGTCGTTGTGAGGTTATCCAGATTGGCCGAGATAGCAAAGGTAGCCAGCGACAGCGTCCACAGCACCCGCCTGGAGTTACGGGTTCGTATCCAGTCTTGTATGAAATCAAAGCAACCGTTGTTGTTCAGAATCTCCACGATGGCCATCGTAGCCAGCAGGAACATCACGATGGCGGCTGCCTTGCCCACATATTTCAGGAAGATGTTGTCATAGATAAACAGCTTTACCTGCTCGCTCGACGGGGCCGAGCCCGACAGGAAGTCAGCATAGTCCTCCGCATGGAGCGCCATGACAAAGTCGGTGCCGTAGCAGATATAGACCACCCACCCTACCGCAGCGATGAACATGGCAATGGCAGACTTGTTCACGCTCGTCAGATAGCCGGTGGCAATGAGCAGATAGCTCAGTATGAGTAGTGTTACGATGATTAGCGTCATGACGCGTTCTTTGTCTTAAATTAAATAGTATATACCTATATATTATAGGCACCGTTTTGCTTTCAGCTGACAAAGATACGAAATTCCCCGCTAACCACAAAATTTTTTTGCAATTAAATTCGCTCCACCTGTTTCACGCCCTTCACCGTGCGCAGTTTCCTGAGGAGCGTTTCCAGCCTTGAGGTGTCGTCGAGCATGACCGTGAGGTTACCGCTGAAGAGCCCGTCGTGCGAGTCGATGTTGATGCTGCGCAGCATCAGGCGCTCGTCCTTCGAGATGATGCTCGTCAGGTTGTTCACGATGCCGATGTCGTCGCTGCCGATGACCCGTAGCGTGATGGTGTACATCGACGAGCCCTTGCCGCTCCACTTCGCCTTCACTACGCGGTAGCCGTAGCGTCGGCGCAGTTCCGGCGCATTGGGGCAGTCGGCACGGTGAATCTTGATGCCGCCGCCCGAGGTGACGAAACCGAAAATCTGGTCGCCGTAGATGGGGTTGCAGCACTTCGCCAGTTGGAAGTCAATGCCCTTCAGGTTCTGGTCGATGACCAGCACGTCGTCCGTCGCATGTTGCACGTTGTCGATGGTCGGGTCGAAGACAAACTCCGCTGCCGAACGAGCCTGATTATCTCCTGTAACGACGCTGTTTTTCTGCTTGAGTTCCAAGTACTTATCAACAACGTCATTGGCGTCAATCTGCCCCTCTGCAATCTGACGATAGAACAAGCTGGCCTCCTTGAATCCCATGTGTTTGATGAGCTGCATCATCAGGCTCTCGTCCATCTCCACCTTGCGGTTCTTGAACTTGCGCTCCAGCGTTTCCTTGGCAAAGAGTCCCTCGCTCTGCTGTGTCTCGCGCAGGGCCAGCCTGATCTTCGACTTGGCACGACTGGTCTTGGCAATGTTGAGCCATTCCTGCTTCGGCTTCTGGTTCGTCTGCGTCATGATTTCCACCTGGTCGCCGCTCTGCAGCTGATGACGCAGGTTCACCACCTTGTTGTTGATACGCGCTCCGACACACTGGTTACCAATCTTCGAGTGGATATGGTAGGCGAAGTCGAGCACCGTAGCACCTTTCGGAAACTTGTAGAGGTCACCTCTCGGCGTGAACACAAAGACCTCGTCTTCGTAGAGCTCCATCTTGAACTGGTCCATAGCCTCCATGCCCGTGCTGTTCTCCAGCATCGAGCGGATGCCGTTCAGCCAGTCGTCAAGTCCGCCCTCGCTCTTCACACCTTTGTAGCGCCAGTGGGCGGCGACGCCCCGTTCAGCAATGGCATCCATGCGCTCTGTGCGAATTTGCACCTCCACCCATTTCTGCTCAGGACCGAGCACGGTGATGTGCAGGCTCTCGTAGCCATTAGACTTCGGCACCGACAGCCAGTCGCGCAGACGCTTGGGGTTCGGCTGGTACATGTCCGTCACGATGGAATAGACCTGCCAGCAGAGCGCACGCTCCAACCCGAACTGAGACTCATGAGCCGCAGGCTCATTGGCCCCATTGGGCTTATTCGGCTCAATAATAATCCTTATCGCAAACAGGTCATAGACACCCTCGAACGGACATTTCTGCTTCTTCATCTTCTGCCAGATGGAGTGGATGGACTTGGTACGTCCCTTGATGTGGAACTTCAGACCTGCCGCCTTCAGCTTCTGCTCGATAGGGCCGATGAAGTCAGCGATATACGCGTCACGGGCAGCCTTCGTCGCGTTCAGTTTCTCCTTGATGTGGTAGTACGCGTCATGCTCCATGTACTTCAGCGACAAGTCCTCCAGCTCGCTCTTCAGCTTGTAGAGACCCAGCTTGTGCGCCAGCGGGGCATAGAGATACGCTGCCTCCTCGCTGACACGCAAGCCAGCCTCGTAGCCCTTACCTCGTACCTCGCTCCCCGCACCTCGCACCTCGTCCTCAACCATCACATCCCTGATCTGTCGCATCAGGTTGACTCGGTCGGCAATCATGATGAGGATGACGCGCATGTCCTCGGCGAACGAGAGCAGCAGGTTACGGAAGTTCTCGCTTTCTACGACGGGGTTTTTCTTATACAACTCCTGAATACGCTCCAAGCCATGCAGTATTCTGGCTACTGCCTCGCCATACTCCGCCCGTACCGCGTCGGTCGTGGTGAGCCCGTACTCGATGCCTGGGCGCAGCAGCACCGCCAGCACCGCGTCGCGCCTCAGTCCTATCTCCTCCACGACGATGAGTGCCGTGCGGAAACTCATCAGCACAGGGTTCAGCCCGAACATGTCACGTTGCAGTTTGTTCTGCTCCAACGCCTCATACAGGAAACGGCGAATACGCTCCTCGTCCCCCTCCAGGAGCGACGAGGCAATCAGTTCCTTTACCTTATTATATAGTGCGAGCGTCTCTTCGCGCTCAGCTGCTGTAAATGACAAATTCTCCATTCGATTGCAAAGGTAGTGAAAATCGAGAGAAATGCAAAGAAAAAATTTATTTTTCTTTCATTTCCAAGATGCATCCTATCTTCGAGACAAAGTCTCAAAGGTACGATTAAGTGAGCAGAATACCAAAGAAAAACAATTTTTTTTATTATTGAGCCTCATACTTCTTCATCATTTCACGACCACGAATTTCACGAAAAAAGAGCCCAAAGCAAACGCATCAAGAACTCAGAGCAAACCACTCAAGAACCCAAAGCAAACGCATCGAAAGCCCGTAGCTCTTGATGCGAAAGCTCGGAGCAAACTACCCGTTTGCTCGGTCCAAACTCGACCGCTAATTCATTTAATGCCTTTTTGCTCTGCAAACGATGGTCGTTTCACTTGCAAATAAAGTTCATTTGCTCTGCAAACAAACATCGTTTGCACCCCCAAAAGATAATCGTTTCAACCTCAAACAAGCATCGTTTGCTGCTGAGCCTGCCTTTTCCTTCAAAACAGCCATCTATTTCCTCAACCAAAGGGAGACCGTTTGATATAAATTAGCACATAAAAGTGATATGTCCTTTCGACCTTGGTCAAAACATCTATCGACCTAGGTCGAAAGGTTAGTTAGTGCCTATGAAACGGTTAGTTAGTACGGCACTTTCTGTTAGTTTCCTTGCCACTTTCTGTTAGCAACAACGGAGCAAAAAGGCTGAACCGAAAAAAGGGCATCAGCGATGGAGTAATCCACAAAGCAAAGTGGATCAACAGACCCCATGATCCTAAAGGGGTGCCGTATTGCTGCTATTTGATCTTTGGGCCTACTATAACGACACAAAAAAACAGACAATGGTTGTCTCGTGTTGAGGCAACCATTGTCTGTACGTGAGGGAATCATCTCCTGCAGTCGAGTCAATCATCGCCTCAACGCCAAACGATGATTGGCTCAAACCGAGAAAGGCATTGTCTCAAGTGAAGTGGATCAGCAGAGTCCCGACTTTTTTTAAAATTTATTCACTTAATACTAAACGTAATCCAGTATTAGAAGTACCTAAATCTCTGTAACCATTGCTCCGTGCAAAAACACTACATTTCTTACCATCATAGGCACCATAATTTCCTCCTCTTTGAACCAGTCCATTAGTTTCTGATGCAGGTCCTTTCGGATTAACCTGAGCTTCTGCGCTATATGCTCCATAAAAGTCACTACACCATTCTTCGACGTTTCCACTCATGTCATAGATGCCTAATTCATTGGGGTGTTTTTGTCCTACTTCGTGTGTAGAGAGATCGTTCCACCATCCTACACTATCAATTGAGTTACTTCCAGAAAAAAAATACCATTTACTCTTGTTCCCCCCAATAGCGGCATATTCCCATTCTGCCTCTGTTGGAAGACGGAAATGAAGTCCGGTTATTTCATTTAATTTAGCGATAAACTGTTGACATTCATTCCATGAAACATTTTCTACAGGATGTTTCGCATATTTTGATCGCTTTCCCATTGTGACATTATAAACGATTTCAGAATTGTCTTTTTCTTTAAAATATGATGGATTCTTATCCATAACAGCAAGCCACTCTTCCTGTGTCACTTCATATTTTCCGATTGAGAATGACGAAACCGTTACTTCGTGTTGTGGAGTAGCATTTGTGTTCTTATCTGTTTGCTCACCCATTAGAAATGTTCCACCTTCCACATGTACCATGTTTGCCTTTAGGTTTTCAATGATTGCATTCTTGTCTTCTGTGCTAAGTAATGCGCCACTTTCACCGAAATGTTTTATAAGGCTATTAAAGATTATTGCTATAGCGACAATACAAAGTCCCCCAAATACCCATTTTCTGACAGAAGACTTTTTACGGAAAATAGGAGACAAAACAAACTTTTTATCGTTGTCGATGCTGTTTGTATTCATTTCGACCGTATTTATCGCCTTCGCCGTCTTATTAACATCTTTGTCAATAATTTGTGTTTTTTCTGACGAGTTGTTATTGACAGATTCTAACACAATAGTCTCCTCATTATCATTTGGACGATTATTAGATATAAATCGGCGAATATCATTTACAGATTGGGGCCGTTCAGATCTATTGATCTTCATCATCCAGTACACAAGTTGCCGCATTTTCGGGCTAACATTTGAAGGGAAACAGAGTATATCTTTGTTTTCTAAGATTTCATTTGCATCTGGCGGGGTATTCATTGTTAAAAGATTATACAATGTGGCTCCCAATGCATAGAAATCAGACCATGGGCCTACATGATCTAGTTTCTGCCCCAACTGTTCTATTGGTGCATAACCTAGCGTAGCAGTCATTGACTTGGTAGTAGTAGCCAGTCCGTCGTTTCCTTCTAATTGTTTGCTGGCACCAAAATCAATAAGCATTACTTTCCCGTTATTGTCTAATAGAATGTTACCAGGTTTTATGTCAAGATGCCAAATATGCTGATTGTGAACTACTTCTAGTGCATCTAACAGCTGATTCAAAATCATCCAAGTTTCTTCCTCTTGTAACGGACATCCTGTTCTCTTCAGTCGGTCGTGCAACGACTCCCCTTGAATTAAATCCATAACATAATAGCACGTTCCATTCTCATCAAATAAATCATGAACTTTAACAATGTGCTCATTGTGTATCTTGTATAAACGTCGTGCTTCACGTTCAAATTTACGCATCTGAGAATTAAACTGGTCTTTCTTTCCTGGATTGCTGACACTCACAGTATTATCCTCTTCGCGTTCGTTTATGTCACGCATATAGAACTCTTTGAGAGCAAATTGGTCATCAAATTTCGTATTTACAATTATATATGTATTACCGAAACCTCCAGAAGATAAATAACGTTCAACACGATATTTTCCTCCTTGAAGAAGTGTCCCAACTGGAAGCATTTGTTTTTTATCCGTTACCATGATTATGCGTAAATTTGTTTATTTATTTTTGTTATCTTCTTTCCTCATATGCTAACTAAGTCAACAAATTCTTTTCGTCTGAAACAGGTAATTTGCATTGTATGTCATCAAATGACCTCATTCATTAAAAATCATGTTAGACAGTTCTTTGTCTGTTCCTAATACATCTGCAGTTATATCTATTCCAGTAAATCCATCATATAGAGATTTAATTGTATGTATAGGGCCAAAAGGAAATCCCCACCAACCAAGGAATAAACTAATAAGCATCCATGACCAACTGTGTTTTAACGGGCTCTCTCCATTTCTAAGAAAATACACATCAGAAGGCCGTCTAAATGTCATAATAACAACAGATATCGTATAGCTGAAGGTTACAAAACGACCTCCGTTCTTTATTTCATTGGCGACCCATTGTCTTGTTTGAGTCTCTAACTCTGAAATCTGCATAACCCTTGATATTTTTTAAGTAATTATTAGTGATATTATTAATAAGCGTTTCCTTATGTCCTTTTATCTATCTCAGCCCATAGGCGGTCATGTTTTAGAGGGTTTGAAAATTTATTTTTCTTTCATCATTTCAGCAAACTCATCAAGTCCCATAACACGGAAAAGATGGAAAGATGGCTGTTTCATTGGCCATCTATTTACGATAGGGAGTGCGCAAATGTTCCTGACACAGTTGGTTGAGGGTATTCTGGTCAAAAGTACCATCATCCCAAAGCCGTTGCATCTCTGCTTCAAGCCTTGTGGCATAGAAGTTACGCAGCACGTCCATTAGTGCATTCAACTCCTGTTCGTCTTGTGCTCCAGCAAATGACTCAAGTATCATCATTTGCGATGCACTCATAGTTTCAACTGACATATCTATTATATATATTATTTCGCCACAAAGATAAAAAGAATCTTTGAAACAACAAAGAATTTCAGTGGAAAATCGAAAAATATGCTCCGCGATGTGTGATTTTATGCTCGAAGCGATGTGATTTGATGCTCCGGACTTTGATTATTGTTGTTTCTGTTGTCATGGTTGTTGTTTTATGGCACAGTATTTGCATATTAGCCATCAAACAAAAAAAGACAAAATCACACATAGTTATGCAAAAAGGTAACATTGGGGTTACGACTGAGAACATCTTCCCCGTCATCAAAAAGTTTCTCTATAGTGATCATGAGATTTTCCTGCGTGAGATGATCAGCAATGCCGTTGACGCTACGCAGAAGTTGAAGACCCTCAAGCAGCAGGGCGATTTCAAGGGTGAGGAGGGCGACCTCAGCGTCCGTGTCAGCCTCGACAAGGAACAGGGTACCATCACCATCAGCGACCGCGGTATCGGCATGACCGAGGAGGAGATTGACAAGTACATCAACCAGATTGCCTTCTCGGGCGTCAATGACTTCCTGGAGAAATACAAGGACAATGCCAACCAGATTATCGGACACTTCGGACTGGGCTTCTACTCGGCCTTCATGGTGTCGAAGAAGGTGGAGATTGTCACCCGTTCCTACAAGGACGACAGCCAGGCCGTGAAATGGAGCTGCGACGGCAGCCCTGCCTACGAGATTACGGACGCCGAACGCGAGGATCGCGGCACGGACATCATCCTCTATCTCGACGACGACTGCAAGGAGTTCCTCGAGAAAGACAAGATTCAGTCGCTGCTGACGAAGTACTGCAAGTTCATGGCCGTGCCCGTCGTCTTCGGCAAGAAGCAGGAGTGGAAGGACGGCAAGATGCAGGACACCGAGGAGGATAACGTCATCAACGACAGCGAACCCATGTGGACGAAAGCTCCGTCGTCGCTGAAGGACGAGGACTACCAGAAATTCTACCGTACGCTCTACCCCATGAGCGACGAGCCGATGTTCTGGATTCATCTCAACGTGGATTATCCGTTTAACCTCACGGGTATCCTCTATTTCCCTCGAATCAAATCGAATATCGACCTGCAGCGCAACAAGATACAGCTCTACTGCAACCAGGTGTTCGTCACCGACCAGGTGGAGGGCATCGTGCCTGAGTTCCTGACGCTGTTGCATGGTGTCATCGACTCGCCGGACATCCCGCTGAACGTCAGCCGCAGCTATCTGCAGAGCGACCGCGAGGTGAAGAAAATCTCTACCTACATCACCAAGAAGGTGGCCGACCGCCTGCTCGCCCTGTTCAAGGAAGACCGCAAGGCATACGAAGAGAAATGGGACGACCTCAAGCTCTTCATCAACTACGGTATGCTCAGCGAGGAGTCGTTCTATGACCGCGCCAAGGACTTCACGCTGCTGAAGGACACCGAGGGCAAATACTTCACGCTCGAAGAGTACAAGAAGCTCATTGAGGGCGAGCAGAAAGACAAGAACGACACGCTTATCTACCTCTATGCCACCGACAAGGAGGAGCAGTACTCCTATATCGAGGCTGCCAAGGCCAAGGGCTACAGTGTGCTGATGGCTGACGGACAGCTCGACGTGCCTGCCATCCAGATGCTGGAGCAGAAGCTGTCATCTGACAGCAGCGACGGCAAGGGCGGCGTTCGCTTCACCCGTGTGGATTCTGACATCATCGACCGCCTCATCATGAAGGCTGACGCGCCGAAGAAGACCATTGACGAGGGCACGGCTGACAATCTGTCAGTTGTCTTCAAGTCACAGCTCCCCGCTATTGGAGGTAATCAAGGAGCAGCCAAGGCCGACTTCTATGTGGAGGTGCAGAACCTCGGCGAGCAGCAGCAGCCTGTCATCATCACCCAGAGCGAATACATGCGCCGCATGAAGGAGATGAGCCGCTACCAGAGCGGTATGGGCTTCTACGCCCAGATGCCCGACAGCTACTCGCTCGTGCTCAATGCCGATCATCCGCTGGTGAAGAAGGTACTCACATCGCTCGACAGCGAACTCTCTACGGAACTCAAGCCCATCGAGGCTGAGCTGAAGGGACAGGAGGCTCGTCTCGCAGCCCTTCGTCAGGCACAGGAGAAGAAGAAGGACGACGAACTGACACAAGAGGAAAAGAACGACAAAGCCAACACGGAGAAGGCCATCCAGGAGCAGAAAGACAAGCGCAAGGAGATGCTTGCCGGCTTCGGTCAGAAGAACGACCTGGTACACCAGCTCATTGACCTTGCCCTGCTGCAGAACGGTCTGCTGAAAGGCGCCGCCCTTGACAAATTCCTCAAGCGCAGCATCGAAATGATCAAGTAATCAGAGGCAAAAGATGTTATAGCGGCAGGGTCATCACAAAGCGTGCGCCGCCGGTATAAGACTGGTCGAGCACGACATCGCCACCTAGCCGACGGGCCAGTGAACGTGCCACAGTAAGGCCGATGCCCGTTCCGTCGTAATATTCGTCCAACTGTACGAACTCCTCAAAGACACGGTCAGCTTCCTCCAAAGGAATACCGATGCCCGTGTCCTCAACAACAAACCGAAGGCCCTGTTCCCCGACATCCATGAGGAGCAGGGCTTTCTTTTTGTCTTTCGGAATGTCATGACGTGCATGAGCCTCAGCAGGTTTCGTGAACTTACGGGCATTGTCAAGCAGTAGCGTGAGGGCGCGTGTGGCTGCACGCTGGTTAGTAGTAAGCACTACAGTCTCTGCCTCGGACGACAGTTGCATGTCGAAGGTGAGGTGCTGCGCCGTAGTGATGCCGCTGGCCTCAGCAGCCTCGGCAGCTATCTGTACGGCAGGCACCTGTTCCGTTCGCTCAATGACGGCCATGCTGTTGGCGTCGCTCAGCTCCAGCATCTTGTTCACCAAGCCGGTAATACGGTCGGTGTTCTCCGTAATCTGACGGTTGATGTCGTTACGGGTGTCCTCGTCAAGATCCATGCCTGGCGTGGTGATAACCTGTGTAAAGCCCGAGAGGATATTGAGCGGTGTGCGTATCTCATGCGAAATCTGCTGGATGAAGTTGGTCTTCATCCGCGAAGCATCCTCTGCTCTCTGTCGGGCGACGTCCAGCTGCCGGTTGGTCTCTTCCAGCTCGTGATAGGTTTCTTCCAGCTTGTCATAGAGCAGCAGCGACTCCTGATAGCCCTCCGACATGATGTCGAAGTTATGCTCCAGGGTCTCGTAGTCCTCACGCAGCCTGTTCAGCTCTTCCTGTAGTTGCTCTTCGTGCGTCATAGCATCAGGCCTTTTGCTCTACAGTCATGAATTTCGTGAAGCCTGTCATCTGTAGCACTTTATAGATGGCCGGATTCACATTGACAATCTTAAACTGCCCTTTCTTCATCATGACCGTGCGCATAGTCTTCTGAATAATGCGGAGACCCGAGCTGGCCATATAGGTCAGTTCCGAGCAGTCCATCTCCAGATTGACGCCTGTCTCATCCAAAGCGGGCTGAATGGCGTTTTCAAACTCATCGGCATTCATCGTGTCAATACGGCTGCCGGTCTTGATGATGGTCTTGCCACCTTCTTTCAATATCTGTGTCATAGCTATATTTTTTACTTTCTTTTCTTAACTGTTTAACTTTTTCTTCATGGTCACGAGATTCTTGCCCTCGAGTCGTTGATAGGTCACTTGGTTCATGATATTCTTCACAATGAAGATGCCCATGCCGCCTATCTCACGGTCTGCTGGGTTCACGTCGGTGTCAAGGTCTTCTTTCAGCGTCGGGTCAAACTCACGCCCCTGGTCGCTTAAGACTAATGTGATTTCCTGCCCGTCGCTCTCTGCCATCAGTTCAATGTCGGCTTCGGTGTTCTGCGGATAAGCATAGTAAATAACGTTTGACACCATCTCCTCCAACACCAAGTTCAGATTCATCTGTAACTCCATGTCAAGGCCAAGCTCTTCACCCAGCTCTTCGATGAAGGTTGCTACCTTCGCCAGCTCGCCGAGTTTGTTGTGGATAATTATTTGCTTTGTCATTTCACATTACTGTTAATTCTGAGACACATCATCGTAAGGTCATCGTTGGGCTCGGCTTCTCCACGGTGTTTCTCCACCGCGCTCTCCAACATGTCAACCGTCTGCCGGGCACTCTCGAACGGTGCCTGCTTGAGGGTTTCGAGCAGACGGTCGTCGCCAAACTGCTGCTGTTCCAAATTCTCGGCCTCATTCAGGCCGTCAGTATAAATAAAGAGTGTTTTGTCCTTGATGCTTTCAATCTCCTCGCCCTTGTACTCCAATCCTGACCACATACCAATGGGGGCATTGGGTTCCATCTGGATGAAATCGGAGCCCAATACAGGCGGATTGTGTCCGGCATTGCAGAAGTCGAGGTGTCCGGTCTGCAAGTTCACTAGTCCAAGGAAGAACGTGACGAACATGCCACTCTCATTGTCGTCGCCGCTGAGGGCGTCGTTCATGCGGGTACATATCTCGGCAGGCATCATCTGCTGGGCAGCAAGTGTACGGAAGAGTCGTGTGGCCTGTGCCATGAAGAGCGAAGCAGGCACACCCTTTCCGCTGACGTCGCCAACGCAGAAGTAAAGCAGGTCACCGATAAGCACGTAGCCGTAGAGGTCACCACCAACTTCCTTCGCTGGAGTCATCGAGGCATACATATCCAATCCCTCGCGGTCGGGGAACACACTAGGCACCATCGACATCTGAATGTCACGGGCAATACGTAACTCACTCTCGATGCGCTCCTGAGCTGCCTTCATCTCGGCCAGACGCTTGGCAGCACGACGGCGTATCAAGGTATAGATGACAAAGAAGATGGTCAGCAGAACGATGGCAATAATCAGTCCAATGACGCGCTGCTGCAGAATCTCTGCTTGCTGCTGCGATATCTGTCGTTCCTTACCCTGCGTATCGTAGATAGTGGCAAGCCTGGCGGCATCTATCTCCTTCTGTCGGACAAGGCAAGAGTCAAAGACCTGTGCAATCTGCCCAGCTACATAAACCACCGTATCCTTACGCCCCGCTCCGATGTTGGCTCTCAATTTATCTACATATGCATCAATATTATCCACCGTCATCTGGACTCCGGAACCTTGAAAGAAATAGTCAAGCCTGGTGAGGTTGTCGGAAGCCTCTGCATAGCGGTGGGCTTTGATTAAATAATCTGTCACCATGAGTTGTCCAATGTCGGAACTGGCAAAGGGAAGCGTCTTGTACTCTTCATACAACTTTGCTGCCTCATCATCTTTTCCCAGTTTCTGAGCGAGGGTAATCTTATGGGAAAGAATCGCCGCACTACGACTGTCATAGAGATAGTCGTTGCCCCATGCATCCGTATATGCCTTGAAGGGGACGAGTAGCGAATCAGCACGTTGCAGCCACAACGCCGTTTGGTCATTTTCATCGGTATCGAGATATTTCTGTGCAATATTGTCATAGCACTCAATAGCACAGAACACAGCTCTGCCCGTGCTGTCCTGGGCCATCCATTCTGTATATCCTTTGAGGACATAATCAAAGTTTTGATTGGCAAAATCCAACTGTTTGAGTTTCAGGTTACACTCACCCAACATACCGTGAATCATGAGACGTGCTTCGGGGTCAACGGTTTCCACGGAGTCCAACACGGCAAGGATAGGCATTGACTCGTGTACAACACCCTCATAGTCGATTCTGTTAAACAACATCTTGATGTAGTGACGTGCAGCCTCCTGATAGCACCACAGTTCACCATAATCCTCCAGACCATTGCCACCGGCAATACGGTAGCACTCAAAAGCCTCGTTGTCCTTACCCTGCTCCCTGAGAGCATCGCCGCGGTAGAAGTTGGCACGGATTTTCGAGAAGTCGCCCGTCTTCTCCAGACTGTCGCAGAGTTCGATCATACGGGGAAAGTCCTTGGCAATGCTGGCAGACCATACGATAGAGTCAGCCGCTGTGACTTTTCGCTTCACCATCTTAGGGCCATCCTGTTTTTTTCCACAGCCCATAAGGGTAGGCATTAACGTTGCCATGACCACAAGGATGGCAAGCAAAGGTAGGATTTTGGTTTTGTTCATCTTGTTTAAAGTATAATATTGACAAATATTGCAGACAAAACTGCTTTGAGCGGCAAAATTAATGCAAAAATTCGACTTGGCAAAGAGAAAACAAATAAAAATGCTTTCCAAGGCACAAGAAAAGTTTGAAATAATGTTAAAGAAGGTCAAATTATCGGTCTTTCATCGTTTGTAAGTCGCAAATAATTATTACCTTTGCACCCGCTAAACGCGAAAGGTGCTCTTTGAGTAAGGACAAGCCGATATGGCTCAGTTGGTAGAGCAACGCATTCGTAATGCGTGGGTCGCCGGTTCGAGTCCGGCTATCGGCTCATTTCTAACGCAAAGGAGTTAGGGATTTATACCAAGCCCTGACTCCTTTTCTTCTTACAAGGAGAGCTCTCTGCGGTAATAGCTCAGTTGGTAGAGCATTGGCTTCCCAAGCCGAGGGTCGCGGGTTCGAGTCCCGTTTACCGCTCATTTTATATATGTACGCGCATACGCGCATAAAGGACATGACTGAGTTTTTATAATTCACATAAAGTCTAACATTATTTATTTAACAAACAATTAATTATTATGTCAGAATTAACAAAGAACGTCCAGCCGTTGGAAGACTTCAACTGGGAAGAATTTGAAAACGGTACTGTGGCAAACGTCAGCAAGGAAGAACTTGACAAGGCGTACGACGAAACCCTCAACAAGGTTAGCGAGCATCAGGTAGTTGATGGTAAGGTAATCTCTGTTGACAAGAAAGAGGTGGTGGTCAACATCGGCTACAAGAGCGATGGTATCATCCCCGCAAGCGAGTTCCGCTACAATCCCGACCTGAAGGCCGGCGACGTTGTAGAGGTCTATGTCGAGAATGCAGAAGACAAGAAGGGTCAGCTGGTTCTCTCTCACAAGAAAGCACGCCTCAGCAAGAGCTGGGAGCGCGTTAACGCCGCTCTGGACAACCAGGAGGTTATTCAGGGTTACATCAAGTGCCGTACGAAGGGCGGTATGATTGTTGACGTCTTCGGCATCGAGGCATTCCTGCCCGGCAGCCAGATTGACGTTCACCCCATACGCGACTACGACCAGTTCGTCAACAAGACGATGGAGTTCAAGGTTGTGAAGATCAACCAGGAGTTCCGCAATGTGGTCGTTTCACACAAGGCTCTCATCGAGGCAGAGCTCGAAGCACAGAAGAAAGAAATCATCGGCAAGCTGGAGAAGGGTCAGATTCTCGAAGGTACCGTCAAGAACATCACTTCTTACGGTGTATTCGTTGACCTCGGCGGTGTTGACGGACTCATCCACATCACAGACCTCTCTTGGGGTCGCGTAGATGATCCCCACAAGGTTGTTGAGCTTGACCAGAAGATCAATGTGGTCATCCTCGACTTCGACGACGAGAAGAAGCGCATTGCCCTCGGCCTGAAGCAGCTCACTCCGCATCCTTGGGACGCTCTCGACCAGGAGCTGAAGGTAGGCGACCACGTAAAGGGTAAGGTTGTCGTGATTGCTGACTACGGTGCATTCGTTGAGATTCAGCCCGGTGTTGAAGGTCTGATTCACGTCAGCGAGATGTCATGGAGCCAGCACCTGCGCAGCGCTCAGGAGTTCCTGAAGGTTGGCGACGAGGTAGAGGCTGTCGTTCTGACACTCGACCGCGACGAGCGCAAGATGTCACTCGGCATCAAGCAGCTGAAGGAAGATCCGTGGGAGGCTATCGAGGTGAAGTATCCTGTTGGCAGCAAGCACACCGCTAAGGTTCGCAACTTCACCAACTTCGGTGTATTCGTTGAGCTGGAGGAAGGTGTTGACGGTCTGATTCACATCAGCGACCTCAGCTGGACCAAGAAGGTGAAGCACCCCTCAGAGTTCACACAGGTTGGCGCAGAGATTGACGTTATCGTCCTTGACATTGACAAGGAGAACCGTCGTCTCTCACTCGGCCACAAGCAGCTCGAGGACAATCCTTGGGATGTATTCGAAGAGAAGTACACCGTTGGTTCTATCCACCAGGGTAAGATTACTGAACTGCTCGAGAAGGGCGCCGTTGTTGCCCTTGAGGACAACGTGGAAGGCTTCGCTACTCCGAAGCACCTCGTTAAGGAGGACGGCACTCAGGCTGCTGCCGGTGAGGAACTGCCCTTCAAGGTGATTGAGTTCAACAAGGACAGCAAGCGCATCATCCTCTCTCACAGCCGCACCTTCGAAGATGCACAGCGTGAGGAGAAGAAGGCCGCTGCCGCTGCTGCCAAGAAGCCGCGCGCTGCCAAGAAGGAAGAGGCTCCGAAGATTGAGAACGTTGCTGCCAGCACCACGCTGGGTGACATCGACGTACTCGCTGAGCTGAAGGCTAAGATGGAGAAGGGTGAGTAATCCCCCACTCCACTTACGATAAGAAGAGAGCCGCCCTCAACGGGGCGGCTCTCATTTCTTTCCTCTCTTTTCTATTTCTCTCTATTCCTCTTCAAACAGATGGTCGGCAGCTTCTTCCATCTCATCCTCGTCAAACCAACGGGCGAGTTTTTCCTTAGCCTTCAGCTGGATATCAGGGTCGATGTTCGTCCACACCCTGCGCAAGACAAACAACAACACCGCCATATCATCACTCAACCCCACAATGGGATAGGCATCAGGTATGACATCAAATGGACTAATCAAATAGCCCAATGCACCAATGATGAGCGCTTTTTCGCGCTTACTGACACGGTCACTCTGTAAGGTATAGTAAAGGATGAGTGAGGCATAGACGAACTTGGAACCGGCACGCTTTGCCACATTCGATATCTTTTCAAGAAAGTCATTAGCAGAGAAATAACTCGAATGACTCATGAAATCGGGAATATCCATACTCATAGTTTTATGATGGTTTTTGTTTGAATTATCAGTTTATATCTATAACGGAATTATTGCAAGATTATTACTTTCCGACACGAATAACACGTATGCCGGTAGCTGTCTTCCTTTTCTGAAGATAATCGCGCAGCAGTTGTGTGTCTTCCACAACACGCTTGTGTATCATGGAAGCATTCAGCAGGTGCAGCCCGTCCTTCTTCCACACGGCAAGTCCCAAATGCGATATTTCCAGTCCTTCCATCGTGGTGGTCAATGCCAGGATGTCACCGTCATGTACGGCCTGACGCATCACAGCACTATTGTCTATCTTCTGCTTGGGAATATAAGGGAAGGTCTTGCCAGTCAACAGACGTTCCTGTTTACTGATTACGGGCACCAGCTCCGGATGTGCCTTCAGCGCTTTGTACGACTGCGGATGACGACTCATATAGTTGACGTTCAGCTTCTGTACGGCAGAGAACGGCGGATTAGGTGCATGTATCTCGCTGACATATCCCATCTGTTCTTTGTCGAGAATCCAGTCACTGAAGTAATGCAGCCGACTGGCATAGCCATCCTGTTTCCCGCCACGATAACGTAACGAACGTAGCATCTCCACAAAGTCGGCAAAGTCAGTATTTCCACTTCGGGCACATAGTGTCAGTGCCACCACATTCTCAACAAAAGTAGTACAGTCAAGTTCACGTGTATTGATGACCAGACGCTCATCATCGTTTACCTCCAGCGTGTGGGCAACGTAGGGTCTGTCCATCAATCGTCGGGCAAAGAAGAGCATCATGTCAGCGGCTTGAATGTCTGCAGCCTTGGCTTCACTGAGAGCACGGCAGATAAAAAGGCTATCCGCTTTCGTATAGCACACATCAGCAGGAACAGTACGAACCTGTGGCTGTGCCTCTGGCTCCGATGCCGGAACAGGTTGCTTTGTACGCTGGGCGGGCAAGCATCCCCACCCTGCTAATCCCAAGACCATCATGATGATTAACTTTTTCATCTTCTGCTACCTATATATAATATATATAACTGTTATTTTTTCTTCCGGCCGAAATTATAGCCCACATACACATTCAAACTGCCGAATACATTGTTGGCGGCAAAACGCGGTTTTCGATAGGTGTAGGCATGAATGATGGCACTGGCTCCAGCATACCACCGGCTGTCATTATAGACAATACCGAACCTTCCGATATAGTCGAAGTTAATGTTACTGATGTCAAACTTCATCTTACTACTGTCGCCCTCACCGACGGTTCTCTTATAAGCCAGGCCGAACATCGAGCTGGCACAGAAGAGGAAATTGCGGGCAAACACCCAGTTGTAGGCATAACCGATGGATGCACAGGAGTCATGATACCTGATGCTGTTGAATATCAGGCTGCTGTCAATCACAACCTTTTCTCCCTGTGAGTGTTCATCAGCCAGCTGCTGCAAACGATCATGGTCAAACTCCAGCGTGTTAACGGTATATCCTACTCCAGCCAACCAGGAACCACAGCTAATCTTCTGCCTCGTACTCTGCGAAAAGGCTGCCGGATAAGAGAAACGCTGGTGGTTAAAGACATAGTAGAGGTTGAACCCCGTTACGCCAACGCTCAGACCGCTGAAGTCTAGTCCCTCAAGCCTTTTGTTGACGGCGTCACTACCCAGTTTCACGTTACGTATCTTGTAGTCACTACCCGTACGACGATAGAACAGATCTACACCAATCTGTGCAGTATAGATGCTGAAGTCTATCTCACGCTTCTGCGAATCACCGCCTACTCCGATGTTCTTCAAGTCGAAGGTGTATCCCAGGAAGAACCATCGCCAGCCGAAGTAAGGTCCCACTTTGATGGTAGGAGCCGGAGCAAAGGTAATGGACTGTTCGTTGCTGCGCAGCTGATAGACATCATAGGTATGTGTCATCTGCGCCATCACCGTGAAGTCATAGAGCTGCGGTTCCACATAGTTCGTGTCAATATAGGTGAATCCGCGAATGGTGCGCCGCAGCCAACTCAGCTTTTCCGGTTCCTCTTCCTTGATGTCCTGTTCTATCGGCAAGTCAAGGGGCTTCTGCAGGTCGAGCGGCATCTGTAGTGTCGTCGTGTCGCCTTGTGCAGACATCGAAACATGTCCACATATCAGCAATATCCATATCAACACTACTTGCTTCATCATCAGAATTTACCCAAAATACGGTCCATGACCCAGTTGGTCGGCGTTGCCGAAGTACTGGTGCTATTACAGATACCCAGTCCCTGCAGGTGTTCTATCACACATTTGATGAGCGGGAACTGCACATAGGGCGGATTAGGGACAGTTATCGTCTGCGGACCTTCACTGGTGTTCAGTTTGATGGGAGCATAATCGAAAACAGAAAAGCTAACCTCTCCCTTGTCACCGATGACCTCAATACGGTCTTCGCGTGCCGACTCATGAGCCACAAAACACCACGAGCCACTGCCCGGCAATCCGTTCTCAAAGAGGAAGCAGCCACTCACCGTGTCCTCTGCCTCATAAAGTCCGCCACGATTGGCCTTGAAGCCGCGTGCCTCGACAATGACGCCGAAGATATACTGTAACAGGTCAAGCTGATGAGGAGCCAGATCATAGAAATAGCCGCCACCAGCAATGTCGGGCTGCAGACGCCACGGCAGGTTCTCCGGATGAGAATAATCCAGTTCACGCGGAGGAACGGCCAGTCGTACCTGAACGTTGATGACTTTGCCGATGGTGCCGCTGTCAATGATGTCCTTTACCTTCAGGAAGTAAGGCAGATAACGACGGTAGTAGGCCACAAAGCACGGCACCCCTGTCTGTTCACTGATACGGTTGACACGGGCGCAGTCCTCGTAGCTGGCAGCCAACGGTTTCTCCACATACACCGGTTTTCCTGCCTTCATAGCCATGATTGCAAATGTGGCATGACTCGACGGAGGAGTAGCAATATAGATGGCATTCACGTCCGGGTCGTCAATGAGTTCCTGCGCATCCGTGTACCAACGCTTCGCACCATGTCGTATTCCATAGCTGCGGGCTTTCTGCTCACTACGGCTCATAACCGCATGAATCATAGAACCCTCCACTTCGTTGAATGCCGGACCGCTTTTCTTCTCCGTCACCTCACCGCAACCGATGAATCCCCATTTGATGATTTTCATACGTCGTATCGTTTTCTGTGGGCAAAGATACATAAAAATAGTGAAGAAAAAGAACAATCAAAGAAAAAAGTATTACCTTTGCATCCAAAACGTAGAAATCATGCAAAAAGGAACAACCGAACCGCTCATGAAGGAACGCAGTACACGCGCATCGCTGACTGCCGGATTCCTGCTTTATATGGAGAACTTCCGTCGCATATTCAAATCGACATGGATAGTTGCGCTCGTCGCCTCGTTAGTTTCTGGCGTTGGAAGCATCGTGGTGTTCATCTGGTGCCCCGAGATGCTTGCCAAGATATTCAGCGACATACCCCATGCCTACCAATATGCCGATCAATACCGTAACCTGCATATCATCGTCATCGTTCTGATGCTGCTCAGCATTCTGGCTACAGCAGTCTTCGGCGGTTACGGCGCGGCCCTGCTGAAACAGCATCAGACCGAGGGCGCCATCCGTCCCCGGCAGCGTCACTTCCATTGGGAGGGACGCATGGTGTGGCGCTCCATCAAGACATGGCTGTGGTGCGGGCTGATTTTCATCCTGCTCTACGGTGCCGTCTTCGCTTTCATCTACTGGAAACGCGAAATGGTCTATGACCCGATGCACAACATCGTGTCCGTCATTACTGCCATCATCCTGTTCACTCTCGTCAGCATCATCATGGTTCCCCTGGCTTATCTGTCGGTGAAATATCTCATGGAGGACAAGGCAGCATTCTGGTCGGTGGTGTTCAAGCACTTCGGAACGTCCATGCACTACTGGGGTCGGCAGTTTGTCGTCCTGCTTGTCTGTTTCATCGTGCTCGGACTGTTCGCCTTCATTGCCAGCCTTCCCGAAATCATCCTCTACGAAGCCAACTGGCAGGCACACATCGGTGTCGTGGGTGGCGATGCACTCGGCATGCCTGACTACATCACCCTACTGACCTTCATCACCTGTGCGCTCAGCTCGTTCATGCAGTACTATATCTGCCTGCCGCTGCTCTTCTGCCTCTATTATCTGTATGGAGCCATCGATACGCGCATTGAAACCAAGAAACTCAGAAACAACAACCAACAGATATGAAACGTATTCTTTTCATTGACCGCGACGGAACCATCATCCGTGAACCTGCCGACGAGCAGATTGACTCGTTCGAGAAACTGTCGTTTGTACCCGGCGTCTTTGCCGCACTCAGTTTCCTGCGACAGCACACCGACTTCGAGTTTGTCATGGTGAGCAATCAGGACGGCCTCGGCACACCCGCCTTCCCCGAAGAGACATTCTGGCCCGTACAGAACTTCATTCTCCAGACACTTGAGGGCGAGGGCGTCACATTCGACGACATCCTTATCGACCCTCACTTCCCCGAGGACAATGCACCGACACGCAAGCCCAACACCGGTCTGGTGGAGAAATACATGAGCAACCCCGATTATGACATCGCCAACAGCTACGTCATCGGCGACCGTGACACCGACCGGCAGTTTGCTGCCAACATCGGCTGCCGCTACCTGCAAGTAGAATCACCCCAAAGCCCCATAAGTCCCACCAGCTCCAATAGCCCCATCCCCTGGTCCAAGATTGCCGAAATCATCTTTGCCGGCGAACGCACGGCAGAGGTGAAGCGTACCACCAAAGAAACAGACATCCTGGTACGTGTCAACCTCGATGGAACAGGACATTGCGACATCTCTACAGGGCTCGGTTTCTTTGACCACATGCTGGAGCAGATTGGCAAACATGGCATGATTGACCTCACCATCCATACTCGCGGTGACCTACATGTCGATGAGCACCATACTATTGAAGACACGGCCATTGCCCTTGGCGACTGCATCTACGAGGCATTAGGTTCGAAGCGCGGCATTGAGCGCTACGGTTATGCCCTGCCTATGGATGACTGTCTCTGCTCCGTCTGCCTTGACTTCGGCGGACGTCCCTGGCTGGTATGGGATGCGGAGTTCCACCGCGAGCGCATCGGCGAGATGCCCACCGAGATGTTCCTGCACTTCTTCAAGTCACTCAGCGACGCAGCAAAGATGAACCTCAACATCAAGGCAGAGGGACAGAACGAGCATCATAAAATCGAGGGAATCTTCAAAGCACTGGCCCGTGCCCTCAAGATGGCCGTCCGTCGTGACATCTATCACTACGAACTGCCCAGCACCAAGGGGCTGTTATAAACCCTATCATCCGTTCAAACTTATACTGAGCAAATACCGGTTGTACCTTACGACCGGTATTTGCTTTTGCGTTCCTTCTTAGCCTTACGCGGCGCTGTGCCCTGTGAGCCACTCAACGGGGAGTGCACACCACGGTATTGGTTGTAACGCTGAGTGATGCGTTCCACATAATCCACCGTCTCGCTGCCGCGTATATAGCCATAGCGAACCACCGGATCACTATAGTACTGTGCGTCCTGCAACAGCAGCACATAGCGCTGAACATCCGTCCAACAGTATTTGTTGCCGCCGTTTTTCTCCGTCAGCGCCATCGCATCACGTATATGACCGCCACCGCCATTGTAGGCAGCAAGAATGAAGTTGATGCGTTCACGGCGGTCACGGACATCGCTGAAAGAGCTGTTCAGCTCGGCAATAAGCCGTGCAGCAGCAGCGACGTTAGCATCCGGCTCGTATATCTGACTGCGTGGCAAGCCTAAGTGGTCTGCCGTTGAAGGCATAATCTGCATGAGTCCGCAGGCGCCGGCCCATGAACGTGCCTGCGGGTCGAACGTGGACTCCTGATAACATTGGGCCGCCAGCAACCGCCAGTCCCATCCTGCCGTCGGAGCATGGGCAATGAAGAGCGCATCCCACTGCGAGATGACGCCTCCTGCACGGTCCAGCATCGGTGCATAGACCTTGCGGCGCACTCGGTTCTTTCCACTCAGCATGTCCTGCTCCTGTTTCTTGACCTCAGCCAGCATGGTAGGCTGGTACCATTCCTGCAGTTCCTTCTCTAACAAAGGCTTACGCTTATCCACCACCCATCCTAACGAGTCAAACGCCGTGGTCATTTTCTTCTGTTGAGAGCGAACAGGCGAGGCTACCACCATCACATCCGCAGCCCCCTCGTCGAGCTTGCGCAGCATCTCGACAGTGTCACGGCACACCTCTACGCGAACACTCACACCGATGTGCTCGGCAAAGCGCTCACAAAGCAAATACTGGGGACCGAAGTCACGCCCATGATATTCATAATAGGTATCCGGAGCACTCATGGTGACAATAATCAGTTCTCCGTTGCGGACAATCTGATCCAGGTCGAAAGCATCCGACGCTGCTGCCTCGTCGCTGCCCGTCGTCACCCAGGGCGGTGCCACTTTCTGCTCCCTCCTGCTACAACACACACAGGTCAACAGAGCAGCAAAAAACAGTATATATATTCCGTTTTGTTTCAACTATTCACGCTTTTGGGCGCAAAGATACAAAATAATTGACAATTGACAACGGTTAATTGATAATTATTTCGTAACTTTGTACCCTCATATCAGTAAATTCAGTAAATCGTATCAATATGACGTTAAGAATTGCAGTACAATCGAAAGGTCGTCTCTTCGACGATACCATGAACCTGTTGAGCGAAGCCGACATCAAAGTCAGTGCCTCCAAGCGTACATTGCTGGTTTCTGCCGATAACTTCCCGCTTGAAGTTCTTTACCTCCGCGACGACGACATCCCGCAGAGCGTAGCATCGGGCGTGGCCGATATTGGCGTTGTCGGTGAGAACGAGTTTGTCGAGCGTGGCGAAGATGCCGACATCATCTCACGTCTTGGCTTCTCCAAGTGCCGCCTGGCGCTGGCCATCCCCAAGGAAATAGACTATCACGGACTGGAGTGGTTCAATGGAAAGAAGATTGCCACCAGCTATCCCAATATCCTGCGCCAGTTCATGCAAGAGCACGGCATACAGGCAGATATTCATGTCATCACCGGCAGCGTGGAAATCAGCCCAGGCATCGGACTGGCTGACGCCATCTTCGACATCGTCAGCAGCGGCTCTACGCTTGTCAGCAACAATCTCCGTGAGGTGGAGGTGGTCATGCGCAGCGAAGCGTTGCTCATCGGCTACAAGCAGATGTCACAGGAGAAGCGTGAAATACTCGACCAGATGCTCTTCCGCTTCAAAGCCGTCAAGGATGCCGAGGACAAGAAATACGTTCGCATGAATGCGCCGAAAGCCCGTCTTCAGGAAATCATCAGCGTGCTGCCCGGCCTGAAGAGTCCCACCATCATCCCCTTGGCTGACAACGAGTGGTGCTCCGTGCACACCGTGCTCGACCAAAAGCAGTTCTGGGAGATTATCGGGCGTCTGAAGGAGCTCGGAGCACAGGGAATCCTCGTCACCCCCATTGAGAAAATGATTATCTAAGATGAAAATATACAAGAAACCCACCCGAGACCAGTGGACAGACATCGTGGAGCGTCCGCGCCTCGACCTCGACAAGCTCAATGCAACCGTTGAGGCAGTGCTGACTGACGTCCGTCAGCGTGGCGACGAGGCGGTCAGGGAATATGAACGGAAGTTCGACCATGCCGACCTCGACAGCCTTGCCGTTACAGAAACAGAGATGGACGAGGCCGAGAAGCTCGTCAGCGACGAGTTGCGCGACGCCATCATCCTCGCTCACCACAACATCAAGGTGTTCCACATCTCCCAGCGCTTCGTCGGACAGAAAGTCAAGACGCAGGAGGGTGTGACATGCTGGCAGAAGAGCGTTGCCATCGAGCGTGTCGGGCTGTATATCCCGGGCGGCACTGCCCCACTCTTCTCTACCGTCCTCATGCTCGCCACGCCAGCCAAGATTGCCGGCTGTCAGGAGATTGTGCTCTGCACGCCGCCGAACAGCGAAGGCAAGGTGAATCCGGCCATCCTCGTTGCCGCACGTATTGCCGGTGTGAGCAAGATTTTCAAGGCCGGCGGCGTGCAGGCTATCGGTGCTATGGCTTACGGCACGGAGTCAGTCCCTCGCGTCTATAAGATCTTCGGCCCGGGCAACCAGTATGTGATGGCTGCCAAACAGCACGTCAGCCTTGACGGTGTTGCCATCGACATGCCGGCAGGCCCCAGCGAAGTGTGTGTCATTGCCGACCGGCAGGCTAACGCAGCCTTCGTCGCTGCCGACCTGTTGTCACAGGCAGAGCACGGCATCGACTCACAGGTGCTGCTCATCACAGACTCAGAAAAGATGCTTGCCGACGTGCAGCAAGAGGTCAACAAACAACTTGAATCACTGCCACGTAAAGAAATGGCTTCCAAGGCGTTAGACAACAGCCGACTCGTGCTCGTCAATTCTCTTGACGAAGCAATAGACCTCTCCAATCTCTATGCCCCTGAGCACCTCATTCTGCAGACCGCCGACTACGAATTACTCTCCGAGCGCGTCGTCAATGCCGGCAGCGTGTTCCTCGGTCCCTATGCCTGCGAGAGTGCCGGCGACTATGCCAGCGGCACCAACCATACGCTGCCCACTCATGGCTATGCAACAGCTTACAATGGTGTGAACCTCGACAGCTACTGCCGGAAGATAACCTTCCAGCACCTCACAGCCGAGGGAGTACGCCACATCGGTCCTGCCGTCGAACTCATGGCCGCTGCCGAGCAGCTCGACGCCCACCGCAACGCCATGACCCTGCGCCTGCAGAGTCTCAAGGAATCAAAGTAGCCCCATAAAAACATACCCCTATGACCCCACTACAGCAACTGGTTCGCCCCAACATCTGGAGCCTCGCTCCTTACAGTTCCGCCCGCGACGAATACTCGGGCAAGGAGGCCCGCGTTTTCCTCGACGCCAACGAGAACCCCTACAATAGTCCCTACAACCGATACCCCGACCCCCTGCAGCGGGAGCTGAAGCAGCAGATTAGCCGTATCAAGGGCGTTCCCGAGAACATGATATTCCTCGGCAACGGCAGCGACGAAGCCATCGACCTCCCCTATCGCGTCTTCTGCGAGCCGGGCATCGACAACGTCGTCGCCATCGAGCCCACCTACGGCATGTACCACGTCTGCGCTGACATCAACAACGTAGAGTACCGCACCGTGCTGCTCGACGACCATTACCAGTTCACCGCCGCCCAGCTGCTGGCAGCCACCGACAAGCACACCAAGCTCATCTGGCTCTGCTCGCCCAACAACCCCACGGGAAACTCGCTCAACCGCGAAGAGCTCATCAAGGTCGTAGAACGGTTCCAGGGCATTGTCATCATTGACGAGGCCTACGGCGACTTCAGCTCACAGAAACTCATGCGTGCCGAGTTAGGCAAGTATCCCAACCTGATAGTGCTCAACACGTTCAGCAAGGCATGGGGACTGGCAGCCATCCGTCTCGGCATGGCGTTCGCGTCGCCCGACATCATCGCACTCTACAACAAGGTGAAGTACCCCTATAACGTCAACGAGCTCACACAGAAGCAGGCATTAGAGGCACTCCGCGACCCCTTCGAGGTAGATAAGTGGGTGAAGATGCTGCTCGTAGAGCGCTCACGCCTCATGCAGGCATTCGCGCTGCTCCCCGTCTGCCAGCAGGTGTTCCCCAGCGATGCCAACTTCTTCCTGGCCCGCATGACCGATGCCCAGCGCATCTACGACTACCTTGTTGACCGCGGCATCATTGTCCGCAACCGCACTCGTGTGCAGCTCTGCGGCAACTGCCTCCGCATCACCGTAGGCATGAAGGGCGAGAACAACGAACTCCTCGCCGCCCTCCGCAGCTACTAATCCCAAGGTCACTTCAAATATCTTCCGTGCGCTATCCGGATAGTCTCTATGGGTCGTCCGAATATCTCCTTTACCCCCATAGGGATGCTTCCTTTGAGTCATAGGTACCGTTCGCA
>CAJOFA010000015.1 GCA_905233985.1 uncultured Prevotella sp.
CTCACTATGGGATTGGCAGCATAGGTCAGGTAGCCGAAGTGATTACCGTCAAAGTTCTGCAACGACAGTCCGCCGATAATGTCCCACTGCTCGTCCTTATAGTTGGCACTACTGACGAGGCCGTAGGTGTGCTGTGTCAGTCCCTTTTTGCGGATGAAGTCGGTCTTTTTAATACTGTTGCTTTCTGTGTCGGTAATACTGAGTCCGAACTTCTTGAGCTTGTTCTGCGGACGAAACTCCTCATAGTAGCCGTAGCCGTAGGTATAGTGCAGCGATGCCGTAGCACTCCAGTGCTCATTGGCGTCCCATGCAAACGAGAGAATGTTATGGTTCTGCCAGAAGTTATCGGTGGTACGGTCCCACAGGGAGCCGTCAGCCATTGTGTAACGCTGTGTCGTATAGGTACCGTCATCATTGATGGTCAGCTGCTCATAGAGCGAATTATAGCGGCCCAATCCCTTGTCCCACATGTCCTGATAGGTCTTAATGCCCGTGTTGACACCATAGGTGCCGTCCATGATACTTAAATCGTCAGTACCTGCAGTAACGCCGTTCCATGCCTGTCCCGTGCGCTCGAAGTTACCGATGTTCTTGTAACGGACGAGGAAATTATCCGACGCGGTATAGGTCAAGCCGCCGTAGTAGTTGCCTGAGCGACCACGGGTACCGTGAATGAAGCCGTCTGTCGTGGTCTGGTGGTAGGCACCTTCAATAATCAGACGGTCCCAGAGCAGTCCCGTGGAGAACTGTCCGCCCCAGTTCATCGTGTTATACGAGCCGTAGCTGAAGCTTACCTCACCGCCAGGAGTCAGTGACGGGGTAGCGGTGCTGAGGGCTATTGTACCGCCAAAGGCACCGTCGCCATTGGTTGACGAGCCCACACCGCGTTGTATCTGTATGCCTCCCAGGAGCGAGCCATAGCTGTTCATGTTCGCCCAGAACACACACTGGTCCTCGGGAGAGTTGAGGGGCACGCCGTCGAGCGTGACATTGATGCGCGAACCGGCAGCACCACGGATACGCATGTAGGCTGTTCCCGTGCCCAGTCCGTTCTCGCCCCATGCCACCACACCAGGCGTCTGAGCCAGCAGGAAAGGCAACTCACGACCAGTCTTTGAGAACTGCTGCAGTTCGGGCTTATACAGATTGTTGATGGCAAATGGTGCATTACGCTGGCCGCGAACGGCTTTTACCACGACCTCCTGCAACTGTTCCACACGTGTAGAGTCATCGGGAGCCCCTTCCGACTCCCCCAGGGGGGAGGGGTTGATCATCCCCTCAAAGGGGGATAAGAGGGAGGCACCGGAGAGTTGTGCGCTGAGCACAATGACTGTTGCGCACAACCATGTGCGCTTCATGTCCAAGAATCTTGTTCTTTTCATCATTTTACTTTTTACCCTTTTACTTTTTAATAAATAGAAATAAAGGGGGAAACATTGATTTGATAACTATCCATCCCTACGTCGGCATTACCCGTATCAGGTTTGAAGGGTATCATCTCAGCCCACCCATGGTGAGCACCCCTTGATAAGCGCGTGCAAAGGTACGATAAAAAATGAAGAATGAAGAATGAAGAATGAAGAATTTGCTGCCGCCCTTATATTTTTAACGTTTGAAAGGTGGAGGGCTTAGAACTCTCCTCCACCGATACTCTCATACGACGGTGTGATCTCTTCCGTGCCGCCCCGACCTCCATCCTGGCCGTCCTCGTCCTTCTTCGTGGTTCCCATATTACCGAAGTTCCACGTTATCTGGATATTGATACCAGGTCGGCGCCAGTTCTTCTGGTGACGCCAGAACGTGTCACTGGAGGTGAAGTTCTCCCATTGACGTGACTGGAACACGTCGCGCCAGTTGATGGCAACGGCAAGCTTCTTGTTGAAGAACGTCTTGCGGAAACCGAGGTCAAGTGAGGCATTGCTGCGGCGATAACCCTGTGTGATGACACCACGTGAGCGCAAGTTACCTGTAGCCTGGAACGAGATATCGTAAGGCAACATGAGCGAAGCCAGCAAACGGGCATCCCATGAGAACGTTTCCTGACCCTCACCCGTGACGGTCTGCCCGTCAATGACGTATGAGAAGCCATCGAGTTTTGAGTAGTAGCCGTTGAGCGTAGTGGTGAGGTCAAGTACATGCCAAAGAGTGTTCTTGGCCACTATCTCGACACCGGCGTTCTGTCGCTTCGACAGGTTCTCGGAGGTCATATACATCAGGCCGTCTGCCGAACTCTGCCAGCGAATGCGCTGCATGACGTCGGTAGTAGGACGGTAGTAGGTGGAGATGCTCAGCGTGTGGTTATCCCAGGTCTTCAGGAAGTTCAGCGAGAACGAGTTGGTGTACTCAGGTGTCAGCAACGGGTTACCAAACTGCACCATCGAGGCGTCGCTGGTGTTCTTGAACGAGTTGAGCTGTCCGCCCCAGGGACGACGCAGACGGCGTGTGTAGTTCAGCTGCAGCTGGGCCGTCTCGGTCAGCTCGTAGTTCAGGAAGAGCGAGGGGAACAGCTGGAAATAGTCCTTCTTGAACGGATCGTCACGCAGGGCAGGGTCATGTTCCTGGGCATACGAATAGCTCTCGGTAAATACCTTCCAGTACTCGCCACGCAGACCGGCCATCACACCCAGACGGCTCCACAGCTTCGTGTTGATAGTGGCATAGAACGCATGCACGTCCATATCATAAATGAAACGGTTGTAGTAAGCCTCATCCTGCACCATGTTGCCACCGTTCCAGCTGGTTTTGTCAATCCACGACTCCTGCGGCGTGTTCTCATGTGAGAAGCGTCCGTTATAGCCTGCCTCTATCTTGAAATCCTCCGTGACCTGATTCTCGTAGTCGAGCTTGGCCTCCCAAGAACGGTTGTTTACAAACGACGGACGATATTGGAAGATATATTCCGTTTCACGTGATGGGTCGTCCATATACCAGATAGAGTCCTGATAGTAGTTGTCGTTGTCGCTCTTCCATCGGCCGAAAGACACGTTGAAGTCGAGTTTATGCACGTCAGAGAAGTTATGTGTATAGTCGAACTCCAGGTTATACATGTGGTTGTCGCCCTTACTGGTGTTGTAACGCAGCTGCTGATAAGTGTCGGCAGCTGCACCGATAGTACCGTAGTGATAAGGTGTCGTGCTCTCATTGTCACGCTTGCCATACATTAGCATGCCCGTCAGCGACAGGTCGTCCTTGCGTGTCATGTGCCATGTCAGTCCGGCACGCGAGAAGAGGTTACCGCCACCGTTCAGGTTCTCACCCTCATAGTTCTGATAGGTATTCGTGTTTAGGTATTGCTGCTCACTCATGCTGCCGCCCTTGCCTTTACGACGGCGATAACCGATGTTGGCAAAAGCATCAAACGTGCCGCTGGTATAGTTAATATTCGCACCTGTATTCCATCCGCCGCGTGTGTTCACGCCAGCACGCACTGAGCCGTAATAACCCGCCATGCGGTCACGCTTCAGCACGATGTTGATAATACCAGCCGAACCTTCGGGCGAGTATTTCGCCGATGGGTTATCAATCACTTCTATCTTCTCGATGGACTCCGCTGGAATCTGTTGTAGAATCTCTGCACGGTTGTCGCTGGTCAGTCCGCTGGCCTTGCCGTTGATCCACACCTCCACGCTGGAGTTGCCACGCAGCGAAATCTCACCGTCTGTCGTCACTTCCACCGAGGGGATGTTCTCCAACAACTCGCTGGCTGAACCGCCGGCAGCCGCCAGCACTTGGTCAACGGTAAACACCTTACGGTCCACCTCGAGCTTCATCTGCGAGCGCTGGCCACGCACCTCTACCTCCTCAAGCATCTGCGAGTCCTCAGACATGTAGATAGCATGGAATGTCGCACGTTTCTCACGGTCGGTAAGAGTGAACTGCCGCGTAATCTCCTTATAGCCAATAGATGAAATCTGTAGCGTGTAGCTGCCGTTACTGAGTCCCGTGATGTTAAACGAACCCTCTTCGTCAGTAATAGCTCCCTTCACGAACTTGGTACCCTGCAACACGCGAACATTGACAAACTCCATACCAGCGTCTGTCTGTCTGTCAAGAATAGTACCTCGCACCGTACCCTGTGCCCACGACACCACCGTGCTGAGCATCAGTAAAATAGTCATAAAAAATCGGTTCATACGTATAAAATCCGTTTAATTTTTGTGATTTGGTATTACTTTGACGTAGTCAACGCCCATCCGTTTAATGCGGCATCAAAAAAAGATGCCCTGACCGCCTATTGATGGTCAGGCACCACCTTACTGGCGTGCATGTAACCCAGTCGGTTGCCTGCTAAGTCATAGACGATGCACCAGCTGGCGTTATACTTCTTATACTGGATGGGGCTGCCGTCGGCAAGCTTATGGACGATGATGGCACTGGTGGACGGGTCCTGGCGCACGTTGGTATAACCTCCCTCCCGAATGACGTGGGCAGGCAGCAGACCCGATGCAGGGGCAGGAGCAGGTGCCGGTACAGGCGCAGCAGAGACTGGGGCAGCAGGCGCAGCAGAGGCAGGGGCTGCTTTTTTCTTTTGGTATCCGTTGATGACATTGATCATGCCGGCAGCAAGTCGCTTGTGGCGCTTGGCATAGACGGACATACGTGACATCGAGGACTTCACAATCTGCTTCTCATCGTCAGCAAGAGGGCTGGGCAGAGCCTTCAATGCAGCCTCCAAGTTGTCAGCAGCATTGTCCCACTCGTCGCGAGTCCACTCATCAGAAGACACCGACACATCATTACTTAATGTCTCGATAGCCTCAACGGGCTTGTTCAAGTCGAGCTTCTTCTGCTTATTGAGGAACATACAGGATGACACCAATAAAGTGATGCCCAACAGAGCACCCACCAAACTCATTGTCTGATACTTTGCTTTCATCTTCTTCGTAATATTTGGTTTGCCTTTAACTATTTGCGCACAAAATTACTTCTTTTTTTCGAAAACACCAAATTTTACACTTTTTAGATATAGCAAACGTTTGCAAAAACCCGAAACTTGTTCATAATGACACTGCAAAGATACACATTCATGATTGCGGTTTTCGAATTTTTCCCAAGAATTCTATTCTTTTTCTGAGATTTTTGTACAGCAAGGGACGTGTGTCATTAAGGTCATTAGGTCAAGAGTGTCATTAAGTTTTTTGGATTGGGAGGGGGATTTCCGGCTCATAATAAATATAAATTATTTATATAATTATGCGGACTTTCGCACTCCGAATTGCTTAATGACACTCATGACACATGACACTCGTGACCACTCTTGAAAAAATAAAATCGAAAAAAATATGGAGAAAAAAATCGAAAACCGCAATGGCCTTTTTGTAACTTTGCATCATTAAAGAACAAGCGCGCAGTTCAATGACAAAAAGCCCGTTGCAAACACATCGAAAGCTCAAAGAAAACGCCCCGAATGCCCGAAGAAAACGACCTGAAAGCTCAGAGTACAGGCTGTCAAGGCCTATTCAATGTCTATAATAAGTTTTAGTGTTAAAGTTAAATAACAATAAATATTTCCATTATATTTGGCAAGCAACATTTAAATGAATATCTTTGTCCAATAAAGATTTATTACTACTAAACTATACTGCTTATGAAATTTTTATGCTTACTCAAGAACGTTGAGAATTCATTTGTGAATCTCTTTATGCTAATAGTATTCTTCCTTTCGGCAACAAGCGTTTGTGCACAAATCACTCGTGAAAAGAAAACAGAATCTGATGGTTTTGCTTGGTATTTTATTAAAGAAAACGGGGGTAGCGAGGGCGCAGAGGATCTAAATGGAAGAACTTTAATACCTACAAGTAGAGGTTATTCTAGTGTTATGTATTACCAAAAGCGCGAAGGATATTTTATGATATATAGAAATGGCGGCTTTGGCTTATGCAAGAAAGACGGAGTGGAAATTATTTCTCCGAATAGAAATTACAGTAGTATTTCAATTATTAATGATAATTATATTGAAGTCACTCGTAAAGATGCTACTGGTGATTATTTAAATGGGGCTTGTGATTTTAATGGCAAGGAACTTGTAGCTCCTGTTCATAAACGCTTAGTGTATTCTGCTGGAAAATTCTATGACCTAGATGATAATGCCCAAATGCACCCTGTTTCAGAATCGTCTTCAGGAACTTCATATGTCTCCTCTTCCTCAGGGTCGAGACCAGTCTCAACTACAAGAGCAGAGACACCGCAACCGAACTCCAGTAATACGGAACAAATGGTACTTTGTCCTGTGTGTAATGGTCTGGGGACAATAAATTACTATGATCTGGGAGTCTCGGTAACTTGTCCAGTATGTAACAAGACAGGACGGATTCCATTATCTTTGGCTGCAGAAGCTGCGAAACAGCAGATGAATAGAGGAACATCGAGTGGTGGGAATTATAACTCCAGCGGTTCGTATGGCACAAGAAAAAAAGACTGCAAAGTATGTCACAATACAGGAATCTGTCAATCATGCAATGGCAGAGGATCGGTAATCAACGGTTATACTGGGAAATGGTCTTATTGTAATACGTGCAACAAAAACTATGTGAACGAGAATAATCCCAGCAAGAAGGGGAAATGCTACGCTTGTAGTTGGTAATTAAACGTCCAATTTTCAAAGATTACGAAAGTTCAGGGGGCGGTTTTGATTCACAAATTGAATCAAAGTCCCCTGATTCCTTTTTGCCATTGTAACACGGGTTTCTCTTGATATACACGATAATTATTCGAGTACACAGCGGAGGCCCTACTGTGTTACGGGCTTGATTTTGCATTGAACCCAGCACGCTATGAATTAGTATGCCACTCTCAGGGAGTGACTGGCAATGAGAAACGGTTGGAGTGGCAATGTGTGAAGGATTGAGGTGCCTTGTTCGGCGGGTAAATCCCTATTCTTTGAACAGGTTATAAACGCGTGATTATAACCTTTTTGCAAAGGTACAAACTTTTTCCGAAACCCCTTTTATGTGAATTAAGAAAAACGCCCATGCATTTGGAGGATTCAGAAGAAATGACTACCTTTGACCTGTCGGTCGCGCTCGACGCTTTGCGGCGCTTATTCGAGGTCTTAAGAAGGTACTTTCGCTCGACATTTAGAGCCCCTTGATAAGGGGCGGCTATAATGCAGGGATAAAAACGTCTGTTCTATACTTTGTTCTCGCTTATTCGTACTTTGAGGCTTCGCCTCGAAAGTAGGCTGCACCTCGGAAATGAAAATAAATCAAAATTTATTTTGCTTTTCGCTCGGTTTACACTACCTTTGCACCGCAAAACGTGCGAGGCCCTGATAGTTAAATGGATATAACAAGGCTCTCCTAAAGCTTAGTTCCGGGTTCGATTCCCGGTCGGGGTACTAATGAAAGAAAAGCTACAGACATTGCTGGCTAAGCCCTTTTTCCACGACTACCGCACGTTGTTGGGGCTGTGGCTGCTGTTGGGGTTGGTGTCGGCCCTGACGAAGATGCACCATCATAATAACTTCCTGGTGTTCCGCGGTGCGTTCTGGCACACGTGGCAGCAGACGGCACTCTATGTGCCCTACCCCGAAGAATATACTGACACAAACCACTACGGGCCGCTGTTCTCCATGATTATCGCACTCTTCGCCGTCGTACCCGAGTGGCTGGGACTCATCCTGTGGTGTGTGGCGCTCGCGCTGTTCCTCTATGTGGCGGTGCGTCACTCCACAATGACAAAATATCAGCAGCTGTTCATCTTCTGGTTCTGTGCCCACGAGCTGCTGACGGCACTGTTCATGCAGCAGTTCAACATCGCCATTGCCGCCATCATCGTACTGGCGTTCTTCCTCATTGAGAAGGAGCGTGACGGAACGGCAGCGTTTTTCATTGTTCTGGGCATATTGACGAAGTTATACGGCGTGGTAGGACTCGCATTTTTCTTCTTCTCGAAACACAAGCTGCGCTTCGCGCTGTGGTTCTTTGCATGGTTGGCCGTACTCTTCGCGCTGCCTATGCTCATCAGCAGCCCTGACTATATCACAGGGCAGTATCAGGCTTGGCTCACCGACCTGGTGGAGAAGAACGGCGCGAACGCCAACGAGATAGCACAGAACATCTCGCTGTTGGGCATGACACACCGTGTGACAGGACTTGCGTTCAGCGACCTGTGGCTCATCGTTCCTGCGTTCCTGATGTTCCTCGTTCCCTACGTGCGTTTCTCACAATACAAACATGCAGGATTCCGTCAGACGCTATTGGCCTCGGTACTGATGTTCGTGGTGCTGTTCTCCACGGGTAGCGAGTCAAGTGGCTATATCATCCCCTTCGTGGGCATCGTCATCTGGTACACGGCAGCACCCTGGAAACGAACGGGTTGGGACATTGCCCTGCTGGTTTTTGCCTTTGTGCTCAGCAGCTTGTCGCCCAGTGACCTGTTCCCTGCCTATCTGCGCAAGGAATGGGTACAGCCCTACGCGCTGAAGGCACTGCCCGTCACCGTGATTTGGCTGAAGCTGTGTTGGGAGATGTGGACGAAAGACTATACCTTGCGAGGTGCGGAATCCACGAACTCGGAAAACGTGACAAACTGATGGCCGTTGGCTTTCAGCATCTTGACAAAACGGTCAAGGCGCTGCACCATCTGCCGACCACTATGGTTCTTGATGATGAAGGGTATCTTGTATTCCGGATGCTCCTTCAGGTCGTAGAACTCCCACGGATGAAAATAGGTAACGAAATAGCCGTCGTGCTTCAATGTGCGGCGCACCAAAGCGTGATATAATCCTTCGGGCAGGTTATGCAGGGAAAGCCAGAACAGCGGGAAGCGCACCCACGGCGTCACAGAGGCAGGTATCTGCATGACGTTACCCTTCATGAACCAGGTACGCGACTCGGACAGATGCATGTAACGGCCGGGAATGAATGCCGGATTGAGTGAAGAGTTGTAACGGTAGCCAGCCTTCTCTATCTCGGCATCGCTGACAGCAAACATGCGCGGCTGACGATAGCCGTACGCCGGCTGACCCGTCACGCTCTCGATGATTTGCTTTGACTCCGCGAAGTCTGTTGCCTTCGGCTGCCAGTGATCCACACCGTGACACGCCACCTCATGACCCTCGTCCATGATACGACGTAACATGTCGGGAGCCTGCCGTGCGTAGTTACCCGTACAGAAGAACGTGGCCTTCACGCCGTTCTTCTTCAGCACGTCAAGGATGCGGCACGTGCCTTCCACAGACACTTTCATGCTCTCCTCCATACTGATGCTGACCCCATGCTCACGGGGCACGTCAAACTCTTCGGTATCAAAACTCAATAGAATCATATCACTTTTTTTGAAAACTCGTTGCAAAGTTACAAAGAAAATCGTAACTTTGCAACGATTATGGCAAAAACTATCATCGGCTTCGACGCCAAACGCATTGTGCGCAACGGCACAGGGCTGGGCAGCTACGGACGGACGCTGGTCAACGACCTCGCTGTGGCAGGTGCCGGAAACCTAAGCCTGCGGCTCTATGCGCCCGATGCCGGGCGTGACGAACTGCGTACACAGATTGCGGAGAGTGCCTATGTGACATCCTGCTATCCCCAGCGCAACCGATTCTTCCCTCTTAACTCTTCACTCTTCACTTCCCTCTGGCGCAGCCGCGGCATCGTCAATGACCTGCTGCGAGATGGTGTGCAGCTCTATCACGGGCTTTCGGGTGAGCTGCCGCAAGGACTGCGTAAGGCAGGCATCCGCAGCGTGGTGACCATCCACGACCTCATCTTCCTGCGCCATCCGGAATATTACCACTGGCTTGACACGAAAATCTATGCGTGGAAGTTCCGCAAGACCATCCAGGAGGCCGACCACATCATCGCCATCAGCGAGTGTACCAAGCGTGACATCATAGAGCTGGGCGGTGTCAGCGAAGACAAGATAACGGTGATATACCAAAGCTTTGCCAGTAGGTTTAAGGAGACGTCCGCGAAGCGCCTGAGCACCAACGGAGCGCAAGAAGGTGCGAGGTGCGAGGGGCAAGGTGCGAGGTACATCCTCTCCGTCGGTACCATCGAGGAGCGCAAGAACACGCTGTTGGCTGTGAAGGCGCTGCAGCATCTGCCCGAAGAACTTTCGTTAGTGCTGGTGGGACGTCCCACGAAATATGCCGAGACCATCAGACAGTATGCTGCCAAGCACGGACTTGCAAAGCGGGTAAAACTGCTGCACGGGGTGAGCGATGAGGAACTGCCCCGCCTGTATGCCGGTGCTGAGGCGTTTGTCTATCCCTCACGCTATGAGGGTTTCGGCATCCCAATCATCGAGGCCATTGCTATGGGACTTCCCGTCGTTGCCTGCACCGGCTCTTGCTTAGAGGAAGCCGGAGGCCCTGACTCGCTGTATGTGGATGCCGACGATGCCGAGGGGCTGGCAGCAGCGATGCAACAGGTGCTCCGTGGAGCCGCCGGACGTGAGGAGCGCATCACCCGCAGCCGTGAATATATCCGGCGCTTCGAGGGCAATGATGTCGCCCGACAAGTGATAGATGTCTATCGGAAACTTCTTTAACAAACCCTTGCGGAATGAAAAAGATGCTAAAATACCGAACAAATACAGAGCATAGATAACGGATTATGGATTTTTTTTGTACCTTTGCCGCCCGGACAGTAAAGGAAGAAAAAAGTCTGTTGACTATTGAGAGATGACAAGACGACTGATAGCCATACTGATGTTATGCACCTGTGCCGTTGCTGTGATGGCACAGAAAGATGAGCGTGCGACGGCCAATGCCGCTGCACTCGCCGACCCGAAGTTCGTGCCGCTGGTCAAGGTGGGCAAGGTCATGGAGGGCAGCGACTCCATTCAGTATATGGAGATGAGCAACGTCTATGTCTATCCTGAGCTGGTCTTTCAGAACAAGAAACAGCAGCAGTCGTATTTGCGGTTGGTCAAGAACGTGAAGACCGTACTACCCATCGCCAAAGAGGTTCGCGCCGTTCTCATTGAGACGGCAGAATACTTAGAGACGCTACCCACCGAGGAGGAGAAGAATGCTCACATCAAACGGGTAGAGAAAAGCATCATGGCGCAGTATAAGCCACGCATGAAGAAGCTGACCTACTCACAGGGTAAGCTGCTCATCAAGCTGGTCAACCGCGAGTGCAACTCGTCAGCCTATGAGATGATTAAGGCGTTCTTCGGACCTATCCGCTCGGGCTTCTACCAAGCCTTTGCATGGATTTACGGCGCAAGCCTGAAAAAGGAGTACGACCCCGAGGGCACCGACAAGCTGACGGAGCGTGTGGTGCTAATGGTGGAGGCAGGACAATTATAAAAACAAATACATAGAGAGATGCGATATACATTATTATATATAGGAGCACTACTCCTGATGCTTTGCAGTTGCAAGGGCACAAAACCCACCAACAACAATACGGAAGCAGCCCTCAAGGGCCCGCAGTTTCAGGAAGACTCGGCATACGCTTTCTGCGCTGCCCAGTGTAAGTTCGGGCCACGTACGATGAACAGCACGGCGCACGACAACTGTGCCGCTTGGATCAAACAGCAGTTTGAACAGTATGGCTGTACCGTAGATATGCAGCAAGCCACCGTACACGGCTATGACGGCACCCCGCTGCGCGCCACGAACATCATTGCCCATACCCACCGCAAAGCCTCGCAGGAGCGTGAGGTCATCCTCATCTGCGCCCATTGGGACAGCCGTCCCTGGGCAGACAACGACCCCGACTCCACAAACTGGCACAAGCCCGTAATGGCAGCCAACGACGGCGCCAGTGGCGTAGCGGTTATGCTGGAACTGGCACGTCTCATTCAGCAGAACGACAGCCTTGGCGTTGATGTGGACTTCGTGTGCTTTGATGCCGAGGATTGGGGTATTCCCCAATGGAGTACGGCTGAGGACAACGGCAACTCATGGGCGCTTGGTTCACAACACTGGGCAGCGGAACATGCAAAATCAGCCAACAAGACAAGCTACCGTTATGGCATCCTGCTCGATATGGTGGGCGGACAGGGAGCACGTTTCTATCAAGAGCGCTTGTCCATGCAATATGCGCAAATGGTGGTTGACCACGTGTGGCAAGCAGCGCAGACAGCTGGCTACAGCAGTTTCTTCCCGACCGAGCCGGGCGGTGGCATCACCGATGACCACGTGCCCGTGAACGATGTTGCCCTCATTCCCTGCATTGACATCATTTCCTATTATCCCGACTGTCAGCAGAGCACTTTCGGCCCAACGTGGCACACCGTAGCAGATGACATGCAGCATATCGACCGTCTGACGCTCAAGGCCGTCGGTCAAACGCTGGTACAGGTGCTGTACAGCGAGTAATTACTTAATCACAAACTTATAAATCTTTCCGCCACGACAACCGACAACTGCGGTGTTTCCGACGGCAATGGGTGACGACTCAAAGTTGGAACCCATACATGTTTGACATACCACTTTGCCCGTCTTTCCTTGTACAAGACGTACATTACCTGCTGCATCACAAGCCAGCACAAAGAGCTCGTTATTCTCGTTGAGGAACGGAATGGGCGACGACCAGGCAAACTCCTTATAATTAACAGCGTAGCGGATGGTTCCGTCAGCGGTACTCAGCGCCATAAGTTGTCCCATCACATGATCAGCTCCGTTACGGCAAAGATTCACAAACACCAAGTCGGTGCAGTCGCCGAGGCCAAGCAGCGGTGTGGAGTACATGCCGCCGTCAAGCGACTTCCCCGTCAGTTCCACACGCTTGCACGGTATCTGCCGCTCCCAGACGCGTGTGCCGTTAAGCCCGTTGAGCTTAACAAAATAGCAGATACCCTCTTCACCCTGCCGATCTACCTCACAGGCAGTATAGACGTATGGCACGCCGTCCTCCTCGCGGCACACAACCGTGCCGTCTGAGTCATCGTGATTGTCATAGTACCACACGGGACGCATGGTGTTGAGGTTCACGCAGATGATGTTGCCGTGATTGTCGCCGAAATAACCATAGTTACGATAGACACAGAGGCACGACTCGATGCCAGGTGCCACGCCACGTACTCGATAGCGCATTACGCTGACACGACGCAGCTCACCCTGTCGGCGCTCGTACTTATAGAGTGTGCCGTTCTCACCGGGCCAGAACAGATAGCCGCCCACAACGACAGGCGACGAGTCGAAAGCACTCCAGTTACGCCATGCCTTCGGGTCAGGACCGAAATAGAAGGTGCGCTGATGCTTCAGCAGGTCAAAGGCCTCGCAGCCCATAGCACCACCCTTGCGGGCAACGCCCTGACCGACATAGAGGTTCATGAAATCGGGGTCGAGCGACGGCGTGCCTTTGATGACATTGCCTAAGTCAAGCTTCTGACGCGACAGTTTGCCCGTCTCAAAATTAATGAAGTAGCCTTTGCCGCATAGCGACGCCACAAACAGCTCCTCACGTCCGAAGTCAGCCGTCAGAGCCCCTGACGAACGGAACGCCTGCATCTCCTCGTCTGTCCATTTCGCATAGAGCGGCTGTCCGGTCCATCCCGTACCGCCCCCCCAGACGCCATGCGATGTGTGCGTCGTATCCCTGTCGGTGGAGAACTCCCACGCTACCTCTATCGTTGTCGGTGTGCCCTGCACACGTCCGCCGAAGTCTGCGTTACGCATCAGGTTCTTACGGAATGTCATCACACGGCAACTATCATCATAACGGTCATCAAGGTCACGCAATGGGGTAGCTACGGAGTCGGTGTTCTCCACCACATACTTCACCGCATCGGCAGAGGCAAAGGCCGTATCGGGCAACATCAACTGCTCTATCGGCACCTGCACGACCGCCGTTGAGTCATTATAGCTGCCTTGTCTGCCCCGCCGTCCACAGCCTGTCAGCAAGACCAATGCTATCAGTGCTATAAAAGTCGTATGCATGAAAAGACTTTCTTTTTCCTTCATCTATGATTATCTTATTGTTTACGAATCCGTTATCTTTTGAGTCACAGCAACCGCTTGGCGAAGTAGTGCACGGGATACCAGACAGCGAGGAAGCCGACGGCAAGGACAGTGAGGAAAATGATGACAATGTCCCAAGGATGGACGCTGACGGGATAGGCATTGATGACAAAGGTTCCCGTGGAGGAGCCAAGTGCCACGATGCCGTAGGTCTGCTGAAGCCAGCAGAGGAACAGCCCCAAAGCGATACCGATGACAGCACCAATGGCTGATATCATACGTCCCTCGAAGAGGAAGATACGGACTATCTGCCGGTCGCTGGCACCGAGGTTACGCAGCGTCACTACATCATCCTTCTTATCGACAATGAGCATAGAGAGCGAACCGATGATGTTGAAACATGCCACAATGAGGATGAAAGTGAGGAAGATGTAAGCGATGAACTTCTCTATCTTCATAATCTTGAACGTGTCGTCCTGCTGCTCATAGCGGTCACGCACGACATATTTCGTACCTGCTATGTCCTTGATGTGAGTCTTGACGGCATCAATATCACTGCCAGGCTTCAGCCGCAGTTCCAGCGAGGAGAGCATTCCCTGCTGGTCGAAGATACGACGGGCGAAGCCAATGCTGGTGAGGATGTACTTTCGGTCGTACTTAACCTGCTTGACACAGAACAGCGCACTAGGGGAATAGAGTTCGTCGATGATAAAGCCTTCTGTGGGATTGGCTATATTCAGTTGTCCCTCACGACGCGGAGCATATATCTGCATGGGGCCGACGAAGGTATAACCCATGCCAAGGTCACCGGCTATGCCGATGCCGACGATGCCATACTCCAAGTCTGCAGCATGAAGCACGAACTTGTCCTTCAAATCAGGGTTGTCTGTCGAACCGTCAACAAGAATCTCCGTGATATGTGTCAGTTGGCTGAAGTTATCTTCAACACCTTTGACGGTTACCATAGCCTGATGGTTGCGATAGACAGCGAGCGCCTGATCCTCCACACACTCGGTGGCGACATCAATCTCAGGCAACTGACGTATCTCGGTCAGCAGCGGGTCGTCGGCTGGTGCCGTCTTGCCCTTGGCAGGTGTTATCTTCAGCTGAGGGTCGAAGGCGGTGAAGTAAGATGCCACGAGGTCATGAAAGCCGTTGAACACGCTGAGTGTGATGACCAGCGCCATCGTTGCAACAGCCACACCGACAATGCTCACGCCACTGATGATATTGATGGCATGAGTGGACTTGCGAGAAAAGAGATACCGACGGGCGATAAAAAACGGAAAGTTCATGTTGCCTACTTTTTCAGCAATTCATCGATGTGTTCGATATAGTCCAAACTATCATCCTGGAAGAAGCGCAACTCAGGAATGATGCGCAGCTGATGGCGCACACGGGTTCCCAGCTCGTAGCGTATGGACTTCTCGTTGGCGGTGATGTTACGCAGCAGCGTCTCGGCCTTCTCACTGGGGAAGATGCTGAGATAGGCTGTGCAGATGCTGAGGTCGGGACTTATCTTGACACGCGTCACACTTACCATCGTGCCATGTGTGGCACGTGTCTGCTGCTGGAAGATGATGCTCAACTCCTTCTGTAGCAGGCGTGCAATCTTGTTTTGTCTTGTTTCTTGCATATCTTTAATCTGTTTTCTGTAATCCGTAATCTGTAATCCCTCAATACGTGAACGACGAGCCACCAAGGAACTCACGAAGCAGCGAGGTTGGCGGTATCTGGTCTTCGGGAATAGGCCTGATGTAACGCAGGAACTTCCGCAGACGATAGGCCTCTGAATATTCTTCGCAGCTCTCGGGTACCTGCTCCAGCAACGGCTCTGCCTGTGTCTTGATGACAGCCAACTCAAAGAGCATAGCGGAATTGAACATAGCATCGGCATTCTCCTGGAAGGGGAATATCCACCGATTCTCACCCCGTCGGACAGAAGGCCAACGCCGGATGGTTTCTTGCGCAGAGACCCCACGATACTTATGGTCGCGGATGATGCGACGCAACAGGCGGTTGTCGGTTGTGGGGATATAGTTGTGGTTGTCAAGCAGGATGGTGGTCAGTGCAGAAGCATAGACACGGAAAATCTGGTCGTTAGGAATTTGTGCTGTCAGCTCTGGGTTCAAGGCATGAATACCCTCGACAACAAGGACTTCATTTCCCTTCAACTGCAGTTTCCTGCCGCTCCACTCACTGCGTCCCGTTTGGAAATTGTAGCGTGGCAGTTCCACTTCCTCACCACGGAACAGCGCATTCATCTGCTCATTGAGCAAAGGGATGTTCAGGGCGTGCAGATGCTCAAAGTCATAGTCGCCCGATTCATCACGTGGTGTCTCGTCACGGTCAAGGAAATAGTCATCCAGTGAAATACCCACAGGTTTGATGCTGTTGACGGCCAGTTGCACACTGAGACGCTTGCAGGTAGTGGTCTTTCCGCTACTGGAGGGACCGGCAATAAGCACCATCTTGACACCCTTTCGTCTGGCAATCTCGTCGGCAATCAAGGCAATCTTCTTTTCCTGCAGGGCCTCACTGACTTGTATGAGCTGGTTGGCATAGCCGGACACAATAGCCTCGTTCAGGTCGCCTACGGTACGCATTCCCAGAATTTCCTGCCACTGGTGATGTTCCTTGAAGATGCTGAACATCTTGTCCTGATGGACAATTTCACCCAACTCGCCAGGATGTGATGTCGAGGGAATGCGCAGCAAAAGTCCGTCGTAGTACTTCTCAAGTCCGAAGAGATAGAGCTGCGAGGTATTAGTGAGCAGGGCTCCATAGTAGTAGTCAATGTAGCCGCCTATGTCATAGAACGTCGTATAGAGCCGTCCGGAATTCTCAAGGAGTTTCACCTTCGACCTGTTGTGGAGGATGTCGAACATCTTGATGGCTTCCTCGGTAGTGGTCTCGTGACGATGGATGGGCACAGCAGCATCGATAATCTCCTGCATACGTCGGCGGATACGTCCTGCATCGTCAAGAGTGATGGGGCGTCCGATGTTCAAATCGACATAGTAACCGTTGGAAACAGGTATATCGATGGACACCTTACACTGTTCGTAGAGTTCGTGCACAGCTTTGCAGAGCACGAAGAAGAGCGAGCGTGTATAGGCTCTTGCACCGCTGGAGCTGGTCATGTCGAGGAACTCAACTTCCTTCTGCTTATACACTCTGTAGTGCATTCCCTCGACCTTATTATTCACTCGTGCACTAATCGGACCATACTGCATTTCAAGCCCTGACAAAGAAAAAATGTCAGAAAGTGTCGATCCGATGCCGACTTTCAAAATTTTTTTATTATTTTTGCAACGAATTTCGATAAGTTGTTCCATAAGCTTCAGTTTTAATGACTGGGCAAAGGTACAAAGAAAAATCAGAAATAAGAAATTAAACGATAAATAATTATGTCTATTTGGGTAATTTTCAAACTTTTGGGCTCACTGGCACTGCTGATGTTCGGTATGAAGTCAATGAGTGAAGCGCTGCAGAAGATGGCAGGTCCACAACTGCGCCATGTGTTAGGTGCTATGACCACCAACCGTTTCACGGGTGTGCTGACAGGTATGTCTGTCACTGCTGCCGTACAGTCGTCAACCGCTACAACGGTCATGACTGTCTCATTCGTCAACGCAGGACTGCTTACGCTGGCTCAGGCCATCTCTGTCATCATGGGTGCAAACATAGGCACCACGCTCACGGCTTGGATCATGGCTGTGGGCACATCGGACAGCGGAGCCTCGCCGTTCGACATCAGTATTGTTTCTTACGTAGGCTTTTTCATTGGCATTGTGCTAATCTATATGAAGAAACACCGTTTTATTGGCGACTTCCTGTTCGGTATCGGCCTCTTGCTGTTGGGTTTGACAACCTTAAAGGCAACGGGCTTATCGATGGATTTAGCCAATAACGATGCTGTAACATCCTTCTTCAAGTCTTTCGACCCAGACTCGTTCCTCACCACCCTGATGTTTCTTTTATTGGGTGGAGTAATGACTTTCTGTGTACAGTCGTCAGCAGCGGTGATGGCTATTACGATGTTATTATGTTCAACGGGAGCGATGCCCATCTACCAAGGTATTGCGCTGGTGTTGGGTGAGAACATCGGAACGACGGTTACCTCTAACCTGGCAGCTCTCTCTGCTAACACCCAGGCCCGTCGGGCAGCTTTGGGCCACATGTTTTTCAATGTTTTTGGAGTATTGTGGATTCTTTTCATCTTCCGCCCCTTCATTGATATGGTGTGCGGGTGGGTAAACTATGATGTCAACATGACCAAAGACGGTGCCGATAGCAATGCTTTTCTGGCCAATGCTGCTAAATTGAACTATGTACTGGCAGCCTTCCACACGTCATTCAACGTGGCTAATACCTTTATATTAATATGGTTTATTCCTCAGATAGAGCGTTTTGTATGCTGGATTATCAAGCCTAAGCGTGTAGATGAAGAGGATTTCCGCCTGCACTTTATTACTGCAGGCTTCATGAAGACCCCCGAGCTCTCTGTGCTCGAAGCCCAGAAGGAGATTCAGGCTTTCTCCGACCGTATGCAGCGTATGTTCGGTATGGTGACCGACCTGTTGAACCTCTCCAAAACTACCGCCAACAAGAAAGGTGCGAACGAGGCAGAGTTTAACAAGCTCTATTCACGTATCGAGAAATACGAGGGCATCAGTGACAGTATGGAATTGGAGATTGCCAAGTACCTCGACTCCGTCAGTGATGCTCATCTCTCTGACGACACAAAGGCCAAAATCCGTTCTATGCTACGTGAAATTTCAGAACTGGAGTCTATCGGTGACGCATGCTATAATATGGCACGTACTATCAACCGTAAATACAACGGCAAGCAGGATCACTTCACTGAGAAGCAGTACGACCATCTCCATCAGATGATGAGTCTCACAGACCAGTCGCTGTCGCAGATGAATGCCCTTATGGGCGGTCGCAAGGACATGTATGACGTGAACCGTACATTCAACATCGAGAATGAGATTAACAACTACCGCAATCAGCTGAAGTCACAGAACATCAATGATGTGAATGACCATAAGTATTCCTATGCTGTGGGTACCATTTACATGGACCTCATCAACGAATGTGAGAAGCTGGGTGACTATGTCGTCAATGTCGTCGAGGCTCGCATGAGAGTGCGTCAAAGAGAGGCATAGGGCAAGAAATGAAAAATTTATGAAAAAATCTTCCGTTTTTATAACCTATATTAAATAAAAATGTTTAATTTTGCAGCATATTTAATAATTAACGAACGTTTAAAGATTATGCAGAAAAGATTAACCGCTCTGTTTGCGCTGATGCTGACGTGTTCGTTGAGCATTATGGCGCAGGTAACCAGTTCCGCTCTGACGGGTACGGTTACTGAAACGAACTCACGCGAGACCGTCATCGGCGCCTCCGTGCAAGTGGTACACGAGCCATCAGGAACACGCTACGCTGCCGTCACCAATGTTGACGGACGCTTTACCATTCAGGGTATGCGTACCGGTGGTCCCTACACGGTTACTGTATCTTACATCGGTTTCCAGACCAAGACCGTCAAAGACATTGTCCTTGAGCTCGGTGAGACCTACAACCTCGATGTATGGATTGCCGAGGATGCCAACGAGCTCGCTGAGGTGGTTGTTATCGGCAAGGGCTCCAAGTTTGCTGCCGAGCGTACAGGTGCCAGCCTGAACATCAGCAACAGCACCATGATGGAACTTCCTACCATCAGCCGTTCCATCAGCGACATCGCCCGCCTCTCGCCCTATGCTAACGGCATGAGCTTCGCAGGTGGCGACGGACGTTCGACGAACTTCACGCTCGACGGTGCCAACATGAACAACAACTTCGGCTTGACGTCGAACCTCCCCGGTGGTGGCAACCCCATTTCTATGGATGCTATTGAGGAGGTGCAGGTCGTCGTTGCTCCGTTCGACGTGCGCCAGACCAACTTCATCGGTGGCGGTATCAACGCCGTGACGAAGTCGGGTACCAACACGTTCCGCGGCACGGCATACATCTACCACACGAACGAGAACATGCACGGCAACCGTGTGGATAACCAGACCATGAGTGACCCGGGAGAAGACCGCGTTACCACTTACGGCTTCACGCTCGGCGGCCCCATCATCAAGGACAAGCTGTTCTTCTTCGCCAACTTCGAGCGTGCCGAAATTCCTTCAGTAGCCAACCGCTGGCGGGCTTCCGAGGACGGCATTGGTGACCAGAAGATGAATATCTCACGTGTGAAGGCTTCCGACATGGAGACTGTTCGCAATTTCCTGATTAACAACTATAACTACGATCCGGGTTCATACACCAGCTTCCCCGCCGACGAGGGTAACACGAAGTACCTCGCCCGTCTGGACTGGAACATCAACACGCAGCACAAGCTCGCCCTGCGTTTCAACCACACCGAGAACACCAAGTGGAACGCACCGTCGCCAACGTCGAACGATGCCGGCCACAACTTCACCTACGGCGTGCAGAACCGTAACTCCTACTACTCGATGATTTATTCGGGAGCCATGTATCAGCAGAAGAACAAGATTACGACCATCTCGGCCGACCTGAACAGCCGCTTCAGCGACAAGTTCAGTAACCAGCTGCTCTTCACCTACTCGAACATCGACGATGTGCGCGACAGCGATTCCGATGCCTTCCCCTTCGTGGAGATTCTGACTCACAACGACAAGGGCGCGCTGGAGCCTTACATCACACTCGGCTATGAGCTGTTCACCTGGAAGAACCGTGTGCAGAACAAGATTACGACCATCACCGACAATGCCACGTTCTACCTCGGCGCCCACAAGATAACCGCCGGTTTGAGCCTGGAGCATCAGCTGACCTACAATGCCTATATGCGTAACGGTACGGGCTACTACAGCTATAACAGCCTGGACGACTTCCTCAGCGGAGCTGCTCCTGAAGCCGTTGCTCTGACATGGGGTTATAACGGCAACACCGATCCCCGCGTGCAGGTGACCTTCAACCAGTGGGGTCTCTATCTGCAGGATGAGTGGAACATCACCAACAACTTCAAGCTGAGCTATGGCATCCGTTTCGATGACCTCGTGTTCAGCGACAGCGACCTCATGCGCAACAACGCCATCTATAACCTCGACTTCGAGGGAAAGCACATCGACACAGGCAAATGGCCCAAGGCCAACCTGCAGATTTCCCCGCGCTTAGGCTTCGTCTGGGACGTCTATGGCGACAAGTCGCTCAAGCTCCGTGGCGGTACGGGCTTCTTCGCAGGACGCATTCCCCTCGTGTTCTTCACCAACATGCCGACCAACTCGGGTATGACCCAGTATCAGTATAACACGAAGAACCACACCGACGGCAATGCCGCCGTGCTGTCCGCTTTTGCCGGTGGTATGGTGACTGATATGGACAAGATGCGCGACATCATCTGCGCCAACGACCCCATGGCTCAGACCACCATCACCCCCAAACAGGGAGCCGTGCCCAGTGCCATCACAGGCGTTGACCCGGACTTCAAGATGCCGCAGGTGTGGAAGACCTGTCTGGCCGTTGACTACAATGTTCCCATATCGTTCCCCCTCTCCGTCACAGGTGAGTTCACTTTCACGAAGAAGATACACGACATCATGCTCGATGACTACAACATCAAGGGCGACAACAGCACATGGCAGCACATGGCAGGTCCCGACAACCGTCTGCTCTATCCCAGCGACTACCGCGTCGACAAGACTTCAGCCTACATGCTGACCAACACGTCGAAGGGCTATGGCTGGACAGCCAACCTCACCGTCAACGCAGAGCCCATAGAGAACATGCACCTCATGGCAGCCTACACGCACACCGTCATGAAGGAGGTGAGCGGCATGATCGGCTCCAACGCCCCGTCGGTATGGCAGAGCCTCTACACCATCGACGGCCCGAAGTTCCCCGAGCTCCAGAACTCCACCTACGTCGTTCCCGACCGTGTCATCGTCAACCTCACTTATAAGTATGGCAAGGAGCACTTCTCGCTGTTCTACACCGGTTGCTCACCTGCAGGCTATACCTATACCTATGGAACCGACATCAACGGCGACGGACTGGCTTTCGACCGCATGTATATTCCGCGCAACGACACCGAAATCAAGTTTGCCACCGACGAGGACCGCATCGCCTTCTGGAACTTCGTGGAGCAGGATGACTACCTGAAGTCGCACAAGGGCGAATATGCACAGAGCTATGCCGTCCGCGCACCGTGGGTACACCGCTTCGACTTCCGTTGGGCACACGACTTCGACCTGAAGATTGGCAACACCACGCACAAGCTGCAGCTCTCAGCCGACTTCCAGAACATCGGCAACCTGTTCAGCTCACGCTGGGGCGTGGCACAGAACATGACCAACTCCTGCAACGCCGGTAAGCTGCTCCGCGTCACCAACGTGAACGACGTGAAGAACGGTGCACAGCCCATCTTCTCGATGAACACCAACGCCGACGGCACCCCCATCACCCAGACGTGGGACTACAACCACTCCTACGGCCAGTGCTGGCGCCTGCAGGTTGGCGTGAAGTACTTCTTCAACTAAGAGACAAAGAAACATTCGTTGATACCACAATTAAGGCGGCGCCTCCAAACAGGAAGCGCCGCCTTTCTTCAAATAATATGGAAACTTAAGCAAAAAGCCTAAGAGTCAGGCCTAACGGATAAACAACAACTCTCTATACTTCGGCAGTGGCCAGAGGGCATCATCAACGATGAGTTCCAGCTTATCTATCTGATAACGTATTTCATCAAGCTTCGGCTCTACCTTGTCGTGGTAAGCAATAGCCTTGTCATGCTCATCTTCTATCTTATTAGCGAGTTTACGAGCGTTGACAAGATCCTCGACACCTTTCTCGATGGCACTGGTGCGCTCGGCAATCTCCTCAATGATCTTGATATTGCGGGCATTCAGATTCTCTGCTTTATCAAGAGAGAATACTGTCGATACGCTGTCCACATTCCTAAGAAGCTGAGTCTGATAGCTGGTAGCAACGGGGATGATATGGTTCATCGACAGGTCACCCAATACGCGAGCCTCAATCTGAATCTTCTTGGTGTAGGTCTCCCACTTCACTTCATTACGGGCCTCGAGTTCCTTCTTGGTCATCACACCCAGGCTCTCGAACATATCGATACTCTCCTTGTCGAGATAACGCTCAAAGATCTTCGGACAGCTTTTCTCCACGTCCAAGCCACGCTTCTCTGCTTCAGCAACCCACTCGTCGCTGTAGCCGTTGCCATCGAAGCGGATGGGCTTGCAGGTCTTGATATCCTCGCGAAGCACATCGATGATGGCATGGAACTTAGCACTATGTTCAGTACCAGCAAGTTTCTTCTCGAATTCAGGTACCTTAGCATCCACGCGCTTCTTGAACGATACCAGAGCTTCAGCCACAGCACTGTTCAGGGCAATCATGGCTGATGCACAGTTTGCCTCAGAACCTACGGCACGGAACTCGAAGCGGTTGCCTGTGAAGGCGAAGGGAGAGGTACGGTTACGATCGGTATTATCGATCAAGAGCTCAGGAATCTCAGGGATGTCCATCTTCAAGCCCTGCTTTCCAGTCATAGCCAAGAAGTCCTTGTCGGCCTTCTCGATATGATCGAGCAACTCACTCACCTGCTTGCCAAGGAAACTTGACACAATAGCAGGGGGAGCCTCGTTAGCTCCCAGACGGTGGGCGTTGGTAGCACTCATGATAGAAGCCTTCAAAAGTCCGTTGTGTTTGTAAACACCCATCAGCGTCTCCACGATGAAAGTAGCAAAGCGCAGGTTAGCCTCCGGGGTCTTGCCAGGAGCATGCAGCAGGATACCGTTGTCGGTGCTCAAGCTCCAGTTGTTGTGCTTACCGCTACCGTTGATGCCGGCGAAGGGCTTTTCGTGCAGCAGCACACGGAAGCCGTGCTTACGGGCCACCTTCTTCATCAGCGACATCAGCATCATGTTGTGGTCAACGGCCAGGTTCGTCTCCTCGAAGATAGGAGCCAACTCAAACTGGTTGGGTGCCACCTCGTTGTGGCGCGTCTTACAGGGCACGCCCAGCTCTAAGGCCTGAATCTCCAAGTCACGCATAAAGGCAGCGACACGCTCGGGGATGCTTCCGAAGTAGTGGTCGTCCATCTGCTGGTTCTTGGCCGAGTCGTGTCCCATCAGCGTGCGGCCAGTCAGCAGCAGGTCAGGACGGGCAGCATACAGTCCCTCATCCACGAGGAAATACTCCTGTTCCCAGCCGAGGTTGCTCGTCACCTTCTTCACGCTCGGGTCAAAGTAGTGGCACACATCCGTAGCAGCCACGTTCACGGCGTGCAAGGCACGCAGCAGCGGAGCCTTATAGTCAAGCGCCTCACCGCTATACGAGATAAATACGGTGGGGATACACAGCGTGTCGTCAATAATGAATACAGGGCTTGTGGGGTCCCATGCCGAGTAGCCGCGAGCCTCGAACGTGCTGCGGATACCTCCAGAGGGGAACGACGAAGCATCCGGCTCCTGCTGCACGAGCAGCTTACCGGTGAACTCCTCCACCATACCGCCCTTGCCATCATGCTCGATAAACGAGTCATGCTTCTCAGCGGTGCCCTCGGTCAGAGGCTGGAACCAGTGAGTATAGTGCGTCACGCCGTTCTCTGTGGCCCACTGCTTCATGCCGGCAGCCACAGCGTCGGCAACCTTCCTGTCCAGACGTGCGCCATTGTCGATGACGTCAATCATCTTCTCATACACGTCCTTCGGCAGGTACTTGTACATCTTCTCACGATTAAAGACCTTCTTACCAAAATACTCATAAGGTCTCTCACTGGGTGTTTTTACGTCGAGCGGCTTCTTTTTGAATGCCTCGCCGACAACCTGAAATCTTAATGCTTCCATAATCTTACCTATTTATAAAATTAATATCACTTTGATTGTTTGATACTGCAAAGGTACTACATATTGATATTAGAACGAGAAAATAACTTACTTTTTGTTTGTTAAAAACACAACAATATGACATTTTGTAAAGCATTACAAGTCATTGTCTTTCTATTTGCTATCACTTTGCACGTAAAAACTGCCATTTCGTTACAATCTGTTATCGGGCATAGAATTAAATCCTCCCTCTGCATCAAAGCAAAGGGAGGAAATTCACCTGGAAAGATCAAGGCTGCAGCGTAAAGCCAAAGACCAGGTAGGCTTTCTGTGAACAGGGATTGCCAACGACCTGTCCGAAAACAGGAATGGAAAACGAATCCGTCACTTTGATATCTTTCGTGGCTTTCAGCGACAGGTTGGTCACTGCGAAACCATTGGTACCGTAAAAGTCGGTGGCGAAGGGGACGGCGCCGGCTGTAGCAGTCCAGTCGACAGTAGCAAGTTTGAATGGGACATTTACCTCTGCATAACTGCTATAGGCCCGCTTGCCGTCCTTGTTCACTCCGTCATTACCAGCAAAGTTAGTGAACCACTGTAGTGATGCGAAACCGAAGTCGTACCCGATGTTGGCCTCGAAGACATGGTTTGTTCCGTGGGCATCGTACTTGAAGTAACGTGCCTCAGGGTCGAGCCCTACATTGAACCAATAGTCAGTGATACCAATATTAAAACCACCTGCGGTGTACGCCAGCGTTAGGTCAAACTCCTTCGTGTCGGCAGTGTTCACCAGTCCATAGCTGCCCCATGCTGTCAACGACAATCCCTTATACCCCACGCCTAACGTAGGCTGAATGGCAGCACTTCCCAAGTCCTGACCACGCCAGATATAACTACTTACCAAGTCGGCAGCAATCGTTGTCTCAATCTCATCCTGTGCCGTAGCACTCATTCCTGTAGCGATCATCATCGCCATTAAAACAATCTTTTTCATAATCTTAACCTTTTTTACTCTTTTACCTTTTTACCTTTAGTTATAACAGAGCTCACCATGCTCGTAAACGTCGAGGCCTTCCTCTTCAATGCGCTTGTCGACACGCAGACCGTGTAGCTTCTTGATGCCGTAGAACAGGACGAAACCACAGGCAGCTGCCCAAAGGTCGATAATCAGGATGCCGAAACACTCAGCACCAAAGAATCCCCAACCATAACCATAGAAGGCACCATTAGATGTAGAGAGCAGACCCGTCATCAGTGTACCCAGAATACCACATACACCATGTACTGAAGAAGCACCAACAGGATCGTCGATATGCAGCTTGTGGTCGATAAACTCGATAGCATAGACAAGCACGATACCACAGACCAGACCAATGATGACGGCTCCGAAGGGTGAAACAAGATCACAACCAGCCGTGATACCAACCAATCCAGCCAACACACCGTTGAGCGTCAGAGAGAGCGATGGTTTACCATATTTCAGGTAAGTGAGGAACATTGTAGCCACACCACCTGCAGCTGCAGCAAGGTTCGTGGTCAGGAACACATGTGAGATAGCAATGCGGTTCACCTCACCACTGGCTGCCAGCTGCGAACCGGGGTTGAAGCCAAACCATCCTAACCAAAGGATGAAAACACCCAGTGCTGCCATAGCCAGGTTGTGACCAGGAATAGCGTTGCTCTTCTTGTCCTTTCCATACTTACCAATACGAGGACCAAGAGCAATAGCACCAATCAGAGCCAGCACACCACCAACGCTGTGCACAATGGCAGAACCTGCAAAATCGTGGAATACATCGCCGAAGGTCGTCATCATAAACGAGTCGGCAGCATCGTTGCAGAGCCAGCCACCACCCCATGTCCAGTGACCCTCTATGGGGTAGATCAACAGCGAGATAACTGCACTATAAACAAGGTACATCGAGAACTTCGTACGCTCAGCCATAGCACCGCTGACGATGGTTGCACTAGTGGCACAGAATACGGTCTCGAAAATCAAGAAACCCTCTACGGGCAGGTCGCCCTCGTAAAAACTCAGGTCACCCCAGTTGGGCATACCGATAAAACCTCCTAATGCATCACTTCCAAACATAAAACCGAAGCCGAGGAAGAAGAACAACAACGAGCCGAACATGAAGTCGACAAAGTTCTTCATCAGGATGTTCGCCGTGTTCTTACTACGTGTAAAACCAGCCTCACACAGCGCAAATCCGGGCTGCATAAAGAAAACCAACATGGCTGCCAATAGCATCCATACAGTATCGAGTGATAATCCAATTTCGTTCATAATCCTGAAAATATTTAATTCATAATTGTTAATTGCCGAAGGCAACAACTCTTAACTCTTCATTCTAAACTCTTAATTATTTCTTGTCTTTCAGTACCGTATCGCCGTTTTCGCCTGTACGGATTGACCATGTGTCTATCACGTCACTCACGAAGATGCGACCGTCGCCTACCTCACCTGTGTGGGCTACCTTCAGAATCACCTTTACCGTCGGGTCGAGGAACATGTCGCGGCACACGATGGTGATGGCAACTCGCTCAATGACATCCGTTGAATATTGCACGCCACGATATATACGCTCCTGACGGCTCTGACCGATACCGTGCACATCGTGGTACTCAAACCAGTCGATGTCGGATGATAGCAAAGCAGCTTTCACCTCTTCGAACTTCGTCTTGCGGATAATTGCTTCAATCTTTTTCATACCTTAATACCTTATTAAATTAATACTACGCCCTCTCTTTGGGCTAAACCTTGTTATTTCACGGTGCAAAATTACGACACTTTGCGAACTATAACAACAAAATATTATCATATTGATTGTTAAAAACTCACACAAATGACATTATGTAAAGTTTATATCACTTTTGTTTGCATTTTGCTAACACTCTGTATCAAAAACGTATCATTTCATTACAATCTGTTATCGCACACAATAATATCAAAAAAAGCACCCGTTATTGCTCGGATGCTCTCAATATAATAAGAATTAAGGCTTGGAGTTATTTGCTCCAAGCCTTGATGCGTTGTAATGCTTCTTCTGTTTTCTCGTGACTGCCGAAGGCAGTGAAGCGGACGTAGCCCTCGCCACTGGGACCGAAACCGACGCCAGGGGTGCAGACGACGTTAGGACCATAGAGCAGGGCCTCGAAGAACTGCCAGGAACTCATGCCGTCGGGAGTGCGCATCCAAACGTAGGGAGCATTCTCGCCTCCGTAGCACTCGTAGCCGAGAGCACGCAGGGTAGAAAGCATCTTCTTGGCGTTCTGCATGTAGTAGTCGATGGTGGCCTTGACCTGGGCCTTGCCCTCGGGTGAGTAGATAGCCTCGGCAGCACGCTGGGAGATATAGCTACAGCCATTAAACTTCGTACACTGGCGACGCAGCCACAGTTGGTTGAGGGAAATGCGCTCGCCCTCGAAGGTACTAACAGTGACCTCCTTCGGCACGATGGTGTAGCCACAGCGAACACCCGTAAAGCCTGCCGTCTTGGAATACGAGCGGAACTCGACGGCGCACTTACGCGCACCGCGAATCTCGAAGATTGAGTGTGGTATCTTCGGGTCCTGAATGTAGGCCTGATAGGCGGCATCGTAAAGGATCAAGGCATCGTTCTTCAGTGCGTAGTTCACCCACTTGCGCAGCTCCTGTTTGGTGATGACAGTACCCGTAGGGTTGTTGGGGTAGCAGAGGTAGATAACATCGACGGGACGACCCTTGGGCAGTTCCGGCACAAAACCATTCTCTGCCTTGGTGGGCATATAGCGCACGTTGGTCCAGCGCCCTTCCTTATAGACTCCGCAGCGACCTATCATCACGTTGGAGTCGATATAGACAGGATAGATAGGGTCGGTGACACCGATGAAGTTGTCCCAATGAAGTAGCTCCTGGAAGTTGCCCGTGTCAGACTTGGCACCGTCATTGATGAAAACCTCGTCGATGTCGAGGTGGATGCCACGCGGCAGAAAGTCGTTCTTCAATATCGCCTCACGCAGAAAGTCGTAGCCCTGCTCAGGACCGTAGCCGTGGAAGCCTTCAGCGGTAGCCATCTCATCGACAGCCTTGTGCATTGCATCCGTGACGGCAGGACAAAGGGGCTGGGTGACGTCGCCGATGCCAAGACTGATAACGTCGGCACTCGGATGCATCACCTTGAAAGCGTTGACTTTCTTAGCGATGTCGGCGAACAGATAGTTCTGCTGTAGGTTCAGGAAGTGGATGTTTACTAATGCCATGAATATTTACGATTTGACGATTTACAATTTACTATTTATTTGACTATTGGTTTATTTCGATTTCGCCGTCAAAGACAAATTCGGCGGGACCAGTCATATAGACGTGATTGTCAGCCTCGCGCCATTCAATGCTGAGTATGCCGCCGTCCATGACAATCTGTGATGTGCGACAAGCTCGGCTTGTTAAGGCCGCAGCCACGGCTGTGGCGCAAGCACCAGTACCGCAAGCCTGAGTGATACCGCTGCCACGTTCCCAGACACGAACTCGGAAAGAAACCCCTTCCAAACCTCCCCGAGGGGAGACTTTCGTGTCCCCCTCGGGGGACGATAGGGGGGTTACAAATTCGATGTTGCATCGTTGTGGGAAGGCTGGATGATGCTCTAATACGCGTCCCGTTTCGCCCACCTGGTCCACGTTATCCGTGAAAATGACATAATGAGGATTGCCCATCGATACGAAAACACCTTTTTTAATATCACGCGATGAGATGAACTGCTCTTCATTCTCGAATTGAGGTTCGCCCATATCGACGGTGACGCTCTCCACCACGCCATCGCGGACGTGGAGGTTGAGCGTCTTAATGCCAGAATTTGTAAGCAATCTTATTTGTGTTTGTGTTGTCAGGGCTCTCTCATAGAGATATTTTCCGATACACCGCGACGCATTGCCACACATCATCGCCTCGCTACCATCGGCATTGAAGATGCGCATAGAGAAGTCAGCCTCAGGAACAGGCGATTTGTCTATCAACACCAATCCATCGGAGCCAATGCCTTTATGGCGATCGCTCCAAAGGATAGATGCTTTAGCAGGGTCGGCGATAGAGTACTGCATGGCATTGACGTAGATATAGTCATTGCCACAGCCGTGCATCTTGGTGAATCTGATCTTGTTCATTTTGAAAGGAATTGATTAACTTTCGCTGCTGTCTGCTTGCCGCTGGCCATCGCGCGAACAACGAGAGAGGCGCCATTGGCAGAGTCGCCACAGACGAAGACGTTCTTGGGGTATTTAGGGTGCTCTGGCTTGAGGAAGCCCATAGCCAGCAGAGCCAGCTCGGCCTTGATGATTTCGGGCTTGCCCTTCTCTACCATGATGGGGCGACCGCCCTCTGGGTTTGGCTTCCAGTCAATCTCCTGAACTTTTACGCCTGTGAGCTTGCCATCCTTACCCAGGAACTCCAGGGTGTTGATGTTCCAACGGCGAGTGCAACCCTCCTCGTGACTTGAGGTGGTCTTGAGGGTACGTGGCCAGTTGGGCCAAGGGTTCTGTGGGTCTTCAGGACCTTCAACGGGCTTAGGCATAATCTCAATCTGAGTCACGCTCTTGCAACCCTGACGATGGGCAGTACCAATACAGTCAGAACCAGTATCACCACCTCCAATCACAAGCACATCCTTGCCCTTGGCTGTTACGCGCTCATTTTTGCTGAACTCCATACCAGCCAGCACACGGTTCTGCTGCGATAGCATCTCGAGGGCGAAGTGAACACCCTTCAATTCGCGGCCTGGGGCCTTGAGGTCTCTAGCCGTTGGCGTTCCAGTGGCGATTACGACAGAGTCGAAATCGCTGGCTAGTTTTTCTAGCCCGGCTAGATCATCTAGTTTTATGGCTACGCCATACTTAAACTCGATGCCTTCGGCCTCAAGCAAACCGATGCGGCGATCGATGATGGCCTTATTCAGTTTGAAGTTGGGGATACCATAGCGGAGCAGTCCGCCTGCAGCCTCGTTCTTCTCGAATACAGTTACCTTATAACCCATCAGGTTCAGGTCGTTGGCAGTAGCCAGTCCGGCAGGACCAGCACCAATCACTGCCACCTTCTTACCATTACGCTCGATGTCAGTCTTGGGCTGGATAAAACCCTCCTGGAAGGCCATCTCTGTGATGGCGGCCTCGTCCTCACGATTGGTTGTTGGCTCGTGGTTAAAACGGTTCAGTACACAGGCCTTCTCGCACAAGGCGGGACAGATGCGGCCAGTGAACTCGGGGAAGGGGTTTGTGCTGTTGAGGAGGCGATAGGCGAGCTCCCAGTCGCCTTTGTACAAGGCATCGTTCCACTCTGGGGCTTTGTTGCCCAGCGGACATGCCCAATGGCAGAAGGGCACGCCACAGTCCATACAGCGCGATGCCTGCAGTTTACGTTCGCGAGTGCTGAGCGTCTGCTCTACCTCGCTGAAATCGTGGATTCTATCTTGTATAGGACGATAACCGGCCTCCTGGCGGTGTATCTCTAAAAATGCTTTTGGATTTCCCATCTTTTTAAAAATTTAAATATTGAAGAATTGAAGTTTTTATGATTTCAACTTTTCTATCTTTTAATTTTTCAATTCTAGTAGTCGCGCTGGATATTAGCGATTTTCTCCTGCAGTTTCTTGTTCTGCTCTTCTTGCAGCACGCGCTTGTACTCGATGGGGACTACCTGGATGAAGTCCTGAACGTAGCGCTGCCAATCGTCGAGCATGCGGCCTGCCAGGGCGGAGCCTGTGTGCAGGTAGTGCTGACGGATGAGTTCGAGCAGTTCCTTGCGCGATACGCTGTCCTCGACCAGCGAGAGCTCCACCATATCCATATTGCAGAAGTAGTCGAAGGTATGGTCGGGGTCGTAGACATAGGCCACACCACCACTCATACCAGCAGCGAAGTTACGTCCCGTCTTGCCCAGCACAACCACGCGTCCGCCAGTCATATACTCGCAGCAGTGGTCGCCTGCACCCTCGATGACAGCGATGGCACCTGAGTTGCGCACGCCGAAGCGCTCGCCCACCTTACCATTGATATAGAGTTCGCCTGAGGTGGCACCATAGAGGCCGGTGTTACCAGCGATGATGTTGTCCTCGGCATGAAAATCCTCACCACTTCGGGCTGGAGGCAGAATCGAGATGCGACCGCCTGAGAGGCCCTTTCCGAAGTAGTCGTTACACTCACCCTCAAGCTTCAAGTTCACGCCACGAACGGCGAAGGCACCAAAGCTCTGACCGGCTGAGCCCTTGAACTTGATGTTGATGGTATTATCGGGCAGACCAGCCTCGCCATATTTCTTGGCGATGACGCCACTCAGCATGGTGGTGACGGCACGGTCTGTGTTCTTGATGGCGTAGTCGAGCGTCACCTCCTCGCCATCGTTGATAGCCTTCTTGGCAGCCTTGATAATCTCCTCGTCCTTCACGCCGCTGACCTTGGTGAAGGCGCCACGATCCCAATAGAGGGCTTTTTCTGTCTCAGGCTTGTGCAGCAGACGGGCGAAGTCGATGGTCTTCTGCTTATCGGTAGCGTTGGTGGTATCCACCTCGATGAGCTCCGTGTGGCCGATAATCTCCTTCAGGCTGTGAACGCCAATCTCGCTGAGGTACTCGCGCACCTGCTCGGCCAGGAAGGTGAAGAAGTTCACCACGTATTCCGAACGGCCCTGGAAGTGCTTGCGCAGCTCGGGGTTCTGGGTGGCCACACCCATGGGACAAGTATTGGTGTTACACTTACGCATCATCACGCAGCCTAGCACGATGAGGGGCAGCGTGCCAAACGAGAACTCGTCGGCACCCAGCATGGCCATGATGATCACGTCCTTGGCAGTCTTCAGCTGTCCGTCGGTCTGCAGGCGAACCTGATTGCGCAGGCCGTTGATCACCAGCGTCTGCTGGGTCTCGGCGAGGCCAATCTCAGGTGAGATACCAGCGAAGCGCATAGAGCTTGCGGGCGAAGCACCCGTACCACCCTCGGCACCAGAGATGACGATGAGGTCGGCCTTGGCCTTAGCCACACCAGCGGCGATGGTTCCCACGCCACTCTCGGCTACCAGCTTCACACTGACGGCAGCTGTGGGGTTGATATTCTTCAGGTCGAAGATGAGCTGAGCCAAGTCCTCGATCGAGTAGATGTCGTGATGAGGTGGAGGCGAGATGAGCGAGATGCCAGGGATGGCGTTACGCGTCTTGGCGATAATCTCGTTGACCTTGAAGCCAGGCAGCTGTCCGCCCTCACCAGGCTTGGCACCCTGCGCCACCTTAATCTGTATCTCCTCGGCATTCACCAGGTACTCGGCTGTCACGCCAAAACGTCCACTGGCAATCTGCTTGGTCTTACTTGAAAGGCTTACGCCATCCACCTCTGAGTGATAGCGGGCGTTGTCTTCACCACCCTCACCAGTATTACTGCGTGCACCCAGTTTGTTCATGGCGAGTGCCAGCGCCTCGTGGGCCTCGATGCTCAGGGCGCCGAAGCTCATGGCACCCGTTACGAAGTGCTTCACGATGCTCTCAACGGGCTCTACCTCGTCGATAGGCGTTGGCTTGGCCGCCTTCTTGAACTTGAAGAAGTCGCGGATGAAGATGGGGCTCTCCTTCTCGTCGACAATCTTAGCCCAAGCCTTGTATTTATCGTAGTTGCCCTGACGTGTGGCCAGCTGCAGCTGAGCGATGGTCTCAGGGTTCCAAGCGTGCTTGATACCATCCTTGCGCCAAGCAAAGAGACCCTGGTTCTGCAGCATGGTCTGCTGCTTAGCCTCCTCGTGTGGACGGATAGCATCGCGAGCAATCTCCTTCAGGCCTACACCACCGATGGTGCTCACCTCTGTGCCGAAGTATCTTCTCAATAAATCCTCACTGAGGCCGATAGATTCAAAGATCTTGGCTCCACGATAAGAGCGGATGGTACTGATACCCATCTTACTCATAATCTTCTTCAATCCTTTATCCACAGCCTTGATGTAGTTCTTCTCGGCTGTAGCATACTCCTCCTGAATCTTGTGATGCTTCACCAGATCGTCGAGGATGGCAAATGTCATATATGGGCAGAGTGCGCTGGCACCATAACCCAGCAGCAGGGCTGCGTGCATGGTCTCGCGAATCTCACCACTCTCAACTATCAGGGCTGTCTGTACGCGCTTACCCACGCTAATCAGATAGTGGTGAACGGCAGAGACGGCCAACAGCGATGGCATGGCAGCATGCTTCTCGTCGATGTCGCGGTCTGAGAGAATTATGTAGTTCACACCCTCGTCAACGCTGGCCTCAGCATCCTGACAGAGTTTGTCGAGTGCCTGTCTCAAGCCTTCCTCGCCCTTCTCAATATCAAACAAGATGGGCAATTTCTTCGTGTTGAAGCCCTTATAGCGGATGTTACAAAGTATGTCGAGCTGGGTGTTGGTGAGCACAGGCTGTGGCAGGCGCACCATCTTACAGTTGCTGGCATCGGGCGTCAGGATGTTGGTTCCTACGGCACCGATGTACTCTGTCAAGCTCATTACCAGCTCCTCACGGATGGGGTCGATGGCAGGGTTGGTTACCTGCGCAAACTGCTGACGGAAATAGTTGAACAGCACCTGTGGACGGTCTGAGATGACTGCCAGCGGCGTGTCGTTACCCATGGCAGCTACAGGCTCCTGACCTGCTGTGGCCATTGGGATGATGGTCTTGTCGATATCCTCCTGACCGAAGCCGAAGGTGATGAGTTTCTGCTCGAAGTCGGCTACTGAGTTGTCCACCTTACGACCGCTCTTCAACTTCTCCAGCTGCACGCGGTTCTCGTTGAGCCACTCGCGATAAGGATGGGCCTTGGCCAACTGCTCCTTAATTTCGCCGTCGTAGTAAATCTTACCCTCCTGGGTGTCGATGAGCAGAATCTTACCTGGCTGCAAGCGACCCTTTGATACTACATCGCCTGGCTCGAAGTCCATCACGCCCACCTCACTGGCAACCACCATCATACCGCTCTTGGTAATGGTGTAGCGGCTGGGGCGCAGTCCGTTTCTGTCGAGCATTCCGCCTGCATAGCGACCATCTGAGAACAGCAGCGCAGCAGGACCGTCCCATGGCTCCATCAGGATAGAGTGGTACTCGTAGAAGGCCTTCAGGTCTTCGCTGATGGGGTTCTTGTCGTTAAAGCTCTCAGGTACGAGGATAGCCATGGCCTGAGGCAGGCTCAGACCGCTCAGCATCAGGAACTCGAACACATTATCCAGGCTGGCAGAGTCGCTCATACCCTCCTGCACGATGGGGCGCAGGTCCTTGATATCGCCCAAGGCCTCGCTTGAGAGCACGCTCTCGCGAGCCTTCATCCAACCGCGATTACCACGAATGGTATTAATCTCACCGTTGTGGGCCAGCAGACGGAAAGGCTGTGCCAGCTTCCACTTGGGGAAGGTGTTGGTAGAGAAGCGCGAGTGTACCAGCGCCAATCCACTGGTAAAGTAATCGTTGCTCAGGTCAGGGAAGTAGCGACGCAGCTGTCCGCTGGTCAGCATACCCTTGTAGATGATATTCTTGTTCGACAGCGAGCAGATGTAAAAGTCCTCGTTGTCGATACGGTTTTCTATACGCTTGCGTACCTTATATAATATACGCTCGAATACGGGCACCTGCTCGTCGGCGATGCCAGTTACGAAAATCTGCTTGATATCTGGCTCAACTTCGCGAGCTGCGGCACCCAGCACCTCAGGGTTAGTAGGCACAGCACGCAGGTGCATCAACGTGAGTCCCTCGCGCTCAATCTCCTCGATCATTACTGAGAGGATGTCCTGCTGCGCCTTTTCGTCCTTAGGTAAAAAGACCAATCCTGTACCATACTTACCTTTCTCGGGCACGGGGATACCCTGCAACAGAATAAACTCGTGCGGAATCTGTACCATGATACCGGCTCCGTCGCCAGTCTTGTCGCGGGTCTCTGCACCGCGATGTTCCATGTTTTCCAGCACCTTCAGTGCATTGTCAACCAGATCGTGACTCTTACCGCCGTGGATGTTTACTACCATTCCCACGCCGCACGCATCGTGCTCATAGTCGCTCTGATAGAGTCCTTGGTGAAGGCTCTGCGTTCTCTGTTCACTCAGTGTACCCAACGTTGCTTGAAGTTTACATTTTGTCATATTATCCCTACTTTTTCTGACTTTCTGCAATTTTCGGCTGCAAAGGTAATACAAATTGTTTAAATATACAAGAATTTGATTACTTTTCACCAATTATTTTCTTACCAACTATCACTATGTTACTATTTGACGCGATTTTAAATCAAAATGATAACTAAACGACGCACATCAGCGCCAAACTCTTTACACTTTGACATTTGTGTGCGTTTTTAACAATCAAAACGCAAACAAGCACTTTGTATATTCATTCAAACAATATACCTTTGCAGGCGCAAATTTACAAATAGTAATAGATATATATTAATAGGTAAAGAGGTAAGAAGGCTGCGATTAAGCGAGAGAAGAACGGAACTTGTTTCAGTTATTCCGAGCGAAAGCAGGCTCGAACGAAGTTCAAGTAAGAGAATGCAAACAATCAAACAACATAAAATGAATACAAAATACATCTTCGTTACTGGCGGTGTGGTTTCCTCGCTTGGCAAGGGAATCATCTCCGCCAGCATCGGTAAATTGTTGCAGGCACGTGGCTTTAAGGTCACGATTCAGAAGTTCGACCCATACATCAACATCGACCCGGGAACGCTGAACCCCTACGAGCACGGCGAGTGCTACGTGACGGAGGACGGCTTTGAAACCGACCTCGACCTAGGACATTATGAGCGATTTACGGGCATACACACCACACGCAACAACTCGATTACGACGGGACGTATCTATAAGACGGTGATAGACCGCGAGCGACACGGTGACTATCTGGGTAAGACGATTCAAGTGGTGCCGCATATCACGGATGAGATTAAAAGACGCATGCTGCGCGAGGACGAAAAGGATGAAAAGCTCGACTTTGTTATTACAGAGGTCGGTGGTACCATTGGCGACATCGAGAGCGCACCATTTATGGAAGCCATCCGACAACTGCGATGGCAGTTGGGACGCGATGCGGTGTGCGTGCATCTGACCTACGTGCCCTATCTGAAAGCGGCGGACGAGCTGAAGACCAAGCCTACGCAGCATAGCGTAAAGGAACTGCAAGGGATGGGTATTCAGCCCGATATCCTCGTCCTCAGGACAGAACGCCACCTCGATGACCATGTGCGCATGAAGGTGGCGTCGTTTTGTAATGTGGACTTGGAGTGTGTGGTGCAGAGCGAGGATATGCCGAGCATCTACGAGGTGCCTGTAAGTATGCAGAAGCAGGGTCTGGATGCCGCTATCATGCGTAAGATAGGCATCCCTGTGGGCGAGACACCTGCGATGAAGTCCTGGCATGACTTCCTCGACAAACAGCGCAATGCGAAGCGCGAGGTACGCATCGGACTGGTGGGCAAGTACGACCTGCAGGATGCCTACAAGAGCATTCGCGAGAGTCTGAATCTGGCAGGCATCTACAACGACGTAAAGGTAAAGCTGCACTTCATCAACAGCGAGGAGATAACCACTCAGAATATCGCAGAGAAGCTCGAAGGGATGGCGGGCATTGTAATATGTCCTGGCTTTGGTCAGCGTGGTATCGAGGGCAAGATTATTGCTGCCGAATATACACGCACGAACGAGATTCCAACGTTCGGCATCTGTCTGGGTATGCAGATGATGGTGATTGAGTTTGCCCGTAACGTGCTGGGCTACAAGGATGCCAACAGTCGTGAGATGGACGAGCAGACGCCACATAATGTGATTGATATTATGGAGGAGCAGAAGAGCATCACGCAGATGGGTGGCACGATGCGACTGGGCGCCTACGAGTGCGAACTTCAGAAGGAAAGTCGGGCCTACGAGGCCTACGATTGCGGGAACCTTATCAACGAAAGGCATCGCCACCGCTACGAGTTCAACAACGCCTACAAAGAGGAATACGAGGCCCAGGGTATGAAATGCGTTGGTATCAATCCTGCTGCCAACCTTGTGGAAATCGTGGAGATACCTGATAAGCGCTGGTACATCGGCACGCAGTTCCATCCAGAGTATAGTTCAACGGTATTGCATCCGCATCCGCTGTTCATGTCGTTTATTAAGGAGTGCGCAAATTGCTAAATGGTTCACTTGTCAAATAAATCGTAAATTGTAAATTATCAAATCGTAAATTGATATGGTGGAACAGCTCAAGCATGAATGTGGTGTGGCGATGATACGCCTGTTGAAGCCGTTGGACTACTACCAGAAGAAATATGGCACGTGGGCCTACGGTTTCAATAAGCTCTACCTGATGATGGAGAAGCAGCACAACCGCGGTCAGGAGGGTGCTGGTATCGCATCGGTCAGTCTGAACAAGGAACCTGGCACGGAGTATATGTTCCGTGAGAAGGCCGAGGGCAAGGACGCCATCACGGAGATTTTTTCGCGAGTAACGGAGGAGATGGCTGGCGAACTCTATATGGGTCATCTGCGTTATTCGACCACCGGCAAGAGCGGACTACAGTATGTGCATCCCTTCCTGCGTCGCAACAACTGGCGCGCCAAGAACCTCTGTCTGTGCGGCAACTTCAACATGACCAATATCGATGAGGTGTTTGAGTTTCTCACTGCACAAGGACAGTCGCCGCGTATCTATGGCGACTCGTACATCACGCTCGAACTGATGGGACACCGACTAGACCGCGAGGTGGAAAGACTCTTTGAAGAGGCCAAGACGAAAGGACTGGAGGGGCTCGACATCACACGATATATCGACGACCACGTAGAGATGGCCAACGTGCTGAAGAAGACGATGGAGCACTACGATGGCGGCTATGTGATGTGCGGACTGACTGGCTCAGGGGAGATGTTCAGCGTGCGTGACCCGTGGGGCATACGTCCTGCGTTTTACTATCGCGACGACGAGATCATCGCTCTGGCCAGCGAGCGCCCTGTGCTACAGACCACCTTCGACATAGACAGCAAGGATGTGCACGAGCTAAAGCCTGGCGAGGCGCTAATTGTTCGCAAGAACGGCGAGAGCCGATTGGAGCAGATCATGCCCGCCCAAGAGCTCTCAGCCTGCTCATTTGAGCGCATCTACTTCAGTCGCGGCTCTGATTGCAGCATCTATCAGGAGCGCAAACGCCTGGGTGAACAGTTGACCCCAGCCATCCTAAAAGCCATTGACGGCGATGTAGATAATACCGTCTTTTCATATATCCCTAACACGGCCGAAGTGGCATATTACGGTATGACAGACGGATTCCGTCAGCAGGGCTATAATGTGCGGACGGAGAAAGTGGTGTGGAAGGATATCAAGATGCGCACCTTCATCGCGGACAACAGCGAGCGCAACGACCTGGCTGCCCACGTCTATGACATCAGCTATGGCAGCCTACGTCCCAACGAGGATAACCTCGTGATTATCGACGACTCGATAGTTCGTGGCACGACGCTCCGCGAGAGTATCTTTAAGATTCTCGACCGTCTGCATCCTAAGAAAATTGTGATGGTAAGTAGTTCGCCACAGATCCGTTATCCTGACTATTACGGTATTGACATGCCACATTTGGAGGAGTTCTGCGCCTTCCGTGCTACGATGGCACTCATTGAGGAGAGGGGAATGTGGCAGTTGGTGAACGATACCTATCTGGCCTGTAAGCGCGAATTGCAAAAACCTAAGGAACAGATGCAAAACTGCGTGCGTGCCATTTACGAGCCGTTTACCGTTGAAGAAATCAACAAGAAGATTGTGGAGATGCTTCGTCCACAAGGCATGCAGGCACCCATCGAACTGGTTTTCCAAAGCATCGAGGGACTGCACGAAGCTTGTCCCAATCATCCAGGTGACTGGTATTTCACTGGCCATTATCCCACACCAGGCGGTACACGACTTTGCAATCAGGCCTTTGTGAATTACGTAGAAAAGGTAAAAAAGTAAAAGAGATAATGATAGAAGCAAAACTTATACTCAGCGACGGCACGGTATTCCAAGGCTGGTCGTTTGGATATGAAAGTGAGACGGCTGGAGAGGTGGTGTTCAACACCGCGATGACGGGCTACCCTGAGAGTCTGACAGACCCCAGCTATGCAGGTCAGATACTGGTGACGACATTTCCGTTAATTGGTAACTACGGCGTACCTGATACAGGTGTCGGTGAAAACGGGCTACCGCTGTTCATGGAGAGTGAGCGGATACATGCGAAAGCATTGGTCGTGGCCGACTATAGCGAGAGGTATTCGCACTGGAACGCGAAGGAAAGTCTGGCATCGTGGCTGAAACGCGAACACATCCCCGCCATTACGGGCATCGATACGCGCCGACTGACAAAGGTGCTCAGGGAGCATGGTGTGATGATGGGGAGAACAAGCCTCACCCCCGACCCCTCTCCGAATGGCGAGGGGAGTGAATACTCTCAAGACTACGGAAGCGTGAACTGGGTGGAGAAGGTAAGTTGCAAAGAGGTGATTACCTATCATCCAGAAGGTGAAAAGAAAAATCGCGTAGTTCTTGTCGATTGCGGCGTGAAGGCAAACATCATCCGTTGCTTGATACGTCGTGGCATCGAAGTGGTGCGCGTGCCTTGGGATTATGACTTCAACCAGTTAGAATTTGATGGTCTCTTTCTGGCTAACGGTCCTGGTGACCCCGAGCAATGCAGCAAGACGGTGGAGCATATTCGTACGTTCTTGGAGAAAGAACTCGTGAAACCCACCGGGAGAACCGACGGGCATATACGCCCGTGTATGGGTATCTGCTTGGGCAACCAACTACTGGCGCGGGCTGCCGGTGCGAAGACCTACAAACTGAAATACGGCCATCGCTCGCATAACCAACCGGTACAGCAGGTAGGTACCACGAAGTGCTTCATCACTTCACAGAATCATGGCTATGCAGTAGATGACTCGACGTTGCCTGAAGATTGGGAACCGCTATTTGTGAACATGAACGACGGGTCGAACGAGGGTATCCGCCATAAGACGAATCCCTGGATGTCGGCACAGTTCCACCCTGAAGCTTGTAGCGGCCCTGTGGATACGGAATTCTTGTTTGATGAATTTGTAAAAATGTTAGGATGATGGATAGGAAAGAGATAAAAAAGGTATTACTTCTTGGTTCAGGAGCATTGAAGATAGGACAGGCTGGCGAGTTCGACTACAGCGGCGCACAGGCACTGAAAGCGCTGAAGGAAGAGGGCATCCACTCGGTACTCGTTAACCCCAATATCGCGACGGTACAGACTTCTAAAGATGTAGCTGATACGGTCTATTTCCAGCCCGTCACACCAGAATTCGTGGAGCGCGTCATAGAAAAGGAGCGTCCAGACGGCATTCTATTGTCGTTTGGTGGACAGACAGCTTTGAACTGTGGTGTGGAACTTTACGAGCGGGGTGTGCTGGAGAAGTATGGTGTCAAAGTATTAGGAACGCCCGTTCAGGCCATCATCGACACGGAGGACCGTGACCTGTTTGTGAAACGACTCGACGAGATTGGCGTGAAGACCATCAAGAGCGAGGCATGTTCGACCGTTGAAGAAGTCCAGAAGGCAGCGCATGCGTTGGGATTCCCCGTGATATTGAGAGCTGCCTATGCCCTCGGCGGACTTGGCTCAGGCTTCTGCGACAACGAAGAAGAACTGCTGGCGCAGGCCGAGGAGGCCTTCTCGTTCTCGCCACAGGTATTGGTAGAGAAATCGTTGAAAGGCTGGAAGGAGATTGAATACGAGGTGGTGCGCGACCAATACGACAACTGCATCACCGTCTGTAACATGGAGAACTTCGACCCGCTGGGCATACACACCGGCGAGAGTATCGTGGTGGCACCGAGTCAGACGCTCACCAACAGCGAGTATCACAAACTGCGTACACTGGCCATCAAGATTATCCGTCATATCGGCATCGTCGGCGAGTGTAACGTGCAATATGCGCTCGACCCCAACTCAGAGGACTATCGCGTCATTGAGGTCAACGCCCGTCTGTCGCGCTCATCAGCATTGGCATCGAAGGCGACGGGCTACCCGCTCGCATTTGTTGCTGCCAAACTGGGGCTTGGCTATGGGCTCTTCGACCTGAAGAATAGCGTCACCAAGACCACCTCAGCTTTCTTCGAACCCGCGCTCGACTATGTAGTAGTAAAGATTCCCCGCTGGGACCTCACGAAGTTCCACGGCGTGAAGCGCGAACTCGGCTCGGCCATGAAGAGCGTCGGCGAGGTGATGGCTATAGGACGAACCTTCGAGGAGGCCTTGCAGAAGGGCCTGCGTATGATTGGACAGGGCATGCACGGCTTTGTGGAGAACCACGAAATCAAGATTGCCGATATCGCAAAGTCCTTGCATGAGCCTACGGATATGCGTATCTTTGTGGTGTCGAAGGCGCTAAAGATTGGTTATACCATCGAGCAGATTCATCAGCTGACGATGATTGACCGCTGGTTCCTCGAGAAACTGAAGCACATCGTAGATATCGACCAGCAGCTGAAGGAGAACGCGATACTTTCGGAGGTGTCGGAGTATATGGAACCCAGCGAATTCATGGAGTATTTGCGTTCGCCGGAAATCTATCCGCTATTACGAGCTGCCAAGATCTACGGCTTCTCCGACTTCCAGATAGGCCGTGCCATCGGCTTGGAGCACAGGATGAAGATGGAACAGGCTGGTCTTACCATTCGCAAATGGCGCAAGGCCCTCGGTATCGTACCTACCGTCAATCAGATAGACACCCTCGCAGCGGAGTATCCCGCCCAAACCAATTACTTATATTTGTCGTATGTATAATTTACAATTTGACGATTTAAAATTTACGATTGATTGTACAATTTAGTTATTGAACTATTTTCGCGAATGGATAAATCGTCAAATCATAAAATAGAGAAATAAATAGTAAATCGTAAATCCGTAAATAGTAAATTGACATTATGTGTGGAATCGTAGCAATATTACACGTCAAGGAGCAGACGCATGAGCTCCGCGATAAGGCATTGAAGATGAGTCAGAAGATCCGTCACCGCGGACCCGACTGGAGTGGTATCTATTGTGGAGGCTCAGCTATCCTCGCCCACGAGCGACTGAGTATCGTTGACCCCGAAAGTGGCGGGCAGCCGTTGTTCTCGCCAGACCGCAAGCAGGTTCTGGCTGTCAATGGCGAGATCTACAACCATCAGGAGATTCGTCGTCGCTATGCCGGCCAGTACGAGTTCCAGACGGGCAGCGACTGTGAGGTTATTCTTGCCCTCTACCGCGAAAAGGGCATCAACTTCCTCGAAGACCTCAGCGGCATCTTCGCCTTCGTACTCTATGACGAGGAGCACGATGAGTTCCTCATTGCCCGCGACCCCATCGGTGTCATCCCCCTTTATATCGGTTACGACAGCGACGGCACCGTGTATGTCGCTTCTGAGCTGAAAGCCCTCGAAGGCCAGTGCGAGCGCTACGAGCCTTTCCCACCAGGACATTACCTATGGAGTGAAGAATTTGCTACCGCACACCCGACGGCGCAAGCCGATTCTTCATTCTTCATTCTTCATTCTTCATTAAAAAGATATTATCGTCGCGACTGGTTCGACTATGATGCCGTGAAGGATAATCCAGCCTCTGTAGAAGCCATTCGCGACGGCCTCACCGCTGCCGTCAAGCGCCAGCTGATGAGTGACGTGCCCTATGGTGTGCTCCTCTCCGGCGGTCTCGACTCCAGCGTCATCTCCGCCCTCGCCGAGAAGTTTTCAGAGCACCGCATCGAGGACGACTCGAAGACCCGTGCCTATTGGCCTCGCCTGCACTCGTTTGCTGTGGGTCTGAAGGGCGCCCCCGACCTCGCTAAGGCAAAGATGGTGGCCGACCATATCGGTACCGTCCACCACGAAATCAACTATACCATCCAGGAGGGCCTCGATGCCATCCGCGATGTCATCTACTTCATCGAGACCTACGATGTCACCACCGTCCGTGCCTCTACGCCGATGTATCTGCTGGCCCGCGTTATCAAGTCGATGGGTATCAAGATGGTGCTTTCGGGTGAAGGTGCCGACGAGATTTTCGGTGGTTACCTCTATTTCCATAAGGCTCCTTCGGCAAAGGATTTCCACGAAGAGACGGTCCGTAAGCTCGGAAAACTCTATCTCTACGACTGCCTGCGTGCCAACAAGAGCCTGTCTGCCTGGGGCGTAGAGGGCCGCGTTCCCTTCCTCGACAAGGAATTCCTCGATATCGCCATGCGTACCAACCCAGAGGCCAAGATGTGTCCTGGTCAGACGATGGAGAAGAAGATTGTGCGCGAAGCTTTTGCTGACATGCTACCTGCCGAAGTCGCCTGGCGTCAGAAGGAGCAGTTCAGCGATGGTGTAGGCTACTCATGGATTGACACGCTGAAACAGATTACTTCCGAGGCCGTTTCTGACGAGCAGATGGCTCATGCCGCAGAGCGTTTCCCCATCAATCCGCCAAAGAACAAGGAGGAATATTACTATCGCTCTATCTTCGCCGAGCACTTCCCCAGCGACTCTGCAGCCAAGAGCGTTCCTTCCGAAGCCTCCGTTGCCTGCAGTACCGCCATCGCCCTCGAGTGGGATGCTGCCTTCAAGAACATGAACGATCCTTCGGGAAGAGCCGTTAAAGGTGTCCATGAGCAGGCTTATTGACAGAACAGCATAATTGTTCTGCCAAAGTTTTGGCTGGTTGCATAATTCTTCGTACCTTTGAGGCTTTGTCTCGAAGGTACTTTCGCTCGAAAATGAAAAGAAAAACTTGTTTTCCTTTTGCATTTTGCTCGCTTATTCGTACCTTTGCACGCTGGAAGCTTTCAGCTGAAAGCGTGTAAGATATGAAGAAGCTATACATCGAAACATACGGCTGCCAGATGAACGTGGCCGACTCAGAGGTAGTGGCCTCGGTGATGCAGATGGCGGGATATGAGACGACCGACAGCATCACCGAAGCTGATGCCGTGTTCCTGAACACCTGCTCTGTACGTGACAATGCCGAGCAGAAAATCTATCACCGTCTGGAGGAGCTCCATGCCTTACAAGTGGCAAGGAGCAAGGAGTCAAGGGCGCTCATCATCGGTGTTCTCGGCTGTATGGCCGAGCGTGTCAAGGACGACCTGCTGGAGCATCACCATTGTGACCTCGTGGCAGGCCCCGATGCCTACCTGTCGCTGCCCGACCTCATTGCACAGGCTGAGACGGGGCATAAGGCCATCAACATCGAGCTATCGACTACCGAGACCTACCGCGACGTGGTGCCACAGCGACTGCACACGGCAAAGATCGGCGGCTTCGTCAGCATCATGCGTGGATGTAACAACTTCTGCCACTACTGCATCGTGCCCTACACCCGAGGACGTGAGCGCAGCCGTGACGTGGAGAGCATCCTGCGTGAGGTGCGTGACCTGCGCGACCGCGGCTTCAAGGAGGTGACGCTGTTGGGGCAGAATGTGAACTCGTATAGAGCCGAGCGGGGGGTGGGCTTTGCCCAACTGCTGCGGCTTGTAGCGGAGGAGGCTCCCGAGATGCGCATCCGCTTCACCACCAGCCACCCGAAGGACATGAGTGACGAGACGCTGCATGTCATTGCCGAGATGCCGAACGTCTGCAAGCATATCCACCTGCCCGTGCAGAGCGGCAGCAACCGCATCCTCAAACTCATGAACCGCAAATATACCCGTGAGTGGTACTTGGACCTTGTGGCGGCCATCCGCCGCATCATCCCTGACTGCGGACTCTCGACCGACATCTTCGTGGGCTATCACTCCGAGACGGAGGAGGACCATCAGCTCTCGCTGAGCCTCATGCGTGAGGTGGGCTACGACTCCGCCTTTATGTTCAAGTACTCCGAACGTCCTGGCACCTATGCGTCGAAGCACCTGCCCGACGACGTGTCCGAGGAGGTGAAGCTGCGCCGGCTCAACGAGCTCATCCAGTTGCAGACAGCCATCTCTGCCGAACAGAACAAAAAGGATGAGGGCCATGAGTTCGACGTGCTGGTCGAAGGTTTCAGCAAGCGCTCCCGCGAACAGCTCTGCGGTCGCACGGAACAGAACAAGATGGTGGTGTTCGACAAAGGCAGTCACCACATCGGCGAGACCGTCCGCGTCAGAATCACAGGCTCCACCAGCGCCACCCTGCTCGGAGAAAGCATCTGATCAGGAGTAAACGAAAAATCACTAAAAATAATGTATCCTTTTGACGTAGGTCGAAACATCTATCAACCTGGGTCGAAAAGTCTGTTGACCTAGGTCGAAAGGTTAGTTAGTCCCTATGAAACGGTTAGTTAGTACGGCACTTTCTGTTAGTTAGTACGGCACTTGCGGTTAGCAACAACGTAGCAAAAAGGCCGTTTAACATAATTAAGCACATAAAAATGGTGTCGTATGGAAATAATGTCGTAACTTTGCTGACGAATTAAAGTAAAAATGAATAGAGCATTTGTTTGTTGACGGGAATCTTCTCTCTCTGCTGTTTCGGACAAAGTGGGGAAATGCAGAAGATTGTAAAATATGTAGTAAGTAAATCAAGCGAAGCTTATCTGTATCAAGAGGCCAACCTTGATAGCCCCGTGCTTGTCATGCACACAATGGAAGAATCAGAGGATGAGTCTGGCGATTTCGTTGGAATAGAATTAAGATGGGAGCAAGTTGGTCATCAAACTAGTGAATCATCGGTAATTTATTCGCAAGTTTTACCTATTGTTTGTGAATTTGCGGATTGGTATCAAGTTGTCTATACCTGCCAAGATGAATATCTAGATGGGATTAGCACAACAGCTTTTGTCCCCAAAAGTCAGTATCTGGAGGCGCATTTAGGTACACTTCTAACACAAGATTTGTCAAAATTAACCCAAATGCAAGTGTTTGTACGTTCCAAAGGTAGGTATAAGGATTATTGTCTAATGTGGGGAACGTCAGAATTTTTATGTGGTTCGGTTCTTTATGTTGGAAAAGTGATAGACGGAATTGCTTATTTTTCGAATTATCGTTATTATTATTTGAATGAGGACAAGACCGTAACTTTATTTTATGATTATGAAGTAGGTGGTAAATCAATTAATTTTGGAAAAGGCTACTATTCAGAGAACGATAATGAAGTGGATGCAGACTTTTATAAACTGACCGATGAGGACATGGATTCAATTGTTTCGTGGTTTGATAGTCAATATAAGAGGGCTTATGTTCAGGTTGATGGTTTGTCAAATCCTTACATGATTAATTTAGAATATCTGAAAGAAGCACAAATTATTTATGTTGAAGAAGAACCGGAGTTTGTTGGTGGTAGGGAAGCTTTTATTAAATGGTGGTACGATCATTTTAAATTACCTGAAGAAGCTATAGAAAATGGTGCTAATGACAGGGTTGTTGTAACATTTGTTGTGAAAAATGATGGTTCTGTTGAGAATATCAAGGTTGTTCGTTCTGTGGATATGGCAGTTGAAAAGGCAGTTGTTAGTACTTTGAAAATGATGCCGAAATGGAAACCTGGGCGGCGAAACGGAAAACCATTAGATGTAACATTTACTATGCCTATAAATATTAAAACACAATAAAGACTGGGCGCAAAGGGGAAATCCCTTTTGCGCCCAGTCTTTTCTGTCTGTTACTTCCGCTTGAAGTTGATAACCATGGTGTCGCCGTTCTCATCGCCGATGGCGATGGAGAGCGTATTGGCGTTAACGCTCTTCACGTTAAACGAGTTGAAGAGCTTTGTAATCTCTGCCATGTCTTTCATGGAGTCCCCCACTTCAGCATTCATCATTGTATTGACGAGCTTGAGCACGGTCTTCTTGCCTTCCTCTGTCTTCATCATCTCCGACATTTCGAGATCACTGGTCTTGATGTCGGTCACTTTCAGCTCGGCCTTGGGCACATCGAACTTCGCCGTTACCTTGTTGCCCGTCTTTGTATAAGTGCCAGGAACAGAATAAATCATGTCGATCTTGTCGTCGTTGTCATCCACCCTCATTAGGATGTCGGTGCTGATGGTATTCTCCTTGATGTTGAGCACGATGTCCACCTTGCCGTCTTTGTCGTTCAGCTCCAACTTCCTTATAAACTCATCGTCGGCATACCATTTGCCGATGATGCTCTGGGCGGAAAGGGTTGTGATACTGATCATCATCATCGTCAGGATAAAAAAGAATCTCTTTGTCATGTCTTTTATTTTTAGTTAACATACAATATGCAAATGTACGAAGAATAATTCAAGAACGCAATAACTCTTAGGTATTATTAACAAATATGATTAATACATTAGTGTCCCGTTAAAATTAGGACAAGTTAAATATTAATCAAATAGCCCCGGAATGAGGGGACCAAATTGTTCTTTGACATCGTTGAATTTAGTCTT
>CAJOFA010000016.1 GCA_905233985.1 uncultured Prevotella sp.
CTCCACCCTCCACCCTCCACCCTTCATCCTCCACGCTTCTCTATTTCGGTGCGGTGAACTACGAGACCATCGTGTATGTCAACGGCAAGGAGGTGGGTAGGCACGTGGGCGGCTTCACGCCGTTCTGCTACGACATCACCGACCTAGTGCACGAGGGTAAAAACTACGTCATCTTGAGAGTGAATAACACTCGTCATTCGGACGCTGTGCCTACCCTTCATTTCGACTGGTGGAACTACGGCGGCATCACTCGCGACGTGCTGCTGCTGAGCGTGCCCGAGACGTATGTGGAGGATTATTCTTTGCAGCTTGATAGGGGCAAGGAGCAGGGAGCAAGGAGCAAGAAGTCTGAGATTTCCTTCTCTGTCAGGCTAAACAGAAAACAGGCGGGTGAGCAGGTGGTGCTCTCCATCCCTGAGCTGAAGGTGAAGCAGACGGTGACCACCGACACTGCTGGCGTGGCTACGGCAAGTATCAAGGCGAAGAACCTGCAGTTGTGGTCGCCCGACCAGCCGAAGCTCTATGCCGTCAGCATCGCGCACGGCGACGAGCTGCTGAGCGACGAGATAGGCTTCCGTACTATTGAGACACGCGGCAGGCAGCTGTTGCTGAACGGCAAGCCCATCTTCCTGCGTGGCGTTTGTTCTCATGAGGAGACAGCCTACACGAACCGTCGCTGCAACTCGGCTGAAGATGCCGACACGCTGCTGCACTGGGCGAAGGAGCTGGGCTGTAACTTCATGCGGCTGGCTCACTATCCGCACAACGAGCACGCCATCCGTGAGGCTGAGCGCCAGGGCATGCTCCTGTGGTCGGAGATTCCTGTCTATTGGAATGTCTCGTTCGGCAACAAAAATACCTACCGTAACGCTGAGCGTCAGCTGCACGACATGATTATGCGTGACCATAACCGTGCGAACATCATCATCTGGAGTATTGCCAACGAGACGCCGCGTAACGATGCCCGTGACAAATTCCTCGGGAATCTGGCTAAGTATGCCCGTTCGCAGGACTCGACGCGCCTCATCAGTATGGCCATGGAAGTAAGGGGAGCCTCGAACTTCGTCAACCGTCTGGAGGACAACATGCACGAATACGTCGATGTGGTGAGCTTCAACCAGTACATCGGCTGGTACCGTGACGTGAACACCGCCCCGAAGATGAAGTGGGAGATTCCCTATGACAAGCCTGTTATCATCAGCGAGTTCGGCGGCGGTGCCGTTGCCGGCAGACATGGTGACGTGGGCGAGCGCTGGACGGAGGAGTTTCAGGAGAACCTCTACCGTGAGAACCTCGCCATGTTGGAGAAAATCGAGGGCTTGGCCGGCACGTGTCCGTGGGTGCTCAAGGACTTCCGTTCGCCGCGCCGTCAGTTACCCCACGTGCAGGACTACTTCAACCGCAAGGGTCTCGTGTCTGACCAGGGAAAGCGCAAAAAGGCGTTCTACGTCATGCGTGAGTGGTATGAGAAGAAGAAACAACAATACTAAAAATATAATCGTATGAAAACAAATCTATTTCTTTCGCTCCTGTTTGCCTTGTTGCCCTTCATAGCATCGGCGCGTGAGCGGTACAACTTCGACAAGGACTGGCGCTTCATCTTGGCTGACTCGGCACAGATGGCACAGCCGGAGTATAATGACGGCCACTGGCGCAGGCTGAACCTGCCGCACGACTGGGCCATCGAGGGCGACTTCTCCACGAGTAACCCCAGCGGTGCCACCGGCGGTGCGCTGCCTGGCGGGGTGGGGTGGTATCGCCGTCACTTGGAGATTCTGAGCACACCCACCAGCGACCAGCGTTACTTCATTGAGTTCGACGGTGTCTATATGAACTCCACCGTCTATGTCAACGGCCATGAGGTGGGCCGAAGACCCTACGGCTACAGCTCGTTCGAGTATGACATCACGCCCTATGTGAAGCAGGGCGACAATGTCTTTGCCGTGCGGGTGGACAACAGCGACCAGCCAAACTCACGCTGGTATTCGGGCTGCGGCATCTACCGCCACGTGTGGCTGACTCGTACTAATGCCGTGCATGTGAAGCACTGGGGCGTCTATGTGCAGACGAACGCCAGCGACGGACGCATCAAGGTGGATGTGGAGATAGAGGGCAAGGCGAAGATAGTGAACCGCGTCTATGACGACAATGGCCGCGAGGTGGGAATAAAGGTGAAGAACCCGCACCTGTGGTCACCCGATGACCCCTACTGCTACAAGGTGCGCACGCAGCTGTTTGTCGGCAAGAAGATGGTGGACGAGGTATGGACGCGCACAGCCTTCCGCGACTTTAGGTTCGATGCCGAGACGGGCTTCTGGCTCAACGGCAAGAACATGAAACTGAATGGTGTGTGCGAGCATCATGACTTCGGCTGTCTGGGTGCTGCCCTCAACGAGGACGCGCTGCACCGCAAGCTGACGAGGCTGAAGGACATGGGCGTCAACGCCGTCCGTTCGAGTCATAACCCGCCAGCCCCCGAGCTGCTGAACATGTGCGACACGATGGGCATCATCGTCATGGACGAGTCGTTCGACATGTGGCGCCGCCGCAAGACACAAAACGACTATGCCCGCTACTTCGACGAGTGGCATGAGCGCGACCTGACCGACCTCGTGCTGCGCGACCGTAACCATCCGTGCATCCTCATGTGGTCGATAGGCAACGAGGTGCTGGAGCAGTGGAGCGACGCCGCTGCCGACACGCTGTCGCTGGAACAGGCAAACCTCATCCTCAATGCCGGTCACGACGCTTCGACGCTGGCACGCAACGGGGAGATGAGCGTCAACACCCTCCTGGCCGACCACATGGCTGACATCGTGCGACGTTATGACAAGACACGTCCCATCACATCAGGATGTAACGAGCCGTCGCCCAACAACCATCTGTTCAAGGGCAACGCCATCGATGTCATCGGCTTCAACTATCATCACCAGTTGATCAAGGACGTGCCGCAGAACTTCCCCGGACGCCCGTTCATCATGACGGAGAGCGTGTCGGCCCTGCAGACCACAGGAAACTACCTGATGCCCAGTGACTCTGTGCGCATGGCACCCGAGCAGTGGTGGCTGCCTTATACCGACCCCTCGTTCATGTGCTCGGCCTACGACAACATGCACGCTTCGTGGAGCTCGACGCACGAGGAGACTTGGGACGTGGTGAAAAACACGCCCTACGTCGGCGGACAGTTCATCTGGACGGGCTTCGACTACATCGGCGAGCCCACGCCCTACGGATTCCCCGCCCGTTCCAGCTACTTCGGCATCATTGACCTGAGCGGACAGCCGAAGGACGTCTATTATATGTATCAGAGCGAGTGGACCGACAAGCCCGTGCTGCACCTGTTCCCCCACTGGAACTGGATGCCTGAGCAGGAGATAGACATGTGGTGCTACTACAACAATGCCGACGAGGTGGAGCTGTTCATCAACGGCAAGAGCCAGGGCGTACGCACCAAGTCCCCCTCCTTAGGAGGGGTTAGGGGAGGCTCTCCCTACCACGTCGTATGGCGCGTGAAGTATGAGCCTGGCACGGTGCGTGTCATTGCCCGCAAGGACGGTGCCGTCGTGGGGCAGCAGGCCATCCGTACAGCCGACCAGCCTCATGCGCTGCGCCTCTCGTATGACTACCGTGGCCGTGAGACGACGTTTGTCAAGGTGGAGGTAGTTGACAAGGACGGCAACCTCTGTCCGTGGGCGGAGAACCAGGTGTTCTTCGAGACCACCGACGGCGAGATTATCGGTACCGACAACGGTTGCCAGACCTCTATGGAGCGTTTCAAGGACCCGAAGCGCAAGGCGTTCTTCGGTCGTTGCATGGTGGTGCTCAGCGGTCACGGCATCCTGAAGGCCCGTTCCTTGGGCCTCGACGGAGCAGCAATAGCATTTTAAAACTTAATATGATGATAACAAGAATCTGTCATTTCTCGGTAAGGAAGTTAGTGTGGGCGGTTTTGCCTTTCTATCTTCTTGTTTCTTTACCTTTATCAGCCCAGATACAGACCAATGCCGGTGTGCAGTATCTGCAGTGTATGCCCAAGGACGTGTCAACCGACTTCAGCGACCTCAGCAATACCTATTTCTTGGCTGACTCGCTGGCTTCGTTCGATGCCAGTACGTTCAAGGGACTTGTGAACTGGAAGCGCTACCGTCTGTCGCCCCGTCAGGCCTTTAACCTCAACGGCTACTGGCCTGTGCGGATGCAGATGCTCGACTTCCCCGACGCTGCCTACGACAACGACCCGAACCTGTCGCTGAAGATAGACTTCATCAGCGAGCGTTGCGTCCGCATCAGGATGCTGACAACCCCCATTGCTCCCGCTGACAACGAGCAGGACGACCCCATGTTCTGCGACCAGTTCAGGCACCGAACGGCTATGCCTTGGCCCTGTTCCATAAACAATGGTAATACCGTCGCCTACAAGACGAAATACGGCATCCTGGAGCTGCAGCGCTATCCCTTTCGCATCGTCATCAAGGATGCAAAAGGCAGGGTGCTTACGCAGACACGTCACCTCATCGACAACGACTCCACGCAGGTGAAGCTGCTGCCGTTCAACTTCATCAAGCGCGGCAGCGACAACTCACGGAGCGTGAACCCCGTATTCCTGCTCTCGCCCGGTGAGCGCATCTATGGCTGCGGCGAGTCGTTCACGTCACTGAACAAGGTGGGACAGAAGGTACATCTCAGCGTCACCGACCCGCAGGGACCTGAGACCGACGGCATGTATAAGCCCGTGCCGTTCTATTTCTCCAACCGAGGCTATGGCATCTTCATGCACACCTCGGCACCTGCCACGTGCGACTTCGGACAGAGCTACATCGGTGCGCAGCGCCTCTTCATGGCCGACGAGCAGATAGACCTGTTCGTGTTCTTCGGACAGCCCAAGGACATCCTTGACGAGTACACCGACATCACGGGTAAGAGTCCTATGCTGCCCCTGTGGTCGTTCGGCACATGGATGAGCCGCATTACCTATTTCTCGCAGGAGGAGGGCCTCGACATCGCCCAGCAGCTGCGCAAGCACAAGATTCCTTCTGACGTGATTCACTTCGACACGGGCTGGTTCGGCGTGGACTGGCAGTGTGACTATGAGTTTGCACGCGACCGCTTCCCCGACCCAGTGGGGATGCTGAAGCAGATGAAGGAGCAGGGTTTCCACACTTGTCTGTGGCAGCTGCCTTACTTCACACCCAAAAACCGCTTCTTCCCTGAGATTATCGAGCATAATATGCACGTCCGCAATGCCGATGGCGGTATGCCTTACGAGGATGCCGTGCTCGACTTCACCAATCCGCAGACGGTAAAATGGTATCAGGGGAAGATTCTCGGTTTGTTGAAGCAGGGGGTCAGCACCATCAAGTGCGACTTCGGCGAGGCAGCGCCCTACAATGGCTTCTACCACAACGGACGTGGCGGACTCTATGAGCATAACCTCTATCCCTTGCGTTATAACAAGGCGCTTTGGGAGGCTGTGAATCAGCAGTATCCCGGCGAAGGAATCATCTGGGCACGTTCGGCCTGGGCAGGTTCGCAGCGCTATGCCCTGCACTGGGGCGGCGATGCGGCTACTAATAATATCGGTTTGCTGGGTGACCTGCGTGGTGGACTCAGCTTCGGACTGAGTGGCTTCTCGTTCTGGAGTCACGACATGGGCGGCTTCGTCACAGCCTCGCCCGAGGATATCTATCGCCGTTGGCTGCCCTTCGGCTTCCTGTCGAGTCATACTCGTGCGCATGGTGCACCACCTACTGAGCCGTGGCTCATCAGCGAGTCGTTCACCAAGGCGTTCCGTCAGGCCGCAGAGATGAAGTATAAGCTGATGCCCTATGTCTATGCCCAGGCGAAGGACTGTACGGAGCGCGGCCTGCCGATGGTACGGGCGTTGCTGGTAGAGTTCCCCGAAGACCCCGGTGCATGGCTCATCGAGGATGAATACATGTTCGGTTCGCAGATGCTTGTGGCACCGCTCATGGAGAGCGGCACCGAGCGTACCGTCTATCTCCCCTCCCTTGGGGAGGGGTCAGGGGGAGGCTCCAAGTGGATTGACTACCAGACGGGCAAGGTCTATGACAGCGGTTGGCAGACAATAGCTGTGGGTGAGATTCCTGCTGTGATTCTCGTTCGTGACGGCTCCGTCATCCCCCATGCTCCGCTGGCCCAGCGCACCGATCAGATTCTGTGGGACAAGCTGGAGATGAAGACCTACAAGGCTGCTGCCACGAAGTGTACGGGTCTGCTCTTCAAGCCTGGAGACACGAAACTCACCGTGATTGAAAGGTAACGGTCTCCAATGTATGACGTATGAACAAACGAAGGTCTATAGGAACAATAGTGCTCGTGCTGCTGTTTGTGACGGCAGGACAGGCACAGGAGGTGACAAACGGTACGCTGTCAGGGAACAGAAACTATGGGACGACACCTGATCTCCGTCAGATGATGAATCAGGACTCGATGAGGCTAACCCTTGACCCTGTATTTGCTGAGCCTACGATCAGTAATGAGATGCCTGCCAGTCGTGGTGACTATCATGTACCGTCAACCCGTCAAAGCGTTGGGGTGGCCCGTCTCTGGGATGGTGCAACGGTGGGTGTCTATGGTTCCATGGACCATATGCCTGCGTTGATGGATATTCACTCTGGCAGCGTGGCATTATACCAAGACTTGGGACGGCTTCACATTACGCTGTCGGCCGATGCAAACAAGTACTGGATGCCGATGCAGAGCACACTCCTCACGCAATATGGTTTCGGCGGGCATCTGAGCTATGATGTCAATGACTGGATGACCCTTCATGCCTTTGGCAATTATTATACGGGGCAACAGCTGTATGCGCCAGCCGTCAGTCCTTACGTCAATACGACATCGTTCGGCGGTTATGCCGATATTCGTTTCAGTGACCATTGGGGGGCTAATGTCGGTGCACGCCGTTACATCAACCCCATGACAGGCCGTTGGGAAACCGTGCCCATCATAAATCCTTATTTCAAGTTCAATAATGGCGTGAAGATAGAACTACCCCTTGGCGAATTGCTAAGGGAGATCATCGTAAGCAAGCGACGGCAACCACCCATGATGATGATGCCGCCACCTCATCCGTAATGATTGTTTCCTTTTTCTTTGTGATTATGCCATCGGCAGGGTCATGATGAAGCGGGCGCCGGGGGAGTAGGCGGTGTCGAGCACGATGTCGCCGCCTAATCGTCGGGCTAGGGAGCGGGCAACGGTGAGGCCGATACCTGTGCCGTCGTAGTACTCGTCGAGTTGCACGAACTCATCGAAGATGCGGTCGGCCTCCTCCAATGGAACGCCGATGCCTGTGTCCTCGACGATAAACTGCATGAAGTTATTCTTCACGTCCATTGAGAGAATAGCCTGCTGGGTAGTAGGTGACGCTGAAGTGATAGATGCTGACATGGCCTCGGGGCGTTTCGTGAACTTACGGGCGTTGTCGAGAATCAGCGAAAGGGCACGTGTGGCAGCCCGCTGATTCGTCGTGAGCACGGCTGTCTCTGCCTCTGGTGACAGCTTCATGTCGAACGTCAAGTGCTTGGCGTTAACGATGCCACTGGCTTCTGCGGCCTCGGCAGCTATCTGTATGGCAGGTACCGTGTCAGTATGTTCGATGACGGACAGACTGTGTGCGTCGGAGAGCTCCAGCATCTTATTCACCAGACCGGTAATGCGGTCGGTGTTCTCCGTTATCTGGCGGTTGATGTCGTTACGTGTCTCATCGTCAAGCTCCATGTTAGGCGTCGTGATAATCTGTGTGTAGCCGGAGAGGATATTCAGTGGCGTGCGTATCTCGTGGGATATCTGCTGGATGAAGTTGGTCTTCATGCGTGATGACTCCTCCGCACGGGCATTGGCCACGGTGAGTAGTTCGTTCTTCTGCTCCAGTTGTTCATTGGCTTTCTCCAGCTGCTCGTTGGCCTTTTCCAGTTTCTCATTGGCAATCTCGAGCTTTTGATAGGCGTGTGCCAAACGGCGCTGTGCCTTGATGCGATGGTAGATGTAGATGACAAGGAATATGAGCACCAGGAGAGATGCGATGCTGATGCCAAACAGCCGTTGGCGACTCAGGTCTGCCTGCTGTTGGGCTATCTGGGCTTCTTTCTCTTGTGTGTGGTAGATGGTGGCCAGCTCTGCCGCGTCATTGGTTTGGGCTTGTACGATGGCACTATCGAGCGCATCGCACAGATGGCTACTGATGCTGGCGATGCTGTCGTGGCGACCTGCACCGATGTTAGCACGCAATTTGGGCAGCATGTAGTTGCGTATGTTGTCAAGTGTGAGGGCGATGGCATGCTGCTTGAGGTAATGGTCCATGCCGTTGTAGTTGTTGGCAGCCTCACTGTGTCGCCCTGCTGCAATGAGGTAGTCGGCAGCCAGTATTTTACCTTCTTCCTTCTTTCCGAATAATGAAGCGGCGGCAGCGCTGTAGGCTTGGGCTGCTTCGCGGGTGCGCCCCAGTCCTTGCAGGGCAATGGCACGGTTGATGGTGATACGGCCCTGATATTCGTCGATGAGGTCCGTGCGGTAGTTGGGTGCTACCTTGATGCGCTGCTGCATGATGGTATCGGCTCGTTCTGTCCACATCAGTGCCTCGGCAAAGTGGCGGGTATTGATGTAGTCGAGGGTAATGTCGTTGGCACCCATGATGGCATCGTTGAGTTGGCGGATGGTGTCATTGTCGGCAAGCAGTTGCAGGTAATCATGGTAAGCCGTCTCGTAACTGTGGGCAGCCTCTTTGATGTGACCGAGGTGTAGCTGACAGCAGCCGATAGCCTTGAGCATGATGGCACGGTCCTTGGGTGAATTGTCGCCCCATTCCTCGCCTTTGTTAACAGCATCCATAGCGACACGCAGTCCATCCTCGTACTCTCCGCGTTTGACGAGAATCTCGGCTAGACGGCGTACGGACTTGAAATAGATATTCTTGTCGTGGTCGGAACGTATGTTGGCGTCCATCACCTTCCTGTAGTAATATTCTGCCTGACGCTGCTGCCCCAGATGGTTACAGGCCACGCCACGCCAGCGGTTGGCATCTATCTCTGTCAGTCCACCCATGCGCTCAAAGCTGTCGGTATAGACCAACAGCTTCTCATATTCTTGTGCCCTGCCCAGTTCAAACAGGATACTGTCGGTGTTGGTGGCCTGATATACAGACAACTGCTTGTTTTGGTTGCACGACACCATCAGCAACATAAGGGCCGATAGGACTGCTGCGGCTCTATAGATGGACGACATAATATTATTATTATATTATTAAAGATTAAATGCTCAACACTACTTTAGAAGCGCCTTGGCTTGCGGTGTCATGTACTGCTTCACCTTGCTGTAAGGCAGGCAGACCTCGGGCATACCCATAGCGTACGGGCCAATCTCATAGGCGCCGTAGGTAAAGACAACGCCTTTCTCGGTAAGCGCAGGGTCGTTGCCAGGGAAGCCAATTTCGGACGAGAGACCGAATTCGCTGTATTCATCACGCAATTCTTTCTTCACCATCTGCAACACCTTGCTCTTGCCGGCCTTGGTGAAGATGTCGTCTAAGGTCAGCAGGCGTTTGTTCTTCAGGTCGAAGGTGAAATAGATGCTCCACGGCATACCATGAGCTGCGCCAGAAGGATAGTCATAGCCGTCTGAGTATAATGTCACATAGTTCGGCGTATTTGTGTTGACGATGACGCTAGCGAAGATCTGATTGCCTATTTCGCCCCATGCCTCTTCAGGGTTGTCCGGGTCGTCAGGTGAAAGGAACTGGCTTGCTTTCACGCGTAACACGGTGTTGATGTCCAACGGCTTGCCGGCAAATTCCGGTTTTGCCTTTACCTCGTTGAACTTCTGCTTCACCGTCTTGGTATTGACGGGACCGTCCATAGCACCTTCTGCTGCGTCAATGATGAGCCACTGGTTCAAGAACTCCATCGCCTCGGCAGGACCGCCAACAACTTTGAGCGTGCTGACGGAGTAATCTTCGCGAGCCTTACCGATGGCGTAGGTTGGCTCCTGATCGCCACTGTAGTCCATGAGTTTCACGGTTCTATAGAGGGAGTCCTTATAGACCACCGTCTGAAATTCCAGTTTATTCTGCTGCGCCATGCATGTCGCTGCGGTTATCAGCAGCATAGCCATTGTCAATACTCTTGCTTTCATGTGGTATGGTTTTAATTGGTTGTCAGTTCAGATTATTTGTAGTCCCTGATGCGGACGTCGATGCCCGAGCCGGCCAGCATCATCGGCACCTTCGCAATGGGCGTGTTGCTGTAGTGGTAGGGGAAGAGCACTTTCGGACGAATAATCTTGGCAGCATTGATGAGCTGATCAGTCGTCATAGTGTAGGGCTGGTTACAGGGCAGGAAGGCCACATCGATGGGGCCGAGTTCTGCCATCTCGGGAATATCTTCCGTATCGCCGGCAATATAGATGCGGAAACCGTCGAGAATAAGGATATAGCCGTTGTCACGTCCCTTGGGGTGGAACTGCTCACGTCCAGGCGTGGTGTTGTAGGCGGGCACAGCCTTCAGCTGAATGTTATCGCTGATATAGACGCTGTCACCGTTGCTGATGGCAAAACCATTGAACCAGCGGTTATAGACACTAGCAGGTTCGTAGATGATGGTAGCAGGGTGGCGCAGCGAGCCGATGGCCTGAAGGTCGAAGTGATCCTGATGCTCATGCGTGATGAGGATGATGTTCGCCTTGGGGAACGTGGAGTAATCCGTCATGGGCAAGGCACCGTCGGTGACAGGATCAATCTGAATCTCCGTGCCGTCGAAGTTTATTTCCAAACTGGCGTGCTTGATGCACGTGATGGTTACGTTCTTGCCCGTAGGCGTGGTGAACGTGTCGGTCTTGCGCTGTGCGTTGGCAGCAGTAACAACCAACATCACAAGCAGAGTTGTAAATAGCTTTTTCATCTTTCTTTTAGGGTTTTACGGCTTCAAAGGTACGAATAAGTGAGCGAAATACAAAGGGAAAAGGGATTTTTTTGTTTTAATTTTGGTTTTCTCCTCGCTTATTCGTACCTTTGAAGCCATGAACATTGAACCGATAGCTTATTTTCGTTCCCTGCTGACGTCGAAGTTTGGCGTTCCACGACAGGCTGGTATCGTCCGTGAGCTGCGCGGACAGATTGTCTTTGAGCCTGCCTATAGGAATGTTGATGCCTTACGTGGTTTGGAGGACTTTGACTACCTGTGGATTATCTGGGGCTTTTCCGAGGATTTAGGGGCAAAGGGCAAGGAGCAAGGGACATTCTCTCCCACCGTGCGTCCACCGTTGCTGGGTGGCAATGAGCGTAAAGGAGTGTGGGCCACGCGTTCCCCGTTCCGTCCTAATCATCTCGGTTTGTCATCAGTACGTATCGAGCGTATTGAGGACGGCGTTATCCATGTCTTAGGGGCTGACCTCATGGACGGAACGCCTATTTATGATATCAAACCATATCTGGAGTATGTGGATAGTCACACAGGGGTGCGCAGCGGTTTTGTGGATGAACGGCAGTGGCAACGCTTGGAGGTGGAGATACCAGAAGAACTGCAACGGCAGTTTACGACCGATGAGCTCAAAGCGCTCATCGCTGTATTAGCCGAAGATCCTCGTCCGCAGTACCATGACGACCCTCTGCGCATATATGGTATGCCGTTTGCAGGCCGTGACATACGCTTCCGTGTGGAAGGGAAAAGGTTGGAAGTTGTAGATGTTCAGTCCTTGGCATCGTCGTAGTCATCCAAGCGGTCACTCCAGAGGTACTTGCGCGTCTCATGGACGATGATGCCGCTGAGGAAGAGCAGCGAGAGCAGGTTGGGGATTGCCATGAGTGCGTTGGCACAGTCGGCAAATGTCCAGACGATGCTCAGGTTGACGATGCTGCCGATGAACACGGCAGCGATGTAGAACACTCGGAACACTTTGACCCAACGCATACCGCCAAGGTACTCCACGGCGCGTTCTCCGTAGTAGCACCAGCCGAGAATGGTAGAAAATGTGAACGTCAATAGTCCGAACGTCAGTAACGGCGTGCCTAAATAAGGTATCTTTGCGAATGCTTCCTTGGTGAGCACAGTACCGCTGGTAAAATCTATGTCATTGTAAGCTAGTACGCTACTGACGATGACCAGTCCGGTCATAGCGCAGATGATCACCGTGTCCCAGAACGTGCCGCTACTACTGACAAGTGCCTGACGAACGGGATTACGTGTTTTGGCTGCTGCGGCAACGATAGGCGCAGAACCCAGTCCAGACTCATTGCTGAATAGTCCACGGGCTATACCGTAGCGGGCTGCCAGCATAATGGTACTTCCCAAGAATCCGCCCCCGGCAGCTTCAAGAGAGAAAGCAGACGAGACGATGAGCTTGACTGCCGGCCAGAGGAAATGCCAGTTGATGACGAGGATGATGACGCATCCCACGACGTAGAAGAATGCCATGAACGGTACAAGCATCGAACAGACGCGGGCGATGCTCTTGACGCCGCCAAGCACGACGGCAGCCGTCAGCAGGCAAACGAAAGCACCCGTAATATAAGGAGATATACCGTAGGACTCTTTGGCCAGCATGGAAATGGCATTGGCCTGTACCGTGTTACCGATACCGAACGAGGCAATGGCAGTGAAAAAGGCGAAGAAAATAGCCACCCACTTCCAGTCTAGTCCGCGCTCCAGCGCATACATCGGACCGCCGAGCATTCGGCCGTCTTCTGTCTTGACACGGTATTTGATGGCTAACAGCCCCTCAGCATATTTCGTGGCAATGCCGAAGACGCCTGTCAGCCAGCACCACAACACGGCACCCGGTCCGCCCAGCGCGACAGCGGTGGCCACACCGATGATGTTGCCTGTACCGATGGTGGCAGCCAGTGCGGTGGCTAATGATGCAAATTGCGAAACGTCACCGCTGGCACCGGCATCACGCTTTACAGAGAGGCGGATGGCTGTGAAGATACGTAGCTGCGGAAAGCGCAGCCGTATGGTCAGAAACAAGTGCGTTCCGAGCAGCAGGATAATCATGGGCCAACCCCACAGGTAATCGCTGCAAAGTGTCAGTATGTCGTTCAGTCTATCCATCTATTTTGATGTCTGTGTTTTCAAATCCCATAGCACGCAGGATAACGCGTATCTGTGTCTTGGCGTTGTCCTCGGCACGGCTGATGTTATTCGGTGTCATGCACTGCCGCAGCATCTTCTGCCGAGCCCGTTGGTAGAGTTCTTCACGGTCGGCACCGCTCCACGAGCCTTCACTGATGAACGAGCGGGTGCGTGCCTCGTCGATGAAATTATCGTCAAGCAGCTTGATGGCAGGTAGCTGCACACATAGTGTGTCGCCTCGCGTATAGATACGGTCGCGGTCCATGCGGCTCATGTCGATGCCTAAGCGTAGCGTACCGTAGTAGATGCGCACGAGCTTGTCGTCGATGAAGAGTCCGTCGCGTACGGTGTCCACCATCTCCTCGTCGGCTATTGACAGGAATTCCCATTGTCCGATTTCCTGCAGCGATGTAATCTGCTCGGGCGTGACGTGTATGCCGTTGCTGCTGATGCCTATCTCCAGTTTGTTGTCGGTTACTGTATTATATAATAGGTACGCGCGCGTAGCGAGGAATACTGCCACGAGCAGCACGACAGCCCCCGCGATGGCAGCGATAATCAGTATTCTTACGTTCTTCTTTTCCATCTTTCCCTCCTTCATCTTTCGTCATTCCTTTCCACGATGCGATGCCAGTCGTCGGCATCGAAGTCCTTACGGTAGCTGATGGTGATGTCCTCTTCGCGGTAGCCCATCTGCTCAATCAGCGGTATGAGGATGCGGGCAGCATTCTCGCGTGCCATGTTGATAATGCCCGTCTGCGGCACATTGGCGATGATGGCTTCGCGTCCCTGACGTTCGAAGTTCGTCATCTCCTCGTCGGTGAAGTTGGAGCGGAAGAACGATACCTGCTGCTGTATCTCATGTTGGTCAATCCTTGTGCTGGTCAGTGCCACTCGTGGGTCGGGAAGCGTGATGATAATCTTCCGGCCCATGCGATGCACGTTCTGCTCCGTGAAACGCCCGAAGTCAATGTAAGCCTTCATCGTGGCGTTCATCGGAATGGCAATCTTACGCTTGCTGAAAGGCAACTCCCAGCGGTGGTCTTCACCGACAATGCGTCCGTTGAGGCGCAGCACGTCGTCGTGCGTCACAATCTTATGCACCTGCATCTCGGCGGTGTAGAGCCGCGAGCACCTGCTGATTTGTGTCACAAGCACCAACGTTGTGTCCACAGGCGGCTGCTTCTCTTTGTGCTGGCGCTTGCCGCCACATGCGGCAATGGTAGTCAGTATCGCAATCGCTACAGCCATCACAGCTATGGTCTTTCTATTCTTCATATTTCATTCTTCGGCCTTCATTGATAAAGATGCTGCAAATATAGTAAAAAAATGGCTGTTCGCTGAAAAAAAAGACAACTTTTTCATCGATTGTTAAACTTTTCTGCCTCTATCGCGTCAAATTGATAGTTGCAACTTACAAGAAATAAAAAAAGTAGAACCCATTTAAAAAGATTAACGAACAATGAAAAGGATAATTATTGCGCTCGCTGCGCTCTTCACCATCGCCACAACCAGTATGGCACAGACAGACAACACTCGTCGTGAACGTCCCTCCAAAGAAGAAATGGCCAAACAACGCACCGAGGCCATGGTCAAACAATACGAATTGAACGACGACCAGCAGGCTAAGTTGCTGGAACTGAATACTAAGTATGCTGAGAAGTTACCTCCCATGTTTATGCGTCGTCATCATGGTCCGCGTCCTGAACGTGTACGTCCTGAAGGAGTAACTCCTGACAACAATGTCAAGCACGCACCGCGTATGGAGATGAACTCTGACTTCGAGCAGAAACGTAAGGAAATGAAAGAGGCACAGGAAGCTTACGACAACGAGCTGAAGGGAATCATGACCGAGGAGCAGTTCAAGAAATATCAGGAAGAGTCGCAGAAGATGCGTCGTGGTCCCCGCGGTCCTCAAGGTCCTCGTGGTAATCATGGTCCCCGTCCTGAAATGCGCAGATAACAACAGAACCACATCAAAAACATAATTTTATATAATTAAATTCTCTGGAGACATGCGTGTCTCACAATAGTTACAGTTTTTTAGGTTTTAAGGATTAGGTTTTGTGATAACTAAAGGCCTGCCGCACGTGTTGCGGCGGGCTTTTTTTGTCGAAATGCTTGGCGGTTTCCGAAATAATGTTTATCTTTGTCGCACCATTGGAGCAAAACAGAAACAGAAAACAAGAAATAAATATGATGATATACCTGAAACGATGGATGTTGGCCGCCATTCTGGTTTGCGGTCAGAGCAGCGTGATGATGGCGAATCTTCCCCAATGGGAGAATATTCATTTCTTTCCCTTGGAGGAGTCGGAGGGGGCGTTTCCTTTCTCTCTTTTGAGCATCAAGCCTGACTACCTGAAGGCTGGTGACAAGGTTGCACTCATTTCGCCATCCTATTTCACGCCGATGGATAATGTGCTGAAGACTGCCGACGTGCTGCGCTCTTGGGGGTTGATACCCGTCATTGGCCCGAACGTGGGAAAGGTCGTGGTCGGACAATATGCTGGAACAGTTGCCGAGCGTGTCAGCGACATCCGCTGGGCACTCAGCGACCCGAGCATCAAGGCCATCATCTGCAATCGTGGCGGATATGGTTCTATCCAGATGATTGACTGGTTGCCACTCGCCGAGTTGAAAGCTTTTCCAAAGTGGATGGTGGGATTCAGCGACATCTCAACCTTCCACGGACTATGGAACAACGCAGGAGTGATGAGCATACACGGTACCATGAGCTCATTCTTGGCCAAGGGTGGAACGGATGCGACCAGTACGCTGATGCGTGACCTGCTCATGGGGCAGGTGCCTCGTTATGAATTGCCTGCACATCCCCAGAATATCCAAGGCAAAGCCAGTGGTGTGCTGGTGGGCGGGAATCTCTGCACGATAGCACCCAATGTCGGTTCGCAGGCCGATGCTACCAAAAAGCGTGACATCATCCTGTTTATAGAAGAGGTAGAGGAACCCATGCGTAATGTTGACCGCCAGATGCGTATCCTTCAGATGAACGGCGTGTTAGACCGCTGTAAAGGCATTATCTTGGGCGAGTTTACCGACTGTGGCACAGATTTCACCTATGAGAGTGTAGAGGCAATGCTTAACGAGATGCTAAGAGAGTACCACATTCCCGTGCTTTGCGGCTTTCCGGGAGGTCATGGTGATGTGAATCTTCCGCTGGTAATGGGTGCTCCTGTCACCATTGACGTCCGCAATGACGGCGCAACCCTGCAGTTTGACATTGAAGGCACCCAGCGCGTGGTAAATACTGCTGACATCGTTGCGCCATCGTCTCCGAATGATGCGTTGTGAAAGACTCACTCAGAGCCACGTCTTTCGTAATTATTTCTGTATTTCTTTTTGCTGTTTCGGAAAATATGCTTATCTTTGCAAAAGAAAACTAAAAGGCATTTGATATGAGAAAACTATTTTTATGGATGCTTGTGGTGGCGCTTGTTGGCGTCGTGGCTGCGTGCAGCAACAAGAAAAAGAGCAATGACATTATTACTACGAAATATGTGAAGCCGAAACCGCAAGGTCCTATCAGTCTGGAAAATACCAGTGTGACCAAAGAGTTCAAGTGGGCTGACCGTAACTACTCGTGTCTCGTAGAGCGCACGGCAGACGACTCGCTGCCTATGGTGAAGGACGAGATTGGTCAGCAGTTCGTGGATAATCGTATCAAGGTGACCATCACACGTGCCGACGGCTCCACGTTCTTTCAGCGTGTGTTTACCAAGAAGGACTTTAGTTCCCAGCTTGACGATGACTATCGCGAGACGGGTATTCTTGAAGGGTTGGTGTTTGTGGATGTAGAGCCTAATGAGGTACGTTTTGCCGCCAGCGTCAATCATCCGCAGACCGATGAGTATATCCCGCTTGTCGTAACCGTCAATCGTACTGGTGGCGTCAATATTGCACGCGACACGCAAATGGATACCAACGGCGGGGAATCCGAAACGCAGGAAGAAGAGTAAAACTGTTGCTAAATTATAAACTCATAGAGGTGCTGGTCGAAGTCGGACATACATTTGAAGACAAGGTCAGCACCTTCGTCAAGTAGTATTTGGTCGGGTAGGGGACCAGTGTTGACAGCAACGGTGAAGATGCGGGCGGTAACGGCGGCACGCACGCCGAGCGGAGCATTTTCTACAACGATGGCCTCCCACGGTTCGGCTCCTACTTTCTTTAGTCCTGCAAGGTAAGGCTCGGGGTTGGGCTTCCCGTAGGTAACATCGAAGCTCGTCACCATCAGTTCGCGGCTGACCAATCCAGGAAAATTCTGTTCCAAATGGTCAATGAGTGTGTGTTGTCCGCTGCCTGTTACCACACCTATCTTCATTCCTTTTTCCTTGATGTGCTGCATGAGCATTTGCACTCCGGCCATCTTCTGTGCAGGCGGACAGGCAGAGAAGTAACGGCATTTCACTTCGTACATGTGTCGGGCTTCTTCATCGCTGATGTCGCGATGCCATTGCTCACGTGCTTTCAGCTTGATGGTCTCCACGCCGCGCATCCCTTCGTACTGGTATGCTTCGCTCTCGGTCATGTCGATTCCGCACTCCTTCATGGCGAGGTGCCATGAACGGGCATGGTTGGGCATGGAGTCGAACAGCACGCCGTCCATATCAAAAAGCACGGCTTTGGGCGCAAAACGCTCAAAGCCGTGTTTCTCTAAGTATTGTTCAATGACTTGGGTCATATAGGGCAAATATGGCTAATAGGGCCAATTGGCCCATGGGGCTCATAAGGGGTTTAAGCTTCTTTTGCGAGACGCTCCTGAATGGCCTTGCTCTCTGCCTCGTAGCCGGGCTTGTTGAGCAGGGCAAACATATTCTTCTTGTATGCCTCCACGCCGGGCTGGTTGAACGGGTTGACACCGAGCACATTGCCGCTGATGCCGCAGCCTATCTCGAAGAAATAGATGAGCTGTCCGATGTAGTACTCGTTCAGTTCAGGCACGCTGATACGGATGTTAGGCACACCGCCGTCAACATGAGCCAGACGTGTACCGAGTTCTGCCATCTTGTTGACCTCATCAACGCGCTTGCCAGCGAGGAAGTTCAAACCGTCCAGGTTTTCCTCATCGCTAGGGAACAGTAGTGAGCGGTTGGGCTTCTCTACGCTGATGACCGTCTCGAAGATGGTGCGCTCACCGTCCTGAATCCACTGACCCATAGAGTGCAGGTCGGTGGTGAAGTCGCACGATGCGGGGAATATACCCTTCTTGTCTTTACCCTCAGACTCTCCGTAGAGCTGCTTCCACCATTCGCTGATGAAGTGCAGTTTCGGCTGGTAGTTCACCATGATTTCAATCTTCTTGCCGGCGCCATAGAGTGCGTTACGCACGGCTGCATACTGTGCTGCGGGGTTTTCTTTAGCTGGCACATCCTTGCCACAAGCCTTCTCCATGTCCTGAGCGCCCTGTACGAGTGCCTTGATGTCGAAACCAGCGCAGGCGATGGGGAGCAGACCTACCGGTGTGAGTACCGAGAAGCGTCCACCCACGTTGTCGGGAATGATGAACGACTTGTAGCCCTCCTTGTCGGCACAGGTGCGTGCGGCACCGCGCTTGGCATCGGTCACGGCTACGATAACGTCCTTGGCAACATCCTTACCCATCTGAGCCTCGCATTGCTTCTTAAGCAGACGGAAGGTCAGAGCGGTCTCGGTCGTCGTTCCCGACTTCGAGATGTTGATGACACCGAATTTCTTGTCCTTCAGATATTCGGTCATTTCGCTGAGGTAGTCCTCTCCGATGTTGTTGCCGGCAAAGAGAATCACGGGATTCTTCTTGTCCTGGATGAGCCATGCGAACGAGTTGCCGAGGGCTTCAATGACGGCGCGTGCACCTAAGTAACTGCCGCCGATGCCGGCGACCACCACCACTTCGCACTTCTCACGCAGTGTGTTGGCTACAGTCTGCACCTCATCGAGGAACTCCGGTGTGATGCTCGTAGGCAGGTGGAGCCATCCCAAGAAGTCATTACCCGGGCAAGTGCCCTCTTCCAAAGCCTGCTGAGCAGCTTTAATTTTCGGCTCTAAGGCCTCTACGGCACCTGCCTCGAGGAAGCAGGCGGCCTTTGTGATGTCAAGTTTGATATTATTCATAGTTATAAATGTTTATAATTATCTGAATGAATCCGTCAATAGCTTGATCTCTATCTGCGGGCTGATGCGCTCGTAGAGAATGTTATATACTGCATCGAGGATGGGCATGTTGACGTGCTGGTGGCGGTTGATTTCCTTCATGCACTTTGTTCCGAAGTAGCCCTCGGCAATCATCTCCATCTCTATCTGTGCCGATTTGACGCTGTAGCCCTTACCAATCATCGTGCCAAACACACGGTTACGCGAGAAATTGGAGTAGCCCGTGACGAGCAGATCTCCCAGATAGACGGAATCGTCTATGTTACGTTCCTGCGGATGCACGCTGGTGAGGAAGCGTTTCATTTCCTGTACGGCGTTAGCCATGAGCACGGCTTGGAAGTTGTCGCCGAACTTCAGACCGCTGCAGATACCTGCGGCGATGGCATAGACGTTCTTCAGTACCGATGAATACTCAATGCCGATGACGTCTTCGCTGGTCTTGGTCTTGATATATTCACTACTGAGCACATTGGCGAATGCCTGTGCTTTCTCACGGTCGGCACAACCTACAGTAAGGTAGCTCAGACGCTCCAGCGCCACTTCCTCAGCATGGCTGGGACCGCCCAGACAGGCGAGGTTCTCGTAAGGAACGTCGTAAACCTGATGGAAGAACTCCGATACAACGAGGTTCTCATCGGGAACGATACCCTTGATGGCCGTGACAATGAACTTGTTGCGCAAACGTGTCTTAAGTTTCTTCAGGTGGCTCTTCAGATAAGGCGACGGTGTAACGAATACCAGTGTGTCGTAGCTGTCGGCAATCTTGTTGAGGTCGCTGGAGAATGTAATCTCGTCAATGTTGAAGTGTACGCTCATCAAGTAGGCGGGATTATGGCCTAACCGACGGAAATCCTCAATGCGGTCGTCGCGCCGCATGTACCAGCCGATGTGGTGCGTGTGCTGCACCACAATCTTGGCAATGGCCGTAGCCCATGAACCGCCACCGATTATTGCTATTCTACCGCAGTCGTACATTTGACTATTTACAATTTTACAATTTAGGCTTGCGTCTTCTCAATCCATGCAGCCACTTCGTCCACCGAGGGCTTCTGCATGTCGAGTTTGTATTTCTTGACGATGTCGCCGATTTTCTGTTGTAAACCTTGAGCCTTCTCGCCGGCAATGTTCTGCACGAGATTGAAACCAGCCTTGCGGAGAACGGGAACCCACTCCTCGCTGACGCCAATCTCTGCCCACTCTGCTGCGGTGCTTTGTGGTGCCTTCTTTTCGGGCTTCATTTGCGGGAAGAAGAGCACTTCCTGAATGAATGTCTTACCTGTCATCAGCATGACCAGACGGTCGATGCCGATGCCGATGCCGCTCGTCGGGGGCATACCGTATTGCAGGGCGCGCAGGAAGTCTTGATCAATAATCATTGCTTCGTCGTCGCCCTTGTCGGCGAGTTTCATCTGCTCTACAAAACGCTCCTCCTGATCTATGGGGTCGTTAAGCTCCGAGTAAGCATTAGCCAGCTCTTTACCGTTGACCATCAACTCGAAGCGCTCGGTGAGACCGGGCTTCGAACGATGCATCTTGGTCAATGGTGACATCTCCACGGGGTAGTCGGTGATGAAGGTGGGCTGGATAAACGTGCCTTCGCAGAACTCACCGAACAGCTCGTCGATAAGCTTGCCCTTGCCCATGGTCTCATCCACCTCCATGCCCTTCGACAGACAGAATGCACGGATTTCCTCCTCGGTCTTGCCGTTGCAGTCGAAGCCAGTCTTCTCCTCGATGGCCTCAAGGATAGGCAGACGGCGGTATGGAGCCTTGAACGACACGATGTTACCGTCAATCTCGCGCTCGGGCTTGCCGTTTACGGCGATACAGATGGTTTCCAGCAATTTCTCCGTGAATGACATCATCCAGTTGTAATCCTTATATTGCACATAAAGCTCCATGCAGGTGAACTCGGGGTTGTGGTTGCGGTCCATACCCTCGTTGCGGAAGTTCTTACCAATCTCATAGACGCCCTCGAAGCCGCCCACGATGAGGCGCTTGAGGTATAGCTCCGTGGCAATACGCATATACATATCCTGGTCGAGCGCATTGAAATGGGTGATGAACGGACGAGCCGAAGCACCGCCGGCAATCATCTGCAGGGTAGGCGTCTCTACTTCGGTATAACCAGCTTCATCTAATACCTTTCTTAATGTACGGATGACCGTAGCACGCTGTAGGAACGTGTCCTTCACACCATCGTTAACCACGAGGTCAACGTAGCGCTGACGGTAGCGCAGTTCGGGGTCGTCGAACTTGTCGTAAGCCACGCCGTCCTTGTATTTCACGATGGGCAGTGGCTTCAATGATTTTGACAACAATGTTAGTTCTTTAGCATGCACACTAATCTCACCCGTCTGGGTGCGGAATACGAAACCCTTGATGCCGATAAAGTCGCCGATGTCAAGCAATCGCTTGAAGACGACATTATATAAGTCCTTGTTCTCATCAGGGCAGAGATCGTCACGGGTGATATACACCTGAATTCGTCCTTTCGAATCTTGTAATTCCACGAAACTGGCCTTACCCATCACACGACGACTCATCATGCGTCCTGCAATGCAGACCTCATGAAGTTCGTCTTCACTCTCCACATTCCACTCTCCACATTCCACTTTTTCCCGAATCTCTATAGAAAAAGCGTTGGTAGGATATTCGGCTGCGGGGTAGGGGTTAATGCCTATGTTACGCAGTTCCTGCAGACTCTCACGTCTGCCTATTTCTTGTTCACTGAGTTCTAAAACGTTCATGTTCTTTTGTATGTGTTTGTAATGTGGATGCAAAGATATAAATAATCTTTGATATAACGCGCATTTTTGCCTTTTTTATGATTTATGGGTAGCTGAAAATAAAATAATGCAAAAAAAACGCCCTAAAGTTTGGTGGCTTCCCAAATAATATGTATATTTGCAACACAATAACAAAAATCAGACTATGGTAGAATCTTCAATGAAAAACAAGGTGTTCGGCGTGCATATCAGCTTAGAGCGTACGATTTACGCTATCGTTGACATTCGCGGTGACATCTTGGCACGCGATGAATTTCCATCCACCGACTATCCGAATATCAACGACTTTGTGTCCGTTTTGAGTGAACGCCTAGTGGATATGATGCTAACCAACAACTGTATGGAGGGTATCCGTTCCATCGGTATCAGCGTGTCGAATGCTAACCCGTTGACTAACTGCCTTGAGAATGCGGTGAACCTGCCTTGGAAGGGTGTCATTCCTTTGGCTGCAATGATACGTGACCGTGTAGGACTGGCAGTCGCATTGGCCAACAAACCGCATGCACGTGCCATGGGTGAGTATGTGTTTGGAGCTGCGCATGGTATGCGCAACTTTGTCATTATCTCCATCGGTCACGGCTTGGGAAGCTTTATATTCTCGAATGGAATTCCCTATTTGGGTTCTGACGGCTATGCCGGCGAGGTGGGGCATACTATGCTCTATCCCCACGGGCGTCGTTGCAACTGTGGCAATGAAGGCTGTTTGGAAGTCTATACCGCTGCGAAGGGTATCGTGACAACTGCCCAAGAACTGATGGCAAAACGTTCTGAACCAAGTTTGATGCGTGACATAGAAAAACTGTCTCCGCGTAAGATTGTCGAGTGTTGTGAGCAGGGTGACGCATTGGCTATTGAAACCATGCAGCTCACTGGTGAGCATTTGGGATTAGGATTGGCTAACTATGCTTCGCTGGTTGACCCCGAAGCCTTCATTTTCACTGGTGGTGTGGCACGTGGAGGCAAGTGGTTCCTTGACAAGACCGAGGAGACCTATAATAAATATGTATTCAATAACACCAAGGGTAAGACCCGTTTCCTTCTCTCCTCTCTGGAAGACAAAGACCACGATTTGCTTGGTGCCTCCGTACTGGCATGGCAGGTTGAGGAGTACTCTCTCTTTACATAAAGTGCAATCGTTTCTTAACATACAGGTATCAGTACTAAAATAATAACTGTAAGATGGATGAAATAAAGATTAAAACCAAGGTTATCGCCGTTGAAATATCGTTTGACTTCACAACCTGTGCAGTTGTAGATCTTCGTGGTAATATTTTGGAGAAGAGCAAGTTCCCCATTACAGGAAATGAAAGTATCAGTAACTTCATCACAGAACTATGTGAGCACATCCTCAAATTGGCTGAAGCGCACGGAGGCTATGAAAGCATCCGCTCCGTGGGTATTAGTGCGCCGAGCAGCAACTTCAAGACCGGCAGTATAGAGAACGCCGCCAACCTGCCTTGGAAGGGTGTCATTCCTTTGGCCGCCATTCTGCGTGACCGTCTGGGCATGGCCGTTGCAGTAGCCAACGACTGCCATGTTGTGGCGCTTGGCGAACAGGCTTTCGGCACGGCACACGGTATGACCGACTTTGTGGTCATTACGTTCAAGCATGGTGGTGTGGGCAGTTGCATCTTTACCAATGGCTTCCCGCACTTGGGCAACAATGGCTTTGCCGGTGAGGTGGGCCATACTTGTGTTGAACAGGGTGGGCGACCATGTGGATGCGGACGCCAGGGCTGTCTGGAGCGTTACGTGTCAGTCAAAGGCGTTGTGGAAACGGCGAAGGAACTGATGGCTACTACGGATAAACCGTCAATGATGCGTAGCATACAGAATCTAAACGCACATGCCATTACTCTTTGTTGCGAACAAGGCGATGAGATGGCGCGTGAGGTGTACCGCCGCATGGGACGTGTGCTTGGTGCGGCAGTGGCTAACTATGCATCTATTCTCAATCCAGAAGCTATTATCCTCACAGGTGACATCGTCAGACCCAAGGAGTGGTTCCTTGATGAAGCACGTGCGGCTATGGAGGAGCATGTGTTCCATAACTTGAAAGGTAAGGTGCGCTTGCTCGTTTCTATCCTTGATGAGAGTGAGAGTGAACTGCTTGGAGCCAGTGCTTTGGCTTGGAGCGTGAAGGAGTACTCTTTGTTCAAGTAGAATATATAACATGCAATAATAAATAATTATGAACAATCAAAATATTGAAGACGTGGAAATAAGTGATCAGATTAAGACCCGTGTGGTTGGTATTGACATTCGTATTGACAAGACCACTTATGCGTTGGTTGATATTCGTGGCGAGATTGTGGCCCAGGATCATTTCTATACCTCGGACTATGCTGACGTGAATGACTACATCCAAGCTCTTGCCGAGAAAATTATTATACTTGTCGAGGAAAACGGCGGCATTGAGAACGTGCGTTCTATCGGTGTTAGTGCACCGAGTGCCAGTTCTATTACCGGTTGTATCGAGAATGCTGCTAATCTGCCGTGGAAAGGTATCATTCCCTTGGCTGCCATGTTGCGCGACCGTGTCGGGCTCGCAGTGGCTTTAGCCAACGATGCCCATATCACTGCTCTTGGAGAGAAAACCTACGGTAGTGCGCACGGCATGAAGGACTTTATTGTCGTCTCCATCAGTCATGGAGGATTAGGCAGTTGCTTCTTTTCTAACGGACAGCCCCATCTTGGTTTTGGAGGATTTGCCGGCGAGTTGGGACATACCTGTGTGGAAAAAGACGGACGTCAATGTGGCTGCGGCAATAAAGGCTGTTTGGAAACCTATTGCTCAGACAATGGGCTTAAGATGACCATAGAAGAGTTGATGGCAGAGAACAAAAAAGAAAACACAATACTGAAGGGTCTCAAGGAACTGACGACGGTGTCAGTGGCCAAATGCTGTGAGCAGGGCGACAAACTTGCTCAGGAAGCTTTCCGCCGTGTGGGAACTATGTTAGGTCTCGGACTAGCTAATTATGCATCTATCGTTAACCCCGAGGCAATCATCCTCACGGGTGATATCCTCACTGCCGGCAAATGGTTGCTTAAGCCTATGCGCCAATCGTTCGATGAACATGTGTTCCCTAATATCAGAACTAACACACGGATTCTCGTTTCCATCTTGAAAGAAGGCGAACGCGACGTGTTAGGTGCCAGCGCTCTGGCATGGGATGCCAAGGAATACTCCTTATTTAAATAGGGAGTGATAAGCAAGGAAAAAGATTACGAATAGCAAGCGATGAATGTAGATAAAATCAACGAAATCATTAAAGCCAAACCGAATCTAAGCACCGTCCTCGGGATGGAGTTTCTCTCCACACCCGAGGACGATGTGTGTATGGCTCGTATGCATGTGGATGAGCGTAACCGACAGCCTTTTGGATTCCTCAGCGGTGGAGCATCGTTGGCGTTGGCTGAGAATGTGGCAGGGGTCGGCTCTTCTTCACTGTGTCCAGGTAAGATGTGCGTGGGCATAGAGGTGAGTGGTAGCCATGTTAAGGCAGTCGCCGAGGGTGACACCGTGACAGCTACGGCACACCTGCAGCACAAGGGCTCGACGCTCCATGTCTGGCAAGTCGATATCTGTGATACAACGGGTGAACTGATTTCTACCGTCCGTGTCACGAACTATATCATCAGTCCCCAAAAGTAACCAAAAGAACAAATGTCTGCTTTTGCCCTTTACCGACTGCCTTATGAAGACCACTTTACGATAGTGGAACAGACCGACGGCGAGCCGGTCAGTCTTTCTTCGTGTGCTGAACTGAATGGACAGAGCGGGTTTGTCGTGGCTCCGTTTCATTTGACAGAGAAAGAGCCGTTGCTGCTGATTCGTGCTGACCGTGTAGAAACGGTGGAAATGGGGACAAAAAGCCCAATGGGGCCTATTAGCCTTATTAGTCCAATTGAGCCAATAAGTTCCCCCAAGTCTTCTCCCCAAGCCTTGCGCGCTGCTTATCACATTGATTTTGCCAATTATCATGCCCATCTGTTGTCGGGCGATTTTAAGAAGATTGTCTTGGCGCGTAGTGCTACGATAGAAGCGACCCCCAGAAATGTCATCGACTTGTTCCGTGATGCCTGCCAGCGCTATCCTCGTATGTTTATCGGGCTGGTTTCTGTGCCGAAATGCGGCACATGGCTGGCGGCAACGCCAGAGATATTACTGTCGAACAACGGCAGTCAATGGCAAACGATGGCATTGGCAGGAACCATGAAACTGGAGGGCGACGACCTGAATGGCGAGGGTGAGAATGTGATGTGGAGTACCAAGAACATACAAGAACAGCGTTATGTGGCTACCTACATCACGGAATGTTTGGAACAATTCACGACTGACTTCAACGAATACGGCCCCTATACGACACGTGCAGGCAATTTGGTGCATTTGCGTAGTGACTTCACATTTAGCCTGCCTGATGAGCAACATCTTGGTGATGTGCTCCGTACGTTGCATCCTACGCCAGCTGTCTGTGGACTCCCGAAGCGTCAGACTTTCGATTTCATCCTGCATAATGAACATTCCCCACGTCGCTATTACAGCGGATTCATGGGTCCTCTTCTCCTTTCACCTTCCACCCTCCACCTTCCACCTTCCACCCACCTCTATGTTTCCCTACGTTGCATGGAAATCTTTGCCAACGGATATCAGCTCTATGCCGGTGGCGGATTGCTAAGTGACAGCGTGGAGGAACAGGAGTGGCAGGAAACGGAAGCCAAGATGGAGACCATGCGTAACCTCTTATATATATAATATGTATAGCAACAAAGAAAACGTCAACATACTTACTGCGCTGTTGGTCAAGCATGGCATCCGTCATGCTGTTGTCTGCCCGGGCAGTCGCAATTCCCCTATTGTGCATAACCTGAACGAGTGTTCCCTGATTGAATGTTACCCAGTGACAGATGAACGCTCGGCGGGCTTCTATGCGCTGGGCATGGCTTTGCATGAGGGCGCACCGAGTTCTGTGGCAGTTTGTGTGACTAGTGGAACAGCATTGCTGAATCTGATGCCAGCAGTTGCAGAGGCTTATTATCAGCATATTCCTCTTGTTGTCATTTCTGCTGATCGTCCACCGCAGTGGATTGACCAGCTTGACGGACAGACACTACCACAGCCCTCCGCCCTTGGCCGTTTCGTGTGTCGGGCCGTTTCCCTGCCTGAGCCTCACAACAACGAAGAAAGTTGGTACTGCAACCGATTGGTGAATGAAGCATTATTAGAAAGTCGCCATCATGGGAAGAGTCCGGTTCATATTAATGTGCCCATAGCTGAGCCTTTATTTGATTTTAGTGTGGCTCAATTGCCAGATGAACGTCAAATACATCGGCGATTTTGTTATGGAGAAGACTGGGAAGTAGAGAAAATCATGATACGTCATTTTTTATCTGCATCACGTCCGATGATTGTGATTGGGCAGACCCATGATGATTTCGTCCATACGGAAGATTGGCAAGAAGTAATGCAGTTTTTATCTCATTATGCTGTTGTGTTGAATGAATCATTATGTAATTATTCATTAGGTGCTGTTCATTTTGATGAAGTCTTGTATAGAATAGGTGATAATGAGGCATATATGCCAGATGTTGTCTTATATATAGGAGATACTATTGTTAGTAAACGGTTAAAGACTTTTTTGCGAAAAGCAAAAGATGCGAGAGTCTATTTTCTCAATGAAAAAGGGACGGTGTGCGATGTGTTTATGAATCTTGTAGAGATTGTTGAGTGTTCTCCGACTCATGCTCTACAGAACATCATATACGCTTATGAGACGAAATCAGATCCTGAAACGGTTGTAAAATATTTCCTGCCAAGTATAGGGCGAAAAACTTATTGTGAAAAGTGGTATCAGCAATTATCAAAAGCAAAGCTACATGCCGCCACTTACCAGCCTGCCTATTCGCAGATGGCTGCTGTAAAATATTTTGAGCATCAATTCTCAATTCATAATTCTCAATTCTCAAATCCTTTTGTCCACTACGCTAACTCAACCGCCATCCGTCTGGCAAACATCTATGCGCAGCATCCTGTGTTCTGCAATCGTGGCGTCAACGGCATTGAGGGCTCCCTGTCAACGGCGGCAGGTATGTCGGTGGTGAATGACGAACGGGTCTATTGCGTCATCGGTGACCTGAGCTTCTTCTACGACCAGAACGCGCTGTGGAACCAGAATCTGCGTGGCAATTTCCGCATTCTGCTGCTGAACAATGGCAAGGGCGGCATCTTCAATATGCTGAAGGGGTTGGAGCAGAGTCCTGCCCGTGACAAGTTCGTTGCTGCTCAGCATACCACAACAGCCGAGGGCATCTGTCTTCAGAACGGTGTTGTCTATCGAAAGGCTGAGAATATGGAGCAGATGCAGGGAGGCATCGACTGGCTCTTACAGACGGAGAGTGAGCACCCCCTGTTGCTGGAAGTGCTCACCGATGCCTCAGAAGACGAACGTGTCTTCAAGGATTATTACCATTCCTTGCGCTGATAGTCTCTTTCTCTTTTTTAATACTTGAATGAAGAACCACCGACGAACTCACGCATGATGCTCGTGGGTGGTATCTCCTTGTCGCTGACGGGGATAAAGAAGCGTATGAATTTCAGTAGACGGTGTGCCTCGGCATACTCGGGACAGTTTCTTGGCACGGAGGTGAGGATGATTTCTGCATGGGTGCGCAGCACAGCAAACTCGATGTTGAGTGCTGAGTTGAACATCACGTCTGCCGATTCCTGGAAGGGAAATATCCATTGGTCCTCAGCTTCGCAGACATTCTTCCACTGGGCGATGGTCTCCTGTGCGGTGTAGGCTCCCTTGTTGTAGTCGCGGATGATGCGGCGCAGCAGTCGGTTGTCACGCACGGGAATCCAGTTGTGGTCGTCAAGCGAGATGCTGGTGAGCGCCGAGATGTAAATCTTGAACTTCGCCGAGTCGGGAATCTTCTTTGTCAGCAGGGGGTTCAGGGCGTGGATACCCTCAATGATGAGCACAGAGTCATTGGACAGTTTTAGCTTCTTGCCGTTCCATTCGCGCTTGCCGGTGACGAAGTTGTATTCGGGAATCTCGACGCGCTCGCCTGCCATGAGCCGCAGCAGGTGGTCTTCGAGCAGGTTGTATTCTACTGTCTCAATATTGTCGAAGTCATAGTCACCGTTGGGCAGTTTTGGCGTATCGACACGGTTGACAAAGTAGTCGTCAGTCGAGAATGACATGGGCCTTAATCCGCAAGCGAGCAACTGCACACTGAGGCGTTTGCAGAATGTCGTCTTTCCCGATGAGCTGGGGCCTGTGATGAGCACGAGGCGCACGGGATTCTCTTCTTCGTGGAATCGACGGTCAATTTCCTCGGCTATCTGCACGATTTTCTTTTCCTGCAGGGCCTCACTCACTTGAATCAGCTCTGACGCATGGCCTTTCAGAATGGCCTTGTTCACGTCGCCGGCATTTGACAGGCGCATGATGATGTCCCACTTTGTCTTCTCAGCAAACATGCCGTAGGTCTTTGGCATGTCCACTTTCTCTGCCAGTATGGTAGGATTGTTCCAGTCGGGCACGCGCAGCAGCATTCCGTCGTGGTAAGGCTCCAGTGCCCACACCGTGAGATAGCCAGCCGAGGGCACCAGCGGACCGTAGTAGTAGTCGGCCGTGTCGCCCAACATGTAGTAGTCGCTATATATCTGTCCGCTGGTTTCCAACAGCTTTACCTTGTCCGTCAATCCACGCTCGGCAAATACCCGTAAGGCCTCTTCGGTAGTTGCTTCATTACGGCGGAAGGGCATGTCGAGGTTGATGATTTCTTGCATGCGCTCGCGGATGCGCTCTACGTCACCCTCGGCCAGCGCCTCGTTGTTGCGCTTCTTGAAGTTACAGTAGTAGCCGCGTGAGATGGTGTGCTCGATAAACAGTTTCGAAGCAGGAAAAAGGTCCTGGGTTGCCTTGTAGAGCACGAAGCAAAGTGAGCGCACATAGACGCGGTGTCCGCTTCCCTCGCGGGCATCGAGAAATTCCACGTCGCGGTTCTGGAAGAGTCGGAATTTCAGACCCTGCGAAGTGTTGTTCACCTTCGCCGACACCACGGGGTAAGGCAAATGAATCTCGTCGGCAAACTCCTGATAAACCTCTAACAGCGAAGTCCCCTCGGGGAAACTCTTGGTAATGTTGTTGTTCTTACAGCGGATTTGTAGCATGGCTTATTGTATTTTCTGTTTCGATGATTGTTTGATGACATATTTGTTTGCAAAGGTACGAAAAAAACGATTAAGTGAGAACAAAAGTGATTGTTTTTTTGTTAAAATACCGACATGGTTTGATAAAACTACGACGTAGTTATGGCTTTACCAAAAGTTTTGTTTATCTTTGCATCATAATCAAACTATTATCTTATGATTGCGAAAAATATCAAACAGGAAATTGCAGACCTCAATGCAAGAGAATGGAAGACAATTAGGGAGTTTAAGGAGATTTTGTTTGACGAGTGGCATGGAATTGCAAAGATAACGATCAACCGCCCGCAGTACCGCAACGCATTTACACCTTGTACCACACGGGAGCTGAGTGAGGCATTTGCGCTCTGCCGTGAGCTGCAGCGCATCCGTGTGGTGTTGCTCACCGGTGCGATGTCGGAGGTACCCGAGGGCAAGCGCATCGAGGATGTGAAGCATGCCTTCTGCTCGGGTGGCGACATGCACGTGAAGGGACGTGGCGGATATATTGATGACGAGGGGGTACCGCGACTCAGTGTGCTGGATGTGCAGATGCAGATTCGGCGCTTGCCGAAGCCCGTCATTGCGATGGTAAACGGCTATGCCATCGGTGGTGGACATGTGCTGCATCTTGTCTGTGACCTGACGATCGCTAGCGAGAACGCTATTTTTGGACAGACAGGACCGAAGGTTGGCTCGTTCGATGCTGGATTCGGAAGTTCATACCTGGCACGCATCGTCGGACAGAAGAAGGCACGCGAGATATGGTTTCTCTGTCGGCAGTATTCTGCACAGGAAGCCCTCGACATGGGACTTGTCAACAAGGTAGTGCCTCTCGCAGAGTTAGAAAATGAGTGTGTCCGTTGGTCGGAGGAGATGATGGAACGTTCGCCCATCGCCCTGCGCATGATCAAGGCAGGCTTGAACGCTGAGTTAGACGGTCAGGCAGGAATTCAGCAACTTGCCGGCGACGCCACGATGCTTTATTATTTCCTTGACGAGGCACAGGAGGGTGGAAAGGCGTTTCTCGAGAAACGTAAACCCGACTTTGAACAATATCCTAAGATTCCATGAAGATAACAACCAAGGAGTGTGTGCTCCATTTCAAACAGCCCGCGGGCACCAGCCGCGGTGTTTATACCGAGCGCAAGATATGGCTGGTTGTCGTATCCGAAGGTGCTGCCGTCGGCATCGGCGAGTGTGCGCCCCTGCCGCAGTTGTCATGTGACGACATTCCCGATTATGGTGAACAGCTGAGCGTGAAGAGCAAAGAGTTTGCTGCTCTTCAACAGGGCGATGCTGCCGTCTCAGCTTTTTTCGAGACGCTGCGTGACTACCCCTCCATGCTCTTCGGTTTAGAAACTGCTTGGCTCTCTTTTCTTGCCTCATCACACACCACACATCGTTTACCCATCATCTTCGATACTCCGTTCAGTCGCGGTGAGGTGGGCATTCCCATCAACGGTCTTGTGTGGATGGGTACTTACGACGAGATGCTCTGTCGCATGGAGCAGAAATTGAAGCAGGGTTTCCGCTGTGTCAAGCTGAAGATTGGTGCCATTAGTTTCGACGAGGAACTGGAGCTCATCAAGCGCATCCGCAGTCGTTTCTCGCATCATGAGGTGGAACTGCGTGTTGATGCCAATGGTGCCTTCCCCTTCGATGAGGCGCTCTATAAACTGGAGCTATTGTCGCAATACAACATTCACAGCATCGAACAGCCCATTCGTGCCGGTCAATGGGCAAACATGGCCGAGCTGTGCCGCGAGTCACCCCTGCCCATTGCCCTCGACGAAGAGCTGATTGGTGTGAACGACCCCGACCAGAAAAGGCAGATGTTAAATATCATCAAGCCCCGATACATCATTCTTAAGCCCTCGCTGCACGGGGGGATGATGGGATGCCGTGAGTGGATTGACACAGCCCGTGACATGGGCATCGGCTCGTGGATTACGTCGGCCCTTGAAAGCAACATCGGGCTGAATGCCATTGCACAGTTCTGTAGTTCTGTGTATGGCGATTCCATCGCCATGCCGCAGGGCCTCGGCACAGGACAGCTGTTTACCGACAATATCCCCATGCCACTCGAAATACGTGGTGACCAATTATGGATCTCGAAGAATTCTTAGCCGAATGGCATAACGACAGCCCGACGGTACTGGTACATACCAGCGGTTCGACGGGGAAGCCTAAGCCGATGCGCGTGGAGAAACGTCGCATGGAGGCTTCGGCACGTATCACTTGTGACTTTCTTGAATTGCACAAGGGTGACACGGCATTGCTCTGTCTGCCGCTTGACTATATTGCTGGAAAGATGATGGTGGTGCGGGCGCTGACCTGCGGATTGAAACTCATCGTCGAGGAACCCTCCAGTCTTCCACTCACTACTTATCAGTCACCACTCGATTTTGCCGCGATGGTACCTTTGCAGGTGTGGAACCTATTACATCATACAGAAGGGCGCGAACGTCTGAAACAGATTCGGCATCTCATCATCGGAGGTGGTGCCATTGACGAGGCATTAGAACGTGAGTTGCAGGAATTCCCCAACGCCGTCTGGAGCACCTACGGCATGACCGAGACACTCTCGCACATTGCCCTGCGGCGAATCAACGGGTCGGAGCATTCTGATTATTATTCTCCTTTGCCTGGCGTACAGGTGTCACTGAATGAGGAAAACTGTTTAGTAATCAATGCCCCTGCCGTGCATGATGGCCCGTTAGTCACCAACGATATTGCCGAGCTTTTGCCCCTTGCCCCTCGGCGCTTGTTCCGTATTCTCGGACGAAAAGACAATGTCATTTGTTCGGGTGGTATCAAAATACAGATGGAAGAAGTTGAACGGCTGTTGCGCCCTCACGCGCGCGTTCCTTTTATAATAACGAAGGCTCCCGATACGAAATTCGGCGAGCAGGTTGTTCTGCTCACCGAATCGAATGATATTTCCGCACTACAGGCACTCTGTCTTGAACTGTTACCCAAATACTGGCAACCGCGCCGCATCCTACACGTTGATCATATTCCCGTGACCGAAACTGGCAAGCCTGCCCGTGCTGAGGCAGAAAAACTAGCTCGTCAGCCTTGACCTTCCCGATAAAAGTCCAGTGCTTCCTTGATTTCCTCCTCGGTGGCTGTCTGGTTGATGCGGATATCACTGATGTTGCCCAAGAGGGTGAAGTTAATGGTGCTGCCCGTGTTCTTCTTGTCGTGATGCATCAGTTCCAGCAGTTCGGGATAGTCCTTGCAGGTGATGTTGAGCTGGCCATAGTGTTCACAGATGAACGCAACGGTCTGGCGTAGACGGTCTTGTGGGAATCCACACTTGACAACGCTGAGGTACAACTCGACGATGAGTCCCCAGGCAACAGCATAGCCATGCAGCACGGGTTGGCGCTTCATGGCGAACGACTCAAAAGCGTGGCCGGCAGTATGTCCGAGGTTCAACGCCTTGCGGATGCCCTTTTCTGTCGGGTCTTCAAGCACGATACGCTGCTTCACGGCAACGGAGTCGGCAATATCTTGTGCCTTGAGTTCTTTAATATCTAAATTTAGCAACTTCGCCCACGTCTTCTCGTCGGAGATGAGTCCATGTTTCAGCATTTCGGCAAAGCCGGAAAGCTGGTTTTCCATATCCATTGTTTTCAGGAACGTGGTGTCGAGGATGACGCAAGAAGCATTGCGGAATACGCCTACCTCATTCTTCAATCCACCGAAGTTGATACCCGTCTTACCACCTACCGAGGCATCGACCATAGCGAGTAGGGTAGTGGGGATGTTGATGAACTGGATGCCGCGCTTGAACGTGCTGGCAGCAAAGCCCCCGAGGTCGGTCAGCATACCGCCTCCGAGGTTAATCATTAGCGAGTGACGTGTTGCACCGCCTTGCTGCAGTCCTTCCCAGACGTGACTGAGCGACGACAGCGTCTTGTTGGTGTCGCCGGCAGGTATGGTGATGAGGGTGTAAGGTGTAAAGTGTAAAGTTGAACTAAGAATGGCGTTAAGTACAGGCAAGCAATAATGCCTGGTATTTTCATCGCACAGCACAAACAGACGGTCAAACGTACAGTCCGCCATCGCCTCGGCGAGCGATTGCTGCAGGTCCTGCGATATGATGAGTTTCTGTTTCTCCATCGTTTCAAGGGTGAAAAGTTGCTTCTTTGACGCGCAAAGTTACGAATAATTCTTTGTTTTGTCACACAAAATGCAGATAATTCTAACTTTTTGAGTGTATTTTTTAAACTTTTTCCGCAGGATGGCGTCAAACAAATAAAAAATCATCAACTTCACAAAAATATTCATGAAGAAAGTACAACTTTTACTGATGGCTCTGCTGATGGCCCTCTCAGTTCATGCACAACGAACGATTACCGGACAGGTAATTGACAAAGAATCCAGTGAAACAGTACCGATGGCCACCGTCAAGCTGTTGAAAACCGACAGCACGATGGTGAGTGGTATCTTGTCTGATGACGAGGGAAACTTTAAGATTGAGGCTCCCGCCAATGGACAGTATATCCTGCAGATTACCAGCGTGGGTTATAAGGACTACACCCAGCGTGTACAGATTAAGGATGGTAAGGATATGCCGTTAGGTACTGTCAAGCTGAAGGCTGATGCTATTGCGTTAGGTGAGGCTGTCGTGACCGCACAGGCTGCCAAGGTGACGCTTCGTGCAGATACCTTTGTCTATAATGCCAGTGCCTTCCGTACGCCCGAAGGTTCCACCATTGAGGAACTTGTAAAACGCCTACCTGGTGCACAGATTGACGATTCGGGAAAGATTACCATCAACGGTAAGGAAGTGAAGAAAATCAAGATTGACGGTAAGGAGTTCATGACCGGCGACACGCAGACGGCTCTGAAGAACCTGCCTACTGACATTGTCAATCAGATTAAGGCATACGACGAGAAGAGTGACCTCTCGCGTATCAGCGGTATTGAGGATGGTAACGAAGAGACCGTGCTCGACTTCGGCGTAAAGCCTGGTATGAACCGAGGCCTGATGAGTAACATTGACGTGGCGGCAGGTACAAAGCACCGTTATGCCAGCCGCATCATGGGTGGTAAGTTCGACGAAAAGATGACTGCCATCGTTATGTTCAATGCCAACAATACGAACGACATGGGCTTCCCCGGTGGCGGTGGCGGCTTCCGTGGCGGCATGGGACGTCAGGGACTGACTGCCAACAAGATGGTGGGTGTCAACATCAACTATGAGCCCAACAAGAATTTCAAGTGGGACGGTAGCATCCGTTGGAACCATAGTGATGGTGATGCTGCAACGCGTCAGTCTTCACAGAACTTCTATACTACTGTCGGGTCCTTCTCGAACAGTCTGAATCAGAACTACTCACGCGGTAACCGCTGGAACGGACAGATGCGCATTGAATGGCAGGCTGACTCGCTGACCAACATCATGTTCCGCCCGACGTTCAGCTACAATGGTAACGATCAGACCAGTGCAGGTAACTCGGCATCTTTCAGTGTTGACCCCTATCTCTATGTGGATGATCCGCTCAGCCCTGAGAGTTTGGCATACATGTTGTCCGTCAATGACACTTCTGTGGTTAACAACCGCATCAACTCTTCTATCAATTACACGACATCCACGAGTCTCGGTGGTACATTGCAGTTGAACCGGCGCCTCAGTTCGATGGGACGTAACATCACCCTCGTTTTAGGTGCCAACTACAGCGAGAACAAGGGCAACCAGTTTTCGACGAACCTGTCGCATCTCTACCAGATTAAGAATGTTCTCGGTAATGACTCTATATTGCAGACCAACCGTTATAACCTGACACCGACCAAGAACTGGAACTATAACGTGCGTCTGACCTATAGTGAGCCGATTATGCCAAGAACTTACCTGCAGTTCAGCTATGAGTTCCAGTACAAATACCAGAAGAGCGACCGTTCAACCTATGACCTCGATGAATATGACTTCAGCGGTATGGGAGTCTCTTATCGTGGATGGGACGATTATCTGTCACGTCTTACCAACCCGCTCGATTCTTACCTGAGTGTTCCGCTCAGCCGCTTCTCTGAGTATAAGAACTATATTCACACGGCAGAGGTAATGCTGCGCATCGTCCGTGACAACTACAACTTCAACGTCGGTATTCAGATGATTCCGCAGACTTCGAAGTTCGTACAGCGCTATCAGGGCGTAGAGACTGACACCACACGTACCGTGTTCAACTTCACCCCGACAGCAGACTTCCGTTGGAAGATTTCAGATGTCAGTCAGTTGCGTTTCAACTATCGTGGACAGACTGGCCAGCCCTCTATGAGCGACCTGCTTGATATTACCGACAATAGCGACCCGATGAACATCACGAAGGGTAATCCTGGACTGAAGCCCTCGTTCACCAACAACTTCCGTTTGCAGTATAATAACTACTTCCCCAGTCACCAGCAGTCATTGATGGCGAACCTCAATTTCCGCATGACCAGCAACTCCATAGCTAACAAGGTGACGTACGACCCGAAGACGGGTGGAAGAACGAGTCGTCCTGAGAATATCGACGGCAACTGGAGCGCACAGGGATTCTTCGTCTATAATGCATCGATTGACTCTACAGGTTACTTCAATATTAATACGTTTACCAACCTGAGCTATAACAACTCTGTGGGTTATGCCAATCTGGACCGTAGTGCTGATGCTACAAAGAGTGTAACCAAGACCTTTGGCCTTAGCGAGCGTATCGGATTAAGCTATCGCGATGAGATGTTTGAGATTGAGCCAAACGGTTCGTTCAACTATAACCGTTCGCGTAACAGCATTCAGGAGAATGCCAACCTTGATACTTGGACCTTCTCTTATGGTCTTAGTGCAAACGTGACAATGCCGTGGGGCACCCGTCTCGCTTCGGACATCAGCATGAACAGCCGTCGCGGATTCAGCGATGCGTCCATGAATACCAACGAGCTGATATGGAATGCACAGATTTCGCAGAGCTTCCTGCGTGGCAATGCGCTCACGCTGAGTCTGCAGTTCTATGACATTCTGGACCGTCAGTCGAACCTCACACGTACCATCAACGAAATGATGCGTAGTGATACGGAATATAATTCCGTTCATCAGTACGCCATGCTGCATGTCATCTACCGTCTGAACATCTTTGGTGGTCAGGGTGGCTTCGGCTTCGGTGGTCGCGGTGGTCGTCCTGGTCAGGGTGGCGGTGGCTTCGGTGGCGGTCGTCCTGGTGGCGGTGGCTTCGGTGGCGGTCGTCCTGGTGGCGGCTTCGGAGGTCCGGGCAGATTCTAATCAAGTTAATAAGACAACAAGTAAAAAAGGTAAAAGAACTCATCAGTCTTTTACCTTTTTTGTTGTTATTGTTGCCAGTCTTCTGGCATTACTCCTTACTTCTCTTTCTCCTCTTCTTCCTTTCGGTCGTCGATATTGTCACCCTCCGTAGGAGCCAGCTCTTCGTCGAAGTCGGTGATGCCGGAAGCAATCAGAATGTTATACCACTGCAGCAGTTTCTTGATGTCGCTGTTGTGTACGCGGTCGCGATCCCATTCGGGCAGCACCTTCGTGAAGTAGTCCTGCAGTTCCTTGCCGCTGGCTTTCTTGTAGTCGAAGCTGACGGCCTTTCCTTTTTCCAGTTCCTTGACAGCGGTGAGTACTTTGTGCAGAGGCACGTCCTCACTATCGGTAAACATGGCAATGTCTGCCAGCGATGTGATGCGGTCGGTGGCAAAAGCCGGTACACGCTTGTGGGTCTCGTCAAGAGCCTCGACAATGAGGCTGTTCTTGGCACGTGATACTAATTTGTAGAGTCCCGGTTTTCCCGAGATGGCTAAAATAGTCTTTAACATAATCCTTTTTCTTTTATTATAATGTTTGAGTTTTGTTTCTAAAGAGGTTGAGGAGCAGGGCATCGAGTTGCTCGTCGATGTCAGCCACTCCGTCGTTGACGATTTCGTAGTCGGCACGCTTCCGTACTTCGTCCTGTGGCAGTTGCCGTTCCATCCATTCCAATACCTTCTCGCGGGTGATGCCATCGCGCTGCATGACACGCTGGATGCGTACTTCCTGCGGTGCCGTAACGACGATGACGCGATCCACCAGTTTATAGGCACCCGACTCGAAAATGATAGCGCTTTCCATCCATTCCATGCCGCACTCCTCGAAGTCGCGGAACACGGCGGGATGTACGATGCGGTCAATCGCCCGAGCATTCTCCTCACTCTGGAGCAGGAACTGTGCCACTCGTGATTTGTTGAGGTGGAATTCATGGGACGTATTGGTCTCATAAGCCTCATGGGGCTCATAGGCATCCTTCCCGATAAGCTGTGTCAGCGCGTCGTGTATCTTGGGCGAGGTACGGATGAGTCGTTTGGCTGCTGCGTCGCAGTCATAAACCGTGATGCCACGTGCCGCAAGCCGTTTACATACATAGCTCTTGCCGCTGCCGATGCCGCCGGTGATGCCTGTCTTCATTTGTTTTCTTCGATGAGATAGTCCACCTGATTCACTTCAAGCGTAGCGCGAGTGATACCTTCAGGATAGCCTTTCAGGTAGATGTTACACTTTTCCGAGGGGTTGGTCATGATTTCCTTGAAGTCAGCAATGACGAGGAATTGGTCGGCTCTCAATGTCTTGTACTGGCTGACGCCTGCGACAAACTTTACTGTGACTTTTGCTGGGAACGTTCGCAGAACTTTGTCCTCAGGCATATTGATAGCCGTGATGGGCACGCCGTCTATGTGTTCCTCAGTCAGCACGTCGGTGTAGAACGATACTTGTACCTTCTGCGGTACATACTTCACACCGCGTGTCTTGGGCAGATGGCAGGTGACGGTCAGCGTATCGCGGAAGTTCGAGTAGTTGAGTGCCTCAGTATAGGCGGTATTAATGCTGTCAAGTACACTGGCAGGAGCATATACGTCAACACTATCTGGCGAATAGGTCACTTTCGAGATGAAGTACAGATCCTCAGGCACTACCTTTCCCGTCCATCTGACAGGTACGCGCTTATGCCCGCCGTCGTTGTAGAAGAAATCCAGTTTGTCGGGTTTGAGACTGGTAATCTTCGACGTGATAGCGGGGTTCTGGGCATAAATGAGCCGTTGCAGCTCGTTAGCCGGAACAGATCCGCTGCCATTGTTACGGTTGTAAGTCTTGAAGTTTACCGAAACAGGTTGCAGACGGTTGCTATATATATAGGAAAAGAGTGCCCATCCCTTGTCGCGGATGGTGACCCGGATGGTGTCCACCTCATCGGATGTCAATACGGCATTTTTCGGAACGTTGGTGATACGCACCAGCATTTGGAACTCTTTTTCGTAGGTCTCGTTGAGCGCCAGCACCAGCCAGAACACTCCCGAGGTGGCAAGAAAGAACAAAAATATCAGGAACTGCTTGTTCACACTACTGAACAGGAAGTCCCTGATGATTTTTATGATGCTCTTAATGCCCATAATGCTCGGTTATTGCGCTATTGGCCTGCGCGGTTATTTTGTCTGGGCGCTTGCGTCGTCCTTGAAGACGAAGTTCTTGTTGACACGGATGACGATGCCTTTGGCAATTTCCACCTCAACGATGTTGTTGGCCAGGTCAATCTTCTTCACGGTGCCGTAGATACCGCCCTGGGTGAAAACGCTCGTTCCCTCGGCCAGCGAGTTCTGGAAGTTACGTATTTCCTTTTGGCGCTTCTGCTGCGGCTTAATCATGAAGAAATAGAAGATGACGAAAATAACCAGCATCAGCACGAGCGGGTTGCCGAATAACATGGCAAAAATGTTGCCGTCCTGTGCGCCTTCAGTTGATGCTGCGGCATTGCTGGCGTCTAATAATAAATTTGTAAGCATGATGTCTTTAATTGTTTAATATTTAATGTATGATTCTTAATTCATTCTCCTCTGCTCGGGCTCGTCCATGTGCTTCAGCAGCCGTCCTGTATGTATGAGGTGGCGTGCAATGGTGTCCAGCATGCCGTTGATATAACCGCCGCTGCGTGGGGTGGAATAGAGCTTGGCAATGTCAACGAACTCGTTGATAGTGACGCTGACGGGAATGCTGGGGAAGGTCATCATCTCGGCAATGGCTATCTGCATGATAACCACGTCCATATAGGCGAGACGTGAGAAGTCCCAGTTGCGCGATGCCTCACTCATGAATCCCTGATACTCGTTGGCATTGAGGATGGAGGCACGGAACAGCTTGCGTGCAAAGTCCTTGTCCTCTTCGTTGTCGTATTCGGGCAGCAGCTCCTGATGGGCACCGTTCTTCTCATCAAAACGCTTGATGGTCTTCAGCACGAACGTATCGACAATCTCCTTGTCATCGTTCCAGTAGAGACTCTGCTCTTCTAAGACAGCGTCAAGAGCCTCGTTGTCCTGAATGAATGTGCGGTATATCTTGCGCCACAACTCACGGTCGGCAGCGTAGTTGTCCTCCTCGTCTGACATGTAGTCAGCATAGATAGGACTATCTATAATCTGGTTATAGATGTTCCGCACAATTTCCGGTGTGTCGTCCCATGTCTTTTTCTGCACTTCTACGAAGTCGCTGAGCATCTTGTTTGATTCAAGCTGCAGGGCGAAACGGTTGAAGATAAACTTCTGTGAGGGCTCTTCCGTTCCTTCACGGCGTGCACGCGACTGTGCCACTTCTACGTGCTTACGCGCTTCTTTGGTGATGGCAACCATCAACATGAGCAAGTAGTTGTAGAGGTCGTAAGCTTTTGAGAGGCTGAAGAACAATTCCTTTTCAGCCGTGTCGATGTTCTTGTTTCCGTTTTGATAGTACGCGTAGGTTAACTGAACTATCTTATTTCTGATGATTTCGCGGTTTATCATTGTCGCTTTCACTCTTTAATTCACATGCAAAAGTAAGAAAAACTCCCCTAAAATGCAAGAAAAATATTAAAATATTGAGTTTTTTTTCAGTTTTCTTGTGTATTTCCCCACTTATTCGTACCTTTGCACCGCTTTTTAGGCACCGTGTGATGGTGAATTAAGCATAAATAAACAATTTAACAACTTAATTTAGAGTAACACAAAGTTATGAGAGAAATTGCATTGAACGGTCAGAAGCGCACCGACACTGGTAAGAAGGCCAGCAAGCTGCTTCGCAAGGAAGGTCTTGTACCCTGTAACCTCTACGGAGAGAAGAAAGATGCTGACGGCAAGCCCGAGGCACTCGCTTTCGCTATTCCTGCGGCTGAACTCCGTAAGGCTGTTTACACTCCCCACGTTTATGTTGTCAACCTGACCATTGATGGTGAGGCTCACATCGCAGTTATGCGTGAGCTGCAGTTCCATCCCACATCGGATGCTCTGCTGCACGTCGATTTCTACGAGGTAAATGCAACCAAGCCCATCACGGTTGGTATTCCCGTGAAGCTCAACGGACTGGCACAGGGTGTGCGTGACGGTGGTAAGATCAACCTCTCTATCCGTAAGATTAATGTTACTGCTCCATATAAGCAGATTCCTGAGACTCTCGACATCGACGTTACCGACCTGCAGCTCGGCAAGAGCATCAAGGTGGGTGAGCTGAAGTTCGACGGTCTTGACATCGCTACCTCTCCCGAGGTTGTCGTCTGCTCGGTTCGTGCTACGCGTGCTTCTCGTTCCGCTGCATCTACTGAGGAGGCTGCTGAGTAATGGACAAGTACTTGATTGTTGGTCTGGGCAACGTCGGAACAGAGTACGACATGACCCGCCACAATGCAGGATTCATTGTGTTGGACGCTTTTGCGAAGGCGTCCAACATTACTTTCTGTGACCGTCGCTACGGCTTCGTGGCCGAGACGTCGCTGAAAGGTCGCAAGATTATCCTGCTGAAGCCCTCCACCTTCATGAATCTCAGCGGTAACGCTGTGCGCTACTGGCTTAATAAGGAGAACATCGACCAGCAGCGGCTGCTCGTCATTAGTGACGATGTGGCCATTCCGCTCGGCCAGTTCCGTTTGAAGGCCAACGGCAGTAATGGTGGGCATAACGGGCTGGGGCACATCCAGCAGCTCATCGGACAGCAGTATGCCCGTCTGCGCATGGGCATCGGCAACGACTTCCCTGTTGGGATGCAGATAGAGCATGTGCTCAGCCGCTTTACCGACGACGAGCTGAAACAGTTACAGCCCGCTGTCGATGTTGCTGTTGACATCATTCGCAGCTTTGTCCTCACGGGCATTGACTTCACGATGAATCAGTACAATAAATTAGGAAAGCGGCCAAGTCCCAATATACCCAGTGACCCTATAACCCCTAACGAAGAATGAATACAGAAGCTCGTATAGACAAATGGCTCTGGGCGGCGCGCATCTTCAAGACGCGTAGCATTGCCGCTGATGCCATCAAGAATGGTCGCGTAGCCATTGGGGGTGTGAATGTGAAGCCCTCGCGTATGGTGAAGGCCGGCGAGACGGTCAGCGTGCGCAAGCCGCCTGTGACCTATTCGTTCCGCATCCTCAAGCCCATTGAGCAGCGTGTAGGAGCGAAGATGCTGCCCGAGATTTATGAGAATGTTACTACGCCCGACCAGTACGAACTGCTGGAGATGAATCGCATCAGCGGCTTTGTCAACCGCGCACGCGGCACAGGTCGTCCCACGAAAAAGGAACGTCGCGCCCTTGACGAGTTCATCGGTCCCGTGATGGAAGATACCGATGACTTTGACTGGGACGAATAATAGTTCATAGTTAATAGTTCATAGTTCAAAGTTAAATGCTCAATAAACGTATCTCAACTCTCAATACCTAACATGATACTTGATGTCCTATATATAATAATAGGTGTAACTTTGGTGCTTGTCGGTGCCGACCGTCTGACAGAAGGAGCCAGTGCGCTGGCGCGCCGCTTCGGTGTGCCCGAGATTGTCATCGGTCTCACCATCGTTGCCTGCGGCACGTCCATGCCTGAGTTCTTCGTCAGCCTGATGTCGGCCCTCAACGATACCCCCGATATGGCAGTCGGTAATGTCGTGGGTTCCAACATCATGAACTCCATGCTCATCGTGGGCTGCGCTGCTGTTGCTGCACCGCTGGTCATCAGTCGCAGCACCGTGCGTAAGGACATCCCCTTTGCTGTCGGCGCATCGTTGCTGCTTATTCTGCTCAGCCTCGATTCCACCGTGGGACGCATTGACGGTATCATATTGTTAGTAGGTTTCGTCGGGTTTATGGCCTACACGCTGTGGCAGGCTAAAGGCAGCAAGGCTGAAAGCGCTGATGCTGTAAAACAGCAAAATATATGGCTTTCTGCCTGTTATATTTTGTTAGGCTTGGCAGGGCTTGTCTTCGGTAGTAATTTGTTTGTTGATTCCGCTTCCAGCGTTGCCTCATCGTTAGGTGTCAGCGAGAGTGTTATCGGTCTGACCATCGTTGCCGGCGGAACCTCACTTCCCGAACTAGCTACCAGCGTTGTCGCTGCCCGCAAGGGACAGTCAGCCATCGCCATTGGCAACGTCATCGGTTCCAACGTTTTCAACATCCTGCTCATCCTCGGTGCTACGGCAGCCATCAGCCCCCTCCAGATGGAAGGCATCACCACGCTTGACATTGCCGTCATGTTCGGCTCCGTTGCCCTCGTCTGGCTCTTCTCCTTCACCCGCTACACCGTCGAGCGTTGGGAAGGCTTCGCCCTCCTCGCCCTCTACGGCGCCTACCTCGCCTGGCTGCTCTATAACGCGTAGGGCTATAACACTTTTTCGCCGAAAAGTTTGGTGATTTCATTTTTATTCTCTATCTTTGTCCCATCAAACAAATGTCAAACCCTCTAAAAACATTACCGCCTATGGGCTGAGATAAATTAAAAGGACATAAGGAAGAACGTCCACTTTTGATTCTTGTTCCTGAAAATCGGCAAAATTGACAGAAATCGTAATCAAGAACTAAAGTAGATGGTTCACGCCGCTAGGCGTGGGCTTTTACTCGTTTAAGATTACAGGGTGTTTGCCGATACCTCAGAAACGTTGACGAAGTAAGTAGTCCACGTATTTTTTGTGTCCTATCGGTTACAGATAAATAACATTAATTATAACTTCAAGCTACAAAGATTATGAAACAAAGAACATTACTTCTAACTTTCCTCGCCTTGTTTGGCATGATGCAGGCGAAGGCTGACGTGGTTATCAACGAGGAGAACTTCCCGGACGAGAATTTCCGTAACTACCTGCTTTCGCAGTATTATGGTAGTGACCATATCCTTACCGATGCTGAGATTGCGGAAAATAAAAGTATCTCCGTACCTTCAAAAAACATTGCAAGCCTTAAGGGTATTGAGTTTTTTACGGCGCTGATTTATTTGTACTGCGGCGATAACCAACTGACCTCGCTCGACGTGTCGCAGAACACGGCGCTGAAAGAGTTGGATTGCAGCGGGAACCAGCTGACCTCGCTCGATGTGTCGCAGAATACGGCGCTGACATGTTTGTGGTGCAACAATAACCAGCTGACCTCGCTCAACCTGTCGGGATGCACGATGCTGACGGATTTGCGGTGCCACGAGAACCAGCTGACCTCGCTCGACGTGTCGCAGAGCACGGCGCTGAAAAAGTTGAACTGCAGTGATAACCAGTTGACCTCGCTCGACGTGTCGCAGAACACGGCGCTGGTATGGTTGTACTGCAGCAAGAACCAACTGACCTCGCTCGATGTGTCGCAGAACACGGCGCTGGAACGTTTGTATTGCTACAAGAACCAGCTGACCTCGCTCGATGTGTCGCAGAATACGGCGCTGGTATGGCTGTATTGCCAGAACAACCAACTGACTTCGCTCGATGCGTCGCAGAATAAGGCGCTTGTGCTTTTTTACTGCGGTACGAACCGACTGACCTCGCTCATTACGCCGCAAAGCTCGACGCTGTATACTTTAGATTGCCACGAGAACCAGCTGACTTCGCTCGACTTGTCGAAGAACATAGCGCTGTTAGATTTGGATTGCAGCGGGAATCAACTGACCTCGCTCGATTTGTCGAAGAATACGTGGCTGACAACTTTGAGCTGCTATGAGAACCAAATCAAAGGTAGCGCTATGGATGCGCTCGTGGAGAGCCTGCCCAACGCAAATGATCGTAAAATGGACGTTGTTTTCAACAACAACGAGGGCAATGTGATGACTACCGTGCATGTGGCTGCTGCGAAAGCGAAGGGCTGGACGCCTTATTACTACGATGGAGAAGAGTGGAAGGAATATGCTGGCAGCGAGCCCTCGGGCATCGGTGCCACGCTGAGTGACGACGCACAACGGGGGAACGACGTCTATTACGACCTGCAGGGCCGCCGCGTCGTAAATCCGACGAAGGGCATGTATATCCTGAACGGCAAGACGGTCGTGATTAAGTGAGCGAAGAGCAGAACTTCAGCCAATGCCTCCCTCGGCTTGAGCCAATCATCGTATGGTGTCGAGGCGATGGTTGGCTCGACAGCAGGAGATGATTCCATCACGTTCAGACAATGGTTGCCTCGTATTGAGACAACCATTGTTTGCTTTTATTCCCAATTACCGCCGCAATAAAAGATATTTTTTACCGCTTTTTTGACAACGGAAGGCCGTAGTTTTTCGTACTTAGGTGCCATCTCAGATGCAGTTACATACCGAGTGCGACGCAGTTACATACCGAGTGCGACGCAGTTACATGCCATGTGGGTCGTACTTACATGCCTCCTTTGGTTGAGGAAAAAGATGGCTATTTTGAAGGAAAAAGCAGGCTGAAAAATAAACGATGCTTGTTTGACTTTGAAACGATTATCTTTTAGGGGGGTAAACGATAATCGTTTGCTGAGTAAACGAACTTTGTTTGCAAGTGAAACGACCATCGTTTGCAGAGCAAAGAGGCATTAAATGAATCGGCTGTCGAGTTTGGACCGGGCAAGCAGGTCGTTTGGACCGGGCTTTCGATGTGTTTGCTTCGGGCTCCTGAGTAGTTTGCTCCGAGTTCTCGATGGGCTTGCTTGGGGCTTTGTTCTCGACTACAAGGGGGCACAAATAATTGCGAAAAACCAAACATTTCGGGCAAAACATTTTGTTGCTTGCATGAAAATGCTTAACTTTGCAGCAATACAAATAAACTGCCTATGAGAACGTGCCCGAAATGTAAAAAGACTATTGAGAATGACAAGGCTTTGTTCTGCCGTTATTGCGGACATGAGCTGTCTGTTCCCGTTGGACCACCTCCTGTGCCGAAGCCGGAGCCTGAGCCGGAATCCAAACCCGAGCCATTCGCTCCACCTCCTGCGCCGGAATCAAAGCCAGAACCCGCTGAAGAACCCGTAGTAGGTGCTTATGACTATTCTGATGACGATGTGGATGTAGAAGTCGTTAGCACTCCTTCTATTCATGAGGATGACGGGGTTGATTTGCTGGATGTTCCAACGGGTATTTCAACTTATACAGATGAAGACGAACCGGAACCCAAGAACCCCAAACCAGAAGACGTCGGAGATAAGCCAGTGGACGTTGACGATAAGCCGATGGTGTTTGGCGGCATACCTGTGATGGTTGAAGACGAACCTGCGCACGTTGAGGAAAAGCCTGCAGAGGTTGAACCCCGTCGCGAAGAGCCTGTTGTACAACAGAGCCAGTCGGAGGGTAAAAGCTTGATGCCAATCTATTATATCATTGGCTTCTGCGTGCTGGTTATCGCTGTGGCGTTAATTGTGAACTATGCGTTACATAACAATTCTTCGTCCTACGAATCACCCATAAGTTCGAATGATGTGGAATATCCTGCGGATAATCCATCGACATACCCGAGTGATCAGGCAAGTGAAGCTTCTGCCCCTGCATCAGAAAGCAATGAGGACAGCCGCCAGCAGGCGTTGCAGAAATTTTGCGGCTCTTTTACGTTGACGGAAAAGGGCGGAGGCTTTAATGTGGTAACGGAGCTGGTGCTCGACCCTGTCAACAGGTCATGCCGAAAGGTGATTGACGACGGTGCCGGAGGTTATATTGTTAACATCACCAACAGCATAGGCTACTATGGAAGCGAAATGCAGATGGTGGCTTATTGGAACATCCTCAGCTTTAATATAAGTGAAGACGGACGGAGTGCGCTGATTGAGATGATACCTGAGTTCGGCGATGAGGTGGCAGAAGTGTCAAAGGTAAAACTGCAGTTGGACGAATACAATAACATTACGTTGTCGCATGTTAGTGGAAATTCATCGCCTGTGTCTGACGGTCATCGTAAGGAATACTTTACAAGGGACTAATGCTGATACTCTTATATCCTTAAAAGAAAGCCCTGACCAATCGGCCAGGGCTTTCTTATGGTAGGGCTTGCATGGAGTTATGCAAACGGATTCTCCGTGGGATAGTAGTTACCCTTCGGGAAGTTGTAGTCAATCTCGTCCACGGGGATACCCATGTACTTGAGAACCTCCCAGAGATACTTACCCTGATGGCCGAACATAACGGCGCAGTGGTGCGGGTAGTGCTTCTCGATGAGGACGTGACGATAGAAGCGGCTCATGTTCTTGATACCGAAGATACCGATAGAACCGAATGAGCGT
>CAJOFA010000017.1 GCA_905233985.1 uncultured Prevotella sp.
CGTGACGGTGCCGAGCCAAACGATGACCTCACCATGCTGGCCTTCCGTGTGTCCAAATAGGTGATCTAAGGAGGCCCGCCGGGCTTTTTTGTTTTACTCGTGGTGGTAGGGTTCGCCTTTGATGATGGTGCAGGCCCGATAAAGTTGTTCGGTGAAGACGAGGCGCACCATCTGATGCGAAAACGTGAGGCGGGAGAGGGAGAGTTGTTCATTGGCTCGGGCATAGACCTCTGGAGAAAAACCGTAGGGGCCACCGATGACAAACACGAGGCGGCGGGCGATCTGCTGCTTCTGCTCCAACCAGCGGGCCAGTTCGATGCTGCGCAGTTCCTTGCCGTGTTCATCGAGGAGCACCACCGTATCGGATGATTGTATCTGCTTCAGGATCAGTTCACCCTCTGCCGACTTCTGCTGTTCTTCGGAGAGGCTCTTGGTCTGACGGAGTTCGGGAATGGTCACGATGTCGAAGGGCATGTAGTGGGTGATGCGACTGGCATAATCGTCAATCCCTGCGACGAAATGCTTGTTTACCGTCTTTCCGACCAAGATTAAAACAGTCTTCATATTTTTTTCACCTTTTCAATTTTTCAATTCTTCAATTTTATTGTATCGTTTCTTTTTCGATGAACTCATTGAACTGCGTCTGGTAGCCGTTGAACACGTTGATATCTACCTCGCCAGTGATGCCCTGCACCCGTCCGTCGGGCGATAGTTGCCAGACGATCAGATGGATGTCGGGTTTGTACTCCCCGTAGCGTGCTATCCACACCTTGTAGTCGCGTTTGATGTCAGGCGCATCGGGCAGGTATTTGTTGACGAACATCTGGTTGACATAGAGGATGGGTTTCACGCCACAACGCTTCTCGACGGCTTTCAGCCAGGCACGGATATTGCTCCACAGTGCCTTTGAACCGCCCATTGCCTCGATCTGGCTGTTGGACGGTTCGATGTCGAGTACCGGGGGCAGGTCTCCCTTGCGGAACAGGGTGTGGTTGATGAAGTAGTCGGCTTGTGCCGCCCCAGTGCGCTTGGTGGAGAAGAAGTGGTAGGCGCCGATGGGGATGCCTGCCTTGCGGGCGGCGGCATAGTCGTGGACGTAGTAGGGGTTTCGCACGCTGACGCCTTCCGTGGATTTGATGAAGACGAACGAGACGGGATAGTCCACCTTGCCGGAGATCTGTTTCTTGCTCTTCGACCCGAGGTGGGTGATGCGCAGTTTATTCCAATGGATGGGGTATTTCTTGCGCCCCTTGCCGTGCTGGTAACGGGAGATGTCGATGCCGTAGATACGTTCCGAGGTGTAGTTCATCCGCTCACCCTTGAACACGCCCTGTTGCCACTGACCCGTCTTGAGTACCGTCACTACCTCGTTCTCCAGAAATTGCAGACCGAAGCCATCTTGCTTGTCATTTTCCCAATGTCCTTCGAAGTAGTGCCCGTCGGCAGTGATATACGAACCGTGTCCTTCTGCCTTAGCATCGGTAACGGCTCCCTGATAGTGACCGTTGGCAAAGGCTCCTTGATAGATACCTGTGGAGTCAATGCGGATGCCACTGACGAGCGTGTCGGCATCCCAATGTCCGATGGTGATGCGTCCCCCTGACGCTTTTTACCTTTCCAGCGCCCTATATTATAAATAGGTATGGTGTCGATGACTTCATTGTGTCGCTGTCCTGCGGCGAAGGCTGCCACCATCTCGTAGCCCTCGTCCTCCACATTGTGACGATCCAAGTAGTAATCCAGTTCGTCTTTGCGGTCTTGGGCCATCTGCTTTTGGATAGAGTCGAGAAGCAGGGTAGAGGAGATACTGAAACACTTGCTCGCCAGCGAGTCACCTTCAGCCTCAGCCTTGTTTCGTTCTGTCAGATGTTGACAGCCTACATAGATGGTTGCCGCCGCGGCGGCAACCATCATCAGGAGCGTGTATCGTACCGCACCTTTCATTAGTTAGCGCTGGCTATTAAAGCGCTTACGGGTGTGCTTGGTGCCAGAGGCGTCTTTGTATTGTTCGATGACGATACCGCGATGGGAGGTACCGTCATTCAGACGGTGTCCTGACAGGTCGTAGCGTGCTGACGGCTGTCCCTCGACTGTGCGTGAGGGAGCGATGCCGACGGTTGTATCGTGTGAGAAATTCCACGCATCAAACTGAACCTTATCTGCCTCTGTAAAAACGAAGAACACATCGTGTTTTCCTTTGAACACTTCGGGGTCAATCACTATGACTTGGTCTTCCCAGTCACTGGAAGTAAAATCCAATGTAGCCACTGCCGTTGCTGTTTTCTTGTCGAAGCGGATTTCCATCTTACCCGTTCCTTTGGCCCTGAGCATAAACGACTTGGCACCTTCCTCGCCGAAGTCGGCGTTGCGTACCATCGTCCATGCACCTGCCTTCATCTTCACGTAAAGATTCCTCGAAGCGTCATTGCCTAATGAACTGATCTTCGTGTCTGATTTGACATTTTTGTAATCCTCGTACATCACCCCCCCGCTGTTGGCCGTCGTCTCAGCCTCTTGCAGGGCATAGGGATCCAGATTCTTGATAGCAGTCGCACCGGTCAGGTTCAGGGTTACTGAGTTGACCTTCTGCGTTTCCTCGTTCACAGTGGCTTTGTTCACACAGATGGAACGGTAGCCGTCACAACTGCTGTCAATGGCTCCCCCGTCTTTCATCTTCTGCATCAAGGGTCCCCAGTGGTAGATATAATAGTAGTTGCCCTGAAACAGATGCAGATGCGAATGGTTGTTGGGGGATGGGAAGCCGGGGTGTTTGCCGTAGACACCTTTATATACCCACGAGTCGGGGTTCATCGGGTCGTCGGAAACCATATAGCACATGGTGCATTTATCCGGTTTTGAAAGGCTGATGCCCTGTTCTTTCTTGTATTTGTTCCAGTCAGAGTCTTTGCGGTCTGCCCAGTTAGAACAATAGGTATAGACGAACTTACCATCCAGGATGTTCAGTTCGTTGGCCTCGAAGTGGTAAGGGGCTGGAATTTTGGCAATAGAACCGTCGATGGCTGTCATCGAGGGCTTTAGTTTTGCAATACGGGCATTCTTGGGTTGGATGTCAGTACCTCCATCGACAGGATCAAGTCCACCAAAGGTAATCCAGCCTACGCCATTCTCATCGATGACCACACCTGGGTCGAAGACAGCAGAACAGGGAGTTGCACCCGGTGTGTCTCTATGAATCATCAACCTTGAAAGGGGCGATTTCCAGGGGCCTATAGGCGAATCGGCCTTCAGCACGCCAATGCCATGACTGCTGTTGCAGAAGTAGAGGAAGAACTCCTCGGTTCCGTCCTCCTTAGTGCGCCAGACCACTGATGGTGCCCACGAGACTCCATAACCTTGGTACCATGGATTTGTTGTCCACGAAGAACAGATCTTTTTCGTGTCGATGGTGCCGTGGAAGGTCCAGTTCACCATATCGTCGGTCGATAAGACTACTAACGACTTGATGTCGCCATAACCGTTACCGTTTTTCTTGTTGTTCTTAATGAACTGTTGGTGGTCGTTCGAACCGTAGACGTAGAGGCGTCCATTGTAATCTAATGCTGTAGGGTCAGCACAGAACACGCTGGCACTAATCGGGTTGCCATCGCTTAAGCCCTTGTAATTCTTTTCGATACTTTGTGCACTCAGGTGCAGGCCAATGCCCAACATGGCGGCCAATGAAATGATTCGTAATTGCATATTGTTTTTTAGTTTTTATTAATCCCAGCCGATTGGCTGGGATTAATGGAAGAGTTATGAGAATGCGACTGTCAGACCAGCCATCACAATCGACACCATCGACATCAGTTTAATGAGGATGTTGAGTGATGGACCGGAGGTATCCTTGAACGGGTCGCCTACGGTGTCGCCTACGACACAGGCCTTGTGGGCAAACGAGCCCTTGCCGCCGAAGGCACCTTCCTCGATGTTCTTCTTCGCATTGTCCCAGGCACCACCTGCATTCGCCATGAAGACAGCGAGGGTGAAGCCACCTGCCAGACCACCTCACCAGCCACACCGAGGATGATTCCTACGAGGATGGGGATGATGATGGCGAGGATTGACGGGATTATCATCTCGTGCTGGGCTGCCTTGGTGGAAATCTCCACGCAACGGCCATAGTCGGGCGTGCCTGTTCCTTCGAGGATCCCGGCAATCTCCTTGAACTGACGGCGTACCTCCTGTACCATCTTCTCTGCTGCACGACCTACAGCCTCCATCGTCATTCCACAGAACAGGAAGGCAGCCATCGCACCGATAAAGGCACCAACGATTACCCTCGGGTTCATGAGGTTAATCTGGAAGTAGTTCATGAAGTCTGGGATGGTGGCATTAGAAGCCTCAATCACATCACCTGCCACATTCGTCAGTGTCTGACCGGCACGAGCCATCGCAATCTTTATCTCCTCAATGTAAGAGGCTAGGAGGGCGAGGGCTGTGAGGGCAGCCGAACCGATGGCAAAGCCCTTACCGGTTGCAGCAGTGGTGTTACCGAGGGCATCAAGGGCATCGGTACGGTGACGTACCTCTTCACCAAGTTGCGACATCTCGGCATTACCACCGGCATTGTCGGCAATAGGTCCGTAGGCGTCGGTAGCCAGAGTGATACCTAAGGTGGAAAGCATACCTACGGCAGCGATACCGATACCATAAAGGCCATGAGCCAGGGATTCCGACGTCATGGAGAGGTCGAAGCCGTTGGCACAGAGGTAACTCAGCATAATGGCCACGCCGATGGTGATCACAGGGATGCAGGTAGAGATCATACCCGTACCGATACCTTTAATGATAACGGTAGCAGCACCTGTCTGTCCTGCTTCGGAAATCTTCTGTGTCGGCTTGTAACTGTGAGAGGTATAGTATTCCGTAGCCTGTCCGATAATCACACCGGCAGCCAGACCAGAGATGACGGAGAACGAAAGACCCAGCCAGTTCTCGATACCCAACAGGTAGAGGATGGCGAAAGTGGCAATGGCGATGAGCACGGCAGAAACGTTCGTTCCTAATGACAGCGAACGCAACAGATCCCTCATTGTGGCGCCCTCCTTGGTACGTACGAGGAAGATACCGAGCAATGAAAGGAACACGCCCACAGCGGCAATCAGCATCGGGGCGATGACAGCCTTAAGTTGTATCTCCAGACCAGCCACGCCGAAGGCAGCAGCGCCCAGGGCAGCAGTGGAGAGGATTGATCCGCAATAACTCTCATAGAGGTCGGCACCCATACCGGCCACGTCACCAACGTTGTCACCGACGTTGTCAGCGATGGTGGCAGGGTTGCGCGGGTCGTCCTCGGGAATGTCGGCTTCCACCTTACCGACAATGTCGGCACCCACGTCGGCAGCCTTCGTATAGATACCGCCACCCACACGGGCAAACAGCGCCTGTGTAGAAGCACCCATACCAAAAGTAAGCATCGTGGTAGTGATGGTAATAAGAGCCATCTTATCGCCCTCATAGAATTGATTGAGCACGAGGAACCAGATAGCAATGTCAAGCAGTCCGAGGCCAACGACAGTCAGACCCATAACTGCACCCGAGCGGAAAGCAATTTTCAGACCTGCGTCCATGCTCTTGCGTGCGGCATTTGCTGTACGGGCTGAAGCATAGGTAGCTGTCTTCATGCCAAAGAATCCTGCCAGTCCGCTGAAGAAACCACCCGTCAGGAAGGCGAATGGAACCCAGGGATTTTGCCAGTGCAGCACATAAGCCATCACTGCAAAGATGATGGCCAGCACCACAAAGACGATGGTTACCACTTTGTACTGTTGTTTCAGATAGGCCATAGCGCCTCGGCGCACATGTCCGGCAATCTCTCTCATGCGCGGTGTACCTTCGTCAGCGCCCATCATAGAGCGGAAGAAGAACCACGCCATAGCCAGTGCAACCACCGATGCGATGGGCACGAGCCAGAATGCAATAGGAATATTCTGCATGGTTTTATTGTATAATGTTTAGTGTTTATTCTTCCACATAGTCCTCTAATCCGTCAGCTTCTTCATCAGGATCGGACTCAATCTCGAACGTGGTGCGGTAGTTTTCCTCTGTGATGTCCTCGTCATCAAACGTTGAGGGCTCCTCAGGTTCTTCTTCCTCCTCATCGTGGTTACGATAGTCGTCCTCGGGCAGTTCGGCATCTTCATCTTCTTCATCGCTTTCATCGAGATCACGCTCAGATGACATCAGCTTGAGTCTGGGTTTCTCTGCCTCAGGCTTCACCTTGGCGAAGATGGCCTCTACCCATGTACCTTTCTCAACCTCAAGCACGTCAAAACCGTCCTCCACCTTCTTCTCGTACATGCCTCCCTTCTTGTGGAGCCTGTCTTTGGGCAGGGTTGTGGTGGAAATGTCAAAGCCGCTCTCTATGATGTCCTGAATAGACTGTGACAGCGAGTCCCATCCGCCACCGAAATTACGGTCAATCACCTCTAAAAGCTTAGCTGCCGTAATATGTCGGATATTCTCATAGGTCAAGTCTGTGACGCGCATGATGGGACGTTTTTTGATGGCCCACGTAATTTTGTTCTGCTCGTCAATTTTCACCTGTCCGATTTTGTAGCCTTGCTTCTCATAGGATTTCTTCTGCATGTCATCGTCATCCTTGATTTCCTCAATCATGAAAGCGCTACGGATGATGTCAACGAAATGCCGTAGGTTGTCTTTCACTTCGGAGTCTTTGTCGGCTCCTTCCCACATACGGAAGATGTCGTTTTCCTGCACATCCCATACGCTACTTTTCGTCAAGGTCTTGAGTGTTGTTAACTTCTTTGCCGGCTGATCGGCTGACTGTTGCTTGTTTCTCATATTTTACTGATGTTTCTGATTTTATTGTCCTTTGATGATATTTATTTCATATTGTCCTTTAACGGGGGTAAAAAGACTTTGCAAAAATACTAATATTATAATATGTATGCAAGTTTTTTTTGTTTTTTCTTTTGGTTTTTTGTTTTTTTCTTCGTACCTTCGCGGTGTAATGGCAGAACCATTAGCAGAAAGACTGCGTCCGAGGACGCTTGAGGAATACGTCGGTCAGCGCCATTTGTTGGGTGAAGGAGCCGTTTTGCGCCGCATGATAGATGCCGGGCGTGTTTCTTCTTTTATACTATGGGGACCTCCTGGAGTGGGTAAGACCACGCTGGCGCATATTATAGCTACTCGGTTGGGACTGCAGCTTTATACACTTTCTGCCGTGACAAGCGGCGTCAAGGATGTACGTGATGTCATTGAACGTGCATCACATGAACGTTTCTTTGATGCTCCATCTCCGATATTATTCATTGACGAGATACATCGTTTCTCGAAATCACAGCAAGACTCTTTGCTTGGTGCTGTTGAGCGTGGTACCATCACACTTATCGGTGCCACTACAGAGAATCCTTCCTTTGAGGTTATACGTCCTTTGCTGTCCCGCTGTCAGGTTTATGTGCTCCAGCCACTCTCAGCTGATGAGCTGAAGGAACTCATTGAACGCGCCATCACTACGGATGTTGAGTTGCAGAAACGCATGTTTGAACTCAAGGAGACAACAGCCATGCTGCGCTATAGTGGCGGTGATGCACGTAAGTTACTTAACATCCTTGAACTTGTAGCTTCTACTGCTCCGCTTAAAACGACAGAGGGAGCTCAGCCACTCATAGTTACCGACAAACTGGTTGAACAACTGCTGCAACAGAATCCACTGGCTTACGACAAAGACGGCGAGATGCACTATGACATCATCTCTGCCTTCATCAAGAGCATCCGTGGTAGCGATCCCGACGCTGCCGTCTATTGGCTGGCACGTATGATAGAGGGTGGGGAAGACCCACAGTTCATTGCACGTCGATTGGTAATCTCAGCTGCTGAGGATATCGGGCTGGCAAATCCCAACGCCCTGCTGTTGGCTAACGCAGCTTTTGATGCTGTGATGAAACTCGGTTGGCCCGAGGGACGCATACCATTGGCTGAGGCTACGATCTATCTGGCAGCATCCCCCAAGAGTAACTCAGCTTACAAAGCCATCGGTAATGCCTTGTCGCTTGTTAAGCGTACAGGCAATCAGCCTGTGCCTCTTCATCTGCGCAACGCTCCTACGGAACTAATGGAAGAACTGGGCTATGGCGACGGGTACAAATATGCCCACGATTTCCCAGAAAACTTCGTTGAACAACAGTACTTGCCTGACGCTCTGAAGAAAGAACGTTTGTGGCATCCGCAGCACTCGCCCAATGAAGACAAACTTAGTCAGCGAATGCGCGAATGTTGGGGCGAACGGTTCGAAAATGCAAAGCAGAGTTGACAATGTGATAGGAATTTGCCACTTTCTGCTTAATTCTTGCTTAAATATTTGGCTGAATGAAATAAAAAGTGTAACTTCGCGCCGTATTTTTAGACAACAAGATAAATTTAGTAACTAAATTCATAAAAACAACAATCAAAAAATGAAGAAGTACAACTTTAACGCAGGTCCCTCGATGCTTCCGCGCGAGGTCATCGAAAAGACAGCACAACAGTGTTTAGACTTCAATGGTTCTGGTCTTTCCCTCATGGAGATCAGCCATCGTGCAAAAGATTTCCAGCCCGTAGTTGACGAGGCTGTGGCACTCGTCAAGGAACTCCTCGACATTCCTGAGGGCTATTCAGTAATCTTCCTTGGCGGCGGTGCTTCGCTTGAGTTCTGCATGATTCCGTTCAACTTCCTGATTAAGAAGGCAGCATACCTCAATACGGGTGTGTGGGCCAAGAAAGCCATGAAGGAAGCTAAGTTGTTCGGCGAAGTCGTTGAAGTAGCTTCTTCAGCTGATGCCAACTACACCTTCATCCCGAAGGACTGGACGGTACCTGCTGACGCTGACTATCTGCACATCACAACGAACAACACCATCTATGGTACAGAGATTCGCAAGGACCTCGACGTCTGCGTTCCCATGATTGCCGACATGTCGTCAGATATCTTCAGCCGTCCCATTGACGTCAAGAAGTATGATGCTATCTATGCCGGTGCACAGAAGAACCTCGCTATGGCCGGTGTGACCATCGTTATCTTGAAAGATGAGAAGCTGGGTAAGGCTCCCCGCGAGATTCCTACCATGCTCGACTACCGCACACACGTGGATAAGGGCTCGATGTTTAACACGCCTCCTGTAGTTCCTATCTACTCAGCTCTTGAGACTCTCCGCTGGATCAAGAAGAATGGTGGTGTAGAGGCTATGGATAAATTGGCACAGCAGCGTGCTGAGATCGTCTATGGTGAGATCGACCGCAACAAGATGTTCCAGGGTACCGCTAAGGCTGAGGACCGTTCGCTGATGAACCTCTGCTTCGTGATGGCTGACGAGTACAAGGAGTTGGAGAAGGACTTCCTCGATTTCGCCGTATCGAAGGGTATGGTTGGCGTGAAGGGTCACCGTTCAGTTGGTGGCTTCCGTGCTTCTTGCTACAACGCCCAGACCATCGAAGGCTGCAACGCCCTCGTTGCCTGCATGAAGGAATTTGAAGCAAACCACTAATCCTATTGATATAATATGAAAGTATTAGTTGCAACAGAAAAACCATTCGCAGCAGCTGCTGTGAATGGTATCAAGGCAGAAGTAGAAGCAGCAGGCAATGAGCTCGCGCTGCTCGAGAAATATACAGAGAAGGCACAGCTGTTGGACGCTGTCAAGGATGCCGACGCACTCATTATCCGTTCAGATAAGGTTGATGCTGAGGTACTCGACGCTGCTAAGCAGTTGAAGATTGTGGTTCGTGCCGGTGCCGGTTACGACAACATCGACCTCGCCGCTGCTACAGCCCATAACGTAGTGGCTGAGAATACGCCAGGTCAGAACGCTAACGCCGTAGCCGAGTTGGTGTTCGGTCTGCTGGTGATGGCCGTTCGCGGTTTCTACAACGGCAAGAGCGGTTCAGAGCTGCTCGGTAAGAAGCTGGGTATCCTTGCCTTCGGTAACGTTGGTCGTAACGTGGCCCGCATCGCCAAGGGCTTTGGTATGGATGTCTATGCCTTCGACGCGTACTGTCCTGCAGAGGTCATCGAGAAGGCTGGCGTTCACGCCGTAGCTAATCAGGATGCTCTCTTCGAGACCTGTGATGTCGTTTCGCTGCATATCCCCGCAACACCTGAGACCAAGCAGAGCATCAACTACGCGCTGGTCGGTAAGATGAAGAAGGGTGGCATTCTCGTGAATACTGCTCGTAAGGAGGTTATCGACGAGGCCGGTCTCATTAAACTGATGGCTGAGCGTGAAGATTTGAAGTTCGTTACAGACATCATGCCTGATGCCAACGACGAGTTCCAGAAGTTCGAAGGCCGTTACTTCTCTACTCCTAAGAAGATGGGCGCCCAGACAGCCGAGGCCAACATCAATGCCGGCATCGCAGCCGCCAAGCAGATCAACGCTTTCTTCAAAGACGGCGACACGAAGTTCCAGGTGAACAAGTAAAGTACGTCAACAGGCTTTACGCCTTGACTTCACTCATACAAAAAACAGCCTCCCAATCGGGGGGCTGTTTTGTTGATGTAAAAGGTAGGGGTTATTTAATCACAACCTTTTTGCCGTTGATGATGTACACGCCCTTACCAGGATTCGTCACGCGTTGACCGGAAAGGTTGTAAATCACGTTGTTGTTCTCCTGAGAATAGCTGATATTCTGAATACCTGCTGTGTTCGCGGTCAAGACTGCCTTAGTGACCTTAATACCATGTCCCTGGAAGAGCACACCTTTATTCTTAATCGTGCTGAAGATGGATGAAGGGAAGCCGAAAACTGTCGTGTGTTCTGTGCCGGACGGTGTGCCGTAATGGTCAGCGGGATTGAAGTCGGCATCGTATTCTACGCCATCTGCCGTGAATTTGATTTTCGACGACCAGTCGTTGTACCAGAACTGGAACATGCCATAGGCATCATCACCCGTAAACTGGTCATAATTCTGCTGATAGGTCACCACAAGAAAGGGTGCTTCCTCGAAATCAGAAAAGAGGTTGGCGGGGAAGTTGATGGCAGTTCCCCATTCCAGCTGTTGCTCGCCTTCAAAAACCACGATGCCATCATCAACCGAGCCCATCGTCGGATATTCACCTTCGAATCCTGCGCCATGATATGCCACGGTGAGCGTTTTTGCGAGGTCTGCTTGGTTGAAGCACGGAACAGAACGGTACACGCCGTCCGAGAGTCCCATCCAGTAGAAGGTGGCTGCATTGTTTTGCTTGGCTGTTTTTACGACATAAGAAGCATAAGTCAGATAACGTTCACGGTCAGCGTCATAGTCCGTGACGCTGGCATCGACATTGCTGGTGGCCCACTCGCCGAGGATGACGGGATAGCCTTTGTCAATGAAATAAGTTTTCAACGTATTGAACATATTACGGATTTCAGTCGCGCCCGATGAGATGTTGGGGTAGGCGTGGACCTGAATGGCAATATGTCCCGAGCCGCCGGGGTCTGAAGGAATCACCAACTTGGACAGTGGTTCGGTCAGATGATCGTTCCAGTTGCCAGTGCCATTTGCGGCAGCATAGGTGTTAATCACGAGGTTGCGCTTCTGGTTGTTACCGCCCGTGGCGCGCACAGCGTTCACAAACGATTTGGCATAGCTGTTGAGGGCATTGTAGGAGTCGGTGGCCGAGGCAGCGTCATAACCGCCCGTGGCATTATAGGATGCGAAGCACCATGAGTTCAGGTCATCGAGCATCTCGTTGTAGCCTTCGAAGACCAAGTGCTGGTCGTAGTCCTTGAAGGTCTCAGCAATCTGTTTCCAAAGATACTCATATTTCTCCTTCGTATTGTTATACGTGTTCATGCTGGCATGAATCCAGTGGATTCTGTTGGCGTTTTTGCTGTCGTCGCCGGTGTCGTGGTGTACATTGATAATGCAGTACATGCCGTTGTTAATGACATAATCTACTACCTCCTTGACACGGGCCATCCAAGCAGCATCTACTTTGCCTTCGCTGTCCATGTGGTTATACCAGGTCACAGGCACGCGAATAGCGCCAAAGCCGGCATTCTTCATCATCGTCATCAGTTCGGGTTTGGTGACGGGCTGTCCCCAGTAGGTTTCCGACTCCACTCCCTGATGAACACCATTGCCGTTGGCATCCAACGTATTGCCAAGATTCCAGCCTACTCCCATGTTTTTCACAGCGTCAGAAGCCGATTCGAAATTCTGTGCATACGACACTGTGGCAAACAACATACATGATAAAATCGTTAATAGTTTTTTCATTGTCTTTTCTTTTAGTTAATTATTCCGTTGCAAAGGTAAGTAAAAAGTTGAAACAATCCTAATATTTTAGCAAAGATTTTGAAATATCGCGACTTTTGCGTAAATTTGCACTCTCTAACGAACATACAACAAACAATAAAAGTCATGATAGTAAAACCATTCAAAGGAATCCGCCCGCCACGCGAACTGGTGGAGCAAGTAGAGAGCCGTCCCTATGACGTGCTGGACAGTGAAGAGGCTCGCGCCGAAGCCGGCGACAACGAGAAGAGTCTCTACCACATCATTAAACCCGAGATAGACTTCCCCGTAGGCACCAGTGAGTATGACCCGCGTGTCTATGAGAAGGCTGCCGAGAATTTCCAGAAGTTCCAGGATAAGGGCTGGCTCGTTCAGGACGCGCGCGAACATTATTATATATATGCGCAGACGATGAAAGGCAAGACACAGTACGGCCTCGTGGTGTGTGCACATACCGACGACTATATGTCAGGCCGCATCAAGAAGCACGAGCTGACGCGCCGCGACAAGGAGGAAGACCGCATGAAGCATGTCCGCGTCAACAACGCCAACATCGAACCCGTGTTCTTTGCCTATCCCGACAATGCCGTGCTCGACGCGCTGATTATGCGCTACGCCCAGACGGAGCCCGAGTATGATTTCATCGCGCCCATTGACGGCTTCCGCCACCAGTTCTGGATCATCAGCGACGAGGCCGATATCAACACTGTCACCAAGACCTTCCAGCAGATGCCCAGCTTCTACATTGCCGACGGCCACCATCGCTCAGCCGCTGCTGCATTAGTAGGTGCAGAGAAACAGAAGCAGAACCCCAACCACACCGGTACGGAGGAGTATAACTTCTTCATGGCCGTCTGCTTCCAGGCCAGTCAGCTGACCATCCTCGACTATAACCGCGTGGTGAAAGACCTCAACGGTATGAGCTCGGAAGAATTCCTCGCCGCATTGCAGGTCAACTTCATCGTTGCAGACAAGGGAACGGACATCTACAAGCCCGCTAAGTTGCATGAGTTCTCACTCTATCTTGACGGCCACTGGTACAGCCTCACGGCCAAGGAAGGCACCTACGACAACAGCGACCCCATCGGCGTGCTCGACGTGGACATCAGCAGCCGTCTTATTCTCGACGAGATACTCAACATCGGCGACCTGCGTTCCTCGAAGCGCATCGACTTCGTGGGTGGCTTGCGCGGATTGGGTGAGCTGAAGCGCCGTGTGGATTCTGGTGAGATGCGTGCTGCTTTGGCGCTCTATCCCGTCACCATGCAGCAGATCATGGACATCGCCGACAGCGGTAAGATCATGCCCCCCAAGGCAACATGGTTCGAGCCGAAACTTCGCTCAGGACTGGTGATTCATAAACTGGTATAATGTCCGACGAATATCGCACCATAGCAACCGACAGCGAGGGATATTACACCGAGAAACGGAGTAAGTTCCTCGCTTTCGCCCATCATGTAGAGACGGCAGAGCAGGTGAAGGACATCATCGCCCGCTACCGCAAGAAATACTATGATGCGCGCCACGTGTGCTATGCCTATATGCTGGGGGCGGCCCGCACGGACTTCCGCGCCAACGATGACGGCGAGCCCTCGTCAACGGCTGGCAAGCCCATCCTCGGACAAATCAATTCCAACGAGCTCACCGACATACTCATCGTCGTCGTGCGCTACTATGGCGGCGTGAACCTCGGCACCAGCGGACTCATCGTCGCCTACCGCGAGGCAGCCGCCGACGCCATTGCCCATGCCACCATCGAGACCCGTCAGGTGGAGGAGGAAATCGTCTTCACTTTTTCCTATCCGCAGATGAATGATGTCATGCGCATCATCAAGGACATGCAGCCCCGCATCCTCAGCCAGACCTTCGACAACACCTGCGAGCTCCGTCTCCTCATCCGCCAGTCCGAAGCCGACCAGCTCCGCCAGCGACTCAACGCCCTGCTTTAGCTTCTTCTTCTGAACTCCGAACATGTAATAGCTGTAGCAATAGCTACATTCAGACTATCAGCTGTCTGTCCCTGATGAAAGTTAGGGATGAGCAACGGGTGCGTGATGTGTTCACGTAGGGCAGGGGAGATGCCCTTGCCTTCGTTACCCATGACGATGATGCCGTTCGAAGTGAGCGATTGTGTGTAGATATCCTTTCCGTCGAGCAGCGTTCCATAGACAGGTATGCCGGTAGTCTGTGCCTTGTCGGTCAATGCCATAAGGTCAGTATATAGAATATGTACGCGTGCGATACTTCCCATAGATGCCTGCACCACTTTGGGACTCCATGCATCGGCGGTATCAGGGCTGCAATAGATGGTGTCGATGCCAAACCAGTCTGCTATGCGGATGATGGTGCCGAGGTTGCCCGGGTCTTGCACTCCGTCGAGGGCAAGGGAGAGTTGTGATGGCTGAGCCTCTTTCATTTCTTCTTCCATCGGTAGGCGGAACACGGCGAGCACGCCCTGCGGATGTTGCAGAAAACTGATGCGCCGCAGCTCCTCAGCCGAACAGGCCACGACAAAACTGCATTCCCTTTCCTCCAACCTGCTCATAACCCCTTGTTCCTTAAAGAGCGTGACTACTTCAAAGTTTGCGTCGAGCAAGTCGTTAACCACCTTCGGTCCCTCAGCTACAAAGAGTTCTTCGCGCTGACGGTATTTCTTCTGCTCCAATGAGCGAACCAGTTTCTGTTGTGCCTTACTTATCATATAAAAAGTTCTTCGTTATCACTTTGCAAAAATAATCACAAAAGTTGACACTTCCAAATCTTTTTCACGAAAATAGTTGGTTTTTTACGCACTAAATTGTACCTTTGCACTACGTATGAAAGTAAAACTGCTGTTGATTTGTGTCGTAGCGGCTGTGTTGTCGGCCTGTTCGGGAACGAAAGACATTCCTGAGGATGCCTTGTTGCTGCACCGCGTGAAGGTTATTGACACAGAGAAACATGCTGACGTGAACACCGTACTGATGAAACAGTACGTCAAGCAACGCGAGCAGACCCGATGGTTCGGACTTGTCAGACAGCCGATTGTGTTTGACTCGCTCAGTGCCATTCTCTCCTGTAATGAGTTGCGTATGGCGCTGATGAACCTCGGCTATCTTGACGCACGGGTTGACTTGCGTACTAGGCAGCTTTCGAAGCAAAGAGTTGATGTTGACTATCTGCTCCATGCAGGTGAACCCTATTTTCTGCGTAACGTGAGTTATACCATCGAAGACTCCTGCATGGCCGAACTGCTGAAGGATGACATACAGAACAGAACGCTCCACAGCGGAATGCGCTTCAACGTAGAGAACCTCGACCGGGAACGTAAGCGGTTCAACGAATGGGCCATTAATAACGGATATTACCGCTTCAACAAGGAGTATGTCAGCTATGTTGCTGATTCTGCCGTCGGTGGCAGACAGATAGACCTTGAGCTGCAACTGCATAAGTTCCGCCGAAACAACCGTCCTGATACACTTCATCAGCGCTACATGATACGCCGTGTGGAATTCTTCTGCGGCAATGATGACGGACAGCCTATCCCCCTGCGTCAGAAAGTGCTTCAGAACAATACCTTCATCACGCCAGGCTCGTGGTATTCAGCGCGCGATCTGCAGAACACCTATACACATTTCGGACGACTGGGGGCTGTCAGATACACAGACATTAACTTCACCGAGGTGCCTGATTCGAATCTGCTGGATTGCTCCATACGACTCTCGACGAATAAGCCTCGTACCATTAGCTTCCAGCCCGAAGGAACCAATACTGCCGGCGACCTGGGTGCTGCTGCCACGCTGAGTTACCAGAACCGTAACCTTTTTCACGGCTCAGAACTGCTGAGCATTGAGCTGCGCGGTGCCTATGAAGCCATCCGCGGACTGGAGGGGTACAGCAATCAGGACTTTATCGAGTTGTCGGCACAAGCCAGTCTGAGCTTCCCGCGCTTTATTGCTCCTTTCCTCAGCAGCAGTTTCCGTCGTCGTATCAATGCCACCAGTGAGGTATCGCTGCTCTATGACTCACAGAACCGTCCCGAGTTCCACCGCCGTGTGCTGTCGTTGGCCTGGCGCTACAAGTGGAATGACTCCAACCATCATGACCGCTACCAGATTGACTTGCTTGACTTGAACTATGTTTTCATGCCCTGGATCAGCGATACATTCCGCAACGAATATCTCGATGACACCAGCAGTCGTAATGCCATTCTGAGCTATAACTACAAAGACCTGTTCATCATGAAGTCAGGTTTCGGCTTCACCTATAACAATGGTGTCTATGCGGTGAAGGCAAACATAGAGACTGCGGGTAACCTCCTCTCGCTTGTGGCGGGCTTGACCCATGCAGAACGCGACGAGGAAACGGGACAGCGCGAACTGTTCCGCATAGCCTATGCACAATATGTAAAAGGTGACTTCGAGTACACCCGCAACATCGCTATTGACTTCAAGCAACAGCTGGTTTTCCACTTCGGACTCGGGTTGGCTTATCCCTATGGCAACAGCAGCATTCTTCCTTTCGAGAAACGCTATTTCGCAGGCGGTGCCAACAGCGTGCGCGGATGGAGTGTGCGCTCGTTGGGACCTGGCAGCTATGCGGGTGAGGATGGACGTATTGACTTCATCAACCAGACGGGTGACATGAAGCTTGACCTGAACGTAGAGTATCGTGCCCATCTCTTCTGGAAACTCGGTGGAGCGCTCTTTGTTGACGCAGGAAATATCTGGACGCTGCGAAACTATAAGGACCAGCCCGGCGGACAGTTCAACTTCAAAACGTTCCTCAAACAGTTGGCTGTCGGCTATGGCATTGGCCTGCGTTTCAACTTCGACTACTTCGTCCTGCGTTTTGACTTAGGTATGAAAGCCGTCAATCCCGCTTACGAGTCGGGATCCGATGAGCATTTCCCCATCATCCATCCCAAACTCAGTCGCGACTTTGCCTTTCATTTCGCGGTCGGTATGCCATTCTAATTATTAATATATGAAATTCATCAGTTTTGGAAGCGGCAGCAGTGGTAACTGCTATTATCTCTACACACCCACCGATGGTCTGATTATCGACGTCGGGGTAGGGCTGCGCGCCCTGAAGAAAGCCTTTCGTGAATATGGCCTTTCGCTTTCTTCCGTACATCATATCCTCGTCACCCACGACCATGCCGACCACATCAAGTCCGTCGGCAGCCTCTCTACGGAGTTCCACCTGCCCGTCTATACCACGAAGGCCATTCACGACGGAATCTTCCGCAACTACTGTGTGACACGTAAGATAGAGCCCGATGCCGTGCGCTATATCCAAGCCGGGCAGACCGTCCGCATCGGCGAGTTCAGCGTCACCCCCTTCCTCGTACCCCACGACTCCGCCGAGTGTGTCGGCTACAGTATCACGTGCGACGGAGTCACCTTCTGCATCATTACTGATGTCGGCGAGATAACCCCCGATATCAGTCAGCACATCGCCAGTGCCAACTACCTCGTCATCGAGGCCAACCACGATGAGGAGATGTTACAGGGCGGTCCCTATCCACAGTTCCTCAAGGAGCGCATCATGAGCAGTCACGGCCACCTGAGCAACCGCCATTGTGCCGAGGCATTGGCCAACAACATGACCGAACAGCTCCGCCACGTCTGGCTCTGCCATCTCAGCGAAGAGAACAACCACCCCGAGCTCGCCCGCAAGACCATCGAGACCGTCCTTCGCAGCTACGGCATCATTGCCGGCACCGACTTCCGGCTCGACGTCCTCAAGCGCCAGACCCCCAGCGACATCTGTGAGTTGGTGTAAAAAGCTTAATAGCAAAATGATAAAAACGGGGTGTTAAATCGTGCCCGTCCTGCAAGGCGTGCCTGATTATCAACGTGTCAAAAACGTCAGGTGCTATTTTGTAATTCCTTTGTTTTCTGTACATTACGTTTTCCGTTTGTGTCAATATACTCTGTCCCCTTGCATAAAACAAGAAAAAACACTAACTTTGCAGCATGAAACACCGCGAGCCTGCTTGCGCTCGGCAGTAGATGCGAGCATCACTGCTCTCACTTAACCGCAGCCTTGCAGGCATGAAACATCAAAACAACTTATTATGAAGAAAACAATTCCGTTACTTATTCTATTGCTGTTAGCTGTCAGTTCGTGCCAACAGCAACCTTTGGATTTTCTGCGCTCGATGGGTGTGGGGGTTGATAGTCTAATGATGGACACTATTCCACAACCATACCACATGAGCGGCTACATGCTCACACCTGAACAATACGACCAGCTCTTTGGAGAAAAACGCCCAATTTCCATCTCTCGTGAGCATTCACGCATCACAGCGATAAAACCTGTCAATCGCAACTATTTGATTTCCATTGCCACCTATGCATATTATGAATCTATATGCCTATTTAGTCCGCAGGGCAAACTCCTTGACGGTGTCTATTGTGGAATATGGGAAGGCGTAGAACCTCCAAGAAGAAATGAAGTAATAATAAAATTCGCAGAACCATTCGGCAAAGCACAATGTCATTGTGAGTTCACATCAGACACTACTTTTATTATACATAGCTTTTGGAAATATGATGGAAAAGCGATGACAGCACAATACAAATACCAGATTACAGGCGACAAAATGGTCCTTTTGGATAAGTACTACGAAGAAAAGCCAGACAGTAGCACATACGAAGAAATATGTTGTGGTGGCCTTCTTACAGAAGCAGAAGAAAGTATCTTTGGCGACCTCATCAGACGCCCCCTAAATGACACGATGACTGTGTCAGAATGGAACCGTGTACTTGTAAGGCACGAAAAAGACTGGAGCGAATGGAGTTCTGTGTCAAGTAAAACAGCTATGTTTTATAAGCAAAATCCCAAAATGGTATTAGCTTGGATAGACCAACACCGTAACGACTCAACAGAATACATATCATGGAGCCTCATGGCAAACTGTTCACGAGACAAATATTTGCAAGAACATCTCAAGCAGCAGTTAGAACAATATCCGAATCCCGAGCTAAAGGCGTACATGGCACAGATTGCTCATAAACAAGCTACAAGCAAATAAAAAAATGCTCACCGGAGTCCCCATGAGCACCCAAATAGGCGGTCAAGAACTCTAATTACAGAAAGAGAATATGGGAAAAAGAATAGCAGTTATTATAATATTTTCATGGCATATGATTAGTAGTTATTCGTATGACTGGAATAGTATTGCTGATAGTATTAGTGTATGCCAAAAAAGAGTATCACCGTCATGGTGCTATTATGATATTGACCGATACATGTTGCTTAGGACTGACCAACATATTATGGATAGTTATGCTCAACAAATCAATACGGGAGATACTATTATGTTTATGGAGCATTTTTCTGCTTATAAAGACGAGTTGTACGTTTCATTTTGGATTAAGGGAAAACCTGATACTTATTTGGCCTATGACAAAAACTTAAACATTAACAAAGAAATTGGATATAGTTGTTTTTCTTTTTATTCAAGAATGTTATGTAACAGATGGGATATTTCATCTATTAGGAAAGAAGAATATGAACATCCAATACAAAAAGATGTATATATCATAGCGACAAGGGTGATATTTGAAGCTGATAACAAAATAAATATAGATTGTCTTTTCTTTAAGTGTTTCTATTATCCACCACGAGACAATTGTTATATTGGTCATCTCTTTTAGGTTTGAATCACGGGACCTCTGGTTTATTAACGGATTTCCCTTGCGTCGTAAAACGACGTCGTAAAACGAATACAAAGGAACATTTTTTTCAGATATTATTTGTTTTTTCTGAATAATTTTTGTACCTTTGCAAAAAGGTTAGTTATCAGTCGTTTACAGACTAACTAAAACACAAAAGGAACACGGCGCCCGCCGTCCGATTAAGCGGCGAGCGCCGTCAGTTTACGAAACGGCACCTCCCGCCCTACAAAACGCCGGCTCCGTACCTTGAAAACGGCACCTTTGTACCTTCAACTCGGCACCTTTGTACCTTCAACTCGGCAATTCGTCTTGGTAAAAATGGTAAGGGGAACGGAATCAAAGACCAGAGAATCGTTCTCTGGCCTATCTTGCCTATTCCATCCATGTAAGTTTTCCGGAAACAATTGTCCATTCGCCCTTCTGTTTTTCCATTATCACTTCGCCGCCCTCATAGACGAATCGGAAATATACAACAGCACGTTGCATCTGGGAATCAAAAACGATGGACGAAGCTGTAGGATAAGTCTCGTATTGCCAATAGCCTCCCCAATGTCCGTAAAATATCCTTGCTGCATTGTTGATGAATTCCATCCTTTTGCGACTTTTACCTTTGGGATAGGCAACTTGCATGATGCTTTCTTTTCCCAAACCAACATGTCTGTTGCCTAAAAAGCCGTCTAACAAATGTTTGTACTCTGAGGTCAGATAGACAATCTTTTTGTTGGGGAAACAGATGGGAGGGCGAAATGAAATAGCAGAATCCACCCTGATGGTAGGGATTTCATACCAATAGAGATTTGAAGAATTCATATCAAACTCAGGAGACAATTCTCCTCTTTCTTTTTCCCATTGGAGCATACTCAGATGCTTTTTGCGTATGCTGTCCTCAGAGAACATCTGGTTGATACGATTAGTGTAATAGGCATCAAGCTCGTCAATACTAAGCGGGATGGCGTCCGCCACGTAGACATCATTCAGTGTGCCCTGCACTATAAAATAAGGACTATTATTATAGAGGTTCTGATCCTCGCTTCTACATCCGATTTTATCCAGTTGAAGAGGTTGATAGAAAGCAGTATAAACCTTATGGGCCTCGCTCACCCACTTGTTTTTTGCTTCGTTTTCATTAGATGAAACATCATTTGACCAATTGTTAAAAAACTGATACAACAATGAGACTGAGTGCTTCTTATATGCCTTTTTCAACAAGGTAGCCTGTGACTGACCTTGTCCATGAATGGCCGTACACAAAAATAAAAATACACATAAAAGATAAAAACGAGTCTTTACCACAGCCTGTCTTCCTGCTACAATTTTGCGCAAATATCTCGCAGTTCGCTTCAGCAGGTTCTCGTCTTCTGCTATAATGCTCATATTACGGAGCAGTTCGGCATTTATCAGTATTGCTGTCATATCCTTTTTCCTTTATTCTGTTGCAAAAATACTAATAAAATTAGAGGTAACAAGCAAAATACAGAAAAATAATGACTTTTTCATGAATAAATATTGAGATATTGAATCAGTAGAAGAGGACTCTAGTTTAATAAGAAAACCCTGCCAGTCTTCAACGACGGTGTTTTTTTTTATGTTTTATGTGTTGCGAGACATGCTCCCCTTATTGCTTACATCACAGGTGATGATTGTTTCAAGTTGTTTCAAAGGCAGAAACACTTTGTTTCGATGTTTGAAACACTTTGTTTCGATGATGGAAACACTTTGTTTCAATGGCAGAAACAAATGGAGCCAATAATCACCTTGAAGCTTGGAAGAGTCGATGTACTGTATCCATACGATTTCGTCAGGACATAAAAAAAAGCGATGACCCATCTCAGGCAACCGCTTCAATCTTCAATAGGTATTAGTTTTTTTAAGGTAAAAAGATTGTTTTCAGGATAACGATGCAAAGGTAAGGCTTATTTTTCAAACAACCAAATCTTTTGTTTGCAATTTTTAAGCGTGCTTTCTTGTGTCCCCACACAGCAGGGATTTTTAAATAATTTTAAGTAAAAACGTGTGCAAACGTTTGATTGCTTTATGTCAAGAAGTATAAAAAAGAAGAGAGACGACAACATGTGTTCGTCTCTCTTGTAATGATGTAGAAGCCGGAGGTGCTATAACCTCACTTCAGGATAAAACCCTATGCGTTGTATTCCTGCCAGCTCTTGATGGGTATTTCGTTCTCGTCCATTGCGCAGAAGGCCTCAATGAAAGCCTTTGCCAGACGGCCGTTGGTCATCAGCGGAATGTTATGGTCAATGGCTCCGCGGCGAATGCGATAACCGTTGGTGAGCTCACGCTTGGTGTGGTTCTTCGGCACGTTGATGATGAGGTCGAAACGATGGTCGGCAATCATGTCCATCACATTGTTATCACCCTCTTCATCAGGCCATGAAACGGCAGTTGCCTTCACGCCATTATCATTGAGGAACTTGGCTGTTCCGCCTGTGGCATATACTTCATAGCCTTTCTTCACCAGGTTGCGTGCCGGCTCCAGCAAGTCAACCTTACCCTTGACACCTCCTGAAGAGATGAGGACACTCTTGTGGGGCAGACGGTAACCTGTGGCGATAAGTGCGTTGAGCAGGGCTTCGTTTAAGTCGTCACCCAGACAACCCACCTCACCGGTAGATGACATGTCAACTCCCAGCACGGGGTCGGCATTCTGCAGACGGGCGAAGGAGAACTGTGATGCCTTCACGCCGATGCGGTCAATGTCAAATTCTGACTTGTCGGGGCGAGAGTAGGGGGCATCAAGCATAATCTTCGTAGCCGTCTCGATAAAGTTACGCTTGAGAATCTTACTGACGAACGGGAAGGAGCGTGATGCACGCAGGTTACACTCAATAACCTTCACATCGCGGTTCTTGGCCAGATACTGGATATTGAACGGACCGCTGATGTTCAGTTCCTTGGCTATCTTACGCGAAATCTTCTTGATCTGACGTACCGTGGAGAAGTAGATGTGCTGTGCGGGGAATAACATGGTAGCATCGCCCGAGTGCACACCGGCATATTCAACGTGTTCGGAAATGGCGTATTCGACAATTTCTCCCTTGTCGGCAACGGCATCGAACTCAATCTCCTTGGTCTCCTGCATGAATTGGCTGACCACCACAGGGAATTCCTTGCTGACTTCGGTAGCCATGTTCAGGAAGCGGTGCAGCTCCTCATCGTCATAGCAGACATTCATGGCAGCACCTGAGAGCACGTAGCTGGGACGCACCAGCACGGGATATCCCACTTCGCTGACGAACTCCTTGATGTCCTCGAACGAGGTCAATGCCCGCCATGCGGGTTGGTCAACACCAAGCTTGTCCAGCATGGCCGAGAACTTGTCGCGGTTCTCTGCGCGGTCGATATCGACAGGACTGGTTCCGAGAACAGGCACGCCCTGACGGTAGAGCTTCATAGCGAGGTTGTTAGGAATCTGTCCGCCGACGCTGACGATGACGCCGCGAGGCTGTTCCAGATCTATCACATCCAGCACACGCTCCAGCGACAGCTCGTCGAAGTAGAGTCGGTCGCACATATCGTAGTCGGTCGAAACTGTCTCGGGGTTGTAATTAATCATGATGGATTTATACCCCAGCTTTCGTGCCGTATTAATGGCATTGACCGAGCACCAGTCGAACTCCACGCTGGAACCGATACGATAGGCTCCGGAACCGAGCACGACGACAGACTTCTCGTTGTTATAGTAGTTGATGTCGTGAGCTGGTGAGTATAGCTTTCCGTCGGGAGTTCCGAAGGCTGGCGTATGAGTGTAGGTGAAGTAGAGGTAGTTGGTCAGTTCAGGATGCTCGGAAGCTACGGTGTTGATACGCTTCACCGAAGGCATGATGCCATGCTGCTTGCGGTGGCGGCGCACGGCAAGGTTCTCCTTCTCCATGTTGCCTTCTTTGGGCTTCAGCACGAAGCGTGCTATCTGGAAGTCGCTGAATCCGGCAACCTTTGCTTCATATAATAAGGAATCGGGTAGGGACTCCAGCGTGTCGTACTTCTGCAACTCATGTTTCAGGTCAACGATGTGCTTCAGTCGCTCCAGGAACCACACGTCAATCTTCGTGAGTTCCTCGATGCGCTCAACGCTGTAGCCTTCCTCCAATGCCTGTGCAATAGCGAAGATACGCAAGTCGGTCGGATTGGAAAGTTCCTCGTCAAGATTGTCAAAGCGTGTATGGTCGTTGCCAACGAAGCCGTGCATGCCCTGACCAATCATACGAAGGCCCTTCTGGATCATTTCTTCGAAAGAACGGCCGATGGACATGATTTCGCCGACAGACTTCATGCTCGAGCCGATGAGTCGGCTGACGCCGGCAAACTTCGTCAGGTCCCAGCGTGGAATCTTACAGATCATATAGTCGAGCTGCGGAGCGACATAAGCAGAGTTGGTTGTTCCCATCTCGCCAATCTGGTCGAGCGTGTAGCCGAGTGCAATCTTTGCAGCGACAAAGGCGAGGGGATAGCCTGTGGCCTTGGAAGCCAGCGCGCTGGAGCGTGAGAGACGGGCGTTGATTTCAATGATTCTGTAGTCGTTGGTCTTGGCATTGAATGCGAACTGAATGTTACACTCACCGACAATATTGAGGTGTCGTACACACTTGATGGTGAGTTCCTGTAACATCTTCACCTGCTCTTGGGTAAGTGAACAGGTAGGAGCAACGACGATGGATTCGCCCGTATGGATGCCCAGCGGGTCGAAATTCTCCATGGAAGCGACAGTAAAACAGTGGTCGTTAGCGTCACGGATACATTCAAATTCTATCTCTTTCCAGCCTTTCAGCGATTCCTCAACGAGAATCTGAGGAGCAAAGGTAAATGCGCTCTCGGCCAGTTCTATGAATGCGCTTTCGTCAGGACAGATACCGCTTCCAAGTCCGCCTAAGGCATAAGCAGAACGAATCATGATGGGGAAGCCGATGCTATGGGCGGCTTTAAGAGCATCGTCCATATTCTCAACGGCGTGGCTGACAGGAACTTTCAGATCTACCTCGGCCAGTTTCTTGACAAACAAGTCGCGGTCTTCCGTGTTCATAATGGCTTCAACACTTGTTCCAAGTACTTTGACGCCGTATTTCTCGAGCGTACCGTTCTGATAAAGTTCTGTGCCGCAGTTGAGTGCTGTTTGTCCGCCGAATGCAAGCAAAATGCCGTCCGGACGTTCTTTCTTGATGATTTCAGTTACAAAGTGAGGAGTAACTGGTTGAAAATAGACTTTGTCGGCAATTCCCTCCGATGTCTGGATGGTAGCGATGTTTGGATTGACAAGAACTGACGAGATACCTTCTTCACGCAGGGCCTTGAGTGCCTGCGAGCCTGAATAGTCAAATTCACCAGCTTGTCCGATTTTCAACGCGCCCGAACCGAGCACAATAACTTTTTTTAATTCCTTGTTCATATTTATGCACTTTTTATTTTCAAGCTGCAAAGGTACGGAATATTTTTGGAACAACCAAACCTCTCGGCAATGAATTATTCATTATTTTTTATTATTGAATTGTTCTTGAATGAATATCCAGTTTTAGCCTCGATTTAGCCATGATTTTTGGAAGATTTCCTATTATAATATGTAAAGGTCTTAAAATATCATAATCGGCATTATGATAAATAGATAATAAAACTCAATAAAATATTTTCAAATCCTTTGTGAATTTGAGAATAATATCGTATCTTTGCGCGAAATTTCATGACTATGCCAAAGAAAAGAAAAATTAAATCCGAGACTTCCTCATTTGCAGGTACTGTGGGTTTCAAGAATATATTTCAGAACGAGCGCCTCAGTTTTATGCTGGGCCTTGTGTTGTTTTGTGTGGCCATTTATTTCATCCTTTCGTTTGTGTCTTTCTTCTCCACGGGAGCAGCTGACCAGACGTTGATTGAAAGTCCGCGCACCGGTGAAATTGCCAATACCAACGGAGAATTTGCCAATTCATGCGGCTCTTTGGGAGCATATACGGCTTATTTCTTCATCAAGCAATGCTTCGGATTCTCGGCGTTTCTGATACCGATATTCCTTTTCCTCGTATCATTGCGCCTGATGAAGGCATACACCCGCGTCAGCCTGCTGAAGTGGTTCCTGGCCTTAGGCATCCTGATGATATGGACATCGGTGAGCTTTGCCAAACTGCTCTCTCCTTTCTTCCCCAACAGTTTTTTCAATCCTGGCGGCGATCATGGATTGTATATCTGTCAGCAAATTGAGAACTTTGTCGGTGAACCCGGCTTGATTGTCATTCTTGCCGTGACAGCTATCGCGTTCCTTACTTATATTAGTGCAGAGACCATCTATTTCATCCGTCGCGTGCTCAACCCCTCGAGGTTCTTTAATAAGGTCAAGTTTTCGGTGGGTACCGGTTCGTCAGATACCGAGCAGTCATCAACAGACACCTCTGATGCGCCTAAAGTCTTTGACGACCCCGAGACAGAGACTGTTGAATGGAAAACCGCTCAGGACCGTCAAGGTAGCGCGGTGACAAAAGTAACGACTGAGGAGCCTGTCACAAAACGTGATACAGAGAAAACGGAACCTGTTGCCGGCGACGCCGAGCTGGTTGTCACCGTTGCGAATACAGAGGATAAGTCCAGCGGCCGTGACTTGCGCGGTAACATAAACACCCCCTACGACCCGAAGCTGGACTTGGAGAATTACCACTACCCCACCCTTGACCTGCTGAAGGAATACAGCGACGACGGCCGTCCCTTCATCGATATGGCAGAGCAGAATGCCAACAAGAACCGTATTGTAGAAGTGCTGCGCAACTTCGGCATAGAGATTGACAGCATCAAGGCCACCGTAGGTCCCACCATCACACTTTATGAAATCACTCCTGCACAGGGTGTCCGCATCTCGAAGATACGCAACCTGGAGGACGACATCGCCCTGAGTCTCAAGGCTATGGGTATTCGTATCATTGCGCCAATCCCAGGCAAGGGAACCATTGGCATCGAGGTGCCGAACGCCAAGGCCAGCATCGTTTCCATGCGTAGCGTGTTGGACACCAAGAAGTTCCAGGAGACCACGATGGACCTGCCTTGTGCGATGGGTAAGACCATCACCAACGAGGTGTTCATGTTCGACCTGGCCAAGATGCCTCACCTGCTGGTAGCCGGTGCTACGGGACAAGGAAAGTCTGTCGGCCTGAACGCCATCCTTACCTCCCTACTCTACAAGAAACACCCCGCAGAACTGAAGATTGTGCTCGTTGACCCGAAGATGGTAGAGTTCTCCATCTATTCGAACATCGACAAGCATTTCCTGGCCAAGGTGCCCGACGACTCGGCATCGGCCATCATCACCGATACGTCGAAGGTCATTGACACGCTCAACTCACTCTGTGTGGAGATGGATGCCCGCTACGAGCTGCTGATGGCAGCCGGCGAGCGTAACATCAAGGACTATAACAAGAAGTTCATTGCCCGTCAACTCAATCCGGAGGACGGACATAAGTACATGCCTTACATCGTCGTTGTCATTGACGAGTACGGTGACCTCATCATGACGGCAGGCAAGGAAATCGAGCTGCCTATAGCCCGTATTGCCCAGAAAGCGCGTGCCGTCGGCATCCACATGGTTATCGCCACCCAGCGCCCGACGACGAACATCATCACGGGTACCATCAAGGCCAACTTCCCTGCCCGCATCGCCTTCAAGGTGGCACAGGGCATCGACTCGAAGACCATTCTCGACCGCATGGGAGCCAACCAGCTCATCGGTCGCGGCGACATGCTCTTCCTGCAAGGCAACGAGCCCATCCGCGTACAATGTGCCTTCGTCGATACGCCGGAAGTGGTGGCCATCAACAAGTTCATTGCCGACCAGCAGGGCTATCCCGTCACCTTCGAACTGCCTGAGCCTCTCGTAGAGAGCAGCGTTGACATGGGCGGTGGCGGCGATGTCGATATGACACACCTCGACCCGTTGTTTGAGGACACGGCGCGTCTCATCGTCCGCGAACAGAGCGGCAGCACCAGTCTCATCCAGCGTAAGTTCGCCATTGGCTACAACCGCGCAGGACGACTGATGGATGCAATGGAGAAAGCCGGCATCGTTGGAAAGACCAACGGCGCCAAGCCCCGCGAGGTGCTCGTTCAGGACGAGAACACGTTGGATCGCCTGTTGAGTCAACTTAGATAAGAATCACTATGAAAAGAATCATAAGCATTTTAACCCTTGCATTGGTTTGTGCCGTCAGCTACGCACAGACCGCCCGTCAGGTGCTTGACAAGGCAGCCGAGACGGTCAGCAACAAACAAGGCGTCACAGCCAAGTTCTCCATTTCAGGTGCCAACATCGGCAACACCAGCGGCACCATCAGCGTCAAAGGCAACAAGTTCCATGCATCGACGCCCCTCGCCACCATCTGGTTCGACGGCAAGACACAGTGGACCTACATGAAGAACAACGACGAGGTGAACGTCAGCAATCCCACCGAAGCCCAGCTGCAGGCCATCAACCCCTACAACTTTATCAACCTCTACCGCAACGGCTTCTCGTACACCATGACCACCAAGGGCGCCAACTACGAGGTACACCTGACGGCAACCAACAAGAAACGCTCCGTGCAGGAGATGTATATCACGGTCAACAAGTCAACCTATGTGCCGACAAACGTCAAGATGCGGCAGTCGTCGGGTTGGACCACCATTAAAATCAGCAACTTCAAGGCGACGAAGCTCTCCGACAGCATGTTCCGCTTCAACTCCAAGGATTATCCCCACGCAGAAGTCATTGACCTGAGATGAACAAGATACAACTCTACTTTGCCCTGCGTCGCCACATCAACCTGAGCAACAAGCGGCACCCCATGTTCGAACAGAATCAGGTGGGCAAGGTCTTTGCCTACATCGGCCTGGCCTTCACCGTGCTCTACCTCATCGTGATAGGAACCATTCTCGGCTGGGGCACGCGCGGCGGAGACTTCGGGCTCATGTTCAGCGTCATGCCCTTCTTGCTCACGCTCGACTTCTTCATGCGTTTCGGTATGCAGCAGACGCCGGCCATGCTCATCAAGCCCTATGTCCTCATGCCCCTCAGCAGGATGGACATCATCGACTGCTTCCTGGCCAACAACCTCCTTACCGCGGGCAACCTCATCTGGCTCGCCCTCTTCCTGCCCTACGTCTTCCTGTGCTTCTGCGGCGGAATGACCTTCGTCAGCTCCATCGCCATGTTGCTGCTGCTCTACTTCATCATCCTCGTCAACAGCCAGTGGTACCTCCTGGTGCGCACGCTGGTCAACCATAAGATATGGTGGTGGGTGCTGCCTGTCGTCGTCTATCTGGCGTTCTACGGGTTCGCCTTCATCGACGTGGAGAAATGGGCAAAGAGCGTCTTGACCTGCTGCCGCGACAACGGCTTCTCGTGGTGGACAGCGCTGATAAGCCTCGTGCTGTTCTTGGTGCTCTTCACCATCAACCGCCGTCTGCAGATGCACTTCGTCGCAGAGGAAATCTCGCGTCAGGAGAAGACCAAGCTCAAGCACGTCTCGCAGTTCACGTTCCTTAACCGCTTCGGACAGATTGGCGAATACCTGAAGCTCGAAATCAAGAGCACCATGCGCAACAAGACCGTCAAGCAGCGCTTCATTCAGGGCATCCTCATCATCACCATGCTTAGCCTGCTGCTGTCGTTCACCGATGTCTATGACGGACGCTTCTCCACCAACATCTGGTGCCTCTACTGCTTCGTATTCTTCGGAGCCGTCAACCTCGTCAAAGTCATGGGGCCCGAGGGCAACTACATCGACCTGCTCATGGTACACAAGGAAAACATCTACACCCTGCTCAAGGCCAAGTACTATTTCTACTGTGCCGTGCTGCTCCTCCCTGCCCTACTCCTCATTCCCACCGTCGTGTCCGGACGCTATTCCATCCTCATGATACTCGCCTATGTCTTCATTACCACAGGCCCCGAGTACTGCATCCTTTTCCAGCTGGCCGTCTATAACAAGCAGACGCTGCCGCTGAACGAAAAGATAACCGGCAAGGGCAACTTCGAGAACACCCTACAGCTCGTCATCGAGCTCATCGTGTTCTTCATTCCCGTGGCGCTGGCATTGCTGTTCACCGCCCTCTTCGGCGACACCATCGGCTACACCATTCTCATCGTCATTGGTGTGCTGTTCACGCTGACCCACAGCCTGTGGCTTAAGAACGTCTATCGCCGCATGATGCTCCGCCGCTATCAGAACCTCGACGGCTTCCACACGACACGATGAACGTTGAACATTGAACGTTGAACGTTAAACTTCAAACTTCAAACTTCAAACTTCAAACTTCAAAAATGAAAACCCTCCTCCTGCAGGTCGGCAAGACCGTCAACAAGCACTTCGTGGCAGGCATCAACGACTATGCCGAGCGCATCAGCCATTATATGCCGTTCGAGATAATCACTATTCCCGAACTGCGCAACACGAAGAACCTCACCGAGGAGCAGCAGAAGACAGCCGAGGGAGAGCTCATCATGAAACAGCTGCAACCCACCGACCATGTGGTCCTGCTCGACGAGCACGGCCATGAGTACCGCAGCGTGGAGCTGGCACGATGGCTGGAGCAGAAGCAGCAGACCGCCCGTCGTCTCGTCTTCGTCATCGGCGGACCTTACGGCTTCTCACCTGCCGTCTATCAACGTGCCAACGAACAGCTGTCACTCTCCCACCTCACGTTCTCCCACCAGATGGTACGCCTCATATTCACCGAACAGCTCTACCGCGCCTGTACCATCATCAAGGGCGAGCCCTACCACCACGAATAAAAAAGCCGTGATTTTATTTGGCGGTTCGAAAATAAAGTATTACCTTTGCACCCGCAAAAAGAAGACCGGAAGGTTAATTTCATTGACCTTCCTCCCACTCAACCGAATGCAAGTAAACTTGCTTTGGTTCTCACTTAACCGGAAGGTTGGCAGAGTGATCGATCGCGCTGGACTCGAAATCCGGTATACCCCTTTCGGGTATCGGGGGTTTGAATCCCTCACCTTCCGCCAGTAAAAAAGAGCAATCCGCAAGGGTTGCTCTTTTTCTTTTCTCCCTCCACCTCTCTCCCCCCTGGGGGAGTCGGAGGGGGCTCGGTTTACGGCGTAGGCACTTGGTTTCGGAAGTCCTCCAGCGAGGTGATGACCTGCACGGTCTTGGTCTTGCCCTCGATGGTACGCTCCACAGCCTCGATGATATTGGCCGATGCTACGCTGACGGAGCGGGTGAGGTACTGCTTCGAGGTGTGGTTGTCCATCTCGTCGCCGCTGGGACGGAAGCGGAGGCGCACACCCTCGATGATGGTCGTGGGGTTGAACTCCTTGTCCTTCATCTGCGCCTCGGTGGCACCGCCCTCGATGGTGGCGATGGTGGGGTAGAAGGTTCCCAGTCCGTCGAGCTTCACGCGCTGACCCTGTGCCACCAGCTGCGGGATGAGCTCCGAGAGCTTGATGATGACGGCCTGCGTGTCGGCACGTCCCACGCCGCTGTTGTGCTGCGAAATCAGCTCAGCGAGACCTCGCGTGGTGAGGGTTTTCGACTTGGCGCACTCGGCGTAGTACTTGCCGTATGCCTCCGACTTTGAGTTCTTGTTCTTACGGTAGTTCACCGTCATTTCAATTCTGTTAATTTCTGCCATAGTTGTAAAATTTTTGAAGTTTGAAGTTTGAAGTTTGATGTTTAAATAAAAATTTGAGAGTTTGCCCCGGGCTTTCGGGTCGTTTGCTTGGGGCTTTCGATGCGTTTGGACCGAGCTCCTGACCTGTTTGCTCCGAGTTTTCAACCCGTTTGCTGCGGGCTTTCTTCATTGAACTGCGCGCCTGTTCTTTGATACTGCGAAGGTACAACATTTTCCGCGGTCGTTCGGACGATGCCTGACGTTACCGTGCGATTTCGGGAGATTTTGGTGGAGGGTTAAAGGTGGAGGGTTAAAGGAGAAATGTTCAAGCGCTTGGTGTATTCTCCCTCCACCTTCCACCCTCCACCCTCCACCAGAGATTACGGCTCTCCCAGCTGTTCGACGATGGCACGGACCTCGCGGGGCGTGAAGGCCTTGCTGGTGGTGCGGTAGCCCATCGACTGCAGCTGCTGCCACAGCGGGGCGCAGCGGCGAACCCACGCCATGAGGTGATTGACTGCCGTGCGCGGGCTGCTGTCAGGAAAATACATCAGCGCCAGCTCCTTCTTCGTATAGGTTCGAATCAAAAATTCATCCATAAGCTATGTTTTTTTTTGAACATATAATTGCCATTAATTGCCCATGAATTATCATTAATTAAAAATTCGTGTTTAATTCGTGGCAATTCGTGTTTAAATACATGATTAATTACGTGATAATTCGTGTTTAAGGTAGAACTCGGAATAGTCCTTGCAGTCGGGCGGCAGCTGATGGTGCACCAGCGAGGGCAGCACCTCCCTGAGTTGCAGGAACAGCCGTTCGCCGGGCGCGTCGCGGTCGGGGAACATGTGGAACTGAAGCCCCCTTCCGGCCTCCCCCTCGGGGAAGGAGTGGAGCGTTGAGAGCAGCTCTATGTCCTTCCGGCTCAGCAGGGTGGCCGACGGGATGGCGATGGCCTTGTGACCTGCAGAGAGCATCGCCCAGCAGTCGCTACATCCCTCGGTGATGTAGAGCTCGTCGCGGGGCTTCAGGCGGTTGAGCACGGGCAGGTTATAGATGCCGCACTCGGCGCCCTGGGGGAAGCGGAAACGAGGATGCCCCCTCCTAACCTCCCCCAAGGGGGAGGAACTATGCTCATATTGAGACTTCCCCCCTTGGGGGGATGAGAGGGGGGCTCCTAGGTTGCGGTTCTGGATGCCCACCAGCCGTCCCTCGCGGTCGTAGTAGGGAATCTGCAGCCAGGGCACGCCCTGACGGTCGCGCCACGACGTCAGCCGGCACCAGCGCACCACCCTTGGGTCAAGCCTGCGCTCGTCGTAGAGGAACTGCCGTGCCTCGTCGTTCAGCCAAGGATGCTCGAAGAAGCGCTCGTAGCGCGAGGCGTCGAACAGCCCCCTCCTAACCTCACCCATGGGGGAAGAACTTTGTATGGGCTTCCCCCCTTGGGGGGATGAGAGGGGGGCTCCTCCTAGCCATCTTGTGGCCTCCAGGAAATCCTTATTCAGACACTTCATCACGAGGTCGATGGTGCCGCCCGATGCTCCGCAGACGAAGCAGCGGTAGGTGTTCTTGCTCACCTTGAACGACAGGCTTGCATGATGATCGTCGTGGAACGGGCAGAGGCACTTATGTCGTGTAACCTGGAGTCCAAGTCGCTCTGCGACCCCCTCAATAGGCAGGTCGCGGAGCTTTTGCAATTCAAACTTATCCATAACTATGAACTATGAACTATGAATTATGAACTATGAACTGTGTTTAAGATAGTCCTCGGTCTTGGTGTAGAGTCCCGTCAGTTCCGAGTAGGTGATGAACTTGCGGAACACCCATTGACGCAACTGTAATTTCGTTCCCTCCTTGCTCTTGCCGAGCTGCAGGCGGAGTGCCTCCAACTGAGCCTCGCTGAAGTCATTAGGCAGGTCGTCGAGCATGTTCTTCGGGCCGCGGCGCTGAGCCTCGCTCATCTGGTCGGCATCAAGGCTAAGCATGTCTGCAAAGATCTGCATCTTACTCCAGATGTCGTGATAAACCAACCATTCTACCACGTCGCCCATGGAACGCGTCCATGTCTGATTGTTGAGAACCCACATGACACAGCCAGCCTTCCATGCCGATACTAGCGCACGTTTCGAAACATCCCACAGCACATCATCATCGGCAAGGTCAGCCAACGAAGACATATCCTGTGCCAACTGGTCAGCCAACTTGTTCAAGGGCTTGATAATGAAACGTCCTTTGCAGATGTCGAGACGCACCAGGTACTCGTCCAACCTCTGGTAGAACTCGTCGTTGAACTTGCCCACACGCGGAATCCTTCCAGTGCGGCCGGTACGTGGCTTATAGGAAAAGACCATGCGTCCGAAGGTACCGTTGAATAGGTCGCCTTTCCAGAACTTCCGCGTGGCAAACGGAGTTGATGAGATGGTTATGTTGGCACGCAGGATGGGATTGCCCGTCACACCGTCAGCCGTGGCACGCAGGGCACCGGCACGCTGGCGGTCATAGATATTGCGTAGCATCTGCGTCACCTGTTTGTGTCCGCCACACATTCGGTCAGCCATCTCCACCTCAGGCATATTGAGGTATTGGGTGCGCCCTCCCAGAGCTTCGAGAGCCATTGCGTTCTGGATGAACGCAGGGTTCGTGACATCCGAGGGCGGAAACCAGAAGGAGACCTCCGGACGGGCAGGTTTCTCCTTGTTCGCCCCACGGGTCTTCACCTGTTTTGACCACTCCACGAGTTTCTTCAGTTCTGCCTCGTCGTGCTCGCGGAAGTCGCGACAGATGGCCTCTACAAGATGTGACAATTGACCCTTATTACCCCCCGAATCGGCCACCAAATTGGCCATTTGACCACAAAGTTCCTTCCAAGTAAGGTCAGGGTACTGAAATTCCGCGCCGCTGATATGTGCGCCAAGAATAGGAAAGAGCATCGGAACAAGGGGTTCCTGTATGTCTTTCGACACCTGCGAGAGCAGGATTTTGATGCATTCTGTGCCCTTACCGAGTGTCGGCATCGTGGGCGCTGTCTGTTTAGAAATGTCGTATTTCATTGATTTTCTGCTTTTTAGATGATTAATAAAATGACCGTTTGTTACAGTTACAGTTGTTACAGTTGTTTTTTTGAGGGTGTTCGCTTCTCTATATTTATATATAACTATCTATATATTAATTAGTTATAAATACTTTAGAAGGGGTTTTTGTACCTCGTTTTTTAATTGTAACAACTGTAACTGTAACGCATCGGCCTTTTTTACCTTTTCACTTTTTTTACCTTTCTTCTACCAGGCCCTTCAGCGCTTGGCGAAGTTCGTCGTACACCTCGAAGGCATAGTTGTCAACACTCATCCCTACAGGCATCGGCTTGAAGTTCGGGTGCAGCGTGCCGTCAGCCCTACGCGTAATCGTGATGTGCTCGCCGTCAAAGACATGCGGGTTGCGCCTGTAGCACTTCGTGGAAACTGTCTCGATGAACGTGTAGTGCGCATCCTGACTGCGGAACTCGTCAATCTCAGCCTCCCGGTCGCGGCGAAGCACGCCCACATAGTCCTTACCAGTCTTCATCGTGCGGTCGTTACGAAGAATAGTCTTTACATCACATCCAAAATCTGTGTTCTTAAACATAATTTTTGTTCTTTCCGGGAAAAGCCTCGGTCTCACACGAGGAACCCTACCGCCCGACTGGGAAGTGAGACTGGCCTACGGTCCAACGCTTGACCCTTTTCCCGTCGTTTGGTAGTGCAAAGATAGGCATAATCCGGCTATATGCTTCATATTTTAGCAAATACAGATAGACGATGTAGTATATTGGTTTTTAGATAATTACGAAAAATATTGTCCAATAAGAAACCTTTGGATTACGAAATGGAAAAACAAACTTTACATATCCAAAAGAAATGGATGAAATACACGGATCACATCCAATAAACCCATAAAAAAACAAACGCCCACGAGTGGTGAGCGTCTATTAAAATATGAGAAAAAACAAAGAAAATCAACGTTTACTTATACGAGTTTCAAAGTCCGAGGCAAATTTAAGTTCCATACCCCCGTCCTTGGCAGCCTCCGGATCGGCCTTCCTGTAACTGTCGAAACGAGCCCAAACACTCTTTTTCTTTGGCAATTCGTAATTCCCTTTGTAGGTAGAGGCAAAATAACTATATCCCTTGGCAATGCCTAGCCCCGTCCAGCAAACAAATTCTGCTATGGCCGTGGTATCCATCTTCGAGCCGCGCCCTTTGTCGGCATAGATGTCAAAGTTGGTCATGATCTGCTTGGCCTTTTTGCCTTTCTCAGGATTATTGACGAAGTACAACGACTCAATATCATCAAGTCCGAACGCCGCTCCGTTCTCAACGGCACGAGAAGTAGCATAGCGTGTGATGCTTTCTATGTTGTACTTATGAAACCCCTGTTGTGCAAATGCCTTCAGCGAACCCGTCTTCTTGCTTTTCTTCAGCAGTTCGTTTTGCTCTGCTTTCTCTTTCGACAGCATGCCTATCACATCTTTCATGTCACCTACGATTGTCTTGCATTGCTCGTTGAGCAGTTGAAGACAGAGTTCGGCATTACTACTAATCATCGCCTCTTTTGCTAGTTCCTGGTGGCAGATAACCAATACTGCTATGACGTTGGTGAAATAGGCACCCATCTCGGCATAGAGCGTTGTTACGCTGTCGGGATATGACTCCAGCCCGTACAAATCACGACCACATTCTGCGTAAGCCAGCGTTGACTTAACAAATACTGAAGAATGGAATTTCCCGTCTGGCGTGTTCTTCCTGCAGATAGGTGTAAACCGCTTGTAGATTATCTTCGTTCCTTTCAACGTGCTGCGTATCCTACGAAACAGCGTTTCTGCATCACGGAAACAATTATTATTGTCTGTGGCCCACAACTTGTTGTATGTCAGCGCTATTTCCGACAGACGCAACAATTCACGACGCGTCATGTTCAGACGTTCACGAACAATACATATCAACTGCTGTATTTTATATTCAGAGAAGTGGCGACTTTGAACACCTGCAATAAATCTCACCTCGCCATCCTTCTCATAGTTCTTGATAACTTCAAGAATTTGAAGAATGCCCTCTTTTGATTTTTCTATGTCTGTCCAATGGATCATAATATTTATAATTTAATAGAATGCAAGCAATTATTATGCCAAAAGTCTGGCTCTCCACCACTTTGACACATTGGCAGATTAAACAGATAAAATCTGCATTTTGATTCTGAAAAACTGAGGACAGAACCTTGCGGCTATGTCCTCAATTCTACAGTTATTTGCTTTTTTGCTCCAAAGAACACCAATGATATAAATTAGATTGCGACTTCTGCCTCTACTTTTTCCTCTAATGCGTCTTTGATATAGGCATTTAACGTCAGACCGGCCTGTCGGGCAAGAATGGCAATCTGGCGATGGATGGCAGGAGTTAGTCTGACATTCAGCACGCCGCTGTAACTCTTATCAGGTTCTATACCTTCATCCTCACAATAAGCCAGATAATCATCAACAGCCTCATGAAAAGCCTCGGTGAGTTCTGTCACACTCTCACCTTCAAAATTCACCAATCCGTTAATACCCTCAATCTTTCCGAAAAACACATTATCTTTCTCGCTGAAAGCAACAGAACCAATATAACCTTTGTAAGTCATTGTATTCATACCTCTGCAAAAGTAACTAAATTTAGTTACAATCCAATTTTTTTTGCAGTTTTTTCACTCCAAAGAGCAATACTTTCCGATTTTATTTGTATCTTTGCATCCAAGTACCGTCCGATGGTCGTAAACGACCCTTGTTCCCTGAGCGCAGGGTGGCGGTGCGATTTTTGCGGAACAAACAATAGCATCAGCTATTTATTCAGAGAATCATGAAACCTAGGAAATTTCTATGATTGTAACACTTTGAGTAAGTCAGCCGATGCCCGTGCTTTGGCGCGGGCATGACTTATATCTAGTGTTACAGGTATTCCTAGGACCTCATGATTCAAGAGAAGAGCCATGACTCGCGCTTCTTTTGTGTCCTGAGGTCTCTTGGTGTTACCTGTAAACAAGCCTGAAGATATAGTCTGATTGCTGCAAGATGTTATTAGTATGAGTAGCATTCAAGACATACGCGCACTTGAGTTGCGCATTACGGATATAGTGGACGACTATATCCAGCAGCGATATAACGAGGATGATGTCCTCGCTATAGGTCATCGTTGTGGCAAGATCACATTGAAGGCAGATGCGCGTGAAAAGATAAAAGTAGGAAAAACCACAGAGCTTTACCCCCTGAAGGATTTGGTACGAACTGGTGATGACTGTAATCCTGAAGCCGATAACGACAAGATTTCCGACATTGCCAACAGTTGGATTTTCCTGGATTGACTAAAACTATAAAAAGATGACTAAAACCGAGAATACGACATAGAGAAATAATGAGTCTTTGAACATCCTTGATTAGGCTGCTGGAGCAGAATTAGCACTTCACCGAACACATCAGTCAGACAAGGCAACGGATGTCTCGCTCTTAACAAACGAGGGCGTGGACAGTACGATTGTTGTCTGGTGTAGGCCGTGCTAAGCCTTGCTCCTCTCAATCTCTTCCGCGCCCTCTTTTCGGGCTTTTTCATGGCCCAAAACAAGGAAATGACAAAGAAGAAATTTACATTCATAGATTTGTTCGCAGGTCTTAGTGGCATCAGAATTGGATTTGAACAAGCCGCGAATGCTTTGGGAGTTGAAACACAATGTGTCCTTACTTCTGAAATCAAACCCGCTGCTATAGAAGCACTAAGTCATCGATATCCTAATGAAAAAGTTGACTATAATATTTATGATGTTCACGCGGATATGATGCCTAATGGAATAGATGTTCTACTTGGTGGGTTTCCTTGCCAGCCCTTTAGTGCGGCTGGTAAAGGATTAGGATTCCTTGACACAAGAGGAACATTGTTCTTTGAAATAGAACGTATAATTCACGAGTTAACAGAAAAGGAACAAAAACCTGGCGGTTTTATTTTAGAAAATGTAGAAGGCCTTATGAAACATGGTGGCACTGTAAAGGGTAGTCCTTATGGGAAAACTCTTACAACCATAGTAAAAAAATTAGATATGGCAGGCTATAATGTGGAGGTTCTTTTACTTGATGCCGTTGATTTTGGGCTTCCACAATCAAGGAAACGTGTATATATCATAGGTATTGATAAGGCAAGAGGAAACGTGGATATTACTAACCTGCCACATTCATCCTTATTATTTGGTGCAATTAAAGAAAACGGCTTGCCAACTGATAATGGTAAATTTGCAAAGACATTGCTGAAACATTTTAAACCGGAAGAAATAGAAGGTAAGTATATAAAGGATAAGCGTGGCGGTTCCAGGAATATACATAGTTGGGATTTGGAGTTGCGCGGAAAGGTGACAAAAAAGCAAAAAGACTTTCTGAATTTGTTGTTGAAGGAACGTAGAAAGAAAAAATGGGCTCAATTAATAGGAATTGACTGGATGGATGGTATGCCATTGACTTTAGAACAAATCCAAACCTTCTATCAGACTCCGAAACTTCAGGAGATGATAGACGATCTTGTTCAAAAAGGCTATTTGGTATTTGAACATCCAAAGAAAAAGATAATTATTCGCAAAGGAGGAAATGTGGGATCGCGAAGAGAACCTGATACTACTAAACCCAAAGGATATAATATTGTAACTGGGAAATTGAGTTTTGAATACAGTCAATTTCTTGATTCAAATGATACAGCACCTACACTTGTAGCGATGGACATGTCACGTATTGGTGTTGTTGATGGTACTGGTATACGACACCTGTCGATAACAGAAGGACTTAAACTCTTTGGTTATGAAAATTACGATCTTAGCTACCTAGAACAGAGGAAGAATGGACATGATGTCGCATTTGACTTGCTAGGTAATTCAGTATGTGTTCCCGTAATTAGAATTATCGCAGATAGACTTATTCGTAAACTAATCGAGAATTGATATGAAAAAGATTCCGTTCAATGATTTCTTGAAAACGATGACAATGTTTTTTGTCAATGAGGAAATTGACAAGAAGTACGTTAAGCTCAGAAAAGAGAAAATCAATCTGCTCAGGGCTCAGATGAGTCAGATTAATAGCTATGTAGGGCTTCAAACTTACATACGCTCATACGATGACTCTCTGTCCAATCTATTAGTAATACTCGGTGTTAGTAACGAGATGTTTAAACGGGTCATATCCATGTTTAGGATACAGGCAGGAATGGTTTTCCAAACAGAATGGGATACTCGCCAAACCCGGAATTACTTGCTAACTAACGAGTCAATGATGGAAAGAGTTTGCGACTTATTTATTAAAGGAGGGTGTGATGCTGAACTGAAATCAAATCTTCCTGGATTCAAGTTGGAAAACTTTGTGATTAATGACAATGTAATGGAACGGTTAAACAATGATGATTTTATTGCATTCTTAATCAACAAAGATTTCGACACCCAATATAATTCAGACTTATCCAATATCAACATTGCGCGAGTAGATAATACACTAACAGGCATTTGTAAGGCATTAGAGTTAAAAATGATACGTGCCCCCAAGGTTGACCCAGTCGGAAATGGAACAAGAGACATTCAAGTCAATTACGCTATAGAAAACCCAATAAAAAAACTGCCGATTTTCTATCTTAAATATAGTTTCAACATTACTACATCGAGAGGACAAACAGACTTTAAGAGAAGTGTAAAAGATTTGAGAGATTTCTTGAGGAATCAGAATCCAGAAGCAAAACAGATCATAGTTTTAGATGGAGCCGGATGGGTTGGCAGACAATCCGACTTACGTGATGCGTGGGACTATTGTGACTATTGTTTGAATCTTCAACATATAGACGATCTTAATAACATAATAAAACTATAATAATATGCTACAGAATGAAAGAAAAGAAGTTCTAAAGAACGTTCAGAGTGGTAAACCATTTGCCACTGGTTACCAGCTACTATACCGGGGAGTCCTTAAGCCGTTTGAGGTTTGGGAAATACCCCTAGAAGCGTTGATATATAACCAATACAATGGGCGTATTGGCAGTGTCGTAAAGTCATATGAGAAACAAAGCCACACTTTAAATCCGGAAGAAGAATCAGACATTGCGCTGATAGAAAAGTTCTTATGGGAATCAAAAAAAGATGCCAATAAGAACACGATGGACAGCCTTAGAAAAACTGGGCAAATTAAGTTTGGTATTGTTTCTTCAGATGGTGTTATAATAGATGGAAACCGAAGGGCTTCTTTAATGAATAGGATTCGCCTCGATGCCCATTCAACACAGGAAGAGAAAGACCGATGTAAATATTTTAAGGCCGTTATTCTTCCCGAAAATGCAACAAAAAAAGACATTCTTCAGTTAGAGACATCTTTTCAGATGGGGGAAGACGAAAAGGTTGACTATAATCCCATTGAGAAGTATCTCAAATGTAAAGACCTTGAAGATGCCGGTTTTACCAGAGACGAAATCGCCAGTTTCATGGGTATAACCAAAAAAGAGGTTGATCAAGACCTTGAAATACTAGATTTGATGGATCAATATTTGGCTTTCTATGAATATGATGGAATCTATACTATGGCAGAAGGGCATGAGGATTCTTTCCAAAAACTGAATATAGCATTAAAACAATATCAGTCTGGAGTCGCAAACATGTGGAATTATACTGCTCAGGATTTAAATGATCTGTTAGGTGTCGCATTTGATTACATTCGTTTAAACCTTCCACAGAATGATATCCGTGATATTTTTAGAAAACCGACACAAAATAGTAGTAGCATATTTGGCTCTAAAGAACGATGGAACAAATTCTTCGACCATCATCAAGAAGTAATATCATCGTTCACTGAAAAACCAGTAGAAGAATATGTTCGTGACGCATCTGGTGCTGATATTACTCCTTGTTTACAGGCTAGAGATGCTGATTGGAGAAAAAAGATGAATACAGCATTAACAGAGACTTTCAAGAAAGCACAAGATGAAATTGACAGTCAACTAAGTGCTAATGCGCCGGTTATTCTGATATCAAAAGCAAATAGTGCTTTGGAATCTATAGATAGCAACTCTAATGGATTCAAAAACAATATCCAATCTATCTTGGAAGGTCTAAACAAACTTATTGAAAAGGCCACGGCATTAAAGTCAGAAATCAATGGATGAAATAGGAAAACTATCGATTAGATCCCTAGATACAGGATTCGTTATACAAGGCGATACTGCTAGAATTTTGCGGAATCGATTTGCTATGATGTATCTCCGAAGAAACTTGTCTCATGATATCGCAAATAATGATATAATAATAACTGACACAATGGATATAAACACCATTATGTCACATGTGTCAGTCTTGGCAAAATATGCAAAATGCGAAGTTACTTTTGACGAGAATGTCGATGCTGAGATAAAAGCATATGAGAATAGAGAACTGCTATTCGCAGAATTCTCCCAGAAAGCAAAAGACATAAGGGATAATCATCCTGTCATTTCTGAATTTGAGGATTTTAAGGATTCCATGATTGCCAATATGCCTGCACGGCAATTATATAAACTACAATTGTTGTCCGCATATCACATGGCGTTCGCACAGAATTCATGTAACTTTTCTGTCCCTGGTGCGGGTAAGACGAGTGTAGTATATGGATCATATGCTTATTTGAAGAACTTACCAGCTACCAATCCAAAGCATGTGGACAAGTTACTCATAATAGGTCCACTTAGTTCCTTTGGACCATGGGAAAACGAGTATCAAGAATGTTTTGGTCGTAAAGTAGAATCCATGAGACTTATTGGCGGTGTATCAAGGAATCAGAAATCACAATATTTACATGGATTAAATACCGCAGAACTAACTATAACATCTTATCAATCTGTTATCTCCATAAAAGATGACCTTCGATTCTTTTTGGCACATAACAAAGTTATGGTTGTTCTCGACGAGGCTCATAAAATCAAAAACACTCATGGGGCAATCACTGCATCTTCTACCATGGAATTAGCGGAATTAGCGATTTCTCGTATAGTATTAACAGGAACTCCCGCCCCGAACGGTTATGAAGACCTTTATAATCTCTTTAGGTTTATATGGCCTGACAGGAATGTTATTTCGTATAACATAGCTCAACTTGCAAATATGTCAAGTAATCCTGATGATGAGCGCGTACCTGATTTAATAAATAATATTTCACCATTTTTTATTCGCGTAAAAAAAAGCGATTTGAATATTCCGCCAGCAGTATACAAGGAGATTATTGTTCCGATGTCAGATTCACAACGTGCTATTTATGATGCAATTGAGAATAAGCTGATGGATTCATTTGATGATGAAGATACCCCTTATTTAAAGAAGATTCGTCAAGCAAAAATGATACGTTTGATGCAAGCGGCAACAAACCCAGAATTATTAAAATATTCTTTGGTAGGCTTTACTGATGAAAATGGCGATGCTATAGCGGAATCAGAAGAAGACAGCCTTTTTATCAGCAATATTTTGCAATTTGTCACAAATGAAACTCCAGCAAAATTTAACCGTGCCGTTGAATTAGTTCAAGACATTATTTCAGATGGCGGAAAAGTGGTAATTTGGGCCTCTTTTATTCGTAATATAGAAAGAATGAGTCAATGTCTTAAAGATAAAGGTATCGCTTCTAAAACATTGTATGGTGCCACGCCTGTTGAAACTGCTGCTGATGAGAATGAGTTTCTGATGGAAACAAGAGAATCTATTGTTAGGGAATTCAATTCTGACAATTCCTCGTTCAATGTCATTATTGCTAATCCTTTTGCTGTAGCAGAATCAATTTCTTTACACAAAAAGTGCCATAATGCTATCTATCTAGAAAGATCGTTTAATGCAGCCCACTTTATTCAATCTAAAGATAGGATTCATCGTTATGGACTGCCAGAAGATACCGTAACAACATACTATTATTTGATATCAGAATCTTCTATTGACGAAACAATCAATTCTAGACTCATTTTAAAGGAAACCCGCTTAAACCAAATAATGGAAAGTATGCCTATTCCTTTGTTTGATAATAGTCTTGAAGAGGGAGGGTTGGATGACATAAAGGCCATTATTAATGACTATGCGCAAAGAACTAAGAAAATATAGTTCCATAGGAAACAAGGCAGGCATATTACTTTTGTGCAAAAAAGTACTTACCGGTCAGATGGAAGACTTATCTTCCATCGGGGCATCTTGTTCTTTTATTAATGGTATTGAATTGAATTTCAAATGCGGCATTATAGCTTTCGAAGATATTAAACTAATTTCCGTTACTGATGGTAAATGCATTGCAAATAACATCTTATATTCTGCTCAAAAAGAATCTTTTTTTTTAGAGCAGCTATGCAGATATTGCATGAATGCTCTTGTCCAAATGGATTTGATACAAATAGAGCATCTCAAATATAACGAATTAAAAGATGCATTTCAAATTCCAATGTATGCTTTCAAGCTAGAATGTGCAGTATATAGAAATATGCTTATTACATTCGGTGCAATTGTACCGGAAGGTGCATTGTTTACCATAAATGAAAAATTTGAGGAAGACTTCTCAAAATATGTATCTAACAAGCGAAAAATTTCACAAGAACAGCTTCTCGCAAAGCTAGACCAAGAGCGTATTATTGGAGAAAAAGGTGAGGCATTTGTTTTAAGTTTCGAGAAAAAACGTTGTCATTTCACATTCAAACAACTAAAAAGGATAAAACAAATTTCAGTCGTAGACGCATCTGCGGGATATGACATTCTGTCTTTTGAGAATGAACTCTCTGAAGCAAAACGATACATTGAGGTCAAGACATATTGCGGCGATGTGCATTTTTATTGGTCAGCGAATGAAATAGAAGCTTCAAGATTACGAAACACATCATACTACCTTTATCTTGTTGATTATAGCAAAATAAATATTGAAGGATATACTCCGCTTATGATTCAAAATCCTTATGTAAACATCAAGAATTTGGCGGTATGGGATATGCAGCCTTCTTCGTATGTTATTACAACAGGTATGAAGGAAAGTGAGCTAAAGTCAATTTTCACCTCAGACACACAGATTGATGTTGCTGATGAAACAACAGATGAATCTATTCAGTCTACAATTATCAGACTTTACAGCGATGAGGATAAGGTCGAAGATGGAAGATATATCCCACTATACTCTATTAGAGCAGCGTGCGGAAAATTTCTATACAACGAAGATGCCGAGATTCTCGGTTGGGTAGATGCAGAGGAGTATAATCTTCCTAACGGGAAGAACTATTTCATCGTTAAGGCAAAAGGGCATTCGATGGAGTCAAGAATTCAGGACGGTGATTATTGTTTGTTTGAACATGGCACATCATTCTATGAGAATGACATCATTCTCGCTGAGATTCCCAACAAGGATGTTGATTATGGTGGGTCGTTTACGATTAAAAAATATACTCGTAAAAAGAGTTTAATAGACGATGTCTATCAACACTCTGTGATAACACTTGAACCGCTAAACAACGACTATGAACCAATAGAATTTGACATTGATTCCGGCCAAGATTTGAAAATGGTTGGGGTATTCAAAAAAAAGATCCTCTAAATCATGACAGTGAAAAGGTCTCCACAAGAAATCCACAAATATATGTCTGCCATCCGGTCGAAGGACACGAAGCCAGAGATGATTGTGCGACGTGGGTTGTGGGCGAGAGGGTTTAGATACAGGCTGAATCATAAGCGACTGCCCGGGCATCCTGACTTGGTACTTAGAAAGTACAGGACGTGCATCTTTGTGAACGGCTGCTTCTGGCATGGACACAATGTGGCTTTGCCACAGATGTCTGAAGGAAGAGGTCAGATGGAAGATTTGGTGAATAGTGAGTGTTGCAAGATCCCAAATACGAATCGCGAGTTCTGGGTGACGAAGATTCGCAGAAACAAGGAACGGGATAAGGAGGAACAGAAGAAATTGGCGGCTATGGGTTGGCATTGCATTACCGTCTGGGAGTGTGAGCTGAAACCAGCAAAGCGTGAAGAGACTTTAGATTCTATAGCTTTCACTTTGAACCACATATGGTTGCAAGACCACCAAGCTAAAGTTGTATCCTATCCAAAACTGGAGGAAGAGGACAAGCAGATTGCTATGGCAGCAGAAAGTGTGCACAGCAGAGACTCCGTTGAATAATAAAGAGAGACGCTAAGAATACACGGGGACTGTCCCCCTGTGAGGTCCGATAACAAACTCAAGGGCTTGCTTCGCACCACGCGGAGCAGGCCCTTTAATTATGACCGATGGAAGATTGATGAGGGCTGATGGATGAAGGCTGATGGCTGAGGGATGAGGTATGAGGTATGAGGGCTGATAATAAAGCAAAGCCCGTTCTTGCATCCCTTTGGTGGCAAGCGGCAGAGCCGAGTGCAAGAAAACTCAAAAAAATTTTGGTTTTCTACTCACTTATTCGTACCTTTGCAACATATTACGCTAATCATGACACAAGAGAATAGAGACAGATTACTACGATTGCTTCAGCAGCATAAGAAGTTGGGTATATCCGATCAGATAGACTTCGACAAGTTCTATCTCTACTCCATTATTACGCACTCTACAGCCATCGAGGGCAGTACGGTGACGGAGGTGGAGGCTCAGTTGCTGTTCGACGAAGGCATCACCAGCAGCAAGCGTACCATGCTGGAGCAGCAGATGAACCTCGACCTGAAGGTGGCTTACGACTACGGACGTGAGTGGATTCGTCGGCATGAACCTATCACTACCGATTGGCTTGTTCTCTTGGCATCCAAGGTAATGGCTCGCACGGGTAGCGAGTATCACTCTATTGGTGGTGACTTCTCTGCTGCCAAGGGTGAGTTGCGTAAACTGAATGTTACTGCTGGCACAGGTGGCAAGTCTTATATGTCGTATCAGAAAGTGCCTGCACGTCTCGCTGCCTTCTGCGAGGAACTTAATCGTAGGCGCAAAGCCATAGACCCCACCGATGTGGCCGCTGTCTATGACCTCAGTTTCTGGGCTCACTTCGAACTGGTGACCATCCATCCGTGGGCTGACGGTAACGGACGTACCAGCCGCCTGCTGATGAACCTGCTGCAATGGGAGTTTGATGTGTTGCCGACTAAGGTTGTCAAAGAAGACAAGGCCGAATATATCCAGGCGCTGATAGACACCCGCGAGAGCGAAGACCTCAACATTTTCCTCGATTGTATGACCCGTCATCATTGCCAGCACCTGCAGACAGATATCGACCAATTCATGCAATCTATGGCATCAGAAATGGTCGATAAACAGGATTTGAAACAGAAAATGGTCGATAAATGGTCGATAAAGCCCTCTTTGGCAGAGAAAATGGTCGATATTTTGATTTTCCTGAACGATAAGGACGAAATCACTACCGACGTTATTGTTTCTCACTTCGGCTACACTCCGACCACTGCCAAGCGTTACCTCCGCCAACTCACGGAGTTTGGCTACTTGGAGGCACATGGTGGTAATAAGAATAGAACATATACAATGAAGGCTGCGAGTCAGTGAGAGTGCACACGGGAACCAGTGCACATGAAATCACGGGGACTGTCCCTCTGTGAGGTCCGATAACAAACTCAAGGGCTTGCTTCGCACCACGCGGAGCAGGCCCTTTAATTATGACCGATGGAAGATTGATGAGGGCTGAGGGAGGATGTCTGATGGTTGATGGAAGATGGTTGATGGATGAAAAAAAGAAATGTGGAAGCCAGCCGGTTTCCACATCCTTATTATATGGTGCTTAAAAGATGAAATCCCTGTATGATTGTCGGTTGATCACGGGAGTTTTGCAAGCCCCTCTTTTGCCTCAGGGGCATAGGTTATGGTGTACATGCTCAGAGTGAATTAAGCCAGACGTTCATTTCATCGCGATTGGTAAAGGTGATTCCCTTACCTTCTGCAATCTCTTTTTCCGCCTTGTCAAGACGGGCAAAGAACTCTTCTTTGCTGAGAAGGGTCGGGTCAGACTCTTTTTCGGATACAAGCTTGCGCAAGTACTTGGCAACACGCTTTAACATGCTTTCGTCTTCAGCGATAGCACCCAAGTTGCGTAATATCTCTGCATTTAATTGTACGGCTGTCATAACATCTATTATTTTTTTCGTTTGCAAATATATGAAGTTTTTCGGAAAGTTCCAAATAAAAAAGGAAAAAGACTAAGAAAAAGAAGGATTAGGCATTTTTGCGCTGACGGACGGCTTCGAAAAGGAGGATGGCGGCAGAGACGGAGACGTTGAGCGAGTCCATGCGCCCCAGCATGGGGATGCGGATATGGGCATCGGCTGCCTGACGCCATATGTCGGTAAGACCTGTCGATTCCGTACCCATGACGATAGCCGTCGGGCGTTGCATGTCGGTATCGTAGTAGAGCTTGGAATCTTGTAGCTGGGCTGTCAGAATGTGTATGTGGTGTTGCTTGAAGAAAGCGATGCACTCTGCTGAGCTGCAAGCGATTAAGGGCACGGAGAAACAGGCTCCCAGCGAGGCGCGGATGAGGTTGGGATTATACAGGTCGGTGAGCGGGTCGCAGACGATGACGGCATCGGCTCCGGCAGCATCGGCAGAGCGAAGGACGGCTCCCAGGTTCCCAGGCTTCTCCACACTCTCAAGGACAACGATCAGGGGTGATGCGGGCAGCTGGAGTGCGTCAAGGGTGAGACGACGCTCGCGGACAACACCTATAACTCCTTCCGTCGAACCGCGATAGGCTATTTTCTCATAGACTTGGGGAGTGACTTCGATGATGGTGGAGGGTGGAAGGTGGAAGGTTAAAGGAGAATACCCTCCACCTTTAACCCATAGTTCCACCACCTCATAGCCTGCTTCGATGCAATGCATGAGTTCACGCTGACCCTCCACGACGAAGAGTCCTGTGCGGCGGCGCTCCTGTGACTTCTGCTGCAACTGCACGAGCTGTTTCACCCGTGCGTTCTGCATACTGCTGATGACCATTTATTCCTGTACTTTCACGGTGAAGTTATGGAACGAGCGATTGCGTATGGACTGGTGCAGGTCAGCCATTGCTTCAACGCAGAGCTCCGGACCTGGGTCACCCGACTTGTTGACACGAGAGAAATCGGAAGAGCCGTCCTTCTTCATCAGGTAGAGCACGCACTTGTCAAGACCTGCCACTTCGACTTCGGCAAAGGCATAGGTCCATCGTGTGCCATAGAGATACACGATGTTCTTCGACTTCCAGTACACGACCGTTGGGTCCACCTCGTCCTCTATTTCATCATGTCCCTCAAAGACGCCTGAAGTCACGACTTTAGGCTTCTCGCCAGGCTCGTCTATGATGGTGACATAGACCTGATCCACATTAAACTCCCCCGACGTGTTGTTGACGGTGTAGTCAAATTGGAACGTATAGTAAACCACTTTCGATTTCTGGCCCTCATTCTTACTCTGGGCTTGGGCCATGACGAACATCATCACCAGGGACACGAACAAAATCACTCTTTTCATATACATATAGTTTTAATGGGTTTTACTTGTTTTATCGAGGGCAAAGGTAAGGAATAATTTTCATTCATGCAAATTTTCCCGAACAAATGCGTGATATTATGAGAAAAAGCGTAACTTTGCACCAGAAAACATTATGAACTTTGAACTTTGAACTTTGAACTTTGAACTTTGAACTATGAACTATGAACTATGAACTATGAACTGTAATTATGGAAGGATATAAGATTATCAACGACCCCGTGTTCGGGTTCATCAAGATGCGCAGGGGACTGCTCTACGACATTGTGGGCCACCGGCTGTTTCAGCGCCTGGGGCGCATCAACCAGTTAGGACTGGCCTTCGTGGTCTATCCGGGGGCACGGCATACTCGCTTCCAGCACTCGCTGGGCGCGTTCTACCTGATGACGGAGGCCGTGAAGTCGCTGCGTGAGAAGGGCATCTATATCTTCGACTCCGAGGAGGAAGCCGTAGAAGCCGCCATCCTGATGCATGACATCGGCCACGGCCCGTTCTCACACGTGCTGGAGGACACGCTCATCAGCGGCATCACTCACGAGGAGCTGTCCATCCTGATGATGGAACAGATAAACCGCGACCTGAACGGACAGCTCAACCTCGCCATCAGCATCTTCAAGGACGAATACCCGAACAAGATATTCCATCAGCTCATCTCTTCGCAGCTCGACATGGACCGACTGGACTACCTGCGCCGCGACTCGTTCTATACGGGTGTCACCGAGGGAAACATCGGCTCGGCACGCATCATCAAGATGCTCAACGTGAGCGACGACCGACTGGTGGTGGACCACAAGGGCATCTACTCGGTGGAGAACTATCTGACGTCGCGCCGACTCATGTACTGGCAGGTCTATCTGCACCGCACGGCCGTGGGCTATGAGCGCGTGCTCATCAACACGCTGCGCCGAGCCAAGGCGCTGGTGGCTGAGGGCCATGAGCTGTTTGCGTCCCCTGCCCTCGCCTACTTCATCAAGAACGATGTGGACCGCCAGTGGTTCAACACCCATGAGGAGGCGCTGCAGATGTATGCCGAGCTGGACGACTCCGACATCTGGTCGGCGCTGAAGGCTTGGCGCCATGCCGACGACCGCATCCTCTCCATGCTCGCCACCGACATGCTCGACCGCCGACTGTTCCGTGTGGAGGTGCGCGAAGAGCCTATCAGCGAGGAAGAGGCCGACAGCATCGCGCAGCACATAGCCAAGCGTATTGACATCACCCCCGAGGAGGCACGCCGCTACATGATGAGCATCACCGAGGCACAGAAGGACATGTATAACCCCGAGGACGACAGCATCGGCATCCTCTACAAGGACGGCACGGTGAAAGACATCGCCGAGGCTTCGGAGATTCTCAACGTGCAGCTGCTGTCAAAGAAAATCAGGAAGTACTACCTGTGTTACCAGAGAGTATAAAATTCCGGCGGAATTGACCTTGTCGATCCTTAGCCCTGTGGCGGAATTGACTTTGTCGAACCTTAGCCCTGCCACGGGCTAATGATCAAAGAACGAAAAATGGAGACTCGAAAGCAAGCTTTCTGTCTCCATTTCCTATTCTTTGTGATTCCGGCGGGATTCAAACCCACAACCTTCTGATCCGTAGTCAGATGCTCTATTCAGTTGAGCTACGGAACCTCCTTGGCTCCTCATTTCTGATTTGCGGGTGCAAAGGTAAGCAGTTTTTTCGGAACCACCAAACTTTTCTTCACTTTTTTTGCTTTTTTCTTCAAATATGGAGCAAAAAGCGTCATCTAACGATGCATCTGCAGGGTGTCACCTGTCAAACGAACGACGGAACGGCGGGAAAGTTCGGCGGGATTGGTGCCTGGCCACCCCTCGGGAACAGTCATGCCGCGTTCAGAGTAGAACGCCTGCCAGTAGTCGGTAACACGCCCTGTGCTGTCGTGAAACGACATAGGCACGGACTCGAAGAGAGGACGTCCCTGCGCATCAACATAAGCCAATTGTACCAGCTCGGAGCAGTAGATGCTGTCGTTGGCAGGCAGGAACAGCTCGTCGTAAGGTTTCCCCAGGAAGGAGCGTGCCAGCCGCAGGGTGGCATCGGCATCTGCCCCCGTCACCTTACCTATTATATAATAGCCCTCCTGACAACGGAGGGAGTCAACGGGTGTCAGCACCACGCCCCGACTGACGGCTTCGATAACGGTATCGGCAGTCAGGACTATGGCCACATGATCTATCATTCCCGTGACGTCGGTAATCTCATTGGACGCTATGCTGACATGAAAAAGCAGTTCGGCAGGTTGCAGGGCTTTCTCCTCCGGCTTCCCCGAGCGGGATATACAAGCGCTGACCACGAGGATGAAGGAGAGCAGAACGAGTCGTATCAGTTTCATAAAAATGCAATTTGAATGCAAAGGTAGTCAAAAAAACATAAATTCATACTTACTCTTGGATATTTTTTGTTAAAGAGACCACAACAACACTTTCATATTTCACGATTTATTATTATCTTTGCACGAGATTAATGAAAAAGAAAGACTCCGTATTGATTCTAAGCGGTGGAATGGACTCCACCACCCTACTCTACGACGAGCAGGAACGTATTGCGCTGGCCGTGTCGTTCGACTACGGCGCCAACCATAATGCCCGTGAGATTCCCTTTGCACAGTTACATTGCGAGCGGCTGGGAATCCGTCACATCGTCATTCCGCTGGACTTCATGGCAACCTATTTCAAAAGCTCGCTGCTGGAAGGCGGCGACGCCATCCCTGAAGGGCACTATGCCGACGAGAACATGAAATCGACGGTGGTCCCCTTCCGCAACGGCATCATGCTCTCCATTGCAGTAGGCATTGCCGAGAGTAACGGACTGAAATACGTGATGATGGCGAACCACGGCGGAGACCATACCATCTACCCCGACTGCCGTCCGGAGTTTGTCAAAGCCTTCGATGCGGCAGCCAACGCAGGAACCTATGTCAATGTCAGGCTGCGGGCACCCTACACCCATCTCACCAAGGGTGACATCGCCCGACGCGGCAAGGCGCTGGGCATCGACTACAGCGAGACATGGTCGTGCTACAAGGGCGGCGAACGGCATTGCGGATGCTGCGGCACCTGCGTGGAGCGCAAGGAAGCCCTGGCCGATGCCGGCATCGAGGACAAGACGGAGTATGATGAATAGAGAATGAAATCATATAGTATAATCAAATGAAGAAACTATCAAATTTATTATTTCTGCTGATGTTGCTGCCCCTCACAGCAAACGCTCAACAGCAGTGGACCTTGCGCGAATGTATTGACTACGCGCTGACTCATAATATCTCGCTGCAGAAGAAACGCCTGAGCCGACTCTCAGCAACGGAAGACCTGCGTCAGTCGGAAGCAGCATTACTTCCATCATTGTCTGCATCAACCAATCAGTCAGTTGGTTATCGTCCGTGGACTGGTAGCGGTGTCACCACCGTTTCCAATGGTACGGTAAACACCAGCGTCAAAAAGACATACTACAACGGCTCCTACGGACTGAACGCCCAATGGACGGTATGGAACGGTAACCGGAACCGCAACCAGGTGAAGCTCAACCGGCTGACGGAAGAACAGGCTGAGCTGGACAGCGCATCGACAGCGAACACCATTCAGGAGCAGATAGCACAGTACTACGTGCAGATTCTCTACCTGAACGAGGCTATCAACGTCAACCGCCAGAGTCTGGAGGCAAGCAAGAAGAACGAAGAGCGCGGACAGGAGATGGTAGAGGTCGGCAAGATGTCGAAAGCTGACCTTGCACAACTGACCGCCCAGCGTGCCACCGACGAGTATAACATCGTTGCTGCCGAGAGTGAGCTGGCAAACTATAAACTGCGGCTGAAGCAGCTGCTTGAGATTACAGATGCGGAGTTTGACATTGCCATACCTGCTGCCTCCGACGAACAGGCACTCACCCCCATTCCTGCCTTATACAGCGTCTATGAGACAGCACTATCCACACGTCCGGAGATTCGAAACAGTCAGCTGAACATCCAAAGCAGCGACATCCAACTGTCGCTGGCCGAGGCGCAGAAGCTGCCCACCATCAGCATGACCGGTAGCATCGGCACCAGCACCAACTCGCTGAGTTCCAGCGGCTGGGGCGACCAGTTCAAGACGAATGTCGATATGTCGGTAGGTGCTTCGGTAAGCATCCCCATCTTCGACAACCGTTCTGCGAAGACAGCCATCAACAAGGCGAAGCTGCAGCAGGAACAGGCGCTGCTCGACCTGCAGGACCAGCAGAAACAGCTCTACTCCACCATTGAGGGCTACTGGCTCGACGCCAATACCAACCAGCAGAAGTTCAAGGCTGCCATGCTGAATGTGGACAGCGAGCAGCAGAGCTATGACCTGCTGAGTGAGCAGTTCCGCCTCGGGCTGAAGAACATCGTGGAGCTGATGAACGGCAAGACGAACCTGCTCAACGCCCAGCAGAACAAGCTGCAGTCGAAATACATGACCATTCTCAACCAGCAGCTGCTGCGGTTCTATCAGGGAGAAACAATGAATATATAATGAAGGTAAATATAATATAAGCATATGAAGAACAAGAAATTATGGATAGGCATCGGAGCTGTTGTGCTCATTGCCTTGTTATTCTGGCTCTTTGCCGGCGGTAAAAAAGAAGAGAAAATATCGTTCGAGGAGGCCGCTGTCGCAAAGACAAACATCCAGAACAGCATCACCGCCACAGGTACCATCGAGCCGGTGACCAGCGTTACCGTCGGTACCCAGGTGAGCGGTATCGTCAACAAACTCTATGTTGACTATAACAGCGTGGTGAAGAAAGGACAGGTCATCGCCGAACTGGACAAGACCAACCTGATGAGTGAGCTGAGCACGGCACGTGCCAACCTGTCGAGTGCACAGAGTGCGCTGAACTATCAGCAGGACAACTTCAAACGCTACCAGACGCTCTATAACAAGGGACTGGTCAGCGCCGACGACTACGAGAGTGCCCGACTGACTTACCTGCAGGCCAAAGAGCAAGTGGCAACGTCACGTGAAAGCGTGAAGAAGGCCCAGACAAACCTCAGCTATGCCACCATCACCTCCCCCATCGACGGAATCGTGCTGTCGAAGTCGGTTGAGGAAGGCCAGACCGTGGCAGCATCGTTCAACACGCCGGAACTGTTCACCATTGCACAGGACCTGACGAACATGCGTGTCATTGCCGACATCGACGAGGCTGACATCGGCGGAGTCTTGGAAGGACAGCGTGTAACATTCACCGTTGATGCCTTCCCCGATGACTCGTTCGAGGGTAAGGTGACACAGGTACGCCAGCAAGCTACCACAGAGAGTAATGTCGTCACCTACCAGGTGGTCATCTCAGCACCCAACGACAATCTGAAGCTGAAGCCCGGACTGACTGCCAACGTCACCATCTTCACGCTGGAGAAGAACGACGTGCTGGCCGTGCCTGCCAAGGCGCTACGCTTCGCACCCACCGAGGCCTTCCTGAAGGACGGACAGAAGGTAGAAGACTGTCAGGCCGAGCATAAGCTGTGGACACTGGAAAACAACACATTCAAGGCACATGCCGTTACTATCGGTATCACCAACGGTACGCTCACGGAGATTACCGGTGGCATCAGTGCAGGCACGAAGGTGCTGACCGACTTCACCATCAGCGGTGCAAATGATGCTATGCCAGGAGAGCAACAGGGCGGTAACCCGTTCATGCCGAGACCAGGAAACAGAAATAAGCAAGGCGGTAACAACGGTAACAGCGGCAACATGCCGAAGAAACAATAGCGAGGTTATGGACGAAAGAAAAGTAGTCATCGAACTACAGAACGTGAAGCGCTACTTCCAAGTAGGCTCTGAGACGGTGAAAGCCCTGCGCGGCGTGTCGTTCAAGATCTATGAGGGGGAGTTTGTCACCATTCAGGGAACGTCAGGCTCCGGCAAGTCAACGCTGCTCAACCAGCTGGGCTGCCTCGACACGCCGACAAGCGGAGAGTATTTCCTGGACGGCGTGTCCGTGCGCACCATGTCGAAGACTCAGCGTGCCCACCTGCGCAACCGTAAGATTGGCTTCGTCTTCCAGAACTATAACCTGCTGGCCAAGACGACAGCACTGGAGAATGTGGAGCTGCCGCTGATGTATAACTCGGAAGTGTCGGCTTCAGAACGCCGTGAGCGTGCTATCAAGGCTCTGCAAGCCGTAGGACTGGCTGACCGCATGGAACATAAGTCCAACGAGATGTCTGGTGGTCAGATGCAGCGTGTCGCCATAGCCCGTGCACTGGTCAACGACCCTGCTGTGCTGCTGGCTGACGAGGCAACGGGTAACCTCGATACTCGTACCTCGTTCGAGATGCTCGTGCTCTTCCAGGAGCTCTATCATCAGGGCCACACCATCATCTTCGTGACCCACAACCCTGAGATTGCCGAATATAGCAGTCGTAACATCAACCTGCGCGACGGCAAGATACGTGAGGACACGGTCAACACCAACATCAAGTCGGCAGCCGAGGCGCTCGCTGCCCTGCCGAAACCACAAGACGACTGATAGATAATGCATAATTGATCATGCTATAAAATGAATATACTGAATTTAATAAAAGTAAGCTTGAAGGCCGTAGCCAACAACAAGATGCGCTCGTTCCTCTCCATGCTCGGTATCATCATCGGTGTGGCAGCTGTCATCATCATGATGTCTATCGGACAGGGCTCGAAGGAAAGTATCCGTGCCGAGTTGTCGACAATGGGTACGAACCTGCTCACCATCCGACCTGGTGCCGACATGCGTGGCGGTGTGCGCCAGGACCCTTCAAGCATGCAGACGCTGAAGATGGCCGACTACGAGCGCATCCTCAGCGAGAAGCGCTTCGTCACCAAGGTATCCCCAGAGGTAACGGCTTCTGGACAGGTCATCTACGGCAACAACAATACCAACACCACGTTGTACGGTGAGTCTGAAGAATACCTCGAAATTAAGCTGTGGGATGTGGAGAAAGGCGACTGCTTCAATGAGGAGGACATCCGCAAAGCAGCTAAGGTCTGCGTGGTGGGAAACACCATCGTTACTGAACTGTTCGGCGAGGGTGCCGACCCCATCGGCAAGACCATCCGCTTCAAGTCTATCCCCATGCGTATCGTCGGTGTACTGAAGACCAAGGGCTACAACTCATGGGGCATGGACCAGGACAATGTCATCATCGCCCCCTACACCACCGTCATGAAACGTGTGGCAGCACAGACCTTCTTCTCCAGCATTGTCTGCTCAGCTGTTACCGAAGAACTGAGTGATGCTGCCATTGAGGAGCTGACACAGATTCTCCGTGACAACCACAAACTGAAGGATGATGCAGATGACGACTTCACCATCCGTTCACAGGCTGAGATGATGGAGACCATGTCATCGACGATGGACACCGTTACTATCATCCTTGTAGTGGCCGCAGCCTTCTCGCTGCTCGTGGCAGGAATCGGTATCATGAACATCATGCTCGTCTCTGTCACCGAGCGCACCAAGGAGATTGGTCTGCGCATGGCTGTGGGAGCCACGGGAGCCGTGATATCTCTGCAGTTCCTCATTGAGTCGGTGCTCATCTCCGTCACAGGCGGACTCATAGGTGTTATTGTCGGTGTCGGAGCCAGTGCCTTCGTGTCATCCTTCGGCATGCCCAGCAGCGTGCCGGCATGGAGCATCTATGTGTCGTTCCTCGTCTGCGTGTGCATCGGCGTACTGTTCGGCTACATTCCTGCACAGAAGGCAGCTAACATGGATCCCATCGAGGCCATCAGACACGAGTAAAGTGCCGTGTTATTTCTTTCTGGGTTTGTCCTCTCCTTTATTAGGCAGAGATTTGACGTACTTCATTTCATTCAGGATGCGGTCGCGGCGACGGAGCACATAAGGCGACGGACGCGCTGAAGAGAAACGACGGGGATTGGGCAACGTGGCAGCAATGAGCGCACATTGGCGGTCGGTGAGTTGCTCAGCCGTGCAGTTGAAATGCTGTTCGGCAACGGCATCTACACCATAGATGCCAGGACCCATTTCGATGGAGTTCAGATAGACCTCCATGATGCGCTGCTTTGACCAGAAGAGCTCAATCAGAAAAGTGAAATAGGCTTCTAAGCCCTTGCGAACCCACGAACGCCCCGGCCATAGAAAGACGTTCTTGGCCGTCTGCTGGCTAATGGTGCTGGCACCGAGCTTGCGTTTTTCCGGGTGCTCCATATTACGGCGTGCAGCATACTCAATGGCTTTGAAATCAAAGCCGTGATGATCCAAAAAACGGGCATCCTCACTCCCCATCACGGCACGCGGCATAGATGGCGACATCTGCTCGAGCGGTACCCAATGATGATGTAACGTAAGTGACTCCCCGTCAATTAGCTGTTCCACACAACGAATAAGCATTAGCGGTGTGACATAGACGGGAATGAAGCGATAGGCTATAACAGAGAGGACAGTGGAGGCAAAAAACACCGCCACTGTCCACTTAAGTATGCGCCATAGGCGCTTAAAAAACTTTGTCACTAGTCGTTCCTAATTCAATTTAGAGGCTTTCTCCGGCATTGGCACTATTAACCATCTGCTGGCTGGCATAAAGATAAATCTCTACGCGACGGTTCTGCTGCTTGCCTGCTGCAGTAGAATTGTCTGCCACGGGATTAGCCTCGCCGAAACCTTCTACGCTCTTGATCTGGCTGTTGCTGACACCCAGCGAGAGGAGGTAAGAAGATACAGCTGCTGCACGGTCAAGCGAGAGCGCCTGGTTCTTCTCCACGCTCTCTTCAGCAGAGAATCCGCGGAATGGCGTATTGTCCGTATAGCCTTGGATGGCCACGTCGCAGGTGGGGTTGTTCTTCAGCACATTGGCAAGCTCACCGAGTGAAACCTTCGACTTAGGAGAGAGGGATGACTTTCCGCTTTCGAAGAAGATACCGCTGTCGAACGTCACCTTCACAGCATCAAGACCATTGGCGTCGGTCACTTCTGTAACCTGAGCATTGCTGACCTGCTCTGCCTCAGCCTTCACCTTGTCCATCTTCTTACCAATGATTGCTCCGGCACCTGTACCGACGGCTGCACCGATGGCTGCACCGATGGCGGTGTTACCAGCAATCTTACCGATGATACCACCCAGAACGGCACCACCTGCGGCACCGATACCGGCACCCTTTTGCATGTTGTTACAACCTGCGAGCACAATGCCTAAGCAGAGTGCCAATGATAAAGTCTTTACCTTCATAATTTCATAATTTAGTGGTTAAACATATTATTTTGGCGCAAAAGTACAAAAAACTTTCAACTTTCAACTCTAAACTCTCAACTTTTTTGTACCTTTGCAGCAAAATTTAATAAAATGAACATGAAATATGGCTAAAGAATTAAAAGATTTAACGAAAAGGGCTGACAATTACAGCCAGTGGTATAACGATTTGGTGGTAAAGGCCGACCTCGCAGAGCAGTCGGCCGTTCGCGGATGTATGGTCATCAAACCCTATGGCTATGCCATCTGGGAGAAGATGCAGGCACAGTTGGATAAAATGTTCAAAGAGACAGGTGCACAGAATGCCTACTTCCCGCTGTTGATTCCCAAATCGTTCCTGAGCCGCGAGGCCGAACATGTGGAAGGTTTTGCCAAGGAGTGTGCCGTCGTGACCCACTATCGCCTGCGTGCCAAGGAAGACAAGAGCGGCGTAGAGGTGGATCCCGCTGCCAAGCTCGAAGAGGAGCTAATTGTACGTCCTACGTCAGAGACCATCATTTGGAACACCTATAAGAACTGGATTCACTCATGGCGCGACCTGCCTCTGATGTGCAACCAGTGGTGTAATGTCATGCGCTGGGAGATGCGTACCCGTCCGTTCCTCCGCACATCAGAATTCCTTTGGCAGGAAGGCCATACGGCTCATGCCACTAAGGAGGAAGCCGAAGAGGAAGCTAAGAAGATGCTGCACGTCTATGCTACGTTTGCAGAGGAGTGGCTGTCACTTCCTGTGCTGCAGGGTGTAAAGAGCGAGACGGAGCGTTTCGCCGGAGCACTCGACACCTATACCATCGAAGCTATGATGCAGGACGGCAAGGCTCTCCAGTCGGGCACTTCGCACTTCCTCGGACAAAACTTTGCCAAGGCTTTCGAGGTGACTTATCTAAATAAGGAGAATAAGCCCGAATATGTATGGGCTACGTCATGGGGCGTCTCTACCCGACTCATCGGTGCCATGATTATGGCTCACAGCGATGACAACGGCCTCGTGCTGCCGCCACGTATTGCTCCTATTCAGGTAGTTATCATCCCCATTGCTACCAAGCCCGAACAGATGGAGCTGGTTAACAAAGAGGTACAGCCGATTATCGACGAACTGCGTTCAAAGGGCATCAGCGTGAAGTTTGACGACAGCGACAACAAGCGTCCCGGCTTCAAGTTCGCCGACTACGAGTTGAAAGGTGTTCCTGTACGTCTCGTTCTGGGTGCCCGTGACTTAGAGAACGGCACCATCGAGGTCATGCGCCGTGACACATTGGAGAAGGAGACACGTTCCATCGATGGCATTGCACAATACGTGGAAGGACTTTTGGAGGATATCCAAAAGAATATCTTTGAGAAAGCGCGTAAGTATCGCGATGAGCATGTCTATGAGTGCGACAACTACGAGGAGTTCAAGGAGAAGGTTAAGGACGGAGGTTTCTTCCTCTGCCACTGGGACGGCACCGCCGAGACCGAGGCACAAATCAAGGAAGAGACACAGGCTACCATTCGCTGTGTGCCTTTTGCCTATGAACAGACAGAAGGAGTTGATATGGTCAGCGGAAAGCCTGCGAAGCATCGTGTAATTATTGCAAGAAGCTATTAATATTATGGAAAGAACATGGAGATGGTTTGGCAAGAAGGATAAGATTACACTTGCCATGTTGAGACAGATCGGTGTCGAGGGCATCGTCACGGCCCTGCACGACGTACCTTTAGGTGAAGTATGGACAAGGGAGAAAATCCGTGATCTCCGCGAATATATCGAAAGCTATGGTATGCGCTGGAGCGTGGTCGAAAGTCTGCCGGTAGTGGAGACCATCAAGTATGGCGGTCCCGACCGAGACCAGCAGATTGAGGTATATAAGGAGAGCCTGCGAAACCTCTCGGCAGAAGGTATCCACTGTATCTGCTACAACTTCATGCCTGTGCTAGATTGGGCACGTACCGACTTGTTCCACAACAACCCCAACGGTGCCACGAATCTCTATTTCAACTATGCTGAGTTTGCTTATTTTGATATCTACATTCTGAAACGTCCAGGTGCTCGTGAGGAATGGGAGAAGTTCCAGTTCCCCGAGGGATGGGGCGAAGGCCGCAGCGTCATTGCCGAATGTGACGAGATAGCAAAGACGATGACCCCAGAGAAGGATCACAAGCTCGTAGAGAATATCATCATCAAAACACAGGGTTTTGTCAGTGGTAACTTTAGTGAGAACGACGAGGCCCCCATTCAGAAGTTCCGTGATTTCCTTGATTTGTATAAGGGTATAGACAAGAGGCAGTTACGTGAGAATATGAAATATTTTCTCGAAGCTATCATGCCTGTCTGTGAGGAGTGCAATATGAACATGTGCGTTCACCCCGATGACCCCCCCATCGAGATTCTCGGTCTGCCGCGCATCGTTCGTACCGAAGAGGATATCCAGTGGTTCCTCGATGCTGTACCCAACAAGCACAATGGTCTGACGTTCTGTGCAGGTAGTCTCTCTGCCGGTGCTTACAACAATGTTGTTGAAATGGCCCGCAAATTTGCTTCGCGTACGCACTTCGTTCATCTGCGTTCATGCCACATCTTCCCTAACGGCGACTTCACCGAAGCCAGTCACTTGGGCGGACGTGCCGACCTCATTGAACTGTGCCGTATCTTTGAGAAAGAGAACCCGCAGTTGCCCATGCGCGTCGATCACGGCATGACGTTCACCGACAAGCCTGGCGGCATCATGGACGAATCGAGTCACGGCCATAATGCCGGCTACACCCTGCTCGGCCGCATGTTTGCCCTCGGACAGGTGCAGGGCATCCTTGCCACTGTTGACCGTGAACTGGGCATTCCCTATCAGCAACCCGGATTCTTTGATTAAGTCACCCAACTCTCCATATCATATGAAGAAAACAATTGTTCTGACATTTCTGCTGATGCTAACAATATCGATGATGGCACAGGAACCCTGGAAAAAGGGAGGTTTCGAAACCGGACAATATCGGAATCTCTTTGTAGAAATGGGCTATTCCCAAGCCGAAGTTGACGCCAAGGTGCAGGAAGTATTCAATGACGTATTCCGTGGTCCCAACAAGGTCTATTTTGAAGTAGGCGACACGCTGGGCTATATATCCGACGTGAAGAACCACGATGCCCGCACCGAGGGCATGTCGTATGGCATGATGATTGCCGTGCAGTTCGGCGAGAAGGATATCTTTGACCGCCTGTGGCGCTGGAGCAAGAAATATATGCAGCATCAGGATGGGCCACGCAAGGGCTACTTCGCATGGAGTTGTAAGACCGACGGCACACGCAATGCAGACGGGGCAGCATCCGATGGAGAGCTATACTATATCACAGCTCTTATCTTCGCCTCCAACCGCTGGGGCAATGACACAGGTATCAACTACAAGGCAGAGGCACAACATATACTCGACTGCATACAGCCGAAAGAGTATGAGCCGGAAGCCCGACCGGGTTTCGGTAGATTCGGCCCACAGCCGACAGGCCCGCAGAAGATGTACCTCATTGACCCCGACACGAAACTTATCACATTCACTCCAGATGGATTCGGACAGCGTTTCACCGACCCCAGTTACCATATCCCTGCCTTTTACGAGGTATGGGCTCGCTGGGCGGACGACGGACGCAGCGACTATTGGACGGAATGTGCCGCAAAGAGCCGTGAGTTCCTGCACAAGGCCATTAATGAGAAGACAGGACTGAACGCAGACATGTGCCAGTATGACGGCAGTGAGATGCAGATGCCGCGCTTCCCAGGAAGGCCAGATCGTCCGCAGGGTGCTCCCCGTCGTAACGGCAGCAACAACTTCCGCTACGACTCATGGCGCGTACCTATGAACATCACCCTCGACTACGAGTGGAGCTGTGCAGACCACGAATGGCAGCAGAAATATGGTGAAACCATCCAGAACTTCTTTTATGCACAAGGAGTAGATAAGTTTTTTGACCAGTATCGTGTTGACGGCACGCTGCCTGAGGGTGACGAGATTCTACAGGCAGGCGGTTTTCGCAAGCTGCGTCACAGCATCGGCCTGGTAGCCACCACAGCAGCAGCTTCGATGATGTGTTCACACAGCAAGAGCAAGGAGTTCGTTGATGCCCTGTGGAATGCTAAGCACGAGCCCTTCGAGGACGGCTACTTCGATGCCTACTATGACGGACTGTTACGTCTCTTTGCTTTCATGCACCTCAGCGGACGTTATCAAGTGATAACTCCTAATTCATAATTCGTAATCATAATTCATAATTATAATATGATGAAACTGAATGACATACTGAGCGGCCAGTTGAATGCTGCAGAATGGGAAGCCAAGGGCTATCAGCTTCCCAAGTTCGACATTGCTACAATACGCAAGAAGACACATGAACAGCCTACATGGGTACACTTCGGCGGAGGTAACATCTTCCGCGCCTTCCCTGCCGCTATCCTCAACGACGCATTAAACACAGGAAAGTACGACCGTGGTGTCATCGTCGCCGAGACCTTTGACTTCGAGGTGATTGACAAAGCATATACACCATATAATAATCTATCGCTGTTGGTAAGCCTCCAGTCAACAGGAACCATCGAGAAGAAAGTCATTGCCAGCGTCACAGAAGCGCTGAAGGCCGACCCACAGTTTCCCGACTGGCAGTGTCTGATGGAGATTTTCCGTAACCCCTCGTTGCAGATGATTTCATTCACCATCACCGAGAAAGGCTACACCTTTAATGAGGCTGACTTGGCACGCGGACTCCAGCCCGTCTTCGCTATGGGTAAGGTCTGCGCACTTCTCTTGGAACGTTTCAATGCCGGACAACTGCCATTAACGGTACAGAGTATGGACAACTGCTCTCATAATGGTGACAAAGTCAAAGCAGGCGTCTTCGCATACGCAGAGCGCTGGGTCAGCGACGGACTGGTGCCACAGGGATTCCTTGACTATCTCAAGGATGAGACGAAGATTACCTTCCCCTGGTCGATGATTGACAAGATAACTCCCCGTCCTCACGAGAAAGTGAAGGAACTGCTGGCCGCCGATGGCTTCGAGGACAACAACTACATTGAAACGGAGAAGCATACATTTACCGCACCCTTCGTGAACGCTGAGGAAGTGCAGTACCTTGTCATCGAGGACAACTACACCAACGGCCGTCCCCCACTCGACCTCGGCGGTGCGCTCTACACCACCCGTGAGACGGTGGACAAAGTTGAGACGATGAAAGTGACCACCTGTCTGAACCCCCTCCATACGGCGATGTCCATCTATGGCTGTATGTTGGGCTATACGCTCATCAGCGCAGAGATGAAGGACGAAGACCTGCGTGCCTTTATCCAGAAGATTGGTTATATGGAGGCAATGCCCGTTGTTGTTGACCCGGGTGTGCTGAACCCCTACGAGTTTATTGGCGCCGTCATCAACCGCCGTCTTCCCAACCCGTTCATGCCTGATGCTCCACAGCGCATCGCCATGGACACCTCGCAGAAACTGCCTATTCGATTTGGTGAGACACTGAAGAAATATATTGCCCGTGGTCTTGACAAGAGTAACCTCGTATTGATTCCCCTGACACTGGCTGGCTATGCCCGCTACTTGAAAGGCATCAAGGACGACGGGACTCCGTTCGAACCTTCCCCCGACCCCATGTTGGCAGAGCTACAGGCCATTGTCGCCCCGCTGGAGATTGGTAAGCCCGATCAGGACTGGAGTTGCCTCAAAACCCTATACAGCCGTGCTGATGTATTCGGTCTCGACCTCTATGAGGCGGAACTTGGCGAACAGATAGAGGGTATGGTAAAGGAATTGTATGCAGGCACGGGTGCTGTACGTGCCACATTGCACAAGTACGTCTCAGAGAGATAAAAAACCATTCTCTTTTCCGCAAACCTTTACGCAAATAAACAAGATTTCGGAGCGTCATAATTTGGCGCTCCGTTTTTTTTTATATAATTTTGCATCATCAAAAAGAATAAACACAAACATACCATATGAAACCTTTAAACAAACAGTTCGCTCCAAAGAGCGTGATGCCAGAGAAAGTGATTCAGTTCGGAGAAGGTAATTTCCTCCGTGCGTTCGTAGATTGGATTATCTGGAACATGGACCAGAAGACCGACTTCAACGGCTCTGTCGTCGTCGTACAGCCCATTGAGAAAGGTATGGTTGAATGGCTCAACGGCCAGGACTGCCTCTATCATGTAAACCTGCAAGGACGTGAGAACGGCAAGCCCGTCAATACATTGGACCGTATTGATGTCATCAGCCGTGCGCTGAACCCATACACACAGAATGCCGCATTCATGGCACTGGCCGACCAGCCTGAGATGCGTTTTGTCATCTCTAACACTACCGAGGCCGGTATCGCCTTCGACCCCGCATGCAAACTGGAAGATGCACCCGCCAGCAGTTATCCTGGCAAATTGGTGCAACTGCTCTATCGTCGTTACCAAACCTTCAATGGTGACCCCGCGAAGGGACTTATCATCTTTCCCTGCGAGCTCATTTTCCTGAATGGTCACGTACTCAAGGACTGTATCTATAAGTATATTGAGCTGTGGCAGCTTGGCGAAGGCTTCAAGAAGTGGTTTGACGAGTCTTGCGGCGTATATGCTACCCTCGTTGACCGCATCGTGCCTGGTTTCCCGCGCAATGAAATCAAGGAGATTCAAGAGAAGATCTGCTACCGCGACAACCTCGTGGTACAGGCTGAGACATTCCACCTCTGGGTTATTGAGGCTCCAAAAGAAGTAGAAAAGGAATTCCCTGCAGACAAGGCCGGCCTGCACGTGCTGTTCGTTCCCTCAGAAGAGCCCTACCACAAGCGTAAGGTGACACTACTCAATGGTCCGCACACTGTACTCTCACCTGTAGCATTCCTCAGCGGCGTGAATATCGTACGAGACGCCTGTCAGCACGAAGTCATCGGTAAGTATATACACAAAGTACAGTTCGACGAACTGATGCATACTCTTGACTTGCCAATGAACGAGCTCGAGAAGTTTGCCGGCGACGTCTTGGAGCGTTTCGATAACCCGTTCATTGACCATCAGGTCACAAGCATCATGCTTAATTCATTCCCGAAGTTCCAGACACGTGACCTGCCCGGTCTAAAAACATATTTGGAGCGTAAGGGTGAACTGCCCAAGGGTCTTGTCTTTGGACTTGCTGCTATTATTTCCTATTACAAAGGTGGTAAACGTGCAGATGGTGTGGAAATCGTTCCCAACGATGACCAGAAGATTCTGGACCTGTTGAAGAACCTCTGGGTTACTGGCGACACGCAGAAGGTAGCTGACGGTGTTCTCGGTGCTGAGTTCATCTGGCAAGAAGACCTCAACAAAATAAAGGGTCTCAATGCTCTCGTAAAGCAGTATCTCGACCTTATTCAGCAGGAGGGTATGCTCGAGGCAGTCAAGACTATTCTGTAACACATAGTCATCCCCCAATGTGGGAAACCGACTCTACGTTCAAGAATGCAAAAGATACTTTTTTGTCTGTTGCATTTCTACTGTTTTTATATAACTTGGTCAACTCTTCGCGGAAATTACTCTCGCTCAATAAAAAAATGAAACATTTTCTTTGTATTACCCTCGTTTATTCGTAACTTTGCAAGCAAATTTTAAATTTCAGATCAATTGATAGAGAAACATATTGTATTAGAAGACATTGACTGCGTAGTATTCTATGGGGCGAATAACGTACACTTACAGATGCTCAAGTCATTCTACCCCAAGTTGCGGATAGTGGCGCGTGACAACGTGTTGCGCGTATTGGGCGACGAGGAACAGATGGCTTCATTTGAGGAAAACATCGAGAAACTGCGCAAACATATCCTGAAATTCAACTCGCTGGGCGAGGAAGACCTCATCGATATTGTGAAAGGACACCGTACGAAAGACGACATTCCCGAAGGAGTGCTTGTCTATTCTATGTCGGGGCGCCCCATCAAGGCGCGCACAGAAAACCAGCAGCGGCTGATTGAATTCTACGAAGCCAACGACATGGTGTTTGCCGTAGGCCCTGCAGGAACAGGTAAGACCTACTTGAGTATTGCCCTCGCTGTGAAAGCGCTCAAAGAGAAAACCGCCAAGAAAATCATCCTTTCCCGTCCTGCCGTTGAAGCAGGAGAGAAACTCGGATTCCTGCCTGGCGACATGAAGGATAAGATAGACCCTTATCTGCAACCACTCTATGACGCATTAGAGGATATGCTGCCTCAAGTCAAATTGCAGGACATGATGGAGAAGCACGTCATACAGATTGCTCCGTTGGCATTCATGCGCGGCCGAACGCTGAGTGATGCCGTCGTCATCCTTGACGAAGCACAGAACACGACACCTCAGCAGATTCGCATGTTCCTTACCCGTATGGGATGGAATACGAAAATGATTATCACAGGCGACACCTCACAGATTGACTTGCCGCGACCACAGCAAAGCGGACTGGTAGAGGCCCTGCATATATTAAAGGACGTGGACGGCATCGGTATTGTCGAACTGACAAAGAAAGACATCGTACGTCATAAACTCGTTACGCGCATTGTCAATGCATACGAGCATCACGACAAGGAACGCGAAGAAAAATCAAAAACAGGAAACCAACAAATAGATAATACAAAAGATGGTGAAAGCATTAACAAAGACTGATTTCAACTTCAAAGGACAGAAGAGCGTGTACCACGGAAAGGTACGCGATGTGTATAACATCAACGACGACCTGATGGTGATGGTTGCCACAGACCGCATCTCGGCTTTTGACGTTATCCTGCCCAAAGGTATTCCCTACAAGGGCCAGGTTCTCAACCAGATTGCCGCAAAGTTCCTGGATGCCACCAGCGACATCTGCCCTAACTGGAAACTGGCTACTCCAGACCCTATGGTGACCGTAGGACTGAAGTGCGAGGGATTCCGTGTAGAAATGATTATCCGTTCTATTCTCACGGGCTCTGCCTGGCGTGAATACAAGAATGGCTGCCGTGAATTATGTGGGGTGCGCCTGCCTGACGGTATGAAGGAGAACGAGCGCTTCCCTGAGCCTATCATCACCCCGACGACAAAGGCTGACGAAGGCCATGACCTCAATATTTCACGCGAGGAAATCCTTGTGCAGGGTATCGTCAGCCCTGAAGACTATGCCGTGATGGAAGACTACACCCGCAAGCTCTTTGCCCGTGGTCAGGAGATTGCCGCCCGTCAGGGACTCATCCTCGTTGATACGAAGTATGAGTTTGGTAAGCGCGACGGCAAGGTGTTTCTCATCGACGAGATTCACACTCCCGACTCCTCCCGTTACTTCTACGCCGACGGCTACGAAGAGAAGCTGGCCAAGGGTGAGCCCCAGAAACAGCTCTCAAAGGAGTTCGTCCGCCAGTGGCTCATTGAGCACAACTTCATGAACGAGCCGGGACAGGTGATGCCTGAGATTACCGACGAATATGCTGAAAGTGTCAGCGAACGCTATATCGAGCTGTACGAGCACATCACCGGTGAGCAGTTCCAGAAGGCATCTGCCGACGACGACATCGCCGCACGCATCGAGCAGAACGTCAGTCAGTGGCTGAAAGAAAGATAACAGGAAATGTACGAGCAGGAACAGGTCAAGCCCTACAGTCAGACAGGGGAGAAAGGTCAGCAGGTGGAACAGATGTTCGACAACATCGCCCCAACCTACGATCAGCTGAACCATCGTCTCTCATGGGACATTGACAAACGCTGGCGGCGCAAGGCCATACAACAGCTGGCCCCATACAAACCCCAGCGCATGCTCGATATCGCAACAGGAACGGGTGACTTTGCCATTCTTGCCGCTCAAATGCTACGCCCGCAACAACTGATAGGCGTTGACATCAGCGAGGGCATGATGGAAGTCGGCAGGAAGAAAGTGGCAGAAAAGAAACTCGACGGTATCATCTCCTTTGCCAAAGAGGACTGTCTCGCCCTGTCGTATGACGACAATGCGTTCGATGCTGTAACTGCTGCTTTTGGCATCCGGAACTTCGCCGACCTCGACAAAGGACTGCACGAGATGTGCAGGGTACTGAAAAAAGACGGACACCTCTGCATCGTAGAACTGACGACACCCGTCACCTTTCCCATGAAGCAGTTGTTCAAGATCTATTCGCACGCCATCCTGCCCGTCTATGGCCGCCTGATTTCCAAGGACACCAGCGCCTACAGCTACCTGACACGTAGCATAGAGGCCTTCCCACAAGGCGAGCGGATGATGACTATTCTGAAGAATGCCGGCTTTCGTGAAGCCCGATTCCAGCGGCTCACCTTCGGCATCTGCACCATGTATTTTGCAACTAAGTAACATTCAACGAATATGGACAAATACGGACTTATCGGTTACCCCCTGGGGCATTCTTTCTCCATCAGCTACTTCAACCAGAAGTTTGCTGACGAGGGCATTGACGCTGTCTATGAGAATTTCGAGATTGCCAGCATCGACCTCTTGCCCGAAGTGCTTGATATGAACCCTAACCTGAAAGGGCTCAACGTCACCATACCCTACAAGCAAAAGGTGATGCAGTTCCTCGACAACATCAGTCCTGAGGCACGCGCCATCGGTGCCGTCAACGTCATCAAGGTGAAACACGAGGGAAAGAATATCAAACTCACCGGTTATAACTCAGATGTCATCGGCTTCACCAAGAGCATCGAGCCCATGCTGGAGCGTTTCCACAAGAAAGCACTCATCCTGGGCACAGGCGGTGCATCAAAAGCCATCGACTACGGTTTGAAGTCGTTGGGACTTGAGACCGTATTCGTCAGCCGGTACGAACGCCCTGACACCATCCAGTTTGAAAAGATTACGCCCGAGGTGGTTCAGGAGTACAACGTCATTGTCAACTGCACACCGTTAGGCATGTACCCCCATACAGATGAATGTCCGCTCCTGCCCTATGAGGCAATGGATAATCGCACCATTCTCTACGACCTCATCTATAATCCTGATGAGACACTCTTCATGAAACGTGGTGCAGCAAAAGGTGCCAACGTCAAGAACGGACTGGAAATGCTGCTTCTACAAGCCTTCGCCAGTTGGGAGTTCTGGCATGAGAAATAAAAATAAATCGATAATCCGTAAAACTGAAAATCAATGAACAACAGATATATGATGCGTGGCGTGAGTGCTGCCAAGGAAGATGTACACAATGCCATAAAGAATATAGACAAAGGAATCTTTCCACAGGCTTTCTGCAAAATCATTCCCGACATCTTGGGAGACGACCCGGAGTATTGCAATATCATGCACGCCGACGGTGCCGGCACCAAGTCAAGCCTCGCCTATATGTATTGGAAAGAGACGGGCGACCTCTCCGTCTGGAAAGGCATTGCCCAGGATGCTATCGTCATGAATACCGACGACCTGCTCTGTGTGGGTGCCGTTGACAACATCCTTGTCAGTTCCACCATCGGACGTAACAAGATGCTGATTCCCGGTGAGGTAATCTCTGCCATCATCAACGGGACAGACGAGCTTTTGACAGAGCTTCGTGAGATGGGCATCGGCATTTACCCCACAGGTGGCGAAACTGCTGATGTGGGCGACCTCGTGCGCACCATCATCGTCGATTCCACCGTCACCTGTCGCATGAAACGAAGCGATGTCATTGACAATGCCAACATTCGTCCGGGCGATGTCATCGTAGGTCTCTCCTCCACAGGACAAGCCACCTACGAGAAGCGTTATAACGGCGGCATGGGTTCCAACGGCCTGACCTCTGCCCGTCATGATGTTTTCGCCAAGTATCTGGCAGAGAACTATCCTGAGAGCTATGACCACGCCGTTCCCAACGAACTCGTCTATAGCGGCAAGTACTGTTTGACCGACAGCGTTCCGTATGCAGCGACAGAGTCACAGCAAACAGAACTCCCCGACATGGGCCAGCTCGTGCTCTCTCCTACCCGCACCTATGCACCTGTCATCAAGAAACTCCTCGACGAGTTGCGTCCTCTAATTCATGGCATGGTACATTGTACGGGTGGAGCCCAGACAAAGGTGCTACACTTTGTCAGCGACAACTGCCGTGTCATCAAGGACAACATGTTCCCTGTTCCCCCACTCTTCCGCGCCATCCATGAGTGCTCCGGCACCGACTGGAAGGAGATGTACCAGGTGTTCAACATGGGGCACCGCATGGAAATCTACGTCCGTCCTGAAGTGGCAGAGCAGGTCATCGCCATCAGCAAGAGCTTTGATATCGACGCCCAGGTCGTTGGTCACATCGAGGAAGGTCCAAAGAGCCTGACCATCCAAAGCGAATTCGGCGAATTCCGTTATTAAGAATCTATTTTTGACAATATACATTTAAATAAAATAAGCATATGAAAAAACAAATCAAACTGATGAGCTTGTTTCTGAGCATCATGGTATCAATTTTCGCATTGTCAGCATGTGGCGATGATGACAATAACAAAGATGAAGAAGAAGGTGGCATCAAGGACCGTATTGTCGGTATTTGGGTGTGGGGAGAATCAACTGCATTTAGTCCTTCTGCTCACCACGCAGCACGCTACATCTTCCGTAGTAATGGCAAATGTGAGTATGAGGAGCATTGGAATGACAGCGATTATTCCTCTCACACAAAAAAATCGGGAACCTTCAGCATTAATAACATCAAACTGATTATGAACTGGACTTCTGTTACCGTGGACGGAAAAGAACAGGGAACCGAGTTGGATGAAGCAGATATCATGTATCCAGAGTCTGGTGATACAGGGATGTTCCTGAAACGCTATTATACTGTTGACGGGCGTACCGGTTGGTCAGAAGAGGGTCCTTTCACAAAAGCTAAATAACACCTTTCTTCGTACCTGTTAACAATTATATGGAGAATAACAGCATATTACAGAAGCTCGACGGGCTGGAGGCTCGTTTCGAGGAGGTATCGACGCTTATCAGCGACCCGAATGTCATCGGCGACCAACAGCGTTTCGTCAAGCTGACAAAGGAATATAAGGACCTGGGCGACATCATGGATGCCCGCAAGCGCTACATTGCCTGCCTGAACAGCATCAAGGAGGCAAAGGACATTTTGGCCAACGAGGACGATCCCGAGATGAAGGAGATGGCCCGTGAAGAACTGGCCGAGAACGAGGCGTTGCAACCCAAACTGGAGGAGGAAATCAAGATTGCCCTCATTCCGAAAGACCCTGAGGATGCGAAGAACGTCCAGATGGAAATACGTGCCGGAACGGGTGGTGACGAGGCCTGCCTCTTTGCCGGCGACCTGTTTAAAATGTATAAGAGCTACTGCGACTCCAAGGACTGGCAGCTCTCTGTAACCAGCGTGTCCGAGGGTGCTGTCGGCGGCTATAAGGAGATTGACTTCGCCGTCAGCGGCGCCGATGTCTATGGCACGCTGAAGTATGAGTCGGGCGTGCATCGTGTACAGCGTGTACCCGCCACCGAGACACAGGGGCGCATGCACACCTCAGCAGCCACCGTCGCCGTACTGCCTGAGGCAGATAAGTTCGAGGTACACATCAACGAGGGAGAAATCAAGTGGGACACCTTCCGCTCCAGCGGCGCTGGTGGTCAGAACGTCAACAAGGTGGAATCGGGTGTTCGCCTGCGTTATATGTGGAAGAACCCCAACACGGGCGAGACCGAGGAAATCCTCATAGAGTGTACAGAGACGCGTGACCAGCCGAAGAACAAGGAACGTGCCCTCTCGCGCCTCTATACCTTTATCTATGATAAGGAACACCAGAAGTATATGGACGACATCGCCTCACGCCGTAAGACACTTGTCAGTACGGGCGACCGAAGCGCAAAGATTCGCACCTACAACTTCCCCCAGGGACGCGTTACCGACCATCGCATCGGCTATACCACTCACGACCTACAGGGATTCCTCGGCGGCGACATTCAGGCGATGATTGATGCCCTGACTGTGGCCGAGAATGCAGAACGCATGAAAGAAACAGAATTATGACCAGACAAGAACTGATACAACAAATCAAGCAGAAGAAGAGTTTTCTCTGCGTGGGTCTTGATAGTGACCCCAAGAAGATGCCCAAGTGTGTCTTTGACCTGCACGACCCCATCTTTGAATTCAACCGCTCCATCATCGATGCCACAGCCCCCTACTGTGTGGCCTACAAGCCCAACCTGGCTTTCTATGAGGCTTACGGCATCAAGGGAATGGAGGCGTTCGTCAACACATGCAACTACATCAAGGAGAACCACCCGCATCACCTGATTATTGCTGATGCGAAGCGCGGCGACATCGGAAACACCAGTCAGATGTATGCCCGCACATTCTTCGAGGAATACGACATCGACGCCCTTACTGTCGCCCCCTATATGGGCGAGGACTCCGTCACTCCTTTTCTGCAATACGAAGGCAAGTGGGTCATCCTGTTGGCGCTGACTTCTAACAAGGGCTCGCACGACTTCCAGTTAACGGAAGATGCACAGGGTGAGCGTTTGTTTGAGAAGGTGCTGAAGACATCCCAGCAATGGGGCACCACCGAGAACATGATGTATGTCGTAGGCGCTACACAAGGCCGCATGTTTGAGGACATTCGTCGCCTTGCACCTGACCATTTCCTCCTCGTTCCAGGTGTTGGCGCTCAGGGTGGAAGCCTGCAAGAGGTCTGCCAATACGGAATGACGAAGGATTGTGGCCTGCTCGTCAATTCCTCACGCGGCATTATCTACGCCTGCAACGACGACCACTTCGCTGAGGTGGCAGGCAACAAAGCCCGCGAGTTGCAGCAGGAAATGGCAGTCGAATTAGAGAAGGCCGGCATCATTTAGGGACCCCGAGGACATCGTTAGGACAACAGCGGCATGGAGAAAATCATCTTAGGCATCGACCCAGGCACGAACATCATGGGCTACGGACTCATCAAAGTGCAGGACGGCAAGGCACAGATGCTGACGATGGGCGTCATCGACCTGCGTAAGTTCGGCGACGGCTACCTGAAGCTCGGTCATATCTTCGAGCGCGTGACGGGTATCATCGATGCCTATCTGCCCGACGAGATGGCCATCGAAGCCCCGTTCTTCGGCAAGAACGTGCAATCCATGCTCAAGCTCGGACGTGCCCAGGGCACTGCCATTGCCGCCGCCATCCATCACGGCGTGCCCATTCATGAGTATGCACCCATGAAAATCAAGATGGCCATCACGGGCAACGGCAACGCCTCGAAAGAACAGGTGGCAGGCATGCTGCAACGCTTGCTCAAACTCACCAAGGACGACGTCAACACCTTCATGGACGCCACCGACGCCCTCGGTGCCGCCTACTGCCACTATATGCAGATGAACCGTCCGGAGTCGCCTGCCCACTATCGCGGCTGGAAGGACTACGTCAACAAGAACAAAGACAAAGTGAAGGGTTGAAACATCAAACGTCAAATTTCAAACTTCAAACTTCAAAATGATCACCGCCATCATCGGCCGCAATGCCAGCGGCAAAACCCAGTGGGTGGAACAGTTCCGCCGTCAGACGGCCAGCGACACGCTGCGTTACGTCGCCTTCCGCGATACCTACGGCACCACCGTTGACAGCCAGTACTACCTGCAGCTGCGCTGGAACCAGCACGACATCGACGCCGAGATGCCTACGGTCAGGGACAAGCTGTTCCTTTACCTGCCCCCCGATGGAACGGTCAGTCCGTCCTCCCACTTAGCGGAACTTCTCCGGCTCTTCCACCTCGAAGACGCGCTTGACAAATACATCATCACCCTCTCCAGCGGAGAGCTTCGTAAGTTCCAGCTGGTCAAGACGCTGATGAGCCATCCGAAGATACTCATTCTCGATAATCCCTTCATCGGACTGGATGCAGAGACACGCCAGCAACTGCGTGATCTACTGCCCGTCATCGCCCGAGAGCAGCACATCGACCTCTACCTCGTGCTCGCCAAGACCGACGACCTGCCGGAGTATGTGGATAGGACTCTCCCCCAGCCCCTCCCTATGAGGGAGGGGGGCAATATGTCCAATCCCACCAACTTGCCCTTGAGTGTAATTCCTCCCCTCCCTAACAGGGAGGGGACGGAGGAGGGTCTCTCTTCCCCCGTCATCCGCATGCGCAACGTCAGCATCCGCTATGGCGAGCGCACCATTCTGAAAGATCTCAACTGGACGGTTCGCAACGGCGAGCGCTGGGCGCTGTCGGGCAAGAACGGCTCGGGAAAGTCAACGTTGCTGTCGCTGATATGTGCCGACAACCCACAGGGCTATGCCTGCGACATAGAACTCTTCGGACACCAATGGGGTGAGAGCGGCATCAGCATCTGGGACATCAAGCGTCACATCGGCTATGTGTCACCAGAGCTTGCCCGCTCCTACCACCGCGACATCCCCGCCATCCGCATCGTCGCCAGCGGACTCAAGGACACCGTGGGTCTCTACGTCCGTCCCACCGCCGACGAGCTGGAGCAATGCCGCGCGTGGATGCGCGTCTTCGGCATCGAACATCTTGCCGAGCGTTCCTTCCTGCATATGTCCAGCGGAGAACAGCGCCTCGTGCTCGTCGCCCGAGCCTTCGTCAAAGACCCCGAGCTGCTCATCCTCGACGAGCCCCTGCACGGCCTCGACAACGAAAACCGTCAACTGGTAAAGGACGTCATCGAAGCCTTCTGCCAGCGCCCCAACAAGACACTCATCATGGTCACCCACTACGAAGAGGAACTCCCCCCTTGCATCACCCATCACCTCCGCCTCCAATAACATCAATTTATGTGTTATGCTTCATGCCAGCGTTTCAGCTCTTCATAGATGCGCTGGACGGGAAGTCCCATGACATTAAAGTAGCTGCCTTTTAATCCTGTCACACCGATGTAGCCAATCCATTCCTGAATGCCATAAGCACCGGCTTTGTCCATCGGACGATAGTTCTCCACGTAGTAACAGATTTCATCGTCATCAAGTACCTTGAACGTGACATCGGTACAGACGCTGAAATGAGTTGTATGGTTCCTGGTCATCATACAAACACCCGTGATGACCTGATGAGTGCGTCCACTCAACAATCGAAGCATACGACAGGCATCAGCAGCATCATGCGGTTTGCCTAACACTTCTTGTCCGCAGATAACCACCGTGTCAGCAGTAATAACAAGGTCGTTGTCTGCCATCAGCGTGCGATAGGCTTCTGCCTTCTCGGTGGCTATATACTCCGCCGTCTGACTGACGGGCAAGTCTGCTGGATAGGACTCGCTGACATCAGGCAACACACGTACCTCGAAAGGGATGCCAAGTCCTGCCAGCAGTTCACGACGACGTGGCGACTGGCTGGCAAGGATAATGTGATATTTACTCAAGTTGTCTAACATATCGGAAGAGGGTTTATGAAGCTTTTACCAGCCGAAGGCCTTGCTGTCTTTGAGCCACTGACCCTGAGCTCGCAGCACCTGCTCAATGACATCGCGGCCACAGCCCTCACCTCCGCGCTTGTCGCTGACATAACGGCAAATCTCTTTGATGTCAGAACAAGCGTCTGCAGGACATACAGGACAACCCACACGCATCATAATCTCATAGTCGGGAATATCGTCACCCATATACATCACCTCTTCGTCGGTCAGACCGTAATTAGCTAGAAACTCATCGTAGGTCCTCAACTTTACCGTGCAACCCATGAAAATGTTTTCCACCCCGAGACGCTCATAGCGCATACGCACGCTCTCGGTAGTGCCGCCTGTCAGGATGACAATGCGCAGGCCTAACTTCATCGCCAACTGTATGGCATATCCGTCCTTGATGTTCACGGTACGCATAGGTTCGCCGTTGGGATGCAGCGAGATGGTTTCCTTACTCAATACGCCGTCAACATCAAAGATGATAGCGCGTATCTTACTTAAATCATAGTTAATCATTGCTTATCTTTTATTCTTTGATTCTCTGGAATTACTTCTCCTGCGCCCTCTCGTGTATGCTTTCCGACATCAGCTCATAAATTTCCTGCATACGGGGCCACTCCGCCAATAGCTGTTGTTGGGCGCTGATGACATTCTCGTCATAACGCACGGCAGGTCCTGTCTGGGCGTCACGTGGCGCCAGCGAATGAACCTTTCTGGCGGTCTCGTCAATGAGTGGCAGCAACACGTCAAAGGGAAGTCCGTTATCTTCCAGTAGTGTTCCGGCCATATCATAGCAGTGGTTGGCGAAGTTACACGCAAACACTGCCGAGAGATGAAGGTATTTACGTTGCTCAGACGAGAGGCACCTGACGTTGGTACTGATGCTTCGTGCCAATGTAGTTATGGTCGCCAATGTTGCATCGCTATTGGCTTCTACAAAACAAGGAATGATGCTGAAATCAACCTCACGATTCTTCGAGAAGGTTTGCATGGGATAAAGTACACCGTAGTGGCGAGCATAACCCTCAAATACGCTCATGGGTAACGAACCTGCCGTGTGAAGGAAAATGCCTTCTTCCCTACCCTTGCAAATCTGTGTTAACAATTGCGGCAGCACGGCATCCTTTAAGGCACAAATATAGATATCTGCATCTGTACGAAGCCTGTCGATATCCGTTATGGCTTCGCCCCCTACCCTCGTTGCTAACACATCAGACGACTCTTGCGTTCGGCTGAACACCTGTAGTATCTCATGTCCTGCCTGACGGAGCGCCACCCCTAAGTGCGTCGCCAAATTACCAGCTCCTATGAGTACGATGCGCATCATATCAGGTCTTTTAGTCTCACCACTTTGATGCATGTACTTGTTCCCATTTCAGCCGGTCTTCATTTTGTGGTTTGCGCTCGTCGGCCTTGTGTCCGAAAGCTACAATGCACAATACATGAAAATTCTCAGGGATGTCAAGGATGCCGCGAATGACGGTGTCAGCACTTGTTCCGTCAGCCAATCCACGTCCTCGCATCTGTACCCAGCATGAGCCAAGCCCCAGTTCCTCTGCCTGATACTGCATAGCGACAGCGGCGAGTGAACCATCCTCTACCCAACAGTCGTTCTGTACAGGGTCACCCAGTACGACAACAGCCAGCGGAGCGCCTTTCATGAACTGTGAGCCCATATCCTTAGCATCGCTAAGTTTCTCTATGTCCATGGGGTCGTCAACCACGACGAACTGCCACGCACGTTGTCCTTTCGACGTGGGAGACATCAGCGCGGCACGCATAATCAGTCTCACGTCTTCAGCGTCTATCTCTTCTGTGGTAAACTTACGATGCGAACGGCGCAGGCTTACTAAATCCTTAAAATCTGTCATAGTGTTTCTTTTATTCGTTTTTTATGTTAGTTCCAAAAGTATTCTCACGATGCGTTCAGCCGTGCGTCCGTCCCAACGGTCGGGCAATGAAGCACTCTTCCATTGATTGGAGGTCAGCATGTCAAGAGCCTCACGCAAACGACCGGCATCTTCTCCCACTAGGACATTCGTACCCTGCTTCACCGTCTCTATGTGTTCCGTGTAGCTGTTAAGCGTGATACACGGCACACCATTGAAGGTGGCTTCCTCGGCTACGTTGCCAGAATCTGTGATGATACCTTTGGCATAAGCCGTCAGCCATCCGAACTCCAGATAAGGCAAGGGAGAGATAAGGGTAAACTGACCAGTGGCAGTTGACGGGAGTAATTCTGTTACAATCTTAGCTGCCTCACCGCGCAAGGGTGCCAACACGGGTACGCCGGCATTGCTGATGACAGAGAGCATGCGACTGAGATTCTCCTTGTCTGACATCAACGCACGGCGATTCAATGTGAACACAACGTATTCGCCTGCCGAAAGATGCAGTTCATCAAGCACATTAGGACGCTGCAAACGGCTATGTGCCTGACGTAAGGTGTCCATGAGGATGTTTCCTACCATGTAAATCTTGTGCATCTCGGCTCCTTCACGCGTGGCGTTGCTGTTCGATGAAACACCTGCCGTAAACAACAAGTCGCTCAAACCGTCAATGACCAGACGGTTTATTTCCTTAGGCATATTGATGTCAAACGAGCGAGTACCAGCCACGAGGTGTGCCAATCGCAGTCCGTGTTTCTTCGTCACAATAGCCACAGCCATCGTAGAGGCAAGGTCATCGACGACAATGACGACATCTGTGGTGTGTGTGTCAAGATAATGTTCAAAAGCACTCATCACACGACCCGTCAGTTCGTTTAGGCTTGCACAGTCAACTCCCAAGAACACGTCGGGACGCGGCATCTGTAAGTCATCAAAGAGAGACTGCTCCAGTGTCGGGTCGTTCTCAGTTCCGGCATAGACTAACTGATAAGATACGCTGGCTCCGTGTGCTGAAGCCTGCTGAAGAGCCCGCACGAGAGGGGCAACTTTCACGAAGTTGGGCCTTGCGCCCGTAACGATACAAATGTTACGCATATATGATGGGGATGATGTTACTCGATGACTTTTTTAACCTGTTCAGCAATCTGCTTCATGCCGAGCACATTGGGATGTCCGCATTGCTTGTCTATGTTGTGCAGACGGACAACAGGTATGCCGTAGTGTCCGCAGATGTTCAGCACGGAGGTATTGATATTATCAGACAGGATGTCATTTAAGATGAAATAGATGCGGACATTGGGGTAATGGTCTATAAGATGCTCCAGCATGTAAGCCATTGCGGGACGGAAACTATACATGTCCTGACGTGTCCAGCCCTCATACTGGTAATTGCCGATAGGAGCATGAGCCCACTCGTCGTTCGTGGCACCGAAGATCAGGATGATGTCAGGAGAGCCCAGCCTGTTGAGTCGCGTACAGAACGAACGGTCGCTGTAGTCAGCCTTGTCGTAACCCGTGTAGCTGATGGTCGCCCCTGAGAAGGAGTTGTTGACACAGAGGAGCATCCCCGTTTCGCGAATGAGCTGGTGCCACCATGTCTGACGCACAGAGGTGACATCGGTACACTCCCACTTGCGGTCCCAATACCACACGGCGTTGGTGTCGGGTGTCAGGTATCCCTCGTAGGTACTGTAGCTGTCACCGAGAATGGAGACGCGTTGACCGTTGAGCGTTGAGCGTGAGAGGTTGAGGTCTTGGCCGCAGATGCTCATGGTGAGCAAGGTAACGGCAAAGGTCAGGAGTATGCGCTTTATCATATCTTCTATTATATATTTGGGCAGTTAAACATTCTGTTCTTTCAACAAAAGAGCCCATCAGACTGGAATCTAATGGGCTTCGCTTGCTTGCGGTGCGTACGAGGCTCGAACTCGTGACCTCCTGCGTGACAGGCAGGCATTCTAACCTACTGAACTAACGCACCCTGTTGCAAGGGTTCCACATCGTCGGCGGTGCGTACGAGACTCGAACTCGTGACCTCCTGCGTGACAGGCAGGCATTCTAACCTACTGAACTAACGCACCAGATAGTCGATGTTTCACGTTTTGCGGGTGCAAAGGTATATATATTTTTCGAATATACAAAACTTTTTGCCCAAAAACTTCAAAAAAACTTTTGCATCAATACGGCGTCGTCATACTCATGTCCTTCGTAGAGCCAATCGTGCAATACAGCAGAGTTACTGAAGCCTGCCTTGACGAACAACTGCACAGCAGCAACGTTCTTCTTGGCGATGATAACATAGAGCTGATGCAGGTGCAGCACTTCGGTGGTATAATGACACAACTCCGTGACAACTGCCGATGCATAACCCTGCCTACGGTAGGAAGGCTGGATGACCAGTCCTATCTCTGCACGCAAGTGACGCGGGTCGAAATTCACTAAGTCAACGATGCCTACGACACGGGCATTGTCATCCTCTATCATCAGGCGCAACTGCCGGTCGGCATAGATGTCGTTTGACGTATTGGCAATATAGTCGTGAAGTACATAGCGGGAGTAAGGAACATTGGTGGTTCCTGCCTGCCACAGTTCCCTGTCGTTCTCTATGCGGTAGAGCACGTCAAGGTCTTCGGGTTCAAGTGCACGCAGATGGATGTTCATATTGGTGATTGGTATTTGGTGAGTGGTGAACGTTATTTCCAGAACATCAGGTAATGTTTGACAAAGAAGATAAGCATGGCCTTGTAGAACACATAGGCATAGCGGAAGCTGGTCTTGATGGTGCTGCGACCTTTGAAATGCGTGATGTCAAGCGGCAGGTACCAGTTGACATAGCCGTGTTGCAACAACTGATAGCTGAGGTCGATGTCCTCGCCATACATGAAGTAGTCTTCGTCGAGCAGTCCTACTTGGAAGAGAGCCTGACGACGAAGAAAGCAGAACGCTCCGCTGACCACCTCAATGCGACAGGGTTTGTCCCAAGGCAGCCAACTCATATAGTACTTATGGCTGTTTCCCAAGTATTTGCTAACAGCTATCCAAGGCGTAGGCACGGAACGGCGCGACTCAGGGGCGATGGTTCCGTCCTCGTTGTGCATACGGACACCGATGGCCCCTGTCCCTGCATGGGCATCGGCAAAGGCAATGCACTCACTCAGCACATTCTCGCTGATGACCGTGTCAGGATTCAACAGCAGTACATAGTCGCCCTTACTTTCCTTGATAGCGATGTTGTTAGCCCGCGAGAAGCCGAGGTTCTGCTTGTTCTCGATGTAGTTCACGTCAGGGAAACGCTCACGCAGGTAAGCCACGGAGTCATCGCGTGACGCATTGTCAACCACAAAGACCTCCATGTCTATATCCTTACCAGCGACATAGACGCTCTCCAGGCATTTCTCTACATACTGCTTGACGTTATAGTTAACGATGATAACAGATAGTTTCATTGCATTTTATTCTTCGGTGTCAGCCTTGCAGCGTCCCAACGATGGATACACGAAGGGCAGACAGATGAGCAGGATGATGGCCATGTAGCCATACGTCGTCTGCATAAACATATAATATAATAAGGTATTCATAATCATCGGCACCAACAGCATGAGCAGTCGCAGCACGCCCCAGAGGTTCAGGGCCTTTTCCTTGCGCTTCAGCAGGTCGGCATGAACATGTCCGAACTTGAACAGGTATAGCGACAGGGGAATCATGGCCAGCGTCACCAGCTCCATTATCATCCGCGTCATCACCTCCTGTGAGGCATAGTCCTGCCACACAGCCTTGGGCATCAACCCTGTCTCAAACAGCACGGCCAACAGCACTGCCAACACAATGCTTCCCCAGAACAGGGACATCAGTATATTTCTTGTCTTCTTCATAACTTTTAACTTTTAAACGGCGTCCGGTTCAGGATGGACCGTCCCAGCGTCACCTCGTCAGCATATTCCAGTTCGTCACCCACAGCGATGCCTCGTGCTATCACACTGATGCGCACATCGTAAGGTGCCAGCTTGCGGAAGATATAGAAGTTCGTGGTGTCGCCCTCCATTGTCGAACTGAGCGCCAGAATGACCTCCTTCACCCCACCCTCTGCCACACGGCTCACCAGCGAGTCAATCTCCAGATCACTCGGTCCAATGCCGTCCATCGGAGAGATGATGCCACCCAGCACATGGTAGAGTCCCTTGAACTGTCCCGTGTTCTCTACAGCCAGCACGTCACGCACATTCTCAACCACACAGATAAGCGATGCGTCACGCTGCGGATTGGCACAGATGGGACACAGGTCGCTGTCGCTGATATTATGGCACACGCGACAGTACTTCACCTCACGCTTCATGCGGCTGATGGCAGCGGCAAACTGCTCCACGTCCTCCGTGTTCTGCCGCAACAGGTAAAGCACCAACCGCAAGGCTGTCTTGCGTCCGATGCCCGGGAGCTTTGCAAACTCCTCAACGGCCTTCTCCAATAGTTGTGACGGATATTGTTGTTGTATCATTGAATTTTGATGTTTGACATTTGAAGTTTGAAATTTATGATTACCCTTCAATTTCACTTAATTCCAGCCAGCGCATGGACTTCTCGTCGAGTTCATCCTTCAGCTGGGGCAGACGCTTGCTCTTCTCCGTCAGTTCGTCAACAGAGAGCTTTCCGCTGCACAACGCCTCTTCCAGCGCCTTCTGCTCAACCTCCAACTCATCGATGTCATGCTCCAGCTGTTCCATCTCACGCTTCTCCTTAAAAGAGAGCTTGCGCTTCGTATCTCGTACCTCGCGCTTCGTATCTCGTACCTCGCGCTTCGTATCTTGTACCTCACACCTCGCACCTCGTACTTTTTCCTTCGCTCCTCGTACCTCGCACCTCGTATCTCGAAGCTTCTCCCACTCCCTATACTGTGTGTAGTTGCCCGGGAAGTCTTTGATGTTGCCGTCTCCGCGGAACACGAGCAGGTGGTCCACCACCTTGTCCATGAAGTAACGATCATGGCTCACTACGATGACGCAGCCTGGGAAGTCCTGCAAGTATTCTTCCAGAATCTGCAGCGTCACAATGTCGAGGTCGTTCGTCGGCTCGTCGAGCACGAGGAAGTTAGGGTTACGCATCAGCACCGTACAGAGATAGAGCTTGCGACGCTCGCCTCCGCTGAGCTTATACACGTAGTTGTACTGCTGCTCGGGCGTGAAGAGGAAATACTGAAGCAACTGCGAAGCAGTCAGCTTGCGTCCCCCTAAGTCAATATACTCGGCAATATCACGCACAATATCAATAACCTTCTGCTGCTCATTGAATTGCAGTCCTTCCTGCGAGTAATACCCAAAGCGTACAGTGTCGCCCACGATGATGCGTCCTTCATCGGGTTGCACCTCACCGAGCAGCATCTTCACGAACGTTGACTTGCCCGTGCCGTTGTTGCCCACGATGCCCATCTTCTCAAAGCGAGAGAAGTTATAATAGAAGTCCTTGAGCAGCACGAGGTCGTCATAGCGTTTCGAGATGTACTGGCACTCGAATATCTTGCTGCCGATATAGACGTTGTTCGACTTTAGGCGCAACTGCCGTTCTTCCAGGCGTTGCTTCGCTACACGCTCCAGCTCATAGAACGCGTCTTCCCTGTACTTCGCCTTGTGACCGCGCGCCTGCGGCATGCGGCGCATCCATTCCAGCTCCGTGCGGTAGAGATTATTGGCGCGTGCTATCTCAGCACGGCGTATGTCCAGACGCTCCTGGCGCTTTTCCAAATAGTAGGCGTAGTTGCCGCGATAGGTATATAGCTGGCGGTCGTCCAGCTCAATGATGATGTTACACACACGGTCAAGGAAGTAACGGTCGTGCGTCACCATGAGCAGCGTCTTGTTGCCGCGCTGCAGGAAACCCTCCAGCCACTCAATCATCTCCAGGTCAAGATGGTTCGTCGGCTCGTCGAGTATCAGCAGGTCAGGCTCAGTGATGAGCACGTTGGCCAGTGCCACACGCTTCTGCTGACCGCCCGAGAGCTGTCCTATGGGCTGCTGCAGGTCACGGATTTTCAGCTGCGTGAGGATCTGTTTCGCCTTCAACACCTTTTCGGGGTTCCCCTCATGATTGAAACACGCATCGAGCACGCTCTCCTCGGGGTCGAATTTCGGCTCCTGCTCTAGCATACCGACACGCAGGTCACGGCGAAACACGATGTCGCCCGAGTCGTAACCCTCATGCCCCGCCAACACCTGTAGCAGCGTCGATTTGCCCGTACCGTTCTTGGCAATGAGCCCGACGTGCTGTCCCTCGGCTATTGAGAAGCTGATGTCCTCGAAGAGCACCAGCGCCCCGAATGACTTGCTGAGATGTTGTACGTCTAAGTAGGGAACCATATTATTACAACGTTCAATGTTCAACGTTCAATGTTCAACGTTCAATGTTCAACGTTCAATGTTCAACGTTCAATGTTCAACGTTCAATGTTCAACGTTCAATGTTCGTTCAATGTTCAACGTTCAATGTTCAACGTTCAATGTTCAACGTTCATCGTTCAACGTCTAGAGTTCCTTGTTGATTTTCTCGATGTAGTCGAGCACTTCGTCCCTACCCTCTTTCTTCTCGGCAGAGGTAATGAAGATGGGCGGCAACTCCTCCCATGTCTGCAGTAGTGTCTGCTTATAGGCTTCCACGCTGGCAGTTTTCTTGGCAGTCGAGAGCTTGTCGGCCTTGGTGAACACGATGGAGAACGGTATGGACGAGAGCCCCAGCCACTCCATGAATTCCAAGTCAATCTTCTGCGGCTCCAGCCTGATATCTACCAGCACGAACACGTTGACCAGCTGCTCACGCTGCAGGATGTAGCCCCGAATCATCTGGTCGAGCTTCTGCACCTCCTGCTTCGATCGCTTCGCATAGCCGTAGCCGGGCAGGTCCACCAGATACCACTCGTTGTTGATGATGAAGTGGTTGATGAGCAGCGTCTTGCCGGGCGTGGCCGAAGTCTTGGCCAGTTTTCTGTTGTTCGTCAGCATATTGATGAGGCTCGACTTGCCCACATTCGAGCGCCCGATGAACGCATACTCAGGCTTCGTGTCCTTTGGACACATCGCCACCGTCGGCGCACTGAGCGTAAATTCAGCTTTCTTAATAACCATTGTCTTCCTACTTAACTACCTTTTTCCCATTCAGGATATAAACGCCCTTGGTGGGATTATTGACGCGGCGGCCCTGCAGGTCGTAATATTCATCAATTGTCAATTGTCCATGATCTATTAACTTCATCCCTGAAGGATCATCACCGATGACAACGAGCATCTGATGGAGTGCCAGAATGGTGGAACCTGTCGATATGAATTTTGCAGTAATATCGCCATCAGGGATGACAGAGATATAGACATCTAACGAACTACTGGTTCCCCACCATACATCTTCATAGAGACTGCCGTTAATCTCCATATTGCCCTCCCCTGCCTGGGCACCGGCAGCAAACACATACAGTTTGGCGTGATCTCCCACAGCAACATTCTCGAATTTCGAGGTGAAGCTGGCTTCCATGTTCTTATTGTAGGTTTTGGCCAGCAAATCAGCCTCTTCGTGGATGTAAACATGCATCAGGTCACCTGTAGGATCGTTGACCATGACAGTCAGTTCGCTGGGATAGACAGAGGCATTGCCAGCGGCCTTTTCCAAGACAAACGTGTTGTTACCGTCAGCAACGAGATCCGTAACGTCATAAACCACCAGACCGTATCCATAGCCGCCATAGGTACCGAGGTTCATCTGGTCGCGATAGTTGGCAATAGGCGCAATCGTAGTACCGTTGAAGGTCGTCGTCCAGTCGTTGTAATCGCCAGCAGCCACCTTGTCCCAGTTGTATGCCACATAGAGGAATGCCTTGTTGACGCTGCCGCCTTTGAACTCCACCGTGAAGGCATCTTCTCTGGAGGTTGCATTATTATTCATGAAGGTTTCTGCCTCTTGGACCATCACCTTCACCTCACCAGTGAAAGTAAACTGCCTCATCCCCGGATTGGCGATAGGATATTCATAATCCTTGCCGAGATTACCATTATACAGGATAACGAATGGGAACTCTTGTGATACTTTCTCTACTCCGCCTTCCTTGATCACCACCTTGTAAATGATATACTCATTATTATCATTGCTGAGAACTGTATTCTCCGTGACGGGTCGAATCGTCCAGTCAACGACTGGCAAAATCTTCTTCTCACCACCCATAAAGTTGCCCATCTCTATCGTCTCAACAATCTCTTCACCGATAAAGACCTGCGCAACAACATCCGCAGCGTCAACTTCGCTGTAAACCTCTAACGACAGGTAGTTTGGACTTCCTGCGTAAATAGTCGGAACATTTTTGAACTCTGAAATCAGGTTCACGGTGTAGTTGTCTGCCCACGCCGTTGCCGAGGTGAGCAGCACGAGCAACGTCATAGCTGCACGTACCATCAAGTTAGTTTTCATTGTTTTCATCATCAATTATTTTTAAGTTTTGTATTTACAGCGGCTATCTACCTCTATCAGTTCACTACGACCTTATTGCCATTCTGGATATAAACGCCCTTGGTGGGTTTATTGACGCGGCGTCCGTTCAGGTCGTACCACACCTGCGTGTCGGCATCTGCCTCGACTGCCTGGATGTCAGCCAGCGGCTCAATGGTGAAGTCCATCGTGCTCGTCCAGCCGTTCCAGATGACACGACCCGTCTCGTCCTTCACTTCAGCGACAACGGCCAGCACCGTATAGTCGCCTGATGCAGTGGGCTGTTCGGTGGTATAGGTGTCATCGTCGGCACCCTTCTCCTTATACAGGTAGGTGACAGGTGCATCGCCGTTGTTGCCATAGACGGTGGGCTGGTTAGGTGAGCCCCACGTCCACCCGACAATATCGACATACTTGGCAAAGGTCTTCAGATAGACGGTGTCGTTGTGTGCTATCCATGCTTTGCTGTCTTCCTCTGCTCCGGTATTGAGTGCTTCTACAGTCTCGGCAGCGGTGGCAGGAGCCTCCTTGTCTGTTCCCTGGTTCTCCAGTGCAGTTATGAGTCCTGTGAAGTCCTCAGGGAATTTATAGTAACTATTGGGGGTGGTAATGCTAGGGGTTCCTGTATAGACATTGGAAAATGGATAGAAAGTATTGAATCTATTATCCACCTCTTGCGGATGAACATAAGAGTTTGAAATATTTAATTTACTATTATTTATCCTGCCCATAAATCCGCCATTTAATGGGTGTGAGGCTTCCTCTTCACCCGTATATCCGGATGTAAATCGCCCATCAACCAGACAGTTTTTGATAATTATGCTATGATTACTACCATCAGAGCCACCTATCATACCTCCAGTGAAAGATCCTCCTTTGATGGTCTTAATAATCACCACGCTGGATTGACAATTGTATAGAATGGTGTTTAATCCATCAGCATTCTGGATAAAGGTGCCACAGTCATATCTATTATTCCAAATGGTTCCTGCCAACCTCAGATTCCTAATGGAAAGATTATTACCAATGTGGAAAACTAACCCTCCCCATGAGCCATTAGGGTCGGCATAAGGGTAATTAATACATTCCACTACATCACTTTGATGAAACGTGATGGTGTGTCCCTGTCCGTCAATATTTCCAGCAAATCGTTGAGGCTGTGCATGATTATTAATGAAGGTGATATCGGCAGTAATTTTCACATGAGATTGCTTGTAGCTTGTTCTATTATTGACAAGCCATGCAAAAGCATTCCATTCATCGACACTGCCAATCAGAAAAGGCATATCCGCCGTACCGATACCTGGAACGATGACGGTTATATATGCCGGAGAGCCCTCAGGCATGTTCGTAGTATTAGTGGGCATGTTTTCTACTGTTACACTCTCATCGCCCTGAATGATGGTCGTTGTCTGTGCTGCGGCTCCCATAGCGCATGCGGCGAGGCAGAATACCGCCAAAAGCCTGCTGACTGTTTGCTGAATTGTTCTCATTCTCCTTGTGATTTTTTATTGTGAATAATAGATTGTCTAGCTTTATCAGCGGCAAAAATACAAAAATAATATCAAACGTGCAAGAAAAACTATTTTTATTTTGTATTGTGCTCACTTATTTGTACCTTTGTGGCGTTCTATACGGAGTCAAACTTAAAACAAATAGCATGATGAAAACAAACGCATTTCGATTGATAACCCTGCTGATGCTGCTCGTCGTTTGCGGTATTCAGAATCCTGCGCAAGCGCAGAAGGACAAAATTTACACAGAAGATGATGTAAAGAAAGGTTCTGTTAAAGCTCCTTTCTTCAAAAAGTCTGGAGATATGGAACAAAGTATAAAAAAATACCTTGATGATAATTACAGGGCGCCCTATAGTGCATCCCAAAGAGAAACTTTTGTAATTAGGTTTGTCGTTGAAAAGGACGGGACTCTGTCAAACTTCGATTTCAAAGAAGATAGTGATGACTTTCATGGATTTATTCCTGTTGACTACTTGGTGACTAATGAATTACAGCGTGTTTTAGAAGCAATGCCTAAAATGACCCCTGCAAAAAAGAATGGTAAATCCGTTCGCTATGAAGCATATTTTTATGTTGAATTAACAGACAAACTAAGAGTTTATGATGTTGCTGATGAAATGCCACAGTTCCCTGGTGGGATAAATGCAATGTTTGATTGGCTCAATAAGAACATACAATATCCTTCCGAAGCCAAGAAAAAAGGCATACAAGGTAGATTCAATGTTCTATTCATTGTAGAGAAGGATGGCAGTCTTTCGAATGTAGAGGTAGTGAAAAGAGAGAACTCTTCAATTTTTGAGCCAGAGATACATCGCTTGATGAAGACAATGCCCAAGTGGAAACCTGGTAAAATAGCAGGTGAAGCGGTTCGAGTCAATTTTACGCTTCCTATAATGTTCAGAATTACAGATTAACAGAACTCCCCAAAAAAAGTGTGCAATTGTGGTAATGGGGTAAAGTGGTAAAGTGGTAAACACACCGAGAAACAGGTAGAAGACATAAGAATGTAGAAATAATAATGAATAAATAAATAGTATAATATTAATGTATATAATATTAATGTATATAATATACTCTTTCCATACTCTCTCTGCCTGCTCTCGACGTCCGTTGAACTTTACCACTTTACCACTTTACCCCATATCATCAGCTCAGGTAATCGCCCTGCGCTGCCACCATGCCACACCCATCGACCCGATGGCTCCCTGGGGTTGACGCAATGGTTGCTTCGGGCGGAGGGAATGGTTGTATCAAGGGCAGGAGATGAGGAGATGTAGCGCAGGAGATGGGCAGCTCGGACGCAGGCGATAATCGACTGAAGAAGAGAAAGAAAAATATAAAATATTCAAGAAAAAAGTAAATAAAAGACTATGGCACAGATGTATGTTAAGTCACAGAACAAGAACTCGAAGTCGGAGGCGTACAACACTCCGAGGCTTCGAGAGCTCCCCGCCCCCTTTTTCTTGCCCCATGCCCCTTGCTCCTTGCCCCTTCTTTTTTCTTTAAAGTTTTGTGCTTTCAAAAATTTTTTGTACCTTTGACGCCGCAATTATAAACTATATTAGAAATAACCAAAAACAATACAAGATGAGAACTGTTTTTATTACGCTGAGCTTAGCGTTTTCGCTCACCATTCATGCACAGAGCCGGCAGGCCTATGAGAAAAGCGCACTGGAGGAAATCACCGCCGACAAGTTCCTGGCGGGCGGCAATGCCGTTGACTACGACCGACTGCCACGTAAGGCGCTGACACCCGCGCCCAAGGGCTATGAGCCGTTCTACCTGAGTCACTACGGGCGACACGGTGCACGCTGGCTGCTGAGCGACCGCGACTACAGCGCACCCGTCAACACGCTGAAGGACGCGAAGAAGGCCGGCAAGCTGACTGAGGTCGGCGAGCGTGCGCTGGCGAAGCTGGAGCAGATACAGAAGACGTCGAAGGGACACCTGGGCGACCTCACCCCCGTGGGCGAGCAACAGCACCACGGCATTGCCAAACGCATGGCCGCGAACTTCCCCGAGATATTCAAGACGCCGGGCCTGCACATCGATGCCCGCAGCACCACGTCGGTACGCAGCATCCTGTCGATGATGGCTGAGTGCGAGGAGCTGGCTGCCGCCAATCCGTCGGCCACCATCCACAACGAGGCAAACGAGGCAAACATGTCGTACATGAACGCCCCGAAGGAGGGCCTGCAGCGCATGAACGAGGCCAAGGCACGCCCGATACAGAGCGAATGGGGTGCCCGCATGAGAGACCCCCGACGGCTGATGAAGGTGCTCTTCAACGACCAGGACTGGGTGTATATGAACGTCATGCCCACACAGCTCATGGGAAGCATCTACGACATCGCCACCAACCAGCAGAGTCACGACGGCGACACGGAGCTGCTTGACCTCTTCACCCCCGAGGAGCTGCACCGCCTGTGGAACGGCAACAACCTCTACTGGTACCTGAACTACGCCAACGCGCCGCAGACGGACAACGTGATGCCCTGGATGCACGCCAACCTGCTGCGTAACATCATCGAGACCGCCGATACCATCACACAGAAGAAGGCCACGCTGCGCTTCGGTCACGACACCGTCGTGCTGCCCATCGTGGCGCTGATGGAGTTGGGTGGCATGGGCTGCTCCATCGACAACCTCGAGGAGCTGGACACCTACTTCCGCAGCTATCAGGTCATCCCCACCGCCTGCAACATTCAGCTGATATTCTACCGTCCCAAGAAGGGCAAGACGGGCGGCATCCTAGTCAAGGCGCTGCTCAATGAGAACGAGGTGACGCTGCCCGTCGAGACCGACATGTTCCCCTACTACAAGTGGAGCAACGTCAGGGAGTTCTATCTCGAGAAGCTGAAGAAGCAGCCGAAAAACCCGTTCCCCAACATGCCGCAGCAGAACCAGCAGAACCCGTACATGATTATGATGAATTATAATTAATAATTTTTAACTCAAAAAAGTTGACTTCGGAAGAACAACGTATCGTTATTTTTAGTAATTTTGCATCGTTTTAGGATGTAATTTTTGAATAGTTACCTGATTTTCAGGTAGTTAACGTGCGTTAAAGAAAGGAAGAGTTAAAGTAAGATGAGACAGTTAAAGATCCAAAAGAGTATTACCAACCGTTCAAGCGAGGCACTGGATAAGTATCTCGTAGAGATAGGTCGTGCACCCCTGATTTCGATTGACGAAGAAATAGAACTAGCACAGAAAATCCGTCGAGGCGGTCCCGAGGGCGAACGCGCCAAGGACAAGCTCGTCACGGCCAACCTGCGCTTCGTCGTTTCCGTTGCCAAGCAGTATCAGCACCAGGGACTGACGCTCACCGACCTCATTGACGAGGGTAATATCGGACTAATCAAGGCTGCCCAGAAGTTTGACGAGACCCGCGGCTTCAAGTTTATCTCGTATGCTGTGTGGTGGATTCGTCAGTCAATCCTGCAGGCTATTGCCGAGCAGAGCCGCATTGTTCGTCTTCCGCTCAACCAGGTAGGTTCGCTGAGCAAAATCAACCACGAAATCAACAAGTTCGAGCAGGAGAACCAGCGCCACCCCTCGGTGGCCGAGCTGAGCGCCGCCACCAATCTCGACGAGGAGAAAATCGGCCAGAGCCTGATGGCAGACGGTCACCACGTCTCCATCGACGCCCCGTTCCAGGACGGTGAGGACAACTGCATGCTTGACGTGATGGCCAGTGGCGACGACAGTCGTACTGACCGCTATGTGGATCATGAGTCGATGGCTCAGGAGCTGAATACCGTACTGCGTAAGGTGCTCAAGGAGCGCGAGATACAGATATTAACCCAGTGCTTTGGCATCGGTTGCCACGAGAAAGGTCTCGAGGAAATCGGCGACCAGCTGGGACTGACACGCGAGCGTGTACGTCAAATTCGCGAGAAAAGCATCGCCAAGCTGCGCGACAGCGGCAATGCCAGAATACTCATGAAATATCTAGGGTAGTAAGAATGCTTGTGACAAGCGAACTTATCACCCTCATAGTTTTATATTAGTTATTGATTATTAACTGCCGGCAAGCGTGCCGGCTTTTTTTTGCCCTTTTCTTTTGGTAGTCTCCCCGCTAATTACTATCTTTGTAGGCTGTAAGAAGAAGCACAAGCCAGATGGCCGACAGGTTGTCATTCAAGATATTCCTCACGTCCCTGTTCGTACTGCTGACGACAGGCCTGACGCATGCACAGAATCCGACGGACTCCGTGCTCCTGGAGCGTGTGCTGGACTACCGCAGCAACTTCCAGCAGCAGAACGACGGCCAGCAGCAGAACGCCTACATGAAATACACGTTCCGTACCGAGCGGCGCAACGTCATGCTCAACCTCGTGCCCACCATGTACACACTGGCCAAGGGCGAACGCCTCCGCGTGGGAGAGTCCTACTGCCGACTGACCTGTTCCAACCCTCAGCACATAGACTTCAGGCGGCAGGTGAGCGCCGGCAACATCGCACACTACAAGAAGGCCATGCCCACCGTCCTCGAGCTCGTCATACCCTTCATCTACGAGGAATGTCTCTTCGACCGCCACATCCTCTCCCCCTTCTACCGCGGCAACAAGAGGCTCTACCGCTACACCACGGCCAACGCCACAGACGGGATGGCCGTCATCACCTTCACACCTAGGCTGACCAACACCCAGCTCATCTCGGGCAAAGCCTACGTGGAGACAGCCACAGGCAGGATTACCGAAGTGATGTTCGAAGGCGAATATGACATGATTGACTTCAAGGTTGACGTCATCCAGAGCGACGAGGTCAACCGCACGCAGTTGCCCCGCAGCTGTCATGTGGACGCTGACTTCCATTTCGTGGGCAACAAGGTACACGCACAGTACGATGCCGTCTTCGGGTGTGCCACCACCCTGCCCGACTCCATCGAGGACAAGACCGACCACCTGCTGATGGAGCGTCTGCGCCCCATAGCCCTCCGCGACGAGGAGCGCCAGCTGTATGAGAACTACTACGCCCCCGAGCCCGACAGCATCGCCAACGACACGACGGAGCACAGCAGGGAATGGTGGAGAGACGTCGGCAACGCCCTCAGCGACAACCTCTTCAGCAGCATAGGCACCGAGAGCGACAACGCCTACTTCAAGCTCTCGCCTATCATCAACCCGCAGTATATCAGCTACAGCCACCGCCGCGGACTGTCGTACAAGATGCGCATCGGCGCACGCTACAACTTCTCGCCCCGCCGATACCTCACGCTCAACCCCGAGCTGGGCTACAACTTCAAGTTCCGGCAGTTCTATTTCACCGCACCCCTGCGCATGACCTACAACCCGAAGCGCAACGGATATGCCGAAATCGTCGTGCAGAACGGTAACCGCATCACCAATTCGAGCGTGCTCGACATCATAGAAAAGGAGAACATGGACATTGCCGACCTCGACAACATGGCGCTCGACTACTTCAGGGACACCCACATCGAAGTGAGCAACAACATCGAGGCCTTCGACTGGCTCACCCTCAAGACAGCACTCTCCTACCACCGCCGCAAGGCCATCAACAGCGCGAAGATGATAGAGATGGGCAAGCCCGACGTTTACCGCAGCTTTGCACCCGTGCTGACCTTCCAGTTCCTCCCCTGGCACGACGGGCCCCTCTTCACACTCGACTACGAGCGCGGCATCGCCAACGTGCTGAAGTCTGACCTGCGCTACGAGCGCTGGGAGATGGATGCCGTGTGGAAGATTCCCCTGCGCCGCATGAGCCTGCTGAACCTGCGGGCAGGAAGCGGTTTCTACACCAACAAGCACACCAGCTACTTCGTGGACTTCGAAAACTTCCGCGACAACAACATCCCGGGCGGATGGAACGACGACTGGACAGGACAGTTCCAGCTGCTGGACAGCAAGTGGTACAACGCCTCCAACTATTATATCCGTGCCAACGCCAGCTTTGAGTCGCCCCTGCTCTTCGCCACGTGGCTACCGCTGGTGGGCAGGTACATCGAGAGTGAGCGCCTCTATGCCGGCGTGGTATTCATGGAGCACACACGACCCTACTATGAGATAGGCTACGGGCTGACCAACCGTTACTTCTCGGGAGGACTGTTCATGAGTTTCCTCAACGGCAAGATGCAGGAGTTCGGCGGGAAAATCACCCTTGAGATCTTCCGCAGATGGTAGTGAAGGACGGAACGTAAACGGAACAAAGAAAGAAAAGACAACAGCATGATGCAAAACAGGAATCGCCCCTTGATGGTATATAAAGCGAGTGCCGGCAGCGGAAAGACCTTCACGCTGGCGACGGAGTATATCAAGCATGTCATCAACGACCCGCAGTGTTACCGCAACATCCTCGCCGTGACCTTCACCAACAAAGCGACGGAGGAGATGAAGATGCGCATACTCAGCCAGCTCTACGGCATCTGGAAGCAGCTGCCCGACTCGAATGACTATACCGACGCCATCATCGAGAAGACTGGACTACCCGAAGCGGAAGTCAGCAGACGTGCCGAGACAGCACTCCGTAACCTGCTGCACCACTACAGCTATTTCCGGGTCAACACCATCGACACTTTCTTCCAGAGCGTGCTGCGCAACCTCGCTCGTGAGTTGGAACTGACGCCCAACCTGCGCGTGGAGCTCAACGACCCGCAGGTGGAGGACCTCGCCGTTGACGAGCTGATACAGGACCTGCGGACAAGCGACAAGATTCTGAAGTGGATTCTGAAGTATATCATGGACAACATCAGCGAAGACCGTTCGTGGAACGTCATCAGCAGCATCAAGACCTTCGGGCTCAACATCTTCAAGGACTTCTACAAGGACAACCGTGAGGCGCTGAACGAGAAAGTCAGCCAGGAGGGTTTCTTCGAGTCCTTCACGAAGAAACTGCAGGAACAGGCAGCGATAGCTGAAAAGCGCCTGAAGGAGATTGGCACCGAAGGACTGAAGGCCTTTGCCGACGAAGGCATCAGCACGGAGGACATCAAGAACGGAAAATACATTCTCTCGTTCTTCACGAAGCTGCAGAACGGCTACTACGACGAGGGCATCGTCACCAAGACCGTCGAGAAGTGCAGCAACGACACCGAGGCGTGGATCAAAAAAGGCACTCCTGCCGAGCTGCAACCCCTCATCGACAACCGGCTGCGCCCCATGCTCAACACCGCATTGGAGGAACGGCGCCGGCAATACCGGCTCTATAAGTCGGCAACCGCCACGCTGCACCACCTCAGCCAAATACGCCTGCTCGACAGCATCGAACAGAAAGTGAAAGACCTGAACCGCGCTGCCAACCGGTTCCTGCTCAGCGACACCCAGCACCTGCTCCACGCACTCATCAACGACAACGACTCGCCCTTCATCTTCGAGAAGATAGGCTCACAGCTGGAGCACATCATGATTGACGAGTTCCAGGACACGAGCACCGTGCAATGGAAAAACTTCAAGGTGCTGCTGGAAGAGTGCATGAGCCACGAGGGAGCCGACAACCTCATTGTGGGCGACGTGAAACAGAGCATCTACCGCTGGCGCTCGGGCGACTGGCGACTGCTCAGCAACATACAGCAGGAATTCGAACACCCCGAACTGATGTTGAAGACCGAGAGGCTCGACGTCAACTACCGCTCCAAGCGGAATATCATCGACTTCAACAACACCTTCTTCCGGCTGGCCGCACAGCAGGAGTACAACACCGCCTGCCAGAAAGTGGGTGATGCTGCTGCAAAGCAGATACTCGACGCCTATGCCGACGTTCGGCAGGAAATACCCGGACACCGCGAACCTACGGGCTTGGTCCGTGTCTCGCTACTCCCTGCTGCCAACTATGAACAGCAGAGCATGGAACAGCTGGAGGAAATCATCCGACACCTGCTCGACAACGGGGTGACACAGAACCGCATCGCCATCCTGCTGCGCTCCAAGAGAAACATCCCGACCATCATCAGCTACATGTCTGAGCACATGCCTGACGTCAACTTCGTTTCCGACGAGGCCTTCCGCCTCGACGCCTCCCTTGCCGTCCGCATCATGGTGCAGGCGATGTACCTGCTGCTGCATCCCGAAGACAGTCTCATGAAAGCTGTCGTAGCCAAGGGATATCAGAGCGGCACACAACGGGAAACAGCCGACAGCCAATGGGTCGATGGCGACTTGGATGCGCTGTTGCCCGAGGGGTTCCTCTCCGAACGTGACCAACTGCTGCGCCTGCCCCTGACAGAACTCACAGAACGCCTCTACGTACTCTTCCGCCTGGAGCAGTATGACGAGGAGGGTGCCTATGTGTGCGCGTTCTATGACTATATGAACAGCTACGTCAATGACAACTCCACAGACATCGAGTCGTTCGTCAGCTACTGGGAGGACACCCTGTGCAAGAAAACCATCTTCAGCGACTCAACCAACGGCATACGTATCATCACCATCCATAAGAGCAAGGGACTGGAGTTTGACAACATCATCATCCCCTTCTGCGACTGGAGACTGGAGATGCCCAACGAAACCTTCTGGTGCACGGCCGACGAAGCTCCTTACAACGAGCTGTCACTCGTACCCGTTGACTACAGCTCCAAACTGATGGGCACGACCTACGAGGCAGCTTACAAGGAAGAGTATCTGCAGAAGGTCGTTGACAACCTCAACCTGCTCTATGTCGCCTTCACCCGTGCACGTAACAACCTGTTTGTCATCGGCAAGCACGCAACAGAGCGCGCAAAATTGATTCAAGACATACTGCCCGCCGTCAGTCAGGAACTCACCGGTGCCGTACTCACAGAGGATATGTCCTTCGAATACGGTACGCTGGACACCTCCCTGAAGCAGGAACGCCAGACGGACAATGTCTTCCTGCAGCCCTCGATGCCCCACGAAGTACACATCCGCACCTTTGAGAACAAGACTAAATTCAGGCAAAGCAACAAAAGTCGCGATTTCATCGAAGGTGAGACGGAAGGCGACAACGCCAATTATATCCAGATGGGTAACGTGTTACACAGCGTCTTCTCCCAAATCAATACAGCAGAGGACATCGACCGCGTGCTGCAGCAGATGCAGGCCGACGGCATCCTGTACGATGCCAATCTCTCCTACGAACGGGTGCGCAAAATGCTTCACGAAAGACTTGAAGATTCTCGCGTTGCCGACTGGTTATCAGGACATTGGAAACTCTTTAACGAATGTTCCATCCTCAGTGTTGATGCAGAGACGGACGAGGTTGTCTCCCGACGTCCTGACCGTGTCATGACAGACGGAAAACAGATGATTGTCGTGGACTTCAAGTTCGGACGTCAGCACGAGGAATACCGTGAACAGGTGGAAACCTACAAATCGCTGCTGCGTCGCATGGGCTATGAGGATGTGCGCGGCTATCTGTGGTATGTGTATCATAACAGAATAGAAGAAGTATAAAAACAAGACCGAGGATATGAAAACTTTTCTGCAATATGTCGCCGAGGACATCATCCGAAAGCACGGCACCGACCTGTCGCACATGGCTGTGGTGTTTCCCAACAAACGTGCCTCCCTGTTCTTCAACGAATATCTGGCACGCATAGCCGGCAAACCGATTTGGAGTCCTGCCTACATCACCATCAGCGAACTCTTCCGACAGCACTCCACGCTGCAGGTGGCCGATTCCATCAAGCTCGTCTGTGACCTGCACAAGTGCTTCACGGCATGTACCGGCACAAAAGAGACACTTGACCAGTTCTTCGGGTGGGGACAGGTGCTGCTGGCCGACTTCGATGATATCGACAAAAACATGGCCGATGCCGACAAAGTCTTTGCCAATCTGCGTGACATCCATGAGCTGGACGACGTCTCTTACCTCACGCCGGAACAAAAACAGATTCTCCGCCAGTTCTTCGGAAACTTTGCAGAGGACCAGCAGACGGAGATTAAGAAGCGCTTTTTGAATCTTTGGAGCCATTTCATCGACATATATCACCATTACAACGATTCTCTGCAACAACAGCAGTTAGCTTACGAAGGATCTCTCTATCGGCAGGTCGCCCTCGATGAAACGGTAGATTTTGAATACGACACGTATGTCTTCGTGGGCTTCAACCTGCTGCAACAGGTAGAGCAGAGACTCTTCGAGCGCCTGAAGAAAGCAGGAAAAGCCCGATTCTATTGGGATTTCGACCACTACTATATGCCTGGGAAGGATGCCAGGAAGGAAAACGAAGCGGGCTACTACATCGCACAGCATCTGCAGCAGTTCCCCAACAAACTGGACATCAACGCCGATGAAATCTACCGTAATTTCCTCCGTGACAAGCAGCTGACCTACATGGCAGCCACTACCGAGAACATCCAGGCGCGTTACATTGCCGACTGGCTGAAAGAGCAGGACCGCATTGCCGACGGCAAGCGTACTGCCATCGTGCTCTGTGACGAGGGACTGTTACCCTCGGTCATCCACTGTCTGCCTGACGAGATAGAGAAAGTAAACATCACGACAGGCTATCCGCTCATACAGTCGCCCGTGACCTCATTCGTCCTCCAGCTGCTTACCCTGCAGACCATTGGCAAGACGGCCAACGGACGCTACCGGCTGAAGTACGTCAACCGCGTACTGCGGCATCCCTATGCCTGCTACCTCTCAGACAACGTTCAGGAACTGCTTGACGAGCTGAACACAAACCACATCTACTATGTCGCACCAGAACAGCTCACGCCTCTCGCCCTTCATTCCTCATCACTCACCCCTCACCAGCTCTTCCGTTGGCTGACAGACCTGCTCAGCGTGGTTGCCTGCAGCGTCAGGGAAAGAACAGAAGCGGCAGACAGAGACCCATTGTTCACCGAATCGCTCTTCCGCATGTACACCCTGCTCAACCGGCTCTGTGACCTGATGAACAGCGGCGACCTGAATGTGGAAGTGCCTACCCTGCAACGACTGCTGACACAACTCATCCAGTCAACGACCGTGCCCTTCCACGGTGAGCCCGCTGAGGGACTTCAGGTGATGGGCGTGCTGGAGACGCGCAACCTCGACTTCGACCATGTGCTCATGCTCTCATGCAATGAGGGCAACATGCCGCGTGGCGTCAACGACACCTCATTCATCCCCTATAGCATCCGCAAGGCATACGGACTGACCACCATCGACCACAAAGTAGCTATCTACTCCTATTATTTCCACCGGCTGCTTCAACGGGCCAAGGATGTGACGTTTATCTACAACAATGCGACGGAGGACGGCAAGACAGGCGAGATGAGCCGTTTCATGCTCCAGATGATGGTGGAAAGCGGCCTTTCCATTGGACATCAGACGCTACAGGCAAACAAGACTCCGTCAGCCAACCAACTCCCGACAGCCGTTCCCAAGACACCCGAGGTCATGGGCCAACTGCTGAAGAGGTTTGCTTTGTCGCCTAAGAATGAAGACAAGTCCCCGCTCCTCACTCCGTCGGCCATCAACCGTTACATGCGTTGCCAGTTGCAGTTCTATTACAACTATGTCTGCGGTCTGCGTGAGACATTGTACGACGAAGAGGATGCTATTGACGGACGCACCTTCGGAAACATCTTCCATGAGGCAGCCCATCGCATCTATGAACAGCTGGGCTTCCACATCACCGCTGCCCCACTCGACTACCTGCTGAAGCAGCGAAAGAACATCGAAGACGCTGTTGACAATGCCATCAAGAGGGAACTGCTGAAGATGAAGAAATCCGACAAGATGCCCGACCTGAACGGACTTCAGATTATCAACCGCGCCGTCATCATCCGTTACTTGCGTCAGCTGCTCGAGACAGACAAGACGCTCGCTCCCTTCACTATCCTCGGACTGGAGAAGACCGTCAGTCGCTCGTGGCAGGTAAACAGCGGCAAAACATCATTCCAGACCACCATCGGCGGCACCATCGACAGACTGGATAATCCTCCGCTGGGCCCTGAAGATAGCGTGATTCGCGTCGTGGACTACAAGACAGGAGGTGGAAAGGTTGACAGTCTGCCCGACGTGGCAGCCATCTTCGACCCGGAGAATATCGGCAAGAAGCACAGCGAATACTATCTGCAGACATTCATCTACGGGCTCATTGTGAGTGAGTCAAAGGAATACAACAGCAATCAGAAACCCGTCATCCCTGCCCTGTTCTTTGTCCAGCATGCAGCTCAGGAAAACTATTCGCCCGTGCTGAAAATGGCTGACGAGGACATCGCCAACGTGGAGAGATTCCGTCAGGAGTTTGAAGAACACCTGTCGTCACTCATCAACGAAATCTTCAATGCCGACATACCGTTCCACCCCACTGCCAACACGAAAGACTGCGCAAACTGTCCCTACGCACAGCTCTGTCGACAATAAATTTTGTTAAATAATTTTGAATTCTGCTCAGTTTGTATTATCTTTGCAACGTGGATCGTGCTGAATAGATCGGGATACTCATCAAATGAAATCGAAAACCGAGTCAGCTCCTTCAGTCCATGGCGGGCCACAGGCTCTCACAAGGAGCAGCAGTAATGCCGGTGGATTACAACGATTGGAGGGCACTCAAATCTTAGAAATAGGAGTTTTCATCACATCATTGGCACGACCCACTTTTTTCTAAATGGAAAGTTAGAAATTAAAACCAGATTACCATGTTTTCCGGAATAGTAGAAGAGATGGCTACCGTTGTAGCCTTGCATCAGGACAGGGAGAATATCGACTTTACCCTGAGTTGTCCATTTACCAGCGAACTGAAGATTGACCAAAGCGTTGCCCACAACGGGGTGTGCCTCACGGTGGTTGACATTCAGGGCGACACCTATACGGTGACGGCCATGCGCGAGACGCTACAGCGCTCGAACCTTGGACTGCTTAAAGTAGGCGACCATGTGAATGTGGAGCGCTCCATGCTGATGAACGGACGTCTGGACGGGCACATCGTTCAGGGACATGTGGACGGTAAGGCGACGTGTACGTCTGTTGAGGATGCCGACGGCAGCAAAATATTCACTTTTGAATATGAGGCAGACCGTGAGATGGCTAAGCGAGGCTACTTCACGGTGGACAAAGGTTCTGTGACGGTTAACGGTGTGTCACTCACCGTGTGCAATCCTACTGTTAACAGCTTCCAGGTGTCCATCATCCCTTACACGCTGGGGCATACGAACTTCTGCGATATCCGTGTAGGAACGGTGGTGAACATTGAATTTGATATTCTCGGGAAATACATCGCAAGACTTCAGGCTCTCTGAAGTCCCTTGAAGGTAGGTTGAGGTTGGTGTGAAGGAGCTTACCCGAACAGGGCACGAAGCGCTTCCTCAACCTTACGGACAGGTACCAGTTCTATACTGAACATCTTACGTTCCAGCGCGCTAAGGTTGTGACGCGGAATAATGATATGGGTAAAGCCGAGCTTCTCTGCCTCGGCAATGCGCTGTTCTATGCGCGCAACAGGACGCACCTCGCCACTCAGACCGACTTCACCACACATGCACCAGTCGCTGTCAATAGGGGTGTCAACGTTGGATGACAACACGGCAGCAATCACGCTGAGGTCCATAGCCATGTCGGTCACACGCAGTCCACCGGCGATATTCAGAAACACATCTTTCTGCATCAGCTTAAAGCCCACACGTTTCTCAAGCACAGCCAGCAACATGTTCAGACGTCGCTGGTCGAATCCTGTAGCAGAACGCTGCGGAGTGCCGTAGGCTGCCGTAGAAACCAATGCTTGTGTCTCCACCAGGAAGGGACGAACACCCTCAATGGCGGAACTGATGGCAACACCCGAAAGCCCGTCACGGTCTTGTGTCAGTAACAGCTCTGACGGATTGCTCACCTGTCGGAGACCTGTCTGCTGCATCTCATAGATACCCAACTCCGATGTGCTGCCAAAGCGGTTCTTCATGCTTCGCAGGATTCGATACATATAATGCTGGTCACCCTCAAACTGGATGACGGTATCAACGATATGCTCCAGAATCTTCGGACCTGCCAGCGTTCCCTCTTTCGTGATGTGACCGATGAGGATGACGGGAACTCCTGCTGTCTTGGCAAAGCGCAGTAATGCCGAAGCACATTCACGTACCTGGGCAATGCTTCCTGCACTGGACTCCACGTCCTCGGTGGAAATGGTCTGAATGGAGTCTATCACTACGAGTTCAGGCGTCGTCTCCTTGATGTGCTCGAAGATGGTCTCTAACGAGTTCTCGCAGAGGATGAGGAAATTGTCATCGGATGGTTTTGCGTTCAGCCGTTCTGCCCTCATCTTCAACTGATGGGCACTCTCCTCACCGCTGACATAGAGAATACGCTTCTCGTGCATGTTGAGCATGGTCTGCAACAGAAGTGTGGACTTGCCTATGCCTGGTTCGCCTCCCAGCAACACGATGGAGCCAGGAACAAGACCACCTCCCAGCACACGGTTCAGTTCTGCGTCGTGCATATCAATGCGAGGGTCATCATGAGCGCTGATGTCACTTAACTTGAGTACTTTGTTACTTCTCAATGCATGACCTGCCGTAGCAGCGGCACTGGAGGCGACTTGCTGACGTGTGTCTGCCACACGGATTTCCTTAAACGTGTTCCATTGGCCGCAAGCAGGACACTTGCCAACCCACTTCGGAGACTCCTGCCCGCAATTCGAGCAAACGTATGCTATCTTATCCTTTGCCATGTTTTTTGTTAGGTGTTTGGTGTATTCACCGTCATTTTCATCCTACGGTATTCAGTGGGAGACATGCTGGTCATGCTCTTGAAAGAATGGGCGAAATAGATGGGATCGTTGAAGCCGGTGCTTTTGACAACATCGGGTACGCTAATACCTATATGACTATCAAACAACAATATGGCTTTCTTGATGCGGAACTCTGTGATGAACTCCTTGGGCGACTTCTTGGTCAGCGTTTCTATTTGACTGACGTAAGCCGCACGTCCTAACGAGGACTGCGCCACCAAGTCATCAATAGTCAGATTGGAATCGGCATAATTGTCTTCAAGCCAGTTCATCATACGCTCAACCAACTGGTAGTCGTCCTTCTTCTCGAATGTCATAGAGTCCGCCCCTATCTTCAGCGTACGACGGCGTAAGTTCCGTTTCTTGCGTACTTGCAATACAAAGACGAGAACCAAAAGGAGGACAGTTATCACGATAAGATAGCACCATAATGCTGCAGGTGACAGGAACCAATATGGCGGTACCCTGACTTCAATGGTACGCATATCGAACTGGTCAGGGGACTCCAGCAGGAATGCCTTGACACGGAAGTGGTACACCCCTACCGGCAAATCTTCATAAGTAGCCGTCAGTTGGTTATCGGCATTATGCCAATCCTCGTCGTAACCCTCCAGCATATACTGATAGAGCACACGATGCTGAAGCTGGTAGTTCAGCGAAGCAAAGCGGAAGGTAAAGCTACTGCTGCGACTGGGCAACTCCACGCTGCTGCTCTCTGGAACATAATAGTCATACAGATTGTTGAGACGAGGACTGACCAACTGGTCGTTTATCCAGAAATCAGTAATGCGCAGCATGAGTTGAGATGCCGAGGAATTAACCAGTTTCTTACGGTCAACGAAATAGTAACCGTCAAGTGTACCGAAGAAGATATTGTTGTCAGGCATCGCAAGGGCGGCACACTCTGAGCACAAGGTGTCATCGACGCCATCCTGTGTGGAGAAGATGCAGAAAAAACGCTTCTCGGTATCAAACGACACCAGTTCATCCTCCGTAGCAATCCACGCATTACCTTGATTGTCAAACGTAAGACTTCTGATTTCGGCCGATGGAAGTCCGTCCTTGGTATCAAAGTTCTCAAACATCCAGTTGCCGTCATCATCGCGGCCAATAGTATGAGACAGTCCCCCACCATTAGTACCGACCCACACAGAACCTTTTGCGTCGCAGGCAAGGCAGATGATGTCGGTGCTGCTGATAACATGCTCCGGATTGCTGCAAGGCTTGACCTCTTCTATTTGGAATTGACCGTCGTGGCAGGACATCATCAGCAGGCCGTCTGTCGTACCAGCCCATACCTGGTCATCCTTGTCAATCGTCAGCGTACGAACCTTCAAATAGGAATCCTTCGGATAATTCAGCCCATTGTCCTTATGCTTAAGTCGGAACGTACCGTCCTTCTGCTTCATCAACAAATTCACGCCACCGTCATAGGTCGCAATCCAGATGTTGCCCGACTTGTCCTCTACCGTACAATAGGTGTTATTGTTATTCAAACAGTTGGGATCATCGTCCTTATGCACGTAGGAGTTGAAGGCGTAGCCACCATCGTCGAGCGGTGTAATTACTGTCACTCCGTCACCATTTGAGGATATCCAGTAGTTACCGGCTCTGTCCACGCTGATGCCGTAGATACTTCCAAAGGGGCGACCATTGTTGTCGCAGTTCAAATCTATGCGTTTCTTATCCTTCGTCATGATGCACAATGTGCTCATCTTGTTGCCAATGAGCACCAAATCACGTTTCTTGTCGTAACAGAAGGCACGCACTTCATTGATGTTTGAGTCGCTTGCGTCATTGAAGAGTCGCTCACGTCCAATGATGCTTTGCAGGATTTCAAGTCTCTCCAGTCCCTTGCGGGCTGTTGATTCCCACAAAACGCCCTCGGACAGTGGGGCAAAAGCATTAACGGTGTTCAGCAGGTTCCAAATGTTCGACGGGTCGTTATGGAAAAACTCCACCTCATCAGTTTCCCGGTTGTAGTAGCCAAATCCTCCAAGATTCATTGCTATCCATAGGATACCGTTTGTTTCCATCATAACGGCCCCATTTACGTCATGCTGGGGAACCAGAACTTTCTGTGTGAAACTCTTGACTTGTCCTGTTGCAGGATTCAAGCGCGACACTCCTTGTGCTTCCTGCGAGAACCATACAAGATTCTGACTGTCAACAAACAACGAGGAAATGGGTGTTTGCAAAACAGCTAATGTCTTAGGCTCCTGCTCAGAGCCGAAGGAGATGAGTTTACCCGAGTCGGTGCCAACATAGACCCGGCCATTGTGGAAGAACAGGTGTCTTGTTATTTCGTCCTCGCAGACACCGTTTGACTCTAATGTTCCCTCAGAAAGATTCAAGCAGTGAACACCCTTGTCAGTTCCTACCCAAAAGATGTTTTGACTTCCCTCGACAACAGACAAAGGCTGAAGACCATCAGTCTTAATCAATTGATTGATAACCTTACCGTTCTTATCCAGGTGCATGACATAAATGCCTTGATTGCGGATGAGGGCAATAACTTCGCCTGTCGATGTCACGGTAAGGTCATTGTTGGTCTTGAAATTCTCACCGCCCTGGACATCCTCAAAAGCGCTTTGAATCTTATCCGTCCGGCGGTTCAGCACAAACACGCGGTCGTCATGCATCCGGAGCCAGACATTCTGTTGACGGTCAATCTGTATGGACGAGATACGATTATGAAGCAACGGGACGCCACTACGGTTACCCGTTACATAATTATAGAAGTGGTAACCGTCAAAACGTGACAGACCATTCCACGTAGCAAGCCAGATATAGCCATAATCATCACGCTTAATGCATGAAATAGCATTGCTGGCCATTCCGTCGTAGGTGGAATAGTGTGACAGCGTAGCCCTCAGTTCCTGTGCACAAACAGTCTGGGAACACATAGTGCTCACAGACACAGCAAACAGTAGCTTGAACAACAGACGGTTACACTTCATGGACATTCCGGTGGATTAATGTTTCTTGACCATTCTGCGGGCAGAGACGTTGAGAAAGGGCATGATTTTATCATAGCCCACCACAAACGTAGGCATACCTGCTGCATAAGCTGCAATCTCGTAGGGCTGATAGACAAATTCCACTCCCTTCTCCGTCATATAAGGCTCTGCACGGGGATGTGACAGATGGTCAATATCGTCCTCGGTCATTACGCAGCTTTTCAGGTCCTCGTCAGTTATATCAACATGTCCATCTTCGCTGAAGTAGTCTTTCAACCCTTCCTTGGTGAGTTGATAGAAACCTTCCTTGTAAAGGTTATGCATCATGGCATAGCCGAAGCGACGACCGTCGCTCTTGCGGAAAGTGACTCCTTCAGCATACTGCATTCCATGAGCACCGCCTAAATAAGTGTCATTGAACGACATGAATGTAACCACGAGGTCTGTCTCATAAACCTTGCGTATCTCGAACGACTCATAGAAATCAATGGACATCATGAACTCGCTGTCCATTTCTGACATCATATTTTTATATTCGTCTCTCAGTTCGGTCCAAGTCTTATGGGCATAGAAGTTTACCATCTTCTGACCGTCTAAGAGTTCCCCCTCATAGGTACCACCCAGTTTTTCATCAATATACTCTGCAACGGCATTCCTCAGCAAAAGGCTGCCATCCGTCGGAAAGTCAATGTGAATATTCACCTGAGCGTGCTGTTTGTCTTGATGAACAACAATACTATCCACAGAAAGACTGTCTGCATCGGCTCCCATACCTTGCAAGGGCAGTAACTTCTTTGAAATGGCATTGCAGGAGCAGATGAAAACCATTAACAGAACAAGGATTGAAAGTTTCTTCATACGCTTCATTTTAATGATAATAAGGAGTATAGGAGTGAAACACTCCCGTACTCCTAAAATCTAATCTTTTACTATTAAAGTTCTTATCCCTTGATGGCAGCAACACCGGGGAGCACCTTACCCTCGATAGCCTCGAGCAGAGCACCACCACCAGTAGAGATATAGCTCACCTTGTCGGCCAAGCCAAACTTATTGACGCAGGCAACGGAGTCGCCACCACCGATCAATGAGAAAGCACCCTCGGCAGTAGCCTCGGCAATAGCTTCACCGATGGCGCGGCTGCCAGCTGTGAAGTCGTCGCATTCGAACACACCTGCAGGACCGTTCCAAAGAATGGTCTTCGCACCCTTGATAGCCTTACGAAAGTCCTCCTGAGAAGCAGGACCGGCGTCAACACCCTCGAAACCGGCGGGAACGTTGTTGGCAGGGCATGTGATAATCTCTGAGCCGGGCTTGACGGTCATCGTACCGAAGTCCAGACCGTTTGTTGCTGTGCAGTCGCTACCCAGAACCAGCTCCACGCCGTTCTTCTTGGCCAGCTCCTCAACACCCAGAGCAACATCCAGTTTGTCGAGCTCAACGATAGAGTTACCAATCTCACCGTTGTGAGCCTTGGCAAAAGTATAGGTCATACCACCGCAGAGGATAAGCTTATCCACCTTGCCGAGCAGGTTTTCGATGATACCGATCTTGGAGCTGACCTTCGAGCCACCCATGATGGCAACGAAGGGACGCTTGATGTTAGAGAGCACGGCATCAACAGCCTGAACCTCCTTCTCCATCAGCAGACCCAGCATCTTGTTGTCAGCGTCGAAGTAGTCGGCGATAACAGCGGTAGAAGCGTGCTTGCGGTGTGCAGTTCCGAAAGCGTCCATCACGTAGCAGTCAGCATAGGAAGCCAGTGTCTTGGCAAACTCTTTCTGGCTGGCCTTCATAGCCTTCTTGGCATCGTCGTAAGCGGGATCTTCCTTGTCGATACCAACGGGCTTACCCTCTTCCTCGGGATAGAAACGCAGGTTCTCCAGCAGCAGAGCCTCTCCCATCTTCAGGGCTGCAGCCTGTTCCTGAGCCTTGGCGCAGTCAGGAGCAAAAGCCACAGGAACGCCGAGAGCCTTCTCTACAGCCTCACGAATCTGACCCAGTGACTTCTTCGCGTCAACCTTTCCTTTGGGCTTACCCATGTGACTCATGATGATGACAGCACCACCGTCAGCCAGAATCTTCTTCAGCGTGGGCAACGCACCGCGGATACGGGTGTCGTCGGTTATCTTACCATTCTCATCTAAGGGCACGTTGAAGTCAACGCGCACAATTGCCTTCTTACCGGCAAAGTTCATCTCGTTAATTGTCATAACTTTTTACGATTTACAAATTACTATTTATGAATTGTTGTTACTTGATTTTTCGCGTGCAAAGGTACAAATAAGCAAGCAGAATACCAAAAGAAACACCACATTTTTTAACCCTGCACAGAGAAGTAGTGTTCGCGAAGGGGCTTGTTGACCGCGTCACCCTTCAGCGTCACGTCGGACTGCAGACGGATGTCAGCAGATGAGGCCCCCACCTTGACAACATAAGTGCCGGGAGCGATGTTCCACTGCCGATGCCCCTCATGGCTGTAATAGCCGAACTGCTCCGTATAAAGCTTCACCTTTACGGTCTTCGTCTCACCGGGTTGGAGCGTCACACGGGCAAAGCCCTGCAAGGTTTGAGGTTTCAGCATTTTCGAACCATCGGCAGGAGACAGGTATATTTGTGCAATCTCATCGGCTGCCATCTTACCCGTATTCTTTACCTCAAACGACAGATTCAAACTCTCGTCGGTTGTTATCAATTCACTATCTACCTGCAGGTTACTATATTCAAATGAAGTATAGCTTAAGCCATAGCCGAAAGGCCATTGGATGTCAGATGACGAGGAACAGGTATTGTAACAGATGGGCTCATAGAGTTCCTTGTTTGGATAACTGACAGAGAGTTTTGCCGAGGGAGACACCTTGCCGAAGAGAATATCTGCCACAGCATTGCCACCCTCTTCACCTGGATACCATGCTTGAATAACAGCAGCACAACGTTCTGCAAGACCCGAGATAACCTGTGCACGCCCTCCAAAGACAACGAGCACGACAGGCTTACCTGTTGCCAATAGTTCATTGACAAACTGTTCCTGTTTACCAGGCAGACGCAACCCTTGACGGTCACGGTTCTCTCCACATAGCATCACGTTCTCACCCACAGCAGCGACAATGACGTCACACTCTTTTGCCATGCGAAGTGCCTCACTTTTATCTGCCTTTTCACCAGAATCTACTTTACGATGCAAGATCTCATACTCCCATGCACGTTCATCACCCAGTTCAGAGTACTTTGTCTCAACATCCTCGGTCCAATCGCATCCATGCGAGTACATGATTTCAAAATTCTCAGGCTTACAAGACTGCATTCCCTCCAGTAACTTCACGATATGGGGATGCTCAAGGTCTTTCTCCATTTTCTTCCAGAAGAACGTCATAGAAGGAAACGAATAGTCACCACACATAGCCCACATGGAATTGGCGTTGGGTCCCGTGAGAAGGATTTTGGGCTTTGAACTGTCAAGCGGCAGGATGCCGTTGTTCTCTAACAGTACCACCGACTGCGTAGCAATGGTATAGGCAGTCTGTCGTTCCTCGGAGGTGTCAAGCACAATCTGCTCTTTGCTATAGAGATACGCATCCTTGTCGAACAGTCCGGCGCGAAACTTATAACGCAGCACATCCTTCACGGCACGTTCAAAAGCTTCCGGTTTTACCACGCCCTTGTCAAGTGCCTCCTGCAGATGTTCATAGTTAGAGCCTCTGGGGAAATCCACATCGTTACCGGCATTAATAGCGGCAGCAGTCTTTTCCACTACGTCAGCATAAGGCAACTGGTCAATGGCAGTATAGTCACTAACCACCATACCGTCAAAGCCTAAGTAGTCACGTAGGATATCCAACAGTATCTTACCATTGGCGACGCAATTGACTTTTTCGCCAGTAGTATCGGCCATAGCATGATAGCCTGGCATAACGGCAAGACTGCCACTCAGACGTATCATCGTCTCATGAGGCATGAGAATCTCCTCCATCAATTCTTTCTCTTCGGCATCGCCACCACCGCCATAGCCGAGATAATGCTTTGAACAGGCTCCTACCCCCTTCTTCAAATCTCCCTGCTGCAGACCATGGACAAATGCCGTACCCATTACTGCTGACAAATAAGCATCTTCGCCGTAGGATTCTTCCAGACGATTGAAGCTGGGAACACGACAGACATCTACCATTGGTGAGAGCGACAGCACCCCACCCATCTTTCGCATGGTAGTACCGGTCTGCTTTGTCTTTAATTCAGCCAGCTCAGGGTTGAACGAACAGGCCTGCCCTATCTGCTGCGGATAGATGGTGGCTCCACGGGTGTTGATGCCCGACAACACCTCCTCATGGAAGAGTGCTGGTATGCCGTTGGGCGTATGATGTATCAGCCAATCCTGCACAGCTGCCACGCGGTCACGCAACTCATTCGGGTCACAAGGTTTCTGACTGGCATATTGTGAGAAGTGTCCAATACCGTTGGGTATCAGCTGTCGACATTTCGCAGTATCCAACTGACCCTGTTCGTCAAACAACTCGTCCATATACATACTGCGCAACTGAGCAATTCGCTCTTCCTGCGACATCTTGCCGTAGAGTTCATCCACTTGCTGTTCTACGTTGCTGACTTCATTACAGCCAGCCAACATTGCTGCCATGCACATCATTGCTATTTTTTTCATTACTTATATATTTGCTTTCTGTTTAGTCGAAAACAGCGGCGCAACCATTATATAGGTGCGTCGCTGTTGTAGAAGAATAGAGACGATTACTCATCGAGCAGAATCTTCATCATCTCGATAGCAGAATAAGGAATCGGTGTGCCAGGACCGAAGATGGCAGCAACGCCAGCCTTGTAGAGGAAGTCATAGTCCTGTGCCGGTATGACACCACCGGCTGTCACCATGATATCCTCACGACCCAGCTTCTTGAGTTCCTCAATGAGCTGCGGGATGAGCGTCTTGTGACCGGCAGCCAACGACGATGCACCAACAATGTGTACGTCGTTCTCGACAGCCATGCGGGCAGCCTCTTCTGGCGTCTGGAACAGCGGTCCCATATCCACGTCGAAGCCACAGTCGGCATAACCTGTTGCCACTACCTTTGCACCACGGTCGTGACCGTCCTGACCCATCTTGGCAACGAAGATACGGGGACGACGACCTTCTTTCTTAGCGAACTCATCGGTCATTTTCTTGGCCAACTCGAAATCGCTATCGTTCTTGGATTCTGAACTATACACACCTGAAATTGTTCTGATTACTGCTTTATAACGACCTACGATCTCCTCGCAGGCATCTGAAATCTCACCTAAGGTACAACGCAGCTGAGCAGCCTTCACAGCCAGGTCAAGCAAGTTATTCTCGCTCTTGCGGCCTTCCTTGAAGTCACGCACGCACTCGGTAATAGCCTTGAGCGCTTCCTGACAAGCTGCCTCGTCGCGAGTAGAGCGCACCTGAGCCAGACTTTCCTCCTGCTGCTTACGTACAGCGGTGTTGTCAACCTCGAGGATGTCGATAGGATCCTCATGCTCAAGGCGATACTTGTTGATACCAACGATGGTCTGAGTACCAGAGTCGATACGCGCCTGGGTACGGGCTGCAGCCTCCTCGATACGCATCTTGGGCAGACCTGTCTCAATAGCCTTGGCCATACCGCCCAGCTTCTCAATCTCCTGAATGTGCTCCCAAGCCTTGTGAACTAGCTCGTTAGTCAGTGTCTCCACGTAGTAAGAACCTGCCCACGGGTCAATCTGCTTGCAGACCTTCGTCTCATTCTGGATGTAAATCTGGGTGTTACGTGCGATACGGGCAGAGAAGTCGGTAGGCAGGGCGATAGCCTCGTCAAGGGCATTGGTATGCAGCGACTGGGTGTGACCCAACACAGCAGCCATAGCCTCGATACAAGTACGACCTACGTTGTTGAACGGATCCTGCTCGGTGAGCGACCAACCAGAAGTCTGGGAGTGGGTACGCAGGGCCAGCGACTTAGGATTCTTAGCGCCAAAGCTCTTCACGATCTTTGCCCACAACAGACGACCGGCACGCATCTTGGCAATCTCCATAAAGTGGTTCATACCAATAGCCCAGAAGAAGCTCAAGCGTGGAGCGAAGGCATCCACATCGATACCAGCATTCACACCTGTACGCAGGTAGTCCATACCATCGGCCAGGGTGTAAGCCAACTCGATATCAGCCGTAGCACCAGCCTCCTGCATGTGGTAACCAGAGATAGAGATGCTATTGAACTTCGGCATCTTCTGTGAGGTATATTCGAAGATGTCGGCGATAATCTTCATGGAGAATGCGGGCGGATAGATATAGGTGTTACGCACCATAAACTCCTTCAGAATATCGTTCTGGATGGTTCCTGCCATCTCCTCGAGCTGAGCGCCCTGCTCCAAACCTGCTACGATGTAGAATGCCAGGATAGGCAGCACGGCACCGTTCATGGTCATCGACACAGACATCTTGTTCAAGGGGATACCCGAGAAGAGCACCTTCATGTTCTCCTCGTTACAGATACTTACGCCAGCCTTACCCACGTCGCCTACCACACGGGCGTTATCGGGGTCGTAACCACGGTGTGTAGGAAGGTCGAAGGCAACGGATAATCCCTTCTGACCGGAAGCCAGGTTACGACGATAGAAAGCGTTTGACTCTTCAGCGGTAGAGAATCCGGCATACTGACGGATAGTCCATGGGCGGAAGGGGTACATCATGGAATACGGACCACGCAGATAAGGGGGAATACCGGCGGTGAAGTCGAGGTGCTCCATACCTTCGAGGTCTTCTTTCGTATAAACCGGGCGAACCTCGATATGCTCGGGGGTCTTCCAGTCCTCTACGATTCCATTGTCTTTAATCCACTTGGCACCATCTTGAGCCTTGATGCCTGCATAGATATCAATATCTTTAAATTGTTTACGCATAATTCAAGTCTCCTATTCTATTATATTCTTTCAAAGTCTCAAGTACGTTGCACTTCACGTGAACGAAGTTCTCGATGCCGGCAGCCTTCAGGTCTTCCATGCAAGCAGGAGCACCGGCCACCACGAACATAGCGCGACCGTTCAAATACTTGAAGGCAGGAATAGCATACTCAGCATACTCATCGTCGGAAGAGCAAATCACTACGATGTCAGCCTTAGCCTCGAGTGCAGCATCAACACCCTCTTCAACAGTCTTGAATCCGAGGTTGTCAATCACCTTGTAACCGGCACAGGCGAGGAAGTTGCAAGAGAACTGGGCACGGGCCTGACGCATAGCCAGATTACCGATGGTCAACATAAAGGCAACAGGCACCTTGGTCTCTTCGGTGTGGATACGCAGGTCCTCGAAGTCGGCAGCCAGACGTGTTGTCTCCAGCTTCTTGAAGGGAGCCTCACACTGGCCACCATGACAGCATGCCTTAGCTGCAACGGCGCGCTTGCCCTCACTTTTCTCGGTGAAGTTCGGGAATTGGTTGGTACCGAGCATGAACTCCTTACGCTTGGCAGCATCACCGTGGCGCTTCACGTTCGTAGCATTGATATCGTCCTGAACGATACCTTTCTTGCAGGCCTCCAGGAATCCACCCTCGTCCTCGATCTTCAGGAACAGCTTCCAACCTTCCTGAGCCAGAGCGTCCGTCAGGTGTTCAATATAGTAGGAGCCAGCCGACGGGTCAACGATACGGTCGAAATGAGCCTCTTCCTTGATGAGCAGCTGCTGGTTGCGGGCAATACGCTCGCTGAAGTCAGTAGCCTTCTCGTAAGGTGCGTCAAACGGCATCACCACCATCGAGTGAACACCACCCAGGGCGGCACTCATGGCCTCCGTCTGAGAACGGAGCAGGTTGACGTAGCTATCGAACAGCGTCTGGTTATACGTTGACGTAGTGGCATTTATCGTCATCTTGCAAGCGCAGTCGCATTTCGGCTCATACTGCTTTACAATCTGAGCCCACAACAGACGAGCGGCACGGAACTTGGCAATCTCCATGAAGTAGTTCTCGCTAACGCCCATGTAGAACTTCATCTGACGAGCGGCCAAATCTACATCCACACCGGCATCCACCAACTGCTGCAGGTACTCGTTACCCCAAGCCAGAGCGTAGCCCAGCTCCTGGACGATATAGGCACCGGCATTGTTCAGCGTCTCTGTGTGTACCGTCATCACGTGAGCCTTCGGATAGTCCTTCAGTACTTCAACAATCTTCGGACCGTCAGCCAGCAGTTCTGTCACATCCTTGCCCTTGGTAAGGATGCTCTCGATGGGGTCGAAGCCCACGGTGAACGACAGTTTCTCCTTGTCAAAGCCCTTCTTCGTGAAGTAGGCGTCAATAATCTTTGCCAGCTCCAGGGCATGGCGCGGACAAGTGCGGAAGTTCAAGTCCACGATCTCACAGAAGATGTCCTGCAAGAGTGTCTCGATGAACTCTGCGCTCACGTCGGAGCCCTTGATGCGGAAGCCCAGCGAGTCAATACCCTTGTTCAGGATGTCGAGAGCCTTCTTGTTTGCTTCCTTGACGTCGTCCACCGCAATGTTCTGGCGTACATACCACTCGTTGGAGTCTTTCTTGTTGCCACGCACGAACGGGAACTCACCCGGCAGAGAGTCGGGTGTCTTCAAATTCTTCAAGTCCTCGCGGCGGTAGAAAGGCTGTACGTTAAAACCTTCATTGGTTCTCCACACAAGCCGCTTCTGGAAGTCGGCCCCTTTCAGGTCCACTTCAATCTTGTCCAGCCACTCTTGAGTGGTTGGTGCGGTAAACTCGGTGAAGAGTTTTTCTTTATTAGCCATAAATATAAAACGTTTGTATTATTATAATAAGTATAGTCTATAATTATTAGCGTTTTCAATCTGCAAAGATAATAACTTATTTCGGAACAAACGAACTTTTTAATAATTATTTCATCTTTATGCAAAGATTATGTGCTGTTTCCTGATTGTATTCGAATATACGTGAAATTATTGACAAAAAAAGCCCCTCGCCGAGACGAGGGGAAATAATCAAAACCGGAAAGTCGATTACAGTTCTTCTGTCTGGTTTTTCTTCTTCATAGTGAAGTGTTGCTCGCCATCGCTAATCAGCCACCCATGATTAGTGGTCTTGCGTAGCTGCAGGGAACCTTGTGGGCTGTCAGCACCGCTACTTTCCACGTAGAGGTAGGCATAGTCAATGCCGCCCTCAGTGCGGAATGTCTCAGCAGCATGTTCGATGACGACAACCTGATAAGGTTCTGTAGGAGTATATAGGTTTTCAGGGCTGCTACCTGCAAAGTAGCTGCGGAGTCCGTTAACCACGGGGAAACCGTTGTCATCATAACCCACGAGATTACTCTGTACGATGTTCTGCATAACGAGGTTAGAAACCTTCTGAATACCGTTTTTACCAACGGTAGCAGTATGTGTACGGAGGTAGTTGATCATCTCCCAGGCATCTGCACTATTATCTGCAAGGCGGTTGAGGCAGCAGATAAAGAGTGCAGTGACGAAGTGAGGTGACTCGAAATAGGCACGGTTGTTAACCTCCAGCGTCTTCAGCTCCTCAATGTTACGAGGCAGCGCGTTAAACGTATAGGTATAAGTCTTCTTACCTTCAAAACGCGTTGAAGTACCCTCCTGTGAGGTGACTGTTATGGTCTGCACAGGCTGTGAATAAGCTGACACTTTCTTGATGGCGATAGTGCCGTCTGTCTTAGCCAATGTGAACTTTGTACGGTCTGAAGGAGAGTTGCCAATGTAATAGTAGGCATTGGCATCGACATTGCCCGAGAAATTGCCATGAGTGAACGGCAGCGAGCCTTTAAAGTCGATGTAGTCGTAAGCGGGGTTGAAGAACGTCACGCCATCGGCGGCATACTGTTTGACCTGTTCCAGGTTCTCGGAGAACTGCACACGGAAATAGGTCACGCTTTGTGCTGACGCTGTGAGCACTGCCACGAGCATAGTCAGCATGGTGATAGTCTTTTTCATTTTGTCTTAATATTTTTAGTTATTCTGTTTATTATCTTTTGGTAAATTTCAGCGACTTGTTGCCCACCTTCACGATGTAAAGAGCTGCAGGCAAATGAGCCACAGAGATGGTGGTGGTTCCATTGGAAACAGGGGCTGAAGCAACTTTGACGCCCCGCAGGTCATAGACCACGGCAGACGTGGCATCACCACATCCAGAGAGTTTCAATTCGAAATGAACAGGTGTCATGAGATTCAGCATGTCGGGTTCACGGGGCGTAGTGATGGCCACATTACCATTCTTGACAAAGAAGGTAACGTAACTGACGCCTGTGCAGTTGATTCCGGCATGAAGCACGACTTCGAACTTACCATTGTCATCAACATTGGCCAACATCGCCACATTGCTCAACGGCTGCTCCTCGCCTGTATCGGTAACCATATACAGTTCTCCATCAAGTGTACCGGGCTCTTCGGACTGGTCGTCAATAGGATAGAAACCACCAGAATTATAACTCAGTCCGCGGGCAAAGCGCACACTACGCACCCCGACAGCATTCTGACCGTCACGTGTCAGAACTTCAAAATGTCCATTCTGGTCAACATTGGCCAATAGCTGTACACGGCTGACGGCGATGGAATCTCCCTGATCGGTAATCATACACCAAGGGCCTTCGCCTTCAGGATAGGCAGGTTGCTCGCCGTTGATGATTTTCTGGAATCCACCCGACGTCATCGTATTACCGTGGGCAAAGCGCACATAATTGACGCCGGCGACGTTGGCACCATCGGAAGTGATAACTTCAAAGGTTTTGTCGCCATCGACATTGGCAACCATCTGCACACGACTCATGGCAATGGAGTCGTTGCGGTCGGTAATCATACACCAAGGATTAGCGGCGTTTGGATCAGCTGGCGTTGAGCCTCCGACAATCGGCTTAAAACCTCCTGAAGTTTTCGTATTACCATGAGCAAAGCGCACGAAGGAGACATCGACACGATTATCACCGTCGGAGGTGACAATTTCAAAACGTCCCTGGCCATCAACATTAGCCAACAACTGCACGCGGCTCATGGCAATAGAGTCATTACGGTCGGTAATCATACACCAAGGATTGGCCCAGTTGGGGTCAGAGGATGACGAGCCGCCAGTGATAGGTTCGAAACCACCACTATTTTCCGAAGTGCCGCGACCGAAACGAACATTGGTCACACCAACACGGTTGGCTCCGTCGCTGGTAACAATCTCGAACTGGTTAGTGCCGTCAACATTCGCCAACAACTGTACACGACTCATGGCAATGGAGTCTCCCTGGTCGGTAATCATACACCACGGCCCTGTTTCTGTGGAGACAGGCAACTCACCGTCATCAAGAGCCACATAGGAGGACTCATGCTGTTCAAAGGTAATACTGCTCACCCCTACAGCGCCCTGCCCTTCTCTGACAACAACCTCAAAGGTTGACTGACCATCAACAGCAACGAGCATACTGACACGTGCCATCTCAATATACTGTCCTTGATCAGTTTTGAGACACCATTGCAAGTCCTGTCCCCTCGCCTCAAACGAGACAACAAAAAGCATGAATACAGCCCATGCGAAGGAAACAGCCCATACTTTTGGTTTGAAAGTTCCCATAAGCAAATGGTTTAATTAATACAATAAGATGTTGCAAAGATAAGCAATATTTTTTAATTATCCTCCCTTTTTCAACAAAAATATTATAAAAATCTCCATAAAAAAAAGAAAAAGTAAGATTACGGCAAAAATTTATGGCTAATTATTGCTCATTTCAATGAAAAATGTGTAATTTTGCAGCGCTTTTATAAAAGTTAGTATTTTATATCAATGATGGAAATATTTAATTGGTTGGCACCCTTGTTCACATCTACTGACTCGGTGGCGCATATTGCTTTGTTGTATGCCATCGTGATTGCCGTAGGTGTCTATTTGGGCAAAATCAAGATTTTCGGCATCTCATTAGGTGTCACCTTTGTGCTGTTCGCAGGTATTGTGGCAGGTCACATCGGCTTTACAGCTCCCACACCCATCCTCACCTTTATTCAGGATTTCGGCCTCATTCTGTTTGTCTTTATGATAGGTATGCAGGTGGGTCCGGGCTTCTTCGAGAGCTTCGGCAAGGCAGGCATCAAGCTCAACGGTCTTGCCGCGACAGGCATTCTGCTAAACATCCTTGTCATGTTTGCCTGTTACTTCATCTTCTTCGACTCAGCAGACAAGAACGCTTTACCCATGATGGTAGGTACACTCTATGGTGCTGTAACGAATACGCCAGGTCTCGGTGCTGCCAACGAAGCGCTGACCTCAGTATTCGGACAGGATGCGCCCCAGATTGCCTCGGCTTACGCCTGTGCCTATCCGCTCGGTGTGCTGGGCATCATCGGTGCCACTATATTAATAAGGTATATCTGCAAGGTTCGTTTGGAAGAGGAAGAGAACCGGTTGAAAGCAATGGAAGAGGCAGACATCAACAAGAAGCCTTACAAGATGCACTTGGAGGTGACGAACAAATACTTGGAGGGCAAGACGCTGCTTCAGGTACATAACTTCCTCAACCGCGACTTCGTGGTGTCACGCCTTGTTCACGACGGCGAGCTGTCCATACCTAACCGCGATACGGTGTTCCACATGGGCGACCAGATGCTCATTGTCTGTGCCGAGGCAGACCAGGAGGCTATCATGGCCTTCATCGGTCCCAAGTTAGACATTGACTTCGAGCAGCAGGACCAGCCTCTGGTATCTAAGCGAATCCTCATCACCAATCCGAAGATGAACGGAAAGACATTAGGCGCCATGCACTTCTCAAGCATGCACGGCGTCAATGTCACCCGTATCACCCGTCACGGCATGGACCTCTTTGCCTCGGCCAGCCTGCCCATGCAGGTGGGTGACCGCATCATGGTCGTTGGTCCCGAAGATGCTGTTGACCGTGTAGCCAATAAGATGGGTAACAGTATTAAACGACTGAATGCCCCCAACATTGCCACCATCTTCGTCGGCATCATGCTGGGCATCATCTTCGGTTCCATTCCCGTTTCCATTCCAGGCATGCCCGTAGCGCTCAAGCTCGGTATTGCAGGCGGACCGCTCATCATTGCCATTCTCATCGGACGCTATGGCTACAAGATCAAGCTGGTCACCTACACCACGACATCAGCAAACATGATGCTTCGCGAGATAGGACTGGTGCTCTTCCTGGCCAGCGTAGGCATCAGGGCCGGAGCAGGATTCTGGGACACGGTGATACAGGGCGGCGGACTCTACTATGTGCTCACCGGCTTCCTCATCACCATCATTCCGATCCTGATCATGGGCCCCATCGCACGGATGAAGTTCAAGTTCGACTATTTCACCATCATGGGTATGATAGCCGGTACCTACACCGACCCGCCTGCCTTGGCTTACGCCAACAGCGTGTGCTCAAAGGACGCGCCTGCCGTGGGCTACTCCACCGTCTATCCGCTATCCATGTTCCTACGCATCTTGACGGCACAGATACTGGTACTCTTCTTCTGCGGATAATTCGAAATTAATATCAACTTATAATAATACACAACGACAATGACTAAATTCGCACTACTGCTAAGCGGCATGCTCACCCTCGGGGTTTCTTCGATGCAGGCTCAGATGGACCAAAGCATCAAGATCAACGAGGTGCTGACGCATAATACCCAAAGCCTGCAAGACGAATACGGCGAACATGAGGCATGGGTGGAGCTGGCCAACATCTCCTACTCCACTTACAACATTCGTGGCATGTACCTCACCACCGATCGCGCCGTACTTCAGCCCATGAGTGCCCCCGAGCGAATGAAACGGATGAGCATCATCCCCAGTGGCGATGAACGGACGAACCTGTCCGGCCGTCAGCACCTGCTGCTCTTCTGTAACAGTAACCCGACGAAAGGCTCTCTTCATCTCACCGTCAAGATTGACCCTGCGAAACCGACATGGATTGCCCTTTACAACGGTAATGCAACGGAACTGATAGACTCCGTGACCATTCCCGTGCTGGCAGAGAACCAGTCGTATGCCCGTCGCAATGACGGTGCTGCGGAATGGCAGGTGAAAGCCCCTGACGCCGTCACGCCAGGCATTGAGAACTTCATCAAGGCCAACGAGTCAAAGACCGACCTGTTCAAGCGTGAAGACCCGCACGGTTTTGCCATGACCCTCATGGCTATGGGCATCGTGTTCTTCTGCCTTGCCCTGCTGTGGCTGTTCTTCACCGTCTTCGGAGCCATCATGAAACATCAGGAAACCGCCAAGAAGGTGGCTCACCAGCAACCCATCAAGCCCATCACCAAGACTGTTGAGAAGACGATGGAAGTGGGACACAAGACCGGTGTCATCCTTCAGGAAGGACTCAAGACGAAGGGTATCGACAAGGAAATATACATCGCCGTCATCGGCATGGCCCTCAAACAATACGAGGACAATGTACACGACGTGGAGAGCGGCATCATCACCATCAAGCCGAAGGACACGGAATGGGATGACGAGTATTCACAGATGACACAGTTCCACGACCCCGTCTTCCCCACAACCCACACAGCACCGAAGATTCCCACAGGGCCGGAGCTGAGATAAAGGTAAAAAGTAAAAAGGTAAAAAAATAATAAAGTAAAAAGGTAAATCACATGAGCAAATATCAATATAAAGTACAAGGCGTCGATTACGAAGTCGAGATTGAAGAAGTAGAAGGCAACATTGCCAAAGTGAATGTCAACGGCATACCTTTCGAGGTTGAACTGCAGCAGCCCATCAATGCTGCCAAGCACCCCACCCTGACCAAACCCAAGGTAGAGCCCGTCGCACCGGCAGCAGCTCCCGCAGCAGCACCGAAACCAGCCGCCAGCGCCCAACCCCAGGGTGCAGCCGCTTCAGGCACACCCGTCAAGGCTCCTCTGCCTGGAACCGTTACAGATATTCTCGTTGCCGTTGGACAGAAAGTCAACATCGGCGACACCGTACTCGTGCTCGAAGCCATGAAGATGCAGAACAACATCGAGGCAGAATATGCAGGAACCATTACGTCCATCACGGTCAACAAAGGCGACACGGTGATGGAAGGTAGCGTACTTTTAACCATTGGATAAAGAAGCAACATGGGATTCATCAACTTCATAACAGAAAACTTCAATGAGTTCTTGACCTACACAGGCTTTGCCAATGCCTCTGTGGGCAACCTCATTATGATTGTCGTCGGAGTGGTGCTGATCTATCTGGCCATCAAGAAAGACTTTGAGCCACTCCTCCTCGTACCCATCGGACTGGGCATCATCCTCGGCAACATCCCCTTCCGCGGCGATGCAGGTCTCGAGATAGGTCTCTACGAGGACAACTCCGTGCTAAACTTCTTCTATCAGGGCGTCCGTCTCGGATGGTATCCGCCACTTGTCTTCCTGGGCATCGGCGCCATGACCGACTTCTCGGCACTCATCGCCAACCCGAAGCTGGTGCTCATCGGCGCAGCAGCACAGTTCGGAATCTTTGGTGCCTACATGACCGCTCTGGCACTCGGCTTCGAGCCCAACCAGGCAGCAGGTATCGCCATCATCGGCGGTGCCGACGGCCCCACAGCAATTTTCCTGTCGTCGAAGCTCTCGCCCAACCTCATGGGAGCCATCGCCGTGTGTGCCTACAGCTACATGGCCCTCGTGCCACTCATCCAGCCACCCCTCATGCGTCTGCTCACCACCAAGAAAGAGCGCGTCATCAAGATGAAGCCCGCCCGTCAGGTCAGCCAGACCGAGCGCATCCTCTTCCCCATCATCGGACTGCTCCTCACCACGTTCATCGTACCCTCGGGACTGCCCCTGCTCGGTATGCTCTTCTTCGGCAACCTGCTCAAGGAAAGCGGCAAGACCACCCGACTGGCCAAGACTGCCGGCTCAGCCCTCAACGACATCGTCGTCATGCTCCTGGGCCTTACCGTCGGCTGCTCCACACAGGCATCGGAGTTCCTGACGCTGAACACCATCTTCATCTTCATCATCGGAGCCTGTGCCTTCATCGTAGCCACCATGAGCGGCGTCTGCTTCGTCAAGCTGATGAACCTCTTCCTGCCGAAGGACAAGAAGCTCAATCCGCTGATTGGTAATGCCGGTGTGAGTGCCGTTCCTATGGCAGCACGCATCTCCAACAACCTCGGTTTGGAGTACGACCGCCACAACTTCCTGCTCATGCACGCCATGGGCCCCAACGTTGCCGGCGTCATCGGCTCTGCCGTGGCAGCAGGTGCCCTGCTCGGATTCCTTACGTAACACCTCATGAACGAAAGGCCACACATAGCCATCATAGACCCCAATACCCTCTCGGCATTGGGGCTTCGGCAGGTGTTGCAGAACGTCATGCCTATCATGACCGTCGATGCCTACGGCTCCTTCAGCGAGCTGGTGGCCAACCATCCCGAACGCTATTTCCACTATTTCGTGTCGTTAGACATCATGCTGCAGCAACGAGACTTCTTCACGGCCCACAACCGTAAGACCATCGTGCTCTCTCCCACCCCCACGCCGGTGGCAGGCTACCACTCACTCTGCATCAACCAGCCCGAGCCCCTGCTCATCCGTGAGCTGCTCATGCTCGTGCAACATGCCCACAGCCATGGGCGCAACCTGCCCCCCATCCCCGCCATCCTTCAACAGAAAGTGCTCACCGACCGTGAGACGGAAGTGATGGCGCTCATCGTGCAGGGCTATATCAACAAGGAGATAGCCGACCGGCTCCACATCGGACTTTCCACCGTCGTCACCCATCGCAAGAACATCATGGACAAGCTCGGCTTCCGTAGCGTCTCAGCCCTCACCATCTATGCCGTCATGCACGGCTATGTTGACATCAACACCATCAGCACACCGGAATAAAACATAAATTATTATTAACCAATAAACAAAAAACAACTTATGAAAAGGCTTTTATTACCACTTCTGCTATTTGTAACAGCATCTGTACAGGCTGCAGAAAACCCCGTGTTAACCATCGAAGGCGGTCAAATTCAGGGCGTATTAGCCGATGATCATCCTGATGTCTTTGTCTATCGTGGCATCCCCTATGCTGCGCCTCCCATCAAGGAGAACCGCTGGAAGGCACCCCAGCCCGTCGTGCCCTGGAAGGGTGTGAAGATCTGTGACACCTTCGGCCACCCCAGCTATCAGGCCATTCAGTATCCTGGCGGCTACTATACCGAGTGGGGTTATGGTGACGAGGCCCCCTTCAGCGAGGACTGCCTCTATCTGAACGTATGGACCAAGGCACCTGGCCAGGTCGGCAAGAAGCTCCCCGTAGCCCTGTGGATTCATGGCGGCGGCTATCGTGAGGGATGGGGCTCAGAGCCCGAGTTTGACGGACAGGAATGGGGTGCCAAGGACGTGGTACTCGTTTCTATTAACTACCGTCTCGGTGTGTTTGGCTTCCTCGTTCATCCCGCTCTGTCGGCAGAAAATCCGAATCATGTATCAGGCAACTATGGCATACTCGACCAGATTGAAGCCCTGAAGTGGATTCAGAAGAACATTGAGCAGTTTGGTGGCGACCCCAACAACGTGACCATCTTCGGACAGAGTGCCGGTGGCGGTAGCGTGCGCACCCTCTGCGAGAGTCCGCTGGCCCGTGGCCTGTTCCACAAGGCAGTCATCATGAGCGCCCAGGGCCTCACCATCCCCGATGCCAACGGCAACATGATGGGAGGTCGCTATAGCGGTGGCTCCTTTGCTGATGCCGAAGCCAATGCCAAGAAAGTCTTTGACTGGGCAGGACTCACCGACCTCGAGAAGATGCGTGCAGCATCTACCGAGACCATCTTCGCCCTCAACACCATCTACCACCAAATCAACAACGACGGACAGCCTGCTAACGGGTTCGCAGCCATGTTCAGAGGTCTGCCCTTCATGCCGATGATTGACGGCTATGTCAGCAAGCTGAGCTTCGACGATGCCACCCGTGGCGGCACGCTGGCCGACGTTCCCTATATGATAGGCTTCACCCTCAACGACATGGGCAATATGGCACCCAACATTGCCGAGTTCTGCAAGGTTCGTGAACAGAAAGGCGGCAAGGCCTGGGCTTACGAGTTCGCCCGTCCGCTGCCCGATGACGGTTCACATCCTGAGGTGACTGTACGACTGAAGGGAGCCTTCCACAGCAGCGACCTCTGGTTTGTGTTCAAGTCATTGAAGCATTGCTGGCGTCCCTGGACACAGGGTGACTGGGATCTCTCAGAGAAGATGCTCACCGCCTGGACCAACTTCGTGAAGTACAGCGACCCCAACGGTCCTCAGGGTGGTGTCTGGAAGCCCTGCACGGCCAAGAACACCAAGTTCATGGTCTTCAAGCTGAACGACCAGGATGTAGAAGCCTCGTTCTTCGGTGAGCCCGAGATAGCCCCCCAGCCTCAGGGATTCCCATTCGGCGGCCCCGGCGCTTCCAACAGAAGATAATCAGTATGAAGAAACAACTATTCATGGTGGTCTGCGGACTCATGGCGATGGTGGCTGCCGAAGCACAACCCCTGCTAAGAACACATGTGGAAACAGGTGACGTAGAAGGCACGCCCGATGGAACAGATCTTGCCGTGTATAAAGCCATTCCATACGCAGCGCCCCCTGTGGGCGACCTGCGTTGGAAGGCGCCTCAGCCTGCCCTGCCATGGGAAGGCGTGCTGAAGGCAGAGGATGTCGCCAAGTGGCCTCCACAGCCGGAAAAGAGCTATGTGAGCTATGACATGATGAGTGAGGACTGCCTGTACCTGAGTGTTGCCACACCAGCCAAGAGTGTTGATGAAGGCCTGCCCGTAATGGTGTTCATCCATGGTGGCGGATTCCAGACGGAACATTATGGCGGAGACCTGTGGCAGAGCCTGGCCCGCAAGGGAGTGGTGGCCGTTTCCATCGAGTATCGCGCCGGCTCCTTGGGATTCCTGGCACACAGCGAACTGGCCAAGGAGTCGCCTGATGGACATACAGGCAACTACGGCATACTCGACCAGATATTCGCCCTGCAGTGGGTACAGCGTAACATCAGGAACTTCGGCGGCGACCCTGCGAAGGTGACCATCTTCGGAGAGTCGGCAGGAGCCATGAGTTGTCATATCCTCTGCGCCTCGCCGCTGGCCAAGGGGCTGTTCCGTGCCTGCATCAGCCAGAGCGGAGCCTTCATGTCGGCCACGAATGTGGTCAACCAGGAACTGGCCCAGGTGTTGGGACAGATGTTCATGAGTCAGCTGCAGAAGAGTTCCATTGCCGAGATGCGCCAGATGGACGCCAAGGAACTGACGGGCAACGGCGTGAACTTCCAGGGCTGTGTGCCCATCGTTGATGGTTACGTCATCCCAGAACCCATCTACAACCTCTATGAGAAGGGCAACTACAACGACGTGCCTGTGCTCATCATGCACAACAGCGACGAAGGAGCGGTGTCTTACGCTTCGGTCAGTCCTGAGCAGTACGAACAGATGATGAAGCAGCTGCCTGGGCAATGGGCTGACAGCGCAAGGGTTTACTATCCTGGCACCACTGACGAGGAACGTCTCTTCAGCCTGCGTGACCTGACACGCGACGTGGGCTTCGGATGGGGATCCTATGCATGGGCGACCCTGCAGAAGCAGACGGGAAGAAGTGCCGTCTATGTGGCTTACCTCGCTCAGAAGTCAGACACCACCGTCTATGCCCAAGGAAATCGTCGAGGTGCAGCCCATGCCGATGACATGCTCTATCTGAAAGGAGCCTTCGACAAGGAGCCCCTGAAATATCCGCAAGAGAAGAAGGTGAGCGACCTGATGCAGCAGTATTGGGTGAACTTCGCCAAGACGGGTGGCAATCCAAATGGAGAGGGACTGCCCCTCTGGCCAGTTTTCGAAGAAGACAAGGAAACCGTCATGCAGTTCAACAACGGTGCCTCGCTGATATCCCTGCCAAACAAGGAGAGAATAAGCCTCATCGACGGCTTCATGCGATACGTACGCCAACTAAGGCAATAGAAACAACAAAGAAGCTTTCTACCAAAGACTGCCGACGCTCTGCATCAAGCAAAGTATCGGCAGTCCTTCTTATATCTTACATCAGCCATCAACCATCATCCATCAGACATCAACCATCTTCCATCATCCCTCAGCCATCATCAATGTAAGCATTCGATAAACTACAGGTAGTAATACCTATATACTATAGCAATAGCAGCTACAATCACATTCGACTGTAGCTGCATTTGTTATTTGTTGTATC
>CAJOFA010000018.1 GCA_905233985.1 uncultured Prevotella sp.
GGTGAAGGTCGCTTCATCGGGCCCCACCATACTACCTTCTCTCTCGTAGAGAGAAGTACGTATGGGGCCTGAAGCCTTCACCTCGGGGCGTAGGTAGATTTAGGTTTTTAGATTCAATGATTTTCTGGGTGAGAAACTTATCTTACAATGTTGGCTGGTCGCCACTTCTCAGGCACCTCATAACGTTTTGTACCATTAGCAACAACATCTGGCATGATGGCATCACGAAATCGACGCTCGTTCTTATACATCAAAACAGGCTTGCTGCTGTGGTGAGTTAGGTTGTCTTTCAAATCGCAACTGAAATTTGATGGTGGGAAGTAAACCTTGATGCGCTTCTCAGGATAGTGCTGTTGAATAAACTCCAAGGGTGGCACAAGGTCGCTGTCGGCACTGACGAGCACAATGGTATCAGTAGCATCAAGCACGCAGTCAGCAATCATTCGCACGGAGATGTTCACATCGGTTTTCTTTTCTTCAGGGCGAGAGATGGCGTAATGACAATTGGGGCACTGAATTTGCTTCTCGAGATACTTGCCTCGCACCACCTCAAAACGGTCACCATTGATAAGCTTGTTGGCATTGAGAAAAGCACTCTGACGGCTACTCTTCTCCGGATTGAGTGGCGAGGCAGTGAAATAGATTACCTTCTCCACTTCCTGACCTTCACCAAGAAATCCCTGGCAAAGTTTCACCATATCAATCCAATAGTAGTCGGCCCACTGCGGCTCGTTGCGTTTGGTGCGACGAAGACCGTAGTAGAAGTTGAATCCATCAATGTAGAATGTTACGCGTTGTGCCATATTGCCAATGTCTATATAAAAAAAAGCCGTCCTCGGACGGCCATATCCATTCAAGAAAGAATGGCGGAGCTTTAATAATTTGTTGCAAAGGTAAGCATTTTATTTATTTCTTCCAAGTAAAATCATAAGATTTTATAAGTTTTTTGCAAAAAAGAAACAAATTCAGTTTTTTACTCTGCTGAGTCGTGACAAAATAAGACAAATAGTCAATTTTTGGAGCCTTTTCTTTGCCTTTATCTCGTTTATTGTATATCTAACACTCAAAAATATTATAATACTTTTCCGCTGAAAAGTTTGGTTGTTTCATTTTTAATCATTATATTTGCAGCCGACTCGGGAAAGCCCGTAAGGGCAGGCGGGTCATCTTTATTGGTTAAAAGGACGTTTACGAACGTTATCTTCGACATCCGAATCTCGCAAATTCAAGTCCAGAAGAGACGCAACCGGAACGTCCGCGTTGGGTGTATTGTACCCTGTTCGCTGTCAGCTGTTGTCGGCTCCAAGCGAAATGCTCTACAATATATCACGACGTGGGCTATCTCGAGTTGCTTATCCTGGACAAGGCAATGCGAGAGCCCGGATGTGGGATAAGCGAGGAAGTAGAGCACCCACGTCTTTCGCATTTATAACCGCGAACAATCTATTAACGCTGAATCTGGGTGGCTATAGGCACAAAAATGTTATGCGTATGGCACAAACTAACGAAAAATTAAAATGCGTAAAACAATCACAGCTCAAAGAAGCTGTTGAGAATGGGTTAAACTATGTATGTGTTTCTTTCCCAAATGAAACAGAATCAGTTTATTTGGTTTTCAAAGAAAAACCGAGTTTGAAGGACGTATCAAACTTCTTAAAGACATCACTACACATTTTTGAGGAAAAATTTACAATAACGTGGAGGGATTAAAAATGAAAGAAATAAGATACACACTGGGCAATTCGCCACTATGGCACAGCCTGTATTTGGATTTTGATTTGAGTGATAATGAGATTCACGACGATACAATGCTCGCTAATCTCATTACAGAGGAATTACGTAGAACGGGTATCCAAGAATCAGCAAAACGTGTTAAGGTTCTAGACGAGAGAAATAATGAGATAGCACATTCTGATGATATATCTGAAGTAAATAAACTAAAATTTGGAAGCGATGAAACGGAACAATCTTAAACTATTATGTATGGCGTTCTGCTTATTCTTTAGCATGAGTGCCTGGGCAGCTGAAATAACAACAACCATAAATGGTATAGGTTATACTCTTGACGTTGTAAATCGAACAGCTGCAGTAAGAAGTACGAGTGGAGGAGCCGTTGTGGTGCCAGAGACCATAGAATACCAGAGCGTTACATACACGGTGACGAGTATAAAAAAGGTTGACAGATTCAGCATTACTTCAATAAAAACAGGTAATACAATTACTAAAATTGAAGCTGAGGCTTTTAATTGGTGTGAAAAATTGCAAAGAGTTGATTTTGGAAATGCATTACAATCTATAGGAAATTATGCATTTGAAGACTGTGAAAATCTTAGTTATATAGTATTACCCGAGAGTATTAGTTCTATTGGTGCGACCAGAGCTTTTTACAATTGTAATGCAGTAATTATCTGTCTTCGTGAGGGATTCAATACACATTATACCAGCCAAACAATATATCCATCCTCATTCTTTACATTTGGTCAAAGCGTATTTGATTATAATGGTCAAGTACCACCAGAGGTGAGCTATTCATTCAATGGCATTGGTTTTGGTTTTCAACCGACGGCAGCGAACATGGATCCAATGGTTGCAACAGCAGGTACACATACCACTAATCTTGTATGTACCTTTGCAAACAGTTTCATGTCATTCAATGTGGACATCCCTTGCACCTACACCATCAAACCCGTCACGCTGACAGCAACGGTAAAGGATGCCTCAAGGCTTTATGGTGATGCAGACCCGCAGTTTGAATCGACCTACACGGGTTTCGTGAATAATGAGGATGCAAGTGTGATAACCAGTCAGGGCAGCTACACGACCACCGCTACAGCGACGAGTGACGTGGGCACCTATGCCATCAAGCAGAGCGGCGCCACCGCGCAGAACTATGTGTTTGCATACACCGACGGCACGCTGACCGTGAACAAGGCGCCGCTGACGATGACCGCCAACGACAAGACAATGAGCTATGGCAGTAACGTTCCCACACTCGACGCAGCCTACACGGGACTGAAGAACAACGAGACACAGCCGCAATGGGTTACGGCACCGGAGTTTGCTACTACGGCCAGCAGCACCAGCAAGGTAGGCACCTATCCCATCACAATCAGCAATGCGGAGCCAAAGAACTACACGCTGACCGTCAACAACGGCAACCTGACCATCGAGAAGGCTGCGCTCACCGTTACGGCAGAGAACAAGAGCCGCCTCTATGGTGATGCAGACCCCGAGTTCACGCTTGCATACACAGGACTGAAGAACGGCGAGACGGTGCCCGAATGGGAGATGAATCCTTCGATAGAAACCACAGCAACGGTGCAGAGCGCCGTGGGTACATACCCCATCAGCATCAGCAATGCCGTAGCGGTGAACTATGAGATTACACCCGTTGAGGGCACGCTGACGGTAAACAAGGCTCCACTGACCATCAAACCCAAGGACGCAGCCAGACTATACGGCGAGGCGAACCCAGCGTTTGAGTTGCTATACACCGGACTGAAGAACAACGAGAACACGCCGGAGTGGGTGGCTGAGCCCGTCATCACGACGGTAGCAACGACAGCCAGCTCGGCAGGCGAATACGCCATCTCGGTGCAGTCAGCCGAGGCCAAGAACTACACGCTGACAAAGCAGAACGGCACGCTGACCATAAACAAGGCCCCGCTGACGGTGAGCATCGTGAACTGCTCAAGACTATACGGCAAGCCTAATCCGAACTTTGAGATGAGCTATGTGGGACTGGTCAACGACGAGACGGAGCCTGCATGGACGGAACAGCCGACCATACAGACCGTGGCAACGGCAGAGAGCGCGGTAGGCGATTATGCCATCACGGGCACGGGCGGCATCTTGAAGAACTATACCATTGACGGCATTACTCCGGGTGTGCTCACCATCACGCCAGCCGCGCTGGTCATCAAGGCCAAGAACGCCAGCCGCCTCTACTATGAGAGTGAGCCCGAGTTCACCTATGAGTGTGAGGGACTGACCAGCTTCGACAGCGATGAGGTGCTCACCACCAAGCCGACGCTGCACACGACGGCTACGTTGGAGAGCAGTGTGGGAACCTATCCGATAGAGATAGATGGCGCAGTAGCCACGAACTATACGATTAGCTACGAGAAGGGACAGCTGACCATCAACAAGCGCCAGCTGACGGTATCGACCAACGACTACACAAGAGCATACGCCGAGGAGAACCCCGAATTTGTGCTGAGCTATACGGGCTTCGTAAACAACGAGGACGAGAATGTGCTCATGACAAAGCCCAAAGCAACGACAGAGGCTACAGCAGACTCAGATACTGGTGTTTATGACATTACCATCGCCAACGGTGTCGCAGAGAACTATGACTTCGAGTATGTCGGCGGCAAGCTGACTATTGAGAAGGCTTACCAGACATTGACTTGGAATCAGGACCTCAGTAATGTCATACAGTATAGCCAGGTGGAACTCACCGCAGAAGCATCGTCAGGTTTGGATATTACCTATACCGTTGAAGGTGCCGACATCTGTTCTATTGTTCAGGTAGGAAACAAGCAATATCTTGACTGCTTTGGTCTTGGCGAGGCTGTCATTGTGGCCAAGCAGGAAGGCAACAACAACTACTGGGAAACGACTAAGATATACAAGACCGTTGTCATCACGTCAGCTGACGGCATCAACATGATGATGCTTGAATCTGATGACTCCGTGAAGATCTACGACATGTCGGGAAATCGCATTGAAAGATTGCAGCGCGGCATCAACATTATTAAGATGAGCGACGGAACGACTCGCAAGGTCGTGATTAAGTGATAGGTCTTAACCAATAGCTCTCTCGGTTTGAGCCAATCATCGTCTGACGTTGAGGCGATGGCTGGCTCAACTGCAGGAGATGATTCCCTCACGTATAGACAATGGTTGCCTCAACACGAGACAACCATTGCTTGTATTAGTAATTAAACAATTCTTGCGCTATTTCAAGGCATTAATACAAAAAACCGAGCATCCAGAGAGGAAGTTTGGCGCCGTCGGGCATATCCCAATCGTCGGCGAAGACATAGGAGTCTTTTATGCCAGCAATCTGCGAGAAGTCCTTACCGCGACCGCCAATCTCGAAGGTGTATTTCCCATCCACTTTGAAGTCGCCTTGTGCCTTACCATATTCTACGTTGTGCAACTCGGATAGACTGCCGATGGCAAATGTCTCGCGCAGGGTGCCAACATCTACCTTCGTGGGAGCCAGCGCATAGAGAATATTAGAATTCTCCAGATAGACCTTGTCGGGCTTGGTGAGTTTACCTATCTTCTTTTTGTCAGAATATAGCAGGTTCAGCACTTTGGCATCGCCCAGATACTTGAGGTATTCCACCACCGTATCACGGCCTATCTCAAGAGCAGCGGCTATTCTATTGGCATTCAGTTCGAAGGGTACCTCGCTGCATATCAAGGCGATAAGCGCCTGCAACTTTCTTACGTTGGTCACATCAACCTTGCAGATTCGAGGCAATTCAGTTTCGATAATATAGTTCATCACCTGCTCTATCTTTATGTAATACTCACCTTCGCCTTCCAACAGGAAAGGATAATAGCCTTTCTCCAGATATTCCTTGAACAAGGCGACAGGTTTGCATTTTGAGGAAACCATCTGCCACAAGTCGTAAGGATGGACTAAGATGTCTTCTAAAGACCAACGGGGAAATGACAGACCGTGATAGAATCGGAGAGCCTCGCGAAACGACAGTCCGGGCATTGTGTATTTGATAGCGCGACGAGAGAGGTCGGCATCGCCTTCTCTCAGCTGGAGCAGGGAAGAGCCGCTGACTATCATCTTCAAATCAGGAAACAACTCGTAGATTTCCTTGATTTCGCGGCTCCAGTCCGACGTGCCTGGATGGTACTTATGAATCTCGTCAATGACCAGTAGTTCACCGTCACGCATCACAAACTCTTCGGCCAAGCCCACCAACGTGCGCATAGAAAAATCAATAGTATCTGCCGAGCAGTAAAGCACGTGGTGATCGCCCAGTTCAAAGTTCTGTTTCAGATACTGACGGATGAGGGTGGATTTTCCCACACCCTTGGCACCCATAATGCTGATAAGCTGAGCGTTCCAATGAATATCGTTCATCTTGTCACGGATAATATCCGTTCGTGTATTGGCCAGTAGCCTGTCGCTTTTTCTGAATAATGCGTCCATAAGAATTCGTTTTTAGCTGTTTTCGGTGCAAAGATAATAAAAATGTTGCACACAAGCAACATCTTTTATAAAAAATGTGGTTTAGGAGCAACATTTATTCAAAAGTCGGGACTGCTGACCCACTTATTCAACTGAGTCAACGACTCTCTCAACTTGAGCCAATCATCGTCTAAGGTTGAGGAAAAAGCTGGCTGTTTTGAAGGAAAAAGCAGGCTGAAAAGCAAACGATGCTTGTTTGACTTTGAAACGATTATCTTTTGGGGGTGCAAACGATGTTTGTTTGTTGAGTAAACGAACTTTGTTTGCAAGTGAAACGACCATCGTTTGCAGCGCAAAGAGGCATTAAATGAATCGGCGGTCAAGTTTGACCCCAAAAAACGGGCCGTTTGCTCCGAGTTTTCGATGCGTTGATGACTCGGCATTAGGGAATGAGGTGTGGAATGTAGCGAGGTACTTTCTTGCAATATTCCTCATATTCTTTGCCGAAGTCACGATGCAGGCGACGCTCTTCGCTGACTACCTGAACGGACATGATGGCAAAGAAGAGCATCCAGACTATCAAAGCCTGCCAGGTACATAACCAAATGGCGAATCCGGCCAGATAGAGAAGTGTACCCGTAAGCATCGGGTTGCGATTCAGACGATAAGGACCATCTGTCATCAGGTGCTGTGTGCGTGGAGCCACTTCATGACCAAAGGCATCCATAGGGTTGCCTTTTCCACGAAGTCGCATATAGACGATGGACCAAATGCTTAGCGCCAAGCCACAAAGCATCAGCACCCAAGCTATGATAGCCTTGCCTCCAACTTCTGACCAAAACGTTGGCCTACCTGAAGCCAGCCACATCAATGTCGGCATCAGTCCCACAAAGAGCACCAAGCCTAAAAGATAGCCGAATATACCTCTTAACTGTTTCATCTGCAAAACTTCTTTTCTCCAGTATCTTCCATTTTTAATGACTCATGATGCGAAGGGTGGTGGAGACTCGATTGTCACACTCGATGTCCCGACCCATCTGACGGGCATCGCTATCGACTGGACGCGACGTGAAGTCGGGGGTGTTAAACGAGTCAAGCAGGCGACGGTAGTACTCCTTGGGATTGCGCTGGGGCAACAGGAAGGGTTTGGTGGCCCGCCCGTCGGCTCCCATCATGGAGAGGTAGATGCGGGTGTAGAGACCGTCATCACGGCGACTGGTGAAGAGGAACCAGCGACTGTTGCTGCTCCAGTTGTGCAGGCTCTCGGCACCAGGGCTGTTCACCTCGTCCATGGGACGTGTCTCACCTGTCTGCAGGTCGAGCAGCCAGAGGTCTGCCTCGGGATGCCACACAGAGAAATAGCCATAGTCGGTCAGGGTGTACATGAGATAACGGCCGTCGTAGGAGGGACGTGGCCACGTAACGCTCTTACCTGTCGTTGCGGTACTGATGAGCGTATCTACCTGTTGACCCAGCGAACCGGTCTGCTCGTCGAAGCTGATGCGGCACAGGCTGTACTTTTCCTTATCATAGTCGGTGGGATAGGCCTGTCGCCGGGCGGTGATGAAATAGAGCCAACGACCGTCAGGCGAAAAGACGGGGGTGTTCTCTGCCCAGTCCTGCCGCATGGTCAGCGTGTCCATGAGGATGGTGTGCGTCTCGGTGTCGTAGATAAACACATCGGACGAGCTGTCGTACACCTCTATGCGCTGCTTGCCTGAGGCATGGAACATCTGCGAGGTCATGTTGGTGGAGAAGGCGCAGTAGTGCCCGCCGGGGTGCCAGTAGGGATAGACCATCGAGCCTCCGAGCGAGTCGTTCTTGGCTACGAGCAGCTCATCCTGCCCGTTGCGATGGACAAAGGTTGTCCCGTGCTGCCCGCGCACGTGATAGATGTACTGGTCGGGGTTGGTGCGGTTGGGCGTGTGGCAGTTGATACACTGGTCGGGTGTCCGGGTGTTCTCTATCAGGGCCGTCTCGTCGAAGGTGGCGAGGTCGCGCTGGTAGAGTCCCATCTTGCTGTATATCTCGTAGCCGGGAGGGATGCGGCGGTAGGTGATGCCCCATTCGTCGAGCGCCTCGCTGCTCACCGTCATCTCGAAACTGCGATAGCCTGTCCACCGGCCATCTTTCTCAGCACAGACGGTGAATGTCAGCTTGCCGCCCTTGTTAGTTTCTAACAGCTGGTGCCACTCGTCCATATCAAAGTCGGCATAGTCGCCATTGACATGCAGCGAACCACCCTTGGAGCCTTTCACCTCGACATCAATAGTCTCTACCTCATCGTCAGCCATCGAGAAGTTCAGGGGTGCTATTCCCACAGGGATGGTGACGCCCACATAGTCGGGCCAGATGTCGGGCAAGGCGTCCGACGGTGTCACATCCTTGGGCGTGGAGTGGCAGCTTAAGAGTAAAAGGGTAAAAAGGTAAAAAGGTAAGAATGAGATATGTTGTTTCATAGGGCGGTTAGATAAAGAAAAAGTCCTGGGTTTCGTGATATTTTTCCTGTGACTGCTTCATGAACGGCTCATGCTCAATGAGCTGGGGGTTGTCAATCAGCGGGCGCATCTTCTCTGCCCAACGGTGATAGAAGGTGGTCTCGTCCAAGATGGAGAGATACTTCTCGGCCAAGGGATACTGACCTGTTATGATACATATCTCCGTCAGGTGCTTCAATGCCCTGCCGCTCTTGTTACAGTTGGGGATATACTCCATAGCCTCGAATGCTGCACGCTGGGAGATGGCTGACCAGCTGAGCAGCGAAGCCAGTTCGCTGACGATAAAGGCTGACGACACACTACCAAAATACACATTGAAGTGCAGGTCGCTTACACAAAACACGGAAGGTTCGCTTTCATATCTGGTGACTGGTACGACAATCGTGGACATGAGTTGCTGATAGCTGATCTGACCGTATTTATAAGAGGCTAAGATGACGGCACTCCTCACGGCAGGAGACTGTGGCGAGGGGAACCTGCGGAGTATCTTGCCCCACTCCTGCTGACGTATCAGCATGTCGCACTCCATTTCCTCGTAGGTGCCCATCTCCTTCATGCCGCTCCAGTAGTAGTCAATGCCCGTGGCGACTTGACGTAACGGATAGGGTGTCAGATACGAGCTGCCTATCAGACAGGCAGCAAACAGCGTGGCTGTAAGGGGTATCCAACGGACACAGCAGAGCGTGAGCAGAGCGGCCATAGGCCCCGTCAGCCAGTACATGACAGGAATGGCTGCACACAGAACGACCAGCCGTATCCGCTTCGACGGAATGCTCATGAGCCCCCATCCTGCCGTCATGACAAGAAGTGCTGCCATCGTCGGGGTCAGCGGGATATGAGGCAGCATGGCCACATACCATAAGACGGCAGGCGGCACCAGGGAGAGCAGGAAACGGACGTTGTTCCTGATGGTGGGAAAGAACAGCCTGAGCAGTTTGGACGACAGCAGCCAGGCAATCACGAAAAGGACGGCATAGGTGAGTGCTCCGTTGACTGGATTCAGAAAGAACTGGGCGACAAACTCCCCCAGATACTGAGCCGCTCCGTCTGGCACAGAAAGTCGTCCCGTCAGGTAGTCGCCGGTCCAAAGGAACAACTGGGACATCTCCCTGACCACAGGTATGAAGGGATAAAGAAAAAACCAGAAGCAGAACACGATGACAGCCAGAATTGCCACCGTGAGCTGCTCCCAGTATTTGTGTATGAGGGTCGTGAGCTTCACCTATACTTTATTTAAAACCCGAAAATCTCTTCTGTCGTGAGTTTCCTGACAGGGCCGAGGGAGCGGAGGAAATTCATGTCGAGTTTGTTTTCGTCGCCGAGGATGATGTAGCGGTAAGGCTTGCGGGCCATCTGCTGCTGTTCGAAGTTAACAAGATCCTGCAGGGTAAGGGCAGGCAGGTCGCGGTATATCTTCTCATTCTCGTCGTAGTCGAACCCGAGCTGCTGAGCGCCGTAGTAGGCATTGAGCACGCCGAACTTCGTGGTGCGCTGGCTGGCGAGGCGCTTTATCAGTGCATCCTTGGCTATCTGGAAGGCTGCATCGGACTGCGGGATGGTGTCGAGTATCTCCTGGAAGTGGGTGACAGCATCAGCCATCTTGTCGTTCTGGGTGATAATGTAGGTGTAGTAGTTCTCCTTGAAGCCTCGGCGCCAAGGGGTGCTGTAGTTGGCTGAAGCAGAATAGGCTAGACCGCGTGCCTCACGCATCTCCTGGAACACGATGGCGTTCATCGAACCGCCGAAATACTCGTTGAAGAGTGCCTTGAGTGCGGCTTCCTCGGGTTTCCACTCACGGTTCTCGTTGTGGAACATGACCATGTAGATATTCTCGGCATCGTAGGGTGCCATCCAAACATCGTTGGCAGGTGTGGCAACAGGTTTGGTGACGGGAGCCTCTGGAACAGGGATGAGCTGGGCGGCTACGTGGTGGTGCTGCTGCATCATGGCTGTGAACTGCGGCAGGGCGGTGGGACCGTAGTAGAAGACGGTGTGACGGTAGTTCTTCAGCGCCTTGACAAGGTCGATGAGCACCTGTGGGTCAATCTGCTTGAGCTCTTCGTTGGTGAGCATGGGGAAGTGCTTCTCATACTGTGCATAACGGCGCAGATAAGAGAAATTGCTCTGCTGGTTGGCCATGCGGTCGGTACGTGCCTTGAGCACGAGGTCAACATACTGCTGCCAGGCCTCGCGGTCAACGACAGCCTGCTGGATACGCTCCTCCAACAGGTCGAGAGCCTTGACCATGTTCTCGTCAAGTCCCTGGATGCCGATAGTGATGCTGTTGGTGCCCGTAGAGATATACGGGTCACAGGCAAGTTTGTAAAATTCCTGTTTAAGTTGTGCAGGAGTACGCCTGGCGGTGCCGAGGTAGTCCATCAGGTACTCTGCGGCCAGCTCGTAACGCGGGTCATCCTCGTCGCCGAACTCATACTGGAAGGCGAGCGAGAAGAGCCCGTTCTCGGTATTCTGCTTGTAGAGCAGGGGTAAACCGTTCTTCGCGGTGGTGACGGTGAGGTCTTTCTTGAAATCGACGAAACGTGGCTCAATGGGTTCTATGGTCGTGTTCTGTATGTCGCTTAAGAACTGTGAACTCTGGTCGCGGTTGGCGGGGATGGGGGTGATGGCAGGCTTCTCGATGGTCACCTGTGTGGTGTCCTTACCCTGTCGTTTGTAGATGCAGGCATAGCCGTCGCCGAAGAAGCGGTTGGCGAAGCTGATGATTTGCTCGCGTGTCATGTTGGACAGTCGGTCGAGGTAATGCACTTCGTCCTCCCAGCGAGTGCCGTTGACGAAGGAACTGACAAACATATCTGCACGGCTGCCATTGTCTTCAAGCCGATTAAAATATCCACGCTTCATGTTGCTGATAACCGAGGGCAGCAGGTCCTGGTCGAAGTTGCCACGCTTCAGGTTCTCTATCTCACCCAGCATGAGCTGACGCACTTCGTCAAGCGACTGGCCCTCCTTAGGTCTGCCATTCAGGATAAATGCAGAATGGTCCACCAGGTCATAGACGAAGGCACTGGCACTCATCAGTTTCATGGGTTGTTCGAGGTTCAGCTCAAAGAGTCCGGCACGTCCGTTGGCCAGCATGGAACTGATGACGTTAAGGGTGTCTATCTGTGCATTGGCGGCACCACGGGCGCGCCATCCCAGCATCACACTCTCAGCATCATTACCCCAGACGGTGGAGTCTGTGGGTGCCGTGAGTACAGGCAGTGAAGGGTGAACGGGCAGGTCAATGTTGCGTGGCTGCCAGGAGCCAAAGTATTTATCGATGATGCGTATCACCTTGTCAGGGTCAAAGTCGCCCGACATACAGATGGCGGTATTATTAGGTACATACCACTTCTTGAAATACTGTTTGATGTTGGTGATGGAAGGATTCTTCAAATGCTCCTGCGTACCTATGACGGTCTGTGTGCCATAGGGATGGGTCGGGAAGAGTTTGGCGCCAAGGGCGTAGAACTGCTTTCGTGAGTCTTGTGTCAGGCCGATGTTGTACTCCTCATAGACTGCCTCCAGCTCAGTATGGAAACCGCGGATGACCATGTTCTGGAAACGGTCACTCTGTATTCTCGCCCAGTTCTCCACTTCATTCGAGGGAATATCCTCGGTGTAGCAGGTGACATCATTCGACGTGTAGGCATTGGTACCCTCGGCACCGATGGCTGCCATCAGTTTGTCATACTCGTTAGGGATGAAGTATTGTGCTGCCAGTTGGCTGACACTGTCTATCTCGTGGTATGCCTGTCGGCGCTGAGCTGGGTCGGTCATACGACGATAGACCTCGTAACGCTGTTCTATCTCGTCAAGCAACGGAGCCTCCGCCTCGGCATTGTTCGTACCGAACTGCTTGGTGCCTTTGAACATCAGGTGCTCCAGATAGTGAGCGAGACCTGTCGTCTCGGCAGGGTCGTTCTTACCACCTGTACGCACAGCGATGAAGGTCTGTATGCGCGGCTGTTCCTTGTAAACGGTCAGATAGACCTTCAGTCCATTCTTCAGCGTATAGATGCGTGACTGCATAGGGTCCCCGGCAACAGTCTCGTATTTGTACTCTTGTGCAGACGCGCTACTAAATGATAAATGATAAATGATAAATGATAAACCAAATATCCAAGCAATTCTCTTATTCATAGTTTTCATATTGTTTTAATAATACCCGCAAGAAAGCCTCCCCTTTTGGGGAGGTATGGTGGGGCTCTTTAGTTCTCGTAATCTATCTCATGGTCGAGCTTTGACAAGAAGTCCTCATAGACCTCCTGCTCCACGTCGCCCATCGCATATTCTTTCTCGGCATCCTTGCGGATTTCGGCAATCCACGCACGGCGGGCATGGACATAGTCCTGACGGATGCGCTCTACATCGGCAGGCGTAATCTCTTCCAGTTTGTAGTAGTCAAGTATCAACTGATAAGACCATGCCCAGCGGTAGTCGCTGTAGTGGTCGTTGATATCGACGAAGCGGTCTAACAGGCTTTGGATGTTGTCGATGGTGCCGCTCTTGATGTCATCAATGAGGCGCTGCTCCTCGCTCTCGGGCATGAGCAGTCCGCTGAGGTCCACCCACCGGCCTTCGCCCACTTTCGTTGCCGGGGCTCCGAAGAAGCCTTCCTTCTGGGCACGTTTCATGACGGCACCCATATAGATGCGCAGGGCGATGTCGTAGTATTTCAGTCCCTTGCGTAATGAAGAGGCGTTGATGACATACTCGTGGAAGTTATACGATGACACGTTGTCGCCTGAGGCTTCGCGCAAGGCTTTCAGTATCTTGATACCTTCCATGATCTCGCCGACGGTGAAGGGCGAGAGCCAGTCGAAGTTGATGATGGACTTCTTCGACTGCTTGGAGCGCTTGTCACGCTTCGGCCATTTCTTGATGTCGCGGTAGAGTCCGACGGTGGTGATGTTACGTCCTGGTACGATATACATGGTCTCGCCATACGCCATGAGGTAGGAGAACGGCAGGTTACGCATGTCGGGATGGTTCATCAGTTTGCCGAAGCACACGGAGAAAGCACCGATGGTGGCAGGCATCAGCACGTAGGCACCACTGGCGGTCTTTGTGCCGCGTTCCAGCGTACCGTAGTGCATGGGGCCCATCTTATAGGCATGGTTCGAGAAATTCGTATTCGAACCAGCATTGTAGAACGAGAACTGTCCGCCGATGAGGAGGCTTGACTTATGATGTGAGGCGGAGAACGGGCCACAGAAAGCAGCACACGCCTCACCGTTAGCCATGAACGAGTTGGCAAAGAACAGCGAGGCCTCAGCGGTGAAGCCATTGGTAATCTGACATGCCTCACCCACGAAGCAGTCCTGCATTTTCACGGAGTTGTTGATGCTGCAGCCGTCGCAGATAATGGAGTTCTCGCAGATAACACCTGTGCCGATATAAACCGAAGCATCGCGCGACGACATGATGGTACATTCCAACAGGCGGGCAGCACCGTTAATCTCGCAGTCGCCCTTGATGACGGTGTTTGTGATATCCTTCGTATTGATGATTTTTACGTTATTGCCGATGATGCCACGCTCCGGACGCTGCACACGCAGCTCGTCCTCAATGAGTTGTGACAGCTGCTGCTTCAGCGTCTTGTCATTGGCATGTTTGACCATGAAGGCGGCTAACTGTGAGTTCAGGTTGCGGAATATCATCACATTTCCGTCACCCATCTCGTTCAGCACAGAGATGACAGAACCCTCGCCATAGGTAGCATCTTCTGTTGTTTCCAGAGTAGAAATGTTCGAGATGTAGCAGTCGTTGCCGATGGTGTAGTTATTGATGAAGTTACCCACTTTCTCTATCAGACAGTCGTCGCCCACGCTGACATTGCGTAACGTGGCGTCGTTGATGCCTGAGTGCTTGAAGAAGCCCTTAGCCACTTCCACCTGCTTGTTGAACTCGCCTAAGCGGATGTCGCCATAGAACATCACACGATGGAAATTATAGGGTTTAAAGCCTTCGGCTACCATTACTCGCTGCCAGTCTTCTGCCCAGCAAACGTTATTCTCTAAAACATCAATCTCTGATTGTGTCAGTTGTCTAAAATTACTCATAAGATCAGGTTTAATAAAAATTTTGGGCAAAGATACAAAATAATTCATAATTCATAATTCATAATTCATATTTTTTTGTATCTTTGCCGCAAATTTTTGTAACTTATTAAACAAAACAATTATGAGAGTTATTATCGAACCCGACTATGCGAAAATGTCGCAATGGGCTGCTGAGCATGTGATTCGTCGCATCAACGAAGCCAACCCAACCCCTGAGAAACCATTTGTATTAGGCCTGCCCACCGGTTCTTCACCCGAAGGCATGTATGCCTGTCTGGTCAAGGCTAACAAGGAAGGACGTGTCAGTTTTAAGAACGTCTTGACGTTCAACATGGACGAATATGTCGGTCTGCCCGAGGAGCACCCCGAGAGTTATCACTCTTTTATGGCTCGCAATCTATTCAATCACATTGACTGCCCGAAGGAGAACATCCATATCCTCAACGGCAATGCTCCCGACCTCGCTGCCGAGTGTGCACACTATGAGGAGATGATTCGTGAGGCTGGTGGTATCGACCTGTTCCTCGGTGGCATTGGTCCCGACGGACATATTGCCTTCAACGAGCCTTACTCATCATTGACCAGCCGCACACGTGTAAAGACGCTCACTACCGACACTATCATAGCAAACTCCCGTTTCTTCGACAATGATGTCAACAAGGTGCCCAAGCTGGCTCTGACCGTTGGTGTCGGTACGGTGATGGATGCCAAGGAAGTGATGATTCTGGTGAATGGTCATCATAAGGCACGTGCTCTGAAAGCCGCTGTTGAGGGTGCTGTCAGCCACGAGTGGACCATCTCTGCCCTGCAACAGCATCAGCATGGCATCATCGTCGCTGACGAGGCTGCCACTGATGAACTGAAGCACGGCACCTACAAGTACTTCAAGGATATTGAGAAGGAGAACCTGATTTAATTCTCAATTATCAATTGGATAAAGGAAATCATTGTAAGGGTACTTCTGAACATGAAGTTCCCTTACTTTGTTATATAGCGTCTCACGAAGCTCGTCGATGTTCTCTTTGTTCTTGGCGGAAATGAATAGCGGGGCGACAGTAGATCCTTCTTTCAACGTTCCGCCCTCAGAACTTAACACTTTCCCCATCCACGTTCGCTTCAGTTCATCAAGCGACACGTTCTCTTTCGTTGCAGGAGTGAGGTCATCCGCTTCCTTCTCCACCCACGTATAGGCATCAATCTTGTTGAAAACCATCATCTTCGGTGTCTCAGCACAGCCAAGGTCAGCCAGCGTCTTATCCACCACGCGGATCTGCTCTTCGAAGTCTGGATGTGAGATATCTACGACATGCACCAGCAAATCTGCCTCACGCACCTCGTCAAGCGTAGATTTGAATGAATCCACCAAGTCGGTGGGTAGCTTACGGATAAATCCCACCGTGTCAGCCAACAGGAAGGGCAGGTTGTCGATGGTCATCTTGCGCACCGTCGTGTCGAGTGTGGCAAAGAGCTTGTTCTCTGCAAACACGTCACTCTTGGACAAAAGGTTCATCAGCGTTGATTTTCCCACGTTGGTATAGCCTACCAGCGCCACACGAATCAGACGCCCGCGGTTCTTGCGCTGGGTGGTCTTCTGACGGTCTATCTCTTCCAAGCGTTGCTTCAGCAGGGTGATGCGGTGCAGAATGATACGGCGGTCCATCTCTAACTGTGTCTCACCAGGACCGCGCAGTCCCACGCTACCCTTGCCGCCACCGGAACCCGAACCGCCACCCTGACGTTCCAAGTGCGTCCACAAGCGTTGCAGGCGGGGCAGCATATAGCGATGTTGCGCCAATTCTACCTGTGTCTTGGCTTCGGCGGTCTGGGCACGCATGGCGAAGATATCGAGGATAAGACTCGTTCGGTCGAGTATCTTCACTTGCAGCTCTTTCTCGATGTTGCGTATCTGCTTAGCAGACAGTTCGTCGTCGAAGATGACCATACCCACCTCACGCTCCATGTCAGCCTCCTGCTTGATATACTCCTTGATTTCCTGCAGTTTGCCGCTACCGACATACGTCACCTGCGAAGGGCCGCCCACACGCTGCGTAAAGCGACGCACCACCATAGCACCTGCCGTCTCAGCCAGGAAAGCCAACTCGTCCAGATACTCGTTTGTCTTCGTTTCGTTCTGCTGTGGGGTAATCAGTCCCACCAGCACAGCGGTTTCTGCCTTCGCCTCAGAGATTACAAATTCCTTCATTCCACACTAAACCCTAAACAGTTATTCTCTTATCGTGATTACCTCAGCGCATACCTTGGGTATGAACAGGAAGTCATGACCGGTGACGAGTACATAGTATCCAGGGGCATTGATTTCATCACCATCCTTGAAGTCATCAGCCAGGATGGTACCTTTCTTCACCGAGCCGAAATAGTCATACACATCGGCGTCACGCTGGTTATCGCGGAAGAGCTTGGTATCGTCGCATGTCGCAATGAGCACAGCATCACGTGTGCCACTGTACCAAGTCTGTTTTCCAACGTACTTCGACAGGCACCAGCCTTCCTTGTCACCTATTGTCACACGCGTCCACTTTCCTTTTTCCTCGCGCAGGATGCCGTGTCCCAATCCGTGGTCCAGCATCCACAGCTTCTCTATCACGCGAGCCTTCGTCGTTGGTTTGTCACGCATATTCACAAAACCGTCGTCACTTGTGGCATAGACCACCGTCAGCACACCCTGTGCCCACATGGCTCCGCACATCATCAGTGCGGCAAACATCATGATTAATCGTTTTTTCATCATTGGTTTTTATTTTTGTCGAACGTAAGATATTATTTTCTATGTCAGAGAGAAGAGACTGAGGACTGTCTGTGTGGTAGTGTCGGCAATGGTCTGCTCGCTGACGCCGTAGGCTGCAGCCAGTCGGGTGATGACATGTCGCACGAAAGCGGGTTCATTGCGCTGACCACGCAAGGGCACGGGTGCCATATAGGGAGCGTCGGTCTCCAACACAATGCGTTCTAACGGTACTGTGGCAGCCAGCACTTCGGGCAGATGAGACTTTTTGAACGTCGCCACACCGCCGATGCCCAGCACAAAATGGTCGAACTCCAAGAGCTGACGAACCTCCTGCTCGTTACCGGTAAAACAATGAAACACACCACCGGGGAGATCGTTTGCGTACTTTTTTAATATATGTACCATCTCATTCTGTGCCTTGCGGCAATGTATCATCAACGGCAGACGTTTCTCCACCGACCAGCGCACCTGTTCCTCGAAAGCCTCCAGCTGCTCCTGCTCGAATTCACGGCTCCAGTAGAAGTCAAGTCCTACTTCGCCAATGGCGATGGGAGCAGAGATTCCAGAGAGAAGAGGCTTGATTTGTTCCAGTACATCGCGCCAGTCCGTACGGACTTCCTCGGGGTGGAGTCCCACCATGGGATAGAGAAAGTCGGGATATTGACGGGCAAGGTCGAGTGAGGTCTTGGATGACTTCAGGTCAATGGCAGGCACAAAAATCCTGCTACAGCCAGCTTCCTGTGCCCGCTGTATGACGGCATCGAAGTCTTGTGCAAACTCCTCGCCGTCCAAATGACAATGCGTGTCAATGTACATCTTAGAAGACGGAATACGGACTACTTATCTCTGTGCATCATCTCGTTGGTGAAGTCGATGAGTGGTTGCTTGCGCTCTGCGGGTACATCAATGCTGGCAAGATAGTGCTTGGCCTGCTCGAAGTAATAGTTGATTTTCTCCTCACAGAGCTGGCGGATGCCTATCTGGTTATAGAGCTCGGTGACAGCCTTGATTTTCTCCTGACGGTCAAATTCCTTGGCATCCACCCATCGGTGCAGGTCGGCACGCTGCTGGTCGTCGGCACGCAGGAAGGCATTGATCAACATGTAGGTTTTCTTGTTCGAAGTGATGTCGCCGCCGATGGCCTTGCCGAAAACAGCAGAGTCACCATACACGTCCAACAGGTCATCCTGCAACTGGAAGGCGAGTCCCACCTGTTCGCCGAACTTATAGAGGTTGTCAGCATCGGTGTCACTGGCACCGGCCAGGATGGCACCTATCTTTGTGGCGCAGGCCAGCAGCACGCTGGTTTTCAGCCGAATCATCTCAATATACTCGTCTTCCGTGACATCATTGCGGTGCTCAAACTCCATGTCATACTGCTGTCCCTCGCCAATCTGCAGGGCCGTCTCGGTAAAGAGTGCGAGTACGGGTGCCAGCTTGTCTTGCGGCACCTGTGCCATACGTTCGTAGGCTAACACAAGCATGGAGTCACCCGAGAGGACGGCGGTGTTGGCATCCCAGCGCTTGTGGACGGTCTCATGGCCTCGGCGCAGGTCTGCATTATCCATCAGATCATCGTGCAGCAGCGTGTAGTTATGATAGGTCTCCAGTGCCACGGCGGGCATGAGAATCTGCTCAGGATGGTCCTTGTAGAGCTGATAGGCGAGCAGCATGAGCACCGGACGAATGCGCTTGCCGCCCAGCGACAGCACATAGCGTATGGGTTCATAGAGCGAATAGGGCTTGCGCTCATAGGGTAACTGCTCAATGAACGCGTTGATGCGTTCGAGGATTTCGTTCGAGGTGTTCATGATAATCATTTGTTATAGTTTAAACACGATAGGTATGCAGACGCGGGTGCGGCAGGGCTTATCGTTTTGGATGCCCGGTGTCCAGCGCGGCATGGAGCGTAGCACACGCAATGCCTCGGCGTCGCACTGGGGGTGCAGCGTCTTGGTCAGTTTTAGGTCGCTGATGCTGCCGTCTGTGTTGACGATGAACTGTGCCACGACTCTGCCTTCCACTTTATTCTGTTGTGCTTCGGGTGGATATTTCAGGTTTGCCGTCAGCCATTTGAGGAACTCCACGGGACCTCCAGGATATTGTGGCAGGTCTTCCACCACACGGAAATGGTCGGGGTCGGGCATGGGGGCGTTGTCGGGCGGTGCTATTTCAATATCATCGTTCAGCAGTTCTTCTATCCGCTTCTCCAAATCGGGGTCAATGGTCTGCACATTCTCTGTAGGCTTGAGCTCGGCCAATTCTGCCTGCTCCGTCTGGACCTCCACGACGTTAAGCTTCTCCGGTTCCTGCTCTTCCTGGTCAGGGGCCTTCATCACCAACTGCTCAGGCACCTTCGGTAGTGAAATCAGTTCCGACTCGTCCCCCAACTGGTCAAGCAGGTCGTCCTCGCTGAGGCTCAGTGACAGGGTGTTGAACTCAAGCACGACAAAGAAGAGCGCGGCCGACAGCACGAGTCCCAGCAGGAACCCTATGGGGCGGCGACGTTCCAAGTCTGCACGTGGCGATTTCTTGACTTCCATCGTTACTTCTTTACTCCTTGTTTCAAAAACACAATATTCGCACCGTTTCTACGTTATAAAAACAATGACGGCGTGATTTTCTGCTACAAAGATAGCGCGAGATTTTGAAAAAAGCAGTATCTTTGCCGTGAATTTATACTATTTTAGATGAAAAAAGTCGTTTTTGTACTTCTCGGGGTACTTTTTGCCACCGAAATAGCGGCACAGGAGAGTCAGACAACCTATAACTTCCTGCGCCTTCCAGTCAGTGCTCATGTGGCAGCACTGGGCGGCGACAATATCACCATCATCGAGGACGACCCCACACTCATATTCCATAATGCGGCACTCATTGGCGGTGTCAGCGATAAGAGCATCAACCTGAACTACATGACCTACATGGAGGGTACCAAGACAGCCAGCGCATCCTTTATTAAAGCGGCCGGACAGCGTGCCACGTGGGGTGTCATGGCACAATATATGGACTATGGCGACATTATCGAAACCAGTATTGACGGTTCGCGGCTGGGAAAAGTATCTGCCAAGGATATCATGGTGGGCGCTGCCTTCCAGTATAACCTCAGCGATGTGTGGTCAGGTGCTGTGTCGGCTAAGTTCATCTCGTCAAGTCTTGCGGGCTACAACTCCGCAGCACTGGCTGTTGACCTTGGTCTGAACTACTGTACCGAAGATGCGGGGTGGTCTGTCTCGGCCGTTGCCAAGAATCTCGGCGGACAGGTGAAAGCCTACAACGAGGAGTATGAGCGCATCCCGCTTGACGTACAGCTTGGCGTCTCGAAACAGTTGGGTAACGCACCGCTGCGGTTGTCTGCCACGATGACACGTCTGAATGACTGGGAGGGAAGTTTCGGCAGTCATTTCGCTGTAGGTGCCGATGTGTTCCTCGGACAGATTGCCTACATCGCTGCCGGTTACAACTTCCGTCGTGCCGACGAGATGAAAATCAGCGAGGGGGAGGGTAGTAGTGCCCATGGAGCAGGCCTTTCCATTGGTGCCGGTCTGACATTGCAGCGTTTCAAACTTAACCTTGCCTATGCGAAGTACCATGTCTCCGCAGCATCCTTATTGATTAATGTAAGTTATAATTTATAATATGAAGAAGATAACGATTGCTATTGACGGCCATTCGTCGTGCGGCAAAAGCACGATGGCTAAGGACCTTGCCCGTGAAGTAGGATATGTCTATGTCGATACAGGTGCCATGTATCGCAGTGTTACGCTCTTTGCCCTCCGCAACGGACTGTTTACGGACGAGGGTATCAACGAAGACGAGCTGCGCCGTCGCATGCCTGAGATACAGATCTCCTTCCAGTTCAATCCCGAGGCCGGTCGTCCTGATACCTACCTCAACGGTGAACTCGTGGAGAAGGATATCCGCACGATGGAGGTCTCCAATCGTGTCAGTCCCATTGCCGCCATCGGTTTTGTACGCGAGGCCATGGTAGCCCAACAGCAGCAGATGGGCAGAGAAGGTGGTGTGGTCATGGACGGTCGTGACATCGGTACCGTGGTGTTCCCCAACGCAGAGTTAAAGGTCTTTGTTACTGCTACGGCTGAGGTGCGTGCCCAGCGTCGCTATGACGAGCTGAAGGGCAAAGGGATGGAGGCTGACTATGACGAAATCCTGAAGAACGTGCTGGAGCGTGACTATATCGACTCCCACCGAGAGGTGTCACCTTTGCGTCTGGCCGACGATGCCCTGTTGCTTGACAATAGCAATATGACCATCGAGGAACAGAAGCAATGGTTACTTGACCGCTTCCATGAAGTGGCAGGGGCATAATCTTCCCGCAAAGTTATTCGATTCTTATTCCCGACCTTTGATGATGGCATCGCGGCATTGTTCCATCAGCCACTTTGGTGTGCTGGTAGCACCGCAGATGCCTACGGTCTTAATGTCGTTGAGCCATGAGAAGTCAATCTCCTCGGGCCCTTCTATGAGGTGTGTGTTGGGATTGACACGCAGACACTCGCCGTAAAGCACCTTGCCGTTGGAGCTCTTACGTCCGCAGACAAAGAGAATCAGGTCATGACGGGCGGCAAAGGACGAGATGTTAGGCATACGGTTGGCCACAGAGCGACAGATGGTATCAAACCAGCGGAATGTTGCAGTGGGAACAATGTGCTGCTGGATGTATTCGATGATGCGGTGGAACTCATCCAACGACTTCGTGGTTTGCGAATAGAGGTAGATGTCACGTCCATAATCAAGGCGCTTGGCATCGTCAAGACTCTCAATGACAATGGCATGGCCCTCCGTTTGTCCCACCAGTCCTAACACTTCAGCATGGCCTTTCTTTCCGAAGATGACAATCTGGGGAGCTCCCTGACCCTCGTATTGTTTCTTGATGCGTTTCTGCAGCTGCAGCACCACAGGGCAGGTGGCATCGATAATCTCAATATTGTTTCGTTGAGCCAGCTCATAGGTCTGGGGTGGTTCACCGTGAGCACGTAGCAGCACTTTGACGTCGTGCAACTGCTGCATCTGTTCGTGGTCGATGGTGATCAGTCCCAACTGGCGCAACCGTTCACACTCCATACCGTTGTGCACGATGTCACCTAAGCAGTAGAGTGTCTCACCCTTTACCAGTTCTTCTTCTGCCTTCTTAATGGCAGTGGTTACACCGAAGCAGAACCCGCTGCCGTCGTCTATCTCTATCTGTAAGTTCATAGGTTGCTGTAATAGGTGTCCAGCAGCTGTTGGGCCGCAGCAAACGAAGTTTTCTTTCCTGCGAGCACGATGCGCTCCGCCTCCTGCAACCGCTGTTGGATCATCGGGTTATTGTAGAAGTTGAGACGCAGGTGTTCATTGATGCTCTCGTACATCCAGTACTTGGCCTGCTCGTTGCGACGGTAGTCGAAGTAGCCGTTGGCTTTGACAAAGTCGAAATACTGATATATCATGTCCCAGATTTCCTTGATACCTGTTCCGTAGAAGCCGCTGTAGCATAACACTTTCGGTAGCCATCCGCTGTCAGGCATGGGGAAGAAGTGCAGGGCATTGCGGAAGTTCGTTGCTGACATCTGGCACTTATCCACATTGTTGCCGTCGCACTTGTTGATGACGATGCCGTCGCTGATCTCCATGATGCCGCGCTTGATGCCCTGCAGCTCGTCGCCCGTACCGGCTAACTGGATGAGCAGGAAGAAATCGACCATCGAGTGGCACGCCGTCTCGCTCTGTCCTACGCCGACAGTCTCGACGAATATCTTATCGAAGCCGGCGGCCTCGCAGAGGATGATGGTCTCACGTGTCTTACGTGCCACACCACCCAGTGAGCCTGCTGTCGGACTGGGACGTATGAACGAGTCAGGATGCTGTGCCAGCTTCTCCATACGTGTCTTATCACCGAGAATACTGCCCTTCGAACGTTCCGAACTCGGGTCGATAGCTAGCACCGCCAACCTTCCGCCTTTCTCTTTCAAGACGTGTATGCCGAACTCGTCAATGGAAGTGGACTTGCCAGCCCCGGGCACACCGCTGATACCGATGCGCACGGAGTTGCCGCTGTAGGGCAGGCATTTCTCTATCACTTCCTGTGCACGTCGCTGATGGTCGGGGTTCACACTCTCAATCAGCGTAACGGCCTGACTGAGTACTGTGACGTCCCCCTTGATGATTCCCTCCACCATCTCACTTACCGACATCTCCCTGCGACGGAAACGGTTACGCTTCAGGTACGGATTGATGATGGACGGCTGTTCTACACCGCTGTTCACCTGTAAGCCGGCAAATTCGGCACTGTTCTCGGGATGTTCCATATATTTCCTTATTTAACGTTCACCGTAATCACCACCTTCGGACGATTGGGGTCATTGGTAATCATCAGCACACGCGGACGGGTACGTACCTTACTCAGCTCCTTTTTGTAGCCTGTAATCTTCAGTGTCGTTTCCTTTCCGGGCTTCAGTTCGCTCTTGCCCAGCGTCACCTTCAGTCCGTCCGTGAACATCTGCAGCGACGTAATCATCAGCGTTGACTGTCCGCGGTTTGTGATGGTAATCTCTCCCTTACGCTTCGACTTGGAGCCGAAATCAAATGTCAGCTCTTCTGCTGACAGCTCCATCTTCGGGGCATAGGCACGCTCGGCATCACTCATGTTGGTGAAGGCTGGCAGCAGCACGGAGGAGACACCTATCTCCTTGTCACGACTGACCTTATCGCCCGGGTTCTCTGCCAGATAGATGGAAGTCTTGTTCAAACCGTAGTCGCGCAGTTGCTGCGAGTTGAGCGTGACCTGGATGACGCCCGAGCGTCCGGGAGCCAGTTGCGAGGGAGTCACCTTCGCGGTCAGATAGGACGGCAGATGCATCAGGTTGGGGTTACACGTCTTGGTGCCGGCATTGACGATATGAATCTCCTGTACGGGCGTGTCTCCACGGTTGACATCGTCGAACTCCAAATCTACCTTATCCAGCTTGATGTTACCCATCGTGTAGTCATATTTGCCGGTGTAGTCTTGAATCTCCGTCTTAACGACACCTGTCATGGTGAGATAGACGGGCTTCTCCGAGCCATTGCTGTAGATGGCTGCCGTCTTGTAGAAATGACCTAACTGACGGGTATCGTAGGTGACGTTTATCCAGAATCTTTCACCGGCATGTATCGGTGTGCGCGGATAGTCCAGTTTCAGACAGCCGCAGCTGGCCTTTACGTCGCTGATCAGCAGGTCACGGTTACCGCTGTTCTCCAGTTCGAACGCGGCAGTGCAAGGCACTTCATATCCTACGTTGCCGCAGTTTATCTCTCCTTTACTTACTTCCAGCTTCTGTGCCGATGCCGACAGCATGGCCAGCATCAGCACGAGGGTTATCATTGTTTTCTTCATCATTCTTAATTATATGTCGTTTCTTTTAGTTGGTCACAGTCAGTTTCAGTGACTTCGTCGTGGCGCGGTATTCCGGCGAGTAGGCACATTGCACGGTACATGTTCCCGTCTCGTAGGTTCCCTCACGGTCGATGTAATACTCCGTCTCGACGACGTGCGTACCCTTGCGCATCATGTCGTAGTAGTAGTTCGTCGAGTAATCCTTCGGTGAGCAGTAGGCACCGTTGCGGTAGCCGCTGAGCTGACGCACGGGCTCCATGCAGGCTGCACGGCGGTCGAGCACCTGTACGAAGTCAAGGTCACGCTCGCTGGTGATGGTGATGCGCACCTTCACCTTGTCGCCGACCTTCAGGGTGACCGGAGAAGTCAGCGTCGTCAGGGTATTCGGATTGTTGATGAGAATAATCTCACGCTTCACGGTAATACCGCTGGCGGAGTTCTCGATGTCGCTGACGGGCTGCATGAACTGAGCATAGACAGCACCCCATGACGTGCCCGTCGAGGTCTTCTTTGCTGTAAACTGCTTGCCCTTGGGCTGCTCGATGGCGGTCTTCACGTAGCCCACACCGGCAGTTGACTGCGGCGTGTTGAGCTTCTTACCGTCAATGGCGAGCACGGTGGGCTCCTGAGCCTCTAACAGTTTCGTATTGTCAAACAGGAACGCATAGACGGCATTGACGCTGTTGATGGGCGTGTCCCATGCCTGCGTACGCTTCTCCTGCAACAGCCAGCGCTGCATCTCCTCGATGGTCTGGCCATCCTCCGGCGTAATAACCTTCAGGGCTTCAATAGCCATGACCTCCGTCGGAATCTTATAGTCGTACCACGAGTAGCCCGCACGACGGGTATCGTAGTAACGGCCTTTCTCCTCGGTGAAGACGGTATATTCCTTCAGACTCTGGGCATACTCCTGACTGCGCTTCTTCTCACCGTACTTGTTGAGAATGATGGCCGAGAGTGCCTTCTCATAGATGGTCTGGTTCTTGATGTCCTTCTTCATCTTGCCGATGAGGTAGTCGTTAGCCTCCTGCACATCCTTCGGCAGCTTGCGGCCGTCGATGGCGCAGATATAGAGATACTGCAGGGCCTTGAATGACGGGAAGCCGACCTCATGGCCTTCCTTCTCGCGCTTCTTCATGTCGGCCACGTCCACAATGATCTCCTTGCCCATGAAATCGAACGCATTGCTGAGCATCTGGCTTGTCTCGCTTTGCTTGCCGGCCATGACGTTCAGGCGTGCCAGCATCTCGCTGATGCTGACGGTCAAGTAGAAGCTGCCTTGCATGCCGGGCCACCAGCTCCATGAGCCGTCGCCACGCTGCAAGCCACGCAACTTCTTCACAGCCTCGCTGATGCGGTTGTCAATATTATTCGAGTCAAAGAAGTCGCCGAGGCGTTGCTTCTGCTCGTCCTCGCGGTCAGCATCGACCACCCACGGCGTCTCCTGAATGAGGATGTCCTTCAGCTCCTGGTTCTTGCTGAGGTTGCTGGTCAGCGAACCTTGGTCGGCCTCACGCTTCCATTGCTCAAAGACGTTCTTGATGTCAGCACTCTGACCAATCAGCGTGCGGGCAATGATGGTAGCATAGAGCACGGCAGCCTGGTCAATGGCGTCATCCTCACGGGGATTACCCACTGAAGGCAATGCCTGTACCATGAGCCATGCAGGATTGTTCGTATATTCCACGGTCAGCTTCTGCTGGGTGGTGCCACCGGGGAACAGGCGTGCAATGTCGATGGTCTTCGTTCCCGGCTCATGCTGGGTGAATGGGACGCTGACGGTTACGCGCTCCTTGTCGGGCAGCACGGCAAGGTAATGCTGTTCGCCGTCGCTGAAGTTCTTGCCTGCGGCAGAAATCTGGCAGATATACAAGTCGTACTTCCCGTCGGGCTGCACGTCGAAGGTGACGATACCTGTCTCGCCCTTCTTCACGGAGAACGGCTGGTTCAGTTTGGTGATACTCTTGTTGGTACGCGGGTCGATGAGGTTGAGCGTTGCCGTGCCGCTGACGTCATGGTCGGCGGTGTTGAAGATACGTGTGGCAATCTTCGCCTGGTCACCGGTGCGTACGAAGCGCGGCATATTGGGCTGTACCATGACCTCCTTCTGGGCGATGGCCTCTCCGCCGAGGTAGCCGTACTTGATATCCTTTGTCGTGGCAATACCCATGAAGCGCCACGTAGTGAGGCTCTCGGGCAGCGTGAACTTGATGGCTATCTGTCCCTTCTTGTCGGTGGTGAGCTGCGGATAGAAGAATGCTGTCTCGTTTAGGTTCTCACGCATCTGCACGCCGCCGTTCTGCTCCTCTTCGGGCTGTTCAGCTGTTTCTCCCTCGTCGGCGGTTTCTGCCACCGCGCTCATCTTGTTTACCATAACAGCCTCTTCCAACATCGCGCCGTCTGTTCTTGACGACATATTGAGTGAACGACGCAACATCACTTCGCCGCCGCCGTATGCCACAGCACCGTCTAACTGCTCATAGCCGAAGCCCATCAGTTGCCAATAATTATAGTCGAAATGGCTGAATTCGAAGTCGGGCACATCCAAGCGTTCCCACTTCTTTGCTGCCGACGACCACCAGCGTGACCATGACGAGCCTTCCCAGTATGTACTTGCCAACGGCAGGGTGAAATAGGGAGTGAACGACCACTGATGGTTGTAGAGCTGGTCGAGCGACTTGTCATACATCGTAGCCATCATCTGTGCGTCGGCAGGAGTGCCGTCGGGGTTGAGCACGGTGAGCTTCCATTCCTCTTTCTGTCCGGGTGTCAACCGGTCGCGGAAGGTGTCCCAGCGCAGGGTGAGCTTCTTCGGGGGCAGCGGGCGCTTGATGGTCTGATGGTGCTCGTAGAGCTTGCCGTCCTTCACCCATGCAAAGGCGAGCTGTATGCCGTTGCCGTATTCTTCCTTATAGGTGAACTTGCGGTTCCAGATGGCGTTCGACTGGTCAACGGCACCTGTCTCAATCACGTTTCTACCGGAGATGATGCTGTAGAACATGTGTACGTCCTTGGCACTGGAGCCTACCTGTACGGTGACGGGCTTGCTGTCATCGGCATCAAACTGCGTCGAGCTGACAAAGAACCAGTCCTTGGTCTCTTCGCAGGGCACGGTATCGTCCAGACTGAAGACAATCATGGTCTGCTTCAGCGTGTCGGCGGCACAGCGGGCTTCCAGCTGATGGCATCCGCTCTTCATCCAAGCCTCGTCCATCGGTATGCGGTTGTTGCTCTTGGCCGTCAGCCATTGTCCTTCGTCCATACGATACTCGACGGTCTCTCCCTCAAGGTCCTTGCCGGCGGCATTATACAGATGGAAGGTCAGTCCCTTCAGGTTTTCCTTCAGGGCTTTGTAGGGCAGGTCGCAGGTGAGCACAGCATCGCGTGTTCCCACGGGGATGTTCATCGAGCCGCTGCGGGTCTCACCGGCCTGGTCGGTCACTTCCGAATCGACGACGAAGTGATAGAAGTTGATGCTGCGGCGCTCATACTCGCTCACCTTCAGCGGCACGTTGACGATGAAGTGTCCCTGAGCGTCGGTCGTCGTCTCACCCTCGCAGATTTCCTCGTCGTCGGTGCGGCGGCCTATGTAGCCCTCGTCCCAGTAGGGCGAGTAGCGGAACCACCAGTAGGCAATGCGGCGCTTCACGGTGTATTTCACCTTCGCACCCTGTATGCCCACGCCGGCATAGGAGCGGGCCGTACCCGTCACGTCGATGGTGTCGCCGGCTTTGTAAGCCTGCGTAATCTCCTCGTAGCTTACCTCGTAGGTCGGGCGCTTATACTCTTCCACACGGAAGTAGGTGCTCCCGCCGTTGGCAGAGATGGTGAATCGTCCGTTGAGTGAGCCCGTAGGCAGGGTGAACTCCGTGGCGGCCTTGCCGAAGGCGTCAGCCACTACCGTCTTCTCAGCCACCGTCTTGTAGTTGGCATCGGTCAGACGGAAAGTGATTACCAGGTTTTCCTTGGCGTTGTGCTCAATGTAGTTGCTGTTCTCATAGGCCAGCGCCGCCACGTGGACGGTCTGTCCGGGACGGTAGATGCTGCGGTCGGTGAAGAGCACGATATGGCTCTCCTTGCGGTTGTTGGGGTAGTAGCTGTAGCGGCCGTCCCAGCGAATCTGCTTGAAGCCGTTGTCGCTGTCGGTATAGGCGAAGAGATTGTCAATATCACCCTTGTGGATGACCTCGCCCTTCTCGTCACAGGTCAGTTCAAACACATTGGTAACCTTGTCGCGCTTGACGGAGACCTTCACATGCGCACCGGCAACGGGCTGTCCTGTGGTGCTGTTCACCACGGCGATGCGGCACTGGGAGCCAGGCAGCTCCTCGCCCACGACGTAGAGGTCGCTGACGTAGAACAGGCGTTGCATCGTCTCCGTCTCGGGGGTGGTCTTCAGTTCCACCATATAGACGCCGGGCTGCAGTCCGGGCACATGGAGCGTGTCGCGGAACTCCTCGTAGGGCGGATGGCCCTCGTAGCGGTGTGTCTGCGTCAGCTCGGGCATGAGCCACTTCTGGAAGTTCTGCTTCTTCTTTAGGTCGTCGTTGTCAATCCCGCAGTCACCCTTCAGGTCGGTGCGGTAGATATTGAGCGTCAGCTCCTGTACGTTACGCAGGTCAGACAGGTTGATGTCCGACGGCGTTCCCGAGGTGATGAGCTCGCTGTTGTTGTCGAAGCGGAACTTCGGATTGGTCATCTCCAGCTCTGCGTTGCGCAGCTTGTTCATGCGTGGCCACTTCTTCCAGCGTGCCGTGGCTTCATGGATATAGTCAAGCAGCACGCCCTTGTCGGCACCCGTGTGGTCGTCCAGAGCCTTATAGCGCTCCAGCGCCACCTCCGCCACAACATCCAGGTCTTTGTAACGCCCGATGAGCGAGTCGAGCTTGGCGATGTATTCCGACTCCCGCCAGTCCGACTTGTAGGGTTTCGACCCCTCTTGCAGCATCCACAGCGCTGTGAGGCAGGCGGCGGGACGGTTGCCCATGCGCTCATACTGCTCGTGCATCTTTTCATAGTTGCCCAGTGTCCTGCCGATAATGCTCAGCAGGTCGTCCTTGAAGTAACGACTGTCCTTGCCTTTCACGACGAAGGGCTCATACTTCGACGCCTTGGTGCGTGCCAGCAGGGCAGGGTCGGCCAACGCCAGGTTCAGACACTCGTCACGCTTCTCGCGGATTTCCGGTGTGCGAGAGCTGCTCCGCTCGTCGTAAATCATATAGAGCACCGTGGCATAGACGGCTTTCAGGGCACCGTCATTAGCCGTGCGCATCTCCTTGTCAAGACGTGTCAGCTCGGAGTTCAGCGAGTCGGGCGCCACCTCGACGATGGTAGCCGTCGCCGTCAGCTGCGCCTTCAGCAAGTGACCGTATTCACGCTCCTTGCGTGCTTTCTCCACTATCTGCTGCGAATACTTGATAACCTGTTGCGGCAGGTCCTTGTCCTGAGCCTCAGTCACCTGTTTCCACAACTTGTCGTAGCTCTGTCCGAAAAGGGTTGCGGGCAGGGTCATTAAGGCCGAAATGGCGATGATTAATTTCTTTTTCATAAGCCTCTTGATTGATTCAACACCGCAAAGATACGAAAAAGTTGAGAGTTTAGCGTTAAGAGTTAAGAGAAATTTGCTACCGCTTAACCTTTTTTTTAACATCTAAAGGCACGAAAGGCACGAATGATTAGTTTATTTCGTTTATTTCGATGTTCTTTTTAATCCGTAATCCTCCATAAAACGGTTTGCACGATGCCGCGCATGACGAGAAACGCAATCATGGCGACCCACAGACCGTGATTGCCCATGACGGGTGTGAGCAGGATGGTCAGGGTAAAGAATACCGCTGAGGACACGACAGCCGACAGCAACATTCCGCGTGTCTGCGTAGTGCCGATGAAAAGGCCGTCCCAGATGAATGCCGCCACACCCGCTGCAGGAATGAGCCACGCCCACCACACATAGTCGCGTGCTGCCTCGACGACCGACGGCTCGTCGGTGAGCAGGTGCAGGAACGGCGTGCCGCCAATGACATAGACCGCCGTGAACACCACCGTCATCAGCAAGCCCCACACGAACAGGTGCCGCACCAAGCGGGGTAGCGCCCCTTGCTCCTTGTCCCTTGCCCCTTCTTGCGCTTCGTCGGTGCTCAGGAGCTTCGCGGAAGTCTCTTTGCCCTTGATTTTTCCTCCCAGCGCTTCACCCGCATAGGCAAAGCCGTCCATGATGTAGGAGAACAGCAGGTAGAGCTGCATGAGCAGCGTGTTCACCGCTAAGATTGTCGCGCCCTGCCGTGCTCCCACAGAAGTGAAATAGAGGTTCACCGCCACCAGGCACAGCGTGCGCAGAAAGATGTCACGGTTGATGTGGAAGAATTCTTTGGTGGAGTGGTGGAGGGTGGAGGGTTGAAGGTTGAAGGAGGAGGGTGAAGGGTTGAAGGTGGAGGGTGGAAGGTGGAGGGTGGAGGCTTCCACTTTCCACAAAGCTACAGCCGCTCCCGCATACTGCGCAATGACGGTGCCCCAGGCGACACCCTCGACCTTCATGTCGAAGCCATAGACGAGGATGAGCGAGGCGAGGATGTTGACGACGTTCTGCAGGATGCTGATGAACATGGGTGTGCGTGTGTCCTGCATGCCGATGAACCAGCCGCTCATGGCGTAGAGTCCCAACATGGCAGGCGCTCCCCAGATGACGATGTTGAAGTAGGTGACGGCCAGCGGCAGCACGTCGGGTGTCGGACCGATGAACCACAGCATCAGCTCTCGCAACGGCCATTGCAGTACCACCAGCCCGCCGGCAATGCCCAGCGCCGTGAGCAGCGACTGCCTGAGCAGCGCCCGAGTATCCCTGCTGTCGCCCCGTCCGTATGCCTGTGCCGTCAGGCCGCTGGTACCCATGCGCAGGAAGCCGAACACCCAGTAGATGAGGTTGAACATCATCGACCCCACGGCAATAGCGCCCATATACATCGCAGCCCCCATGTGGCCGACGATGGCGGTATCAACCAGACCCAGCAGCGGCACCGTGATGTTCGTCACAATGGCTGGCAGCGCTATCCGTAGTATCTCCCTGTTCATCGGTTTTTTAACGCTCAATACTGTCAATTCGCAGTCTCAACATGCCGGCAGGTACACGAACCTCCACCACATCACCGGCATGTTTGTTCAGCATCGCCTGTGCGATGGGCGACTTGATGGATATTTTCCCCTCGCGGATGTCAGCCTCGTGGGGGCTGGCAATGGTGTAGGTCATCCTGCTGTTGTTGGCGAGGTTCGTCATCTCCACCCTGCTCAGCAACTGCACGCTGTCGCTGTCCAGCCGTGACACGTCGATGACGCGGGCATGGGCCAGCACCCTCTGCTTGAAGCGAATCCTGCCCAGCAGCCGTGCCTGCTCACGCTTGGCAGCATGATACTCGAAGTTCTCGCTGAGGTCGCCCTTGTCGCGGGCTTCGGCAATGGCCTCCCTCACCTGAGGCAGTTCCACGCTTTCCAACTGACGGAGCTCGGCCACGAGCTTGTCGTAGCCCTCCTGAGACATATATTCAAAACTCATCCGTTTAGAGTGATATTAATTGTGTTTTTTACTTATGACCTGCAAAGGTATAAAAGATTTGCCACATTTCCGTCCGGCTTTTGTCTTTTTTAACAACGGCATGCTTCATCTTATGATAGAGAAAGAATCGAAAAAATCACAGAAAATGATGTTATGTGGAAATAATGTCGTACCTTTGCAGACATCAAAAAGCAATTAAAAACAAAACAATCAAGATATGATGCTACGAATTTTCATCCTGTTTCTGTCTTTGATGACATTTTCCTCAACAGCCTTTGCACAGCAGCTTAGTGAGAAAGTAGAAAGAATAGAAATAGAATATACAAGAGTTATAGGCTATGGCACGATGAAAGCAAAAGCTGTTTATAAATATAATCCAGTTTACGACATGTTCACGATTAGCCATGAAGACTGGAAGAAATACCACAATGCAATAGAAGTACCCATTGGCATTGCAGATGTCTATATGATGAGCTTTCTGAATAATTGGTATAAATCACAAACAGACTCTTGCTCCTATTATTCCATTTCAAAGGAAGACCTGTCTGCCTACAAGGAACTCATCTATAATTGTAGAGGTAAAAAAGACTTCATGGACTATCTGGATTTATCTCTTTATCTCCCTAACGATACTATTGATGAGAACCTGTATTTGTCAATTCCCGACGAGACTCTCCAGGATCTTTCCTGTGAAGAAATATACAAAGCATTACACACTGGTCCCGCTACGACGACGATAGTAAGAGACAATTATTTCAAAGTAACTTTTTATTTCCTCGATGGAAAGAAAATGAAAATCACTCCTTATGACGGATACAAGTCACCCTGGGTTGTATGTTATGGAGGAAAGAACTGTCTCATTGATTATAATTACGGAATGTGGCTGGTGAATAATATCGGTTTTGGCCGTTTTATTTTGTTTGCAGACAGGAGCCTTCTGACGTTCCATGTCGTTCATTACCTGCTTCATCAGTAGCAACCAAAGCATCAGAATAAAGGCTCCGTACACACATAATGGAGTCACCGGCAGTGACCGCTTGAGTCACTAACGGTGACCTGTTGAGTCACTAACGGTGACTCGAGCGGTCACTACCGGTGACTCCACGAAGAAAAAACATGTTCATAAATACGACATTTATTCTGCGTTATTTCTACATCCTTATTCCTGCTTTACGTCTTTTTCTGTGAATTTTTTTTTATTTATTTGGCTGTTTCGAGAAAAGTTCGTACCTTAGCCGACAAATTAAAAACAATCTATGATTAACCGAGAACTTCTGGAGCCGCAGTCGATTGTCGTCGTCGGCGGTTCGAACAACCAGCATAAGCCCGGCGGTGCCATCGTGCGTAACCTGCTGCAGGGCGGCTACAAGGGTACGCTGCGCATCGTCAATCCCAAAGAAACGCAGGTGCAGGGCATCAAGGTGTTTCACGACGTGAAGGAGCTGCCGCCCACGGAGCTGGCGGTGCTCGTCATTCCCGCCAAGCTGTGCCCCGACGCTGCGGAGGTGCTGGCACGCGACAAGGGCGTTCGCGCGTTCATTATTATATCGGCAGGCTTCGGCGAGGAGACAAAGGCCGGTGCCGCTCTGGAGCAGCAGATACTCGACACCTGCGAGCGCTACGGCGCTGCACTCATCGGGCCGAACTGCATCGGTATGCTGAACCGCCACCATCACAGCGTGTTCACGCAGCCTATTCCGGCGTTGAACCCCAAGGGGGTGGATTTCGTCAGCGGGTCGGGGGCAACGGCAGTGTTCATTCTGGAGAGCGCTGTCATCAAGGGACTGCAGTTCAACAGCGTCTGGTCTATCGGCAACGGTAAGCAGATAGGCATTGAAGACGTGCTGCAGTATATGGACGAGCACTTTGACCCTGAAAAGGATTCACATGTAAAGTTGCTCTATATAGAGAACATTGCCAACCCCGACAAGCTGCTGTTTCATGCGAGTAGCCTGATTCGTAAGGGCTGCCGCATTGCCGCCATCAAAGCGGGCAGCAGCGAGAGCGGCAGCCGTGCTGCCAGCAGTCACACGGGCGCCATTGCCTCCAGCGACTCAGCTGTGGAGGCCCTGTTCCGTAAGGCAGGTATTGTGCGCTGCCACTCCCGAGAGGAGCTGACCACGGTGGGTTGCATCTTCCACGTTCAGCACTCCACCCTCAGCGCTCCACCCTCAACGCTCACTCCTCCACCCTCCACCCTCCACAACTTTGCTATCGTCACTCATGCCGGCGGTCCCGGCGTGATGCTGACTGATGCCTTGTCGAAGGGCGGGCTGGCAGTTCCCAAACTTGAGGGCGCTGACGCGGAGGAACTGAAGACCAAGCTCTTCCCTGGTTCCAGCGTGGCCAACCCCATTGACATTCTGGCAACAGGAACGGCCGAGCAGCTGGGCATAGCCATCGACTACTGCGAGCATCGCTTTGACAATATTGACGCCATCGCCGTCATCTATGGCACGCCAGGGCTGACGACGCTCTATGAAGCCTATGAGGTGCTGCACCAGAAGATTCTGGAGTGCAAGAAGCCTATATTCCCCGTACTGCCGAGCCTGCACACCGCAGGGCCGGAGGTGGCGGAGTTCCTGCAGAAGGGACATGTGAACTTCAGCGACGAGGTGACGCTGGCTACGGCATTGACGCAGATGATGCACACCCCGCCGCCTGCACCGCCTGAGATAGAGCTGTTCGGTGTTGATGTGCCGAAAATCAGGGATGTCATTTCTAATATATCCTGTCAGGATGGTCCAACCAGCAGTTGGCTGGCACCAGAGTCGGTACGTGAGTTGTTCTCGTGTGCCGGCATACCGATGGTGCCCGAGCAGGTTTCGACAGAGTTGGACGAACTGACAGCCTTTGCAGAGAAAGTGGGTTTCCCCGTCGTTGCGAAGGTCGTGGGCCCCGTACACAAGAGCGACGTGGGCGGCGTGACGCTGAATATCCGTACCACCGAACACCTTGCGCTGGAGTTCAAGCGGATGATGCAGATAGAAGGCGCCACAGGCGTCATGGTTCAGAAGATGCTGAGGGGCACCGAGCTGTTCATCGGTGCGAAATACGAGGAACGCTTCGGCCACGTGGTGCTGTGCGGTTTAGGCGGCATCTTTGTGGAAGTGCTGAAGGACGTGCAGTCAGGTCTGGCACCGCTGTCCTATACCGAGGCCTTCTCCATGATACGCTCTCTTAAAGGCTACAAGATACTACAGGGCACTCGCGGTCAGCAGGGCATCAACGAGAAAAAGTACGCCGAAATCATTGTCCGTCTCTCTACGCTGCTCCGCTTTGCTACAGAAATCAAGGAGATAGACATCAACCCATTGTTAGCCGACGGTAACAATATCGTTGCCGTAGATGCGCGAATACGGATTGAGAAATGAGAAAATAACAACATATTACAAACAAAATACTAACAAACTGTATGGAAAACAAACGTTACGGTCATTTTGACGACCAACAGCGCGAATATGTCATCACCGACCCGCGCACACCGTGGCCTTGGATCAACTATCTGGGCAATGAAGACTTCTTCTCACTCATCTCAAACACCGCCGGCGGTTACTCTTTCTATAAGGATGCGAAGTTCCGCCGTATCACCCGTTATCGTTACAACAACGTTCCGATGGACAACGGCGGACGGTATTTTTACATCGTGGACGGCGGTTCTCCCGCCACCGTCTGGAGCCCGGGATGGAAACCGGTGAAGACGCCGCTCGACTTCTACGAGTGCCGTCATGGTATGGGCTATACCCGCATCACAGGCCGTAAGAACGGCGTGGAGGCCAGCGTGCTGTTCTTCGTGCCGCTGAAGACATGGGCCGAGGTGCAGAAGTTGACGCTGACGAATACCGGTAAAGAGGTGAAGCGCCTCAAGCTGTTCTCCTTCGAGGAGTGGTGTCTGTGGAACGCTGCTACGGACATGGAGAATTTCCAGCGTAACTTCTCTACGGGAGAAGTAGAGATTGAAGGCTCTACCATCTACCACAAGACAGAGTACCGTGAGCGCCGCAACCACTACGCTTTCTATCATGTGAACACGGAGATACAGGGCTTCGACACCGACCGTGAGACCTTCGTAGGTCTTTACAACGAGTTCAGCAATCCCGATGCCGTCATGGAGGGCAAGCCCCGCAACAGCCATGCTCACGGCTGGAGCCCCATCGCCTCACATTATATAGAGGTAGAGCTGCAGCCCGGCGAGAGCAAGGACTTCGTGTTCCTGCTCGGCTATGTGGAGAATCCACAGGAGGAGAAATTCGTGGCTCCCAAGGTCATCAACAAGCAGCGTGCCCACGCCATCATCGAGAAGCTCGACACCACAGAGAAGGTAGATATGGCCTTTGCACAGCTGAAGGACTACTGGGACCGTCTGCTCGACATCTATCATGTCAATACCGGCAACGACAAGCTCGACCGCATGGTGAACATCTGGAACCAGTACCAGTGCATGGTGACGTTTAACTTCTCACGTTCCGCCTCGTTCTTCGAGAGCGGTGTAGGACGTGGCATGGGCTTCCGCGACTCCAATCAGGACCTCGTGGGCTTCGTGCACCAGATTCCGCCCCGTGCCCGTGAGCGTATCATCGACATTGCCTCTACGCAGTTCCCCGACGGTGGCTGCTATCACCAGTACCAGCCCCTCACCAAGCGCGGCAACAACGACATCGGCGGTGGCTTCAACGACGACCCCTGCTGGCTCATCTTCGGTACTGTGGCATACATTAAGGAGACGGGTGACTTCTCCATCCTCGACGAGATGGTGCCCTTCGACAATCAGCCTGGCTCAGAGGTAACGCTGTTCGAGCACCTGAAGGTCTCGATGAACCACGTCATCAACAACCTTGGTCCGCACCTGCTGCCGCTGATTGGGCGTGCTGACTGGAACGACTGCCTTAATCTCAACTGCTTCTCATGGGACCCCAACGAGAGTTTCCAGACCACCGAGAACAAGAGCGAAGGCTCGAAGGCAGAGTCGCTGATGATTGCCGGTCTCTTCGTCGTGACGGGCAAGGAATATGTGGCACTTTGCAACAAAATTGCAAAGCACGAGGAGGCTGAGCGTATGCAGAAGGCTGTCGATGCCATGATTGCTGCCGTGAAGAAAGACGGTTGGGATGGCGAGTGGTACCTGCGTGCCTACGACTACTTCGGTCGTAAGATCGGTTCCAACGAATGTGAGGAGGCCAAGATCTTCATCGAGAGCCAGGGCTGGTGTACGATGGCCGAGATTGGTGCCGAGGACAGCATGGTAGGCAAGGCACTCGACTCCTGTAAGAAGTACCTGGAGTGTGAGCACGGCATGGTGCTCAACAACCCCGCCTTCACGAAGTACATCTATGAGTATGGTGAGATATCCAGTTACCCCGAAGGCTATAAGGAGAACGCCGGTATCTTCTGCCACAACAACCCGTGGGTCATCATTGGCGAGACATTGGCAGGACGCGGCAACGACGCCTGGAGCCACTACGCCAAGATTCTGCCTTCGTACGTGGAAGAGAAGTACCAGACGCTGCATAAGGTGGAGCCGTATGTGAACTGTCAGATGGTAGCCGGTAAGGATGCTGCCAAGCCTGGCGAGGGCAAGAACTCATGGCTGACGGGTACTGCCGCCTGGATGTGGCTGACCGTCTCGCAGTATATCCTGGGCATCAAGCCGCAGTACGACGGTCTGCAGATTGACCCGTGTCTGCCCGAGACAGCCAAGGACTACACGGTGAACCGTAAGTTCCGTGAGGCAGAATACACCATCACCATCCATCCGAACGGTGCACAGAAAGGTGTGAAGAGCATCGTGCTCGATGGCTCACCCATCGAGGGCAACATTATTCCTTACACCCCTGGCAAGCACACGGTGGAAGTGACAATGTAAGGACAATAGTTAAGGGGGTTGAGTTTGAGCTCAACCCCCTTAACTTAACACTCATCCTTACTTTACTGCCAGCGAACGACGGTAGGCAAAGACGAAATAAAGACACACGGCCAGCGCAAAGAACACGACGAAGAGCGAAGCATAAAGCAGCGTGCTATCGCCGCCGGCAGCGTTGCCTACGTCGGTCATCACTCCTTGCACAGATGCCAGTGAGTCACCGACGGTGTTCGTAACGGTGTCGGGAACTTCTGTGGGTACCACATCGGTTGAATTGGAAGCCGTATCCACGTCAAGAACAGGACGTGGTGGATGAATACGGGGATGTCTGCCTGGATAGGCAATGTCTAATAACATTCTAAGCATCTTTCTTTTCTTTTAAAGGGTTTATATTATTACGTTAAAAAACACTTGCGGAAACAGTATGGCACACAGCAGCTCCAACAGCACTCCCGAGAGAAAACTGATGGCGTTGCAAAGCACGCTATAGATGAATGACTGGCGCAGACTGCTGACGACACAGCGGTAGGCCAGTGCTTCTATCAGAATGATGAACACCTCTGCCACCAGTAACTCTGGGAGCGAGGCATCATACAGATAAAGCCATAGGTTGAGCAACAGGTTCGTCAGCACGTTGATGATGACCGACAGCCCCAGCACATTCGCTCTCCTTTCACGTAGCAGCACCAGAACGCCGAGCTCTATGAGCACGGTCAGTACAAGTGCGATGGGTAATCCTATTTCAAACGGCATAAGTTCTGATATTTGTTATACTTGTCTTTTATATTATATGAAGGCTAACAGGTAGCCGGGTATGAGTGCCGCTGCCAACAGTCCGAAGGCAAAGCCCTCGTGTTTGGGCAACAATACATTGGCGAGATAGAGGGTCACGGGCATGGTGCAGTTGACGGCAAAGAGCCCGAGCAAGACGGTAGCCACTTTCCACTCTCCATTTTCCATCTGCCATACTCCCCCGATGGTGAACAGCCAACAAACTGCCACAATCACCACCACGAACGCCATCGCCTTGATGATGCCCATCCAACGGCAGAGCCATCCGCCTGCCATCTTTCCTATCATGGCCAGTGCGCCGATAGCGAGTAGCATCACAGAGGACGGCTGTGGGATGGAGGCAGAGAACTGCTGTCCCAACAGCGACCGTCCCGCCACGACGAGGAGGATGAGAAGGAGGAATACAATGGTGGAGGGTGAAAGGTGGAGGGTGGAGGGATAAGGGTGGAAGGTGGAGGGTGGAAGGTGGAGGGTGGAGGGTTGCGACTCTTTTACCGCGAAACACAACGCCAGGCCACAGATGGCTATCAGCATCGCATAGACCAACAGCCAGGAGTAGAACACCATGCCGACTGCCAGTCCGAAGGCACCCGTAGAAACGAAGATGCCTAATGCACGCATGTCGTTGCCCGACTGCACGGCTACCAGTCTGCCGCCCCATACGTGGAACAGCGAGTTTCCCATGCCAAGCAGGATGGCGGTAAGAGTCCAGCCTGTGAGGGTGGAGGGTTCAGGGTGGAGGGTGGAGGGAGGAAGGAGGAGGGTGACGAGTGATGTGGCCAGTACTCCCAGGGTCAGTAATACGACAGCTGTCAGCAATAGCCAGTGTCCGTGTTTCACTCGGTCGGCAATGGCTCCCGTCAGCGGTTGGGTGAGAAACGCCAGCACGTTATATGTGATGAACACGCCGAGCACACCTTCAAACCCCACGGGACTGGCCAGCAGGTAGAGGCAACAGAGACATAACGCATCGACCAGGAAATGCAGCGCTGCGCTGACTGTTACCACACGGAAGGTACTCAATGCTCCATTCTTCACATTCTAAATAACGACCATTTCCTTGATTTATTGTGTGTTGGTGCGTTGACCGACAAATCGGCAGATGGGTGTGCCTATTTGTCGGTATTGATTGTTTCGGCATACTATTTGACGGCAGGTTAATAAAAAACAATAAAAAGAAAGGAGACTATTATGACATTAGAAAAGTTTACCATCAAGGCGCAGGAGGCAGTTCAGGAAGCTGTCAATACTGCGCAACGAGCCGGACAGCAGAGCATCGAACCGGTACACCTGCTGAAAGGCATTATAGAGAAAGGTAAGGATGTGACTAACTTCCTGTTTCAGAAGTTGGGTATCAACGGTCAGCAAATCAGTATGCTGCTTGACCAGGAGCTGCAGCACCTGCCGCGTGTGCAGGGTGGACAGCCCTATCTGAGCAACGACGCCAACTCCGTGCTGCTGAAAGCAGAGGATATCGCCAAGCAGATGGGCGATGAATTCGTCAGCATTGAACCGATGCTGTTGGCCCTGCTCAACACCAACTCCACGGCCTCACGTATCCTGAAGGATGCTGGCTGTACGGAGAAGGACCTGCGTGCCGCCATTCAGGAGTTACGAAAGGGACAGAAGGTGCAGTCGCAGAGTGCCGACGACAACTATCAGTCACTTGACAAGTATGCCAAGAACCTGGTTGACATGGCCCGCAACGGCAAGCTCGACCCCGTGATCGGACGTGATGACGAGATACGCCGTGTGCTGCAGATTCTCTCACGCCGTACGAAGAACAACCCCATCCTTATCGGTGAGCCGGGTACGGGTAAGACGGCCATTGTCGAAGGACTGGCCCAGCGCATCATGCGTGGTGACGTGCCTGAAAACCTGAAGGACAAGCAACTCTACTCGCTTGACATGGGTGCGCTTGTTGCTGGTGCGAAATATAAGGGTGAGTTTGAGGAACGACTGAAGTCGGTCATCAACGAAGTCACCAAGAGCGATGGGCGTATCGTGCTGTTCATCGATGAGATTCATACGCTGGTAGGTGCCGGCGGTGGTGAGGGAGCGATGGATGCTGCCAACATCCTGAAGCCTGCATTGGCACGAGGCGAGTTGCGTAGCATCGGTGCCACGACACTTAACGAATACCAGAAGTATTTTGAGAAGGACAAGGCGCTGGAGCGTCGTTTCCAGACAGTCATGGTTGACGAGCCCGACGAGCTCAGCGCCATCAGCATCCTGCGTGGACTGAAGGAGCGCTACGAGAATCACCATAAGGTGCGTATTCAGGATGATGCCTGTATTGCTGCCGTGAAGCTCAGCGAGCGCTATATCAGCGAACGCTTCCTGCCTGACAAGGCCATCGACCTGATGGATGAGGCTGCCGCCAAGCTGCGTATGGAACGTGACAGCGTGCCTGAGGAACTGGATGAGATTACGCGTAAGCTGGCACAGTTGGAGATTGAGCGCGAGGCCATCAAACGGGAGGGTGACGAGCCCAAGATTGCCCAACTGGATAAGGACATCGCAGAACTCCGCGAACAGGAGACGCAGTTCCGTGCCAAGTGGGAAGGTGAACGACAGCTCATCAACAAGATCCAACAGGACAAGCAGGAGATGGAGAACCTGAAGTTGGAGGCAGAACGTGCAGAGCGTGAAGGCGACTACGGCAAGGTGGCAGAGATACGCTACTCGAAGTTGAAGGCGCTGGAAGATGACATTGCCCGTATCTCGGCAGATTTGCAGTCTGCCGACGAGAACCATCGTCTGGTACGCGAGGAAGTCACAGCTGACGACATCGCCGAAGTGGTGAGTCGCTGGACAGGCATTCCCGTTACCCGTATGATGCAGAGTGAGCGTGAGAAGCTGCTGCACCTGGAAGAGGAACTGCACCGTCGTGTCATCGGACAGGATGAGGCTATCACCGCCGTCTCGGATGCTGTGCGCCGCAGTCGTGCCGGACTGCAGGACCCCAAGCGTCCCATTGCCTCGTTCATCTTCCTCGGCACTACAGGTGTCGGTAAGACAGAGTTGGCTAAGACGCTGGCTGAGTATCTGTTCAACGATGAGACGATGATGACACGTATCGACATGTCAGAGTATCAGGAGAAGCATACCGTCAGCCGACTCATCGGTGCGCCTCCGGGCTATATCGGCTATGACGAGGGCGGACAGCTCACCGAAGCCGTGCGCCGCAAGCCCTATCAGGTGCTGCTTTTCGACGAAATCGAAAAAGCACATCCGGATGTGTTCAATATCCTGCTGCAGGTATTGGATGACGGACGGTTGACCGACAACAAGGGACGTACGGCAAACTTCAAGAACACCATCATCATCATGACCAGTAACGCTACACGCGAACAGTTGCGCATGACGATGCGTCCGGAGTTCCTGAACCGTATTGACGAGATCATCACCTTCCAGCAGCTGACGAAGGAACAGGTGGCTGACGTGGTACGTCTGCAGATTACGAAAGTACAGCAGATGCTCGAGCCGCAGGGCATCCGGTTGGAGGTAACGCCGCAGGCTGTCCTCTGGCTGGCAGAGGCAGGCTACGACCCTGACTTCGGAGCACGTCCCGTCAAGCGCGCCATCCAGCAGTATATGCTCAACGACCTGTCAAAGAAGATACTGGGCGACGAGATTTCACGTGAAAAACCCATCATCGTCGATGACTTTGGCGATGGACTGGTATTCAGGAATTGAAGTGTAGGCAAGGTCGGATAGTTAAAAAGTTGAAAAGTTTGAGGAACGGCAGCAAATTCTTTACTGTTCGTTCCTCACTTTTCATTTTTTATTTGTACCTTTGCAGCCGCTAAACGCAAGGAGAGATGCTCGAGTGGCTGAAGAGGCACGCCTGGAAAGCGTGTAAACGTCAAAAGCGTTTCCCGGGTTCGAATCCCGGTCTCTCACGGACGCCCTCGGTACCGAACAAGTCCGTGGTCGTCCGTTCTGGTTTTATTAATGTTCAGATGATGAAAAAACTTTTTGCGCTTATTGCCTTTGTTGGGATGCTGGGACTGAGTCAGCCGTTGACGACTCAGGCGCAGTCGGTTCCCGACACCACACAGACAGCAGTTGTTGACTCCACTGCAGTGGATGAGATGTTTGCCAACCTCGATGCCGAGGAGTCCAACGCCCCGGAAGAGGGTGGTGGGCTGCACAAAATCCTGAAGACGAAGTTCATGGAAGGCTCTGCCGGCTTCATGTCATTAGTAGCATTGGCGCTGGTGCTCGGACTCGCCTTCTGTATTGAGCGTATCATCTACCTCACGCTCTCGGAAATCAATGCCAAGAAGTTTATGCAGGACATTGATGCGAAGATTGAGGCTGGTGACATCGAGGGAGCCAAAGACATCTGCCGTGAGACACGCGGTCCCGTGGCAAGTATCTGCTATCAGGGACTGCTGCGCATCCATGAGTCGGTGGATAATATCGAGCGCAGCATCATCAGTTATGGCTCCGTGCAGTCGGCCAATCTTGAGAAGGGCTGCACGTGGATTACGCTGTTTATCGCCGTAGCACCGTCGTTAGGTTTCCTCGGCACGGTGATTGGTATGGTAATGGCATTCGACAAGGTTCAGGAGGCAGGCGATATCTCGACGACCATCGTCGCCGCAGGTATGAAGGTCGCGCTGATTACAACCATCTTCGGTATCATCGTTGCTGTCATCCTGCAACTGTTCTATAACTTCATCCTCTCCAAGATTGAACATCTGACATCACAGATGGAGGAGTCGGCCATCACGCTGATGGACTCCATCACGAAATATAAACACACGCACGATGCTTGAATCCGGTCCTTCCATATTCGTTGATGTGCTACTGGTAGTGCTCTACCTGTTGTTGGCAGCCATGCTGGGACTGACCGTCTGGTCTGTCGTGCATAGCATGCGCCGTCGCAGCAAGGAAGTCCAGCCCACCCGTATGGTGTCCGTGCGTACAACGGCTATCGTCGCCGGTAGCCTGCTGGCTGTTGTGCTTGTGCTGACGTTTGTGCTGGCATCCACCCAGCCGCTGCTGATTAACGGCAATCAATATGCCGATACCCTCTGGCTTCGTCTGTCTGACATGTTTATCTACACCACGCTCATCATGCTCGTTGTCGCTGCTGTCTGCGTGGTTTGGGGAAGTTTACACAGAAGGTTTCCATGGAAATAAAGTTCCGTCGCCGTCGCCGCCGTCGTGTTCCTGGGCTGAACACCACCGCCACAGCTGATATCTCGTTCATGCTGCTGGTGTTCTTCCTCGTGACGACGAGCATCGACACCGATAAGGGACTGCCGCGTCTGTTGCCAGCTCCACCCGATGAGCAGGTGCAGACACTTGACATCGAGAAACGTAACGTGCTTGAGATTGTGCTTGATGCTGACGACCGCCTCACTTGTGGCGGCGAACCCATTGAGGTGAAAGACCTGCAGGAACGTGTGGAGACATTCATCAAGAATCCCGAAGACAAACCCGACATGCCGGTGAAGCAGGAGAAGGAGATTCCCCTGTTGGGCAAGTGCCAGGTCACTGATATGCATGTCTTGAATATACAAGCCGACCGCGAGACCAGTTACGATGCGTACTTTGCCATGCAGGATGCGGTCGTTGCTGCCTATAGTCATCTGCGTAACGAGCTGGCACAGCAGCGATTCCATTGTGATTTCCGCCAATGTACCGCTGAGCAGCGTGAGGCTATCCTTATTTATTATCCGCAACGTATCAGCGAGGCGGAGCTGACAGCCCAGAAAGGAGGTCGCCCATGAGCCTGTTCCGTCGCCGTGAGCGTGTGGTGCCGGGACTGAACACCGCTGCGCTGCCTGACTTGATATTCACTGTCCTGTTTTTCTTCATGATCGTCACCCACATGCGCCAGAACGACGTGCATGTGCAGTATCAGGTGCCGAAAGGTACCCAGGTGGAGAAGCTCGCTTCCAAGTCTGCCGTTCAGTATATCTACATCGGCAAGGCAGGTGATACCTACCAGATACAGCTTAACAACGACATCGTGACACTTGACGAGCTGCGGCAGCGCATCATGCAGACGGTGCAGCAGCTGGACGATGCCGACCGTGAGCGACTCATTGTCTCTATCCGTGCCGACCGCGACACCCCGATGGGAATAGTGTCTGACGTGAAGCAGGTGCTGCGTGAGGCCAGTGCCCTGCGTGTGCACTATGCTGCCGACGAAGAAGTCCAAGAGGAGAAAGAAGAAAGCAAAACACTTAAAAAATAATAGAAACCGTTATGGCAACAGTTAAACTTGACAAATTGGATAAGCAGATTCTGCAGCTCATCGCCGCAGACGCTCGTACCCCTTTCCTCGAAGTAGCCCGCGCATGTAATGTCAGCGGCGCTGCCATTCATCAGCACATCCAGAAGCTCACGTCACTTGGCGTGCTGCGTGGTTCCCAGTTCCTCATTGACCCCGAGAAGATAGGCTATGAGACCTGTGCCTACATCGGGCTCAACCTCAAAAACCCCGAGCGTTTCGACGAAGTGGTCGAAGAGCTACGCAAGATTCCCGAGGTTACGGAGTGTCACTATACCACAGGAAACTTCGACATGTTCATCAAGATCTATGCGCGTAACAATCACCACCTGCTGACTATCATCCATGACAAGCTGCAACCCTTAGGGCTGAGCAGTTCGCAGACGCTCATCTCGTTCAACTCCGTCATTGATCGCCAGCTGCCTGTCGCTGACATTCTCAAGGAAACCAGCGAGGGTTAAAGTCCTAAACCCTTCTGTACTCCACGAAGGCATAGTCGAAAGCGTGGCGCTCGTCCTTGACATGTTCCTCACGTGCTGTCTCATGCCAGTCGCTGTAGTCAGGGAAGAATGTGTCAGCCTGTGCCGGCACGTTGTGAATCTCCGTCAGACAGAGCCTGTCGGCAATCCCGATAGCCTGCTGATAGACCGATGCCCCGCCGATGATGAACACCTCTTCATCGGGCCGGCAGCTCTTCAGCGCACACTCCAAAGAGGGAAACACCTCAGCCCCCTCCAGCTCCCCCACGGGGGAGGGCTTAGTCTTCCCCCCTTGGGGGGATAAGAGGGGGGCTTGCCCCTTTCTCGTCAGCACCACGTTCCGTCTGTTGGGTAGTGGCCCTTTCGGTAGCGAGCGGAAGGTGTTGGAGCCCATGATGATGGTGTGCCCTGTCGTCAGCGCCTTAAACCGTTTCAGGTCGTTAGGCAGCCAGTAGATAAGCTTGTTCTCGAAACCAATGGCCCTGTTTTCAGCCACGGCAGCAATAATCGTAATCATAGTTTTTTATTTTTTTCGTGAGCAGACTCGCACCATTTATGGTGCAAAGGTACGAATAATAATGAAGAATGAAAAATGAAGAATGAAGAATTTTCCATTTGCGCAACGCTTTGCGATGGATTTCATAATAGATGTCATATATGTGTGGTGTGAAATGCCTATCTTTGCACAACCAAAACCACACAAAAATTATATATATGTAGCTTTATGCTAAACTGCACGGTCATTCTTATGACACACTGATTAATAATTAAAGTTTAGTGGGCCTCCTACTTGTGAGAAGTAGGAGGTTTTTCAGGCAATTGTTGCGCAACGCGTTGCGTAATGTTTTTCAGAAGACATACAAAGCGCAATGAGTAGAAGTTGGTAAATTTGTATGGTAAAAATATAATATGAAACGAGTTTCACAGCGTGACATCGCTAAAATGCTTGGTGTGAACGTCTCCACCGTCTCTCGCGCCTTGAGGGGATTGGAGGGAGTGAGTCCTGAACTTCGGCAGAAGATAAAGCTTCTGGCGAAGGAGCAGGCATATCGTCCCAATCCGTTTGCCGTGAGTCTTCGCTATGACACGACACGGACCATCGGTGTTGTGGTGCCCGACGTGTCGTTCAGCCATTTCGCACACATCGTGAAGCGTCTGGAGGCAGAGGCAAAGAAGGCAGGATATATGTGTATCATCACCGACTCGGACGATAAGTACGAGAACGAGGTGGAGTGCGTGGAACACATGGTGAATATGCATGTGGCAGGCATCGTTGTCTGCCTCTCACAGGATACGTCCGACTATAGTCATCTGTTTCGTGTCAGGGAACAGAATATTCCCATTGTGCTGTTCGACAGAATCGCCGATGTCAATCTTTCGACAGTGGTTATCAACGATACCGATTCGGTACGGCAGGTGACACACTATCTGATTGACAGCGGAGCAAAGCGGATTGCCTTCCTGGGTGGGGCAAACCGCATGAAGCAGACGGCCGACCGCAAGCATGGCTACCTTGAGGCACTGCGAGAGCGCAGGATTCCCATCCGCAAGGAACTGGTCAAGTGCCATAACACCAGTTTCAATTCGGGACTGACAGACACCATGGAACTGTTAGACCTGCCGAATCCGCCTGATGCCATTATTGCAGCACATGGTCTGTTGGCCAGCGCAGCATTCAAGGCTGTTCTCAGTCGAGGGTTGCGAATCCCCGAAGACATCTCCATTGTGGGTTATATGAGTGACTGGGTATCGGACATCACCTCTCCGCGCCTGACCTTCGTGAAACAGAACCTGCGGGATATCGGCGGTAAGGCATTTAAGTTGCTCAACGACCAGATAAACGGCGACTTCAGCGTGAAGCATATTGTGTTGAAAGCCCGACTGGAGCTTCGTGAGACCACCAAGAAGATTCTTGACCAAGAAGATTTTTCTGACACATAAACTATAATGACAATGACTAAGAAACATTCATTACTTTTCATGCTTCTGATGGCGGTAACGTCCATTCAGGCACAAGGCATACGGGAAGGCGAATCATCGTCGCAGGCGGACCTGCGGCTGAACGAACTGGAGTATTTCGAGCGCCAGGGTGTGAACATCCTCGTGTTCAGCAACAGTTTCAACGGAGGTTTCAACGACGAGAAGAATTCAGGTATTGAGATTATCCACCACGGGGTGCGTACGGTACAGGGCGGTGCTGTCCGCCTGAACAACACGCCGGAGCAATGGGACCTTGTGCCACGGATGACCGATAGGAAGGTTGACGCTGCAGCGGGAACCATCGAGGTCTTCATGCGCTACGAAAAGGAACAGCTGGGCGGCGCGGCAGCAGGTTTCACGGAAGATTTCGACAGCCGTGTCGTCGTTACCAAGAAGGGCAAGGCCGTCGAGATTGCCGTATGGCTGGACAAGCCGGTGCCTGAGGCGCTGGCAGGCGAGGCAGGACTGAACATCGAGTTCCTGCCGTCGCAATACTGGCTCAAGACATACACGATGGACGGTAGGCTGGGGCGCTTGCCGCGTTATGCGACGAGTCAGACCATCACCCGTCCCAACAAGGAGAAGCCGCGTCAGTTCAAGGGCTTCCGTACCTATGACGACCGAGGCACAGGACGTTTCGTTGACCCTCTGCCGATAGAGACAGGTCACCAGCTGAGCATGGCTACCGACGACCCGTCGCGCCTCGTCACCATCACGAGTGATGCGGAGCTGAAACTCTTTGACGGACGCATGCTGGCACAGAACGGCTGGTTTGTCGTGCGTAGCGTGTTGCCTGCCGGCAAGACCGGCAAGGTCATTACCTGGACGGTGGAGCCCAACGCCATCCCGAACTGGATACGCGAGCCAAACATCGGTTTCTCGCAGGTGGGCTACATCCCCGAGCAGCCGAAGGTGGCAGTCGTCGAGCTGGATAAGCACGACACGCCGCAGGCGACTGCAGCACTCATGCGTGTCAATGCCGACGGCACGTCGTCGGAGGCTTTCCGTGGTCCGCTCACCAACTGGGGCCCTTACTTTAAATATAATTATGTAAAGTTCGATTTCACCCAGGTGCGCCAACCTGGAGTTTATTACATCCAGTACGGACAGACACGTACCAACGATTTCCTTATCGACGAGCATGTCTATGACAAGATTACCGATGCCACGACCGATGTCTGGGTGCCCATCCACATGAACCACATGTACGTGACCGAGGGCTACCGCACCTGGCACGGCGAGCCGTTCAAGGAGGGTTACCTGCAGGCTCCCGAGAGTGACCACTTCGACCTGCACCGTCAGGGACCGACGACCGACACGAAGTACAAGCCCCTGGAGTTGATCCCGGGTTTGAACGTCGGTGGCTTCTTTGATGCTGGTGACTTCGACATTGAGACCGGCTCGAACATCAACGTCGTGCAGAACCTCATCCGTACATGGGAGCTGTTCCACCCGCAGCGCGACGAGACCTTCGTCAGTCAGCAGCAGCGCTATGTCGATTTGCACCGTCCCGACGGCGTGCCTGACGTGCTGCAGTTCATTGAGCACGGCGTGCTGAACCTCGTGGCACAAGCCGAGCAGATCGGTCACATGGCATCGACGCTCTCCAACTCCGTCCTTGACAACTACCATCACCTCGGCGATGCCGCCAGCATCACCGACGGACTGCACTACGACCCCGAGGTGTCAGCCGACGGCAAGCGCAGCGGTACGCCCGACGATATGTGGGCTTTCACGACGCGTAACCCACGCCTCGACCTGCAGGCGGCAGGAGTCTTCACTTCCGCAGCCCGTGTGCTTCGTGGCTACAACGACGAACTGGCTGACCGTGCCCAGTGGCAGGCCGACCGTCTGCGTCAGGAGGCTCAGGAACTGTTGTCCAAGCGCCCCCATCGCCGCGACGCCCAGGCAGAGTCCGACAACGACTGGCTCACCGGCACCGGAGACGGTAACTACCGTGACGTGGCCCGTAACCTGCAGACCATGCTCGACTCCATTCCGATGAAGGACGAGGCCTACCGCCAGAGCCTCCGCCCCGCCGTCATGCGCTTCAATGAATACATCCACACCTTCGACACCCAGAACCCCTATGGCGTGCCCATCGGCCTCGGCAACTGGGCAGGCGTCAATGCCGTGCTCAACTTCGGCATCACCGTCAACTATGCCCATATCTATTACCCCGACATCGTGTCGAAGGACGAGGTGTATCGCGTTGCTAACTGGCTCTACGGCTGCCACCCCTATCATAACTACTCTTTCGTAGCCGTCGTGGGAGCTGCACGCCCCAAGCAGGTGTTCTACGGCAACAACCGCGCCGACTTCTCCGCCATCCCGGGAAACGTGGCCCCCGGCCTGCTCTTCCGCAAGCCCGACCACTTCGAGAACTACGACGACTGGCCCTTCCTCTGGGGACAGAATGAGGGAACCATCGCCGGTAATACGCAGTATATCATCTTTGGCTCCTCGTTCAAGAATATCGTAGGAGTAACAAACACGAATCAATAATGAAGAAAATGAAAAGATTTCTTGGACTTGTCCTCTTGACGTGTAGCGTGACGCTGAGTAGCCATGCTGCCACATTCAATGCTTTCTCTGCCTATGGTGCAGACGGTGACTCGCTCTCCTTGCCCGAGGTTGTCGTGACAGGTACACGTAACGCTGTTGATGTGCGTCATCTGCCCATGACTGTCACGGTCGTCGGTCGTGAGACGCTGACCGAGCAGCACCAGACCTCGCTGCTGCCGACGCTGATGCAGCAGGTGCCCGGGCTCTTTGTCACCTCACGTGCCATGATGGGCTACGGCGTGTCAACAGGTGCAGCCGGAGGCATTAACCTGCGTGGCATCACGGGCGACTCAGGACAGCTGATGGTGCTCATCGACGGTCATCCGCAGTATCAGGGCATCTACGGCCACCCCATTGCCGACAGCTATCAGACGCTGATGGCCGAGCGTGTCGAGGTGCTGCGTGGACCCGCTTCGGTGCTCTATGGTAGCAATGCGATGGGTGGTGTCATCAACATCGTCACCCGCCAGCCCCTGAGCCGTTGTGGAACGGCGACCAACGTGAACATCGGCGTGGGCAGCTACGGCACCGTACAGGTGGATGTCAGCAACCAAGTACGTAGCGGCAGGTTCAGCAGCACGGTGGCGGCACAGTATGGGCGCACCGACAACCACCGTCCCCGTATGGGCTTCGAGCAGTATGGCGGCTACGTGAAGCTGGCCTACGACATCAACGACCATTGGAACACCTATCTTGATGCCAACCTGACGCGCTTCAACGCCTCTTACCCGGGTTCAGAGTCATCACCCCTCTACGATGCCGACCAATGGATTACCCGTGGCGTCGTCTCTGCCGCGCTGGAGAACCACTACGGCTGCACCAGCGGAGCCCTGAGCGTCTATACCAACTTCGGACGCCATAAGATTGACGACGGCACTGCCGACCCCGCTTCGCCCACCCAGCGCTATTTCCGTTCGAAGGATGCGCTGACAGGCATCTCGCTCTATCAGAGTGCCCGGCTGTTTGAGGGCAACCGCGTCACCGTCGGCATCGACTACCAGCACATCTATGGCAACGCCTACTACACGTCGAAGGCAACGGGCGACGTGCTCGACACGCCCAACAAGCAGAGCGGCAAGTCCTATCGCAACGAGATAGCAGGCTATGTCGATGTCCGTCAGGACCTGACCGACTGGCTCACCGTTGACGCGGGCATCCGTCTCGACCACCACAGCATCACCGGCACCGAGTGGATACCCCAAGCAGGCGTCGTCGTCCGCCCCATCCGGACGGGCGAGGCCAAGTTCATGGCCAGCAAGGGATTCCGCAACCCCACCATGCGCGAGATGTATCTCTATCCCCCCTCGAACACCGACCTGGAGCCCGAGCGCCTGTGGAACTATGAGCTGTCGTGGCGTCATCGCACGAGCGAGCTGACCTACGGCTTAAACCTCTTCTACATCAAGGGCGACAACATGATACAGACAGTGAACCGCCAGAACGTCAACACGGGCGAGATAGAGAACTGGGGCATCGAGCTGGAACTGAAATACCCCCTCCTCCGTTGCCTCAACGTGACGCTCAACACGTCAACCCTGCACATGAAGAACAAGATCGTCGCAGCGCCCGAGGCCATGAGCAGTCTCGGCTTGGACTACCACTGTGGCAAGTGGACCGCCATCCTCGGCCTGCAGTATATCAATAACCTCTATACCGCCGTCGGCGACGCCGAGACGAAGGACAGCTTCACCCTGCTCAACGCCAGCGTCAGCTATGCCCTCACCCGCAACGTCAGCCTCTGGGCCCGCGGCGAGAACCTGCTGGCACAGAAGTACGAGATCAACCTCGGCTATCCCATGCCCCGCGCCACCTTCATGGGCGGTGTCAGCTTAGATTTTTGAAGTTTGAAATTGGAAGTTTGAAGTTTAATTATCAACTAAAAAGATATGGAAGCAAACGTAAGACTTTATTCATTCAACTATGACGAGGTGAAGACCTATGTGTGGGCGGCGGTGTTCGTGGCCTGCAACCTGGTGTTGCCTCAAGTGTGTCACCTCATTCCCGACGGCGGCATCGTCTTTGCGCCCCTGTCGTTCGTCATCCTCGCCGGAGCCTATAAGTTCGGATGGAAGACCGGCCTGCTCGCAGCCCTTGCCTCGCCGCTGGTGAACCATGCCGTCACCGGCATGCCCGCCTGGGAAGTCATGCCCGTCATGACGCTGAAGCTCGCCACCCTCGCCATTGTCGCAGGTCTCGTACCTCGTACCTCGTACCTCGCACCTCGAGCCTCCCACCTCGCGCTCCTCGCCTCGCTCCTTGTCGTCATCCTTGTGGCAGAGGCTGTCGGCGCCCTGGGTGAGCTGGCTCTCACCGGAGGCATCAGCGCCACCGTTGCCGACTTCACCGTCGGCTGGCCCGGCCTGCTGCTGCAGCTCTTCGGCACCTGGTTCCTTCTAACCAAGCTCAAGTAAAATTTGAAAAAGCTTAACGTTAGATGTTAGAATGTTAGAAAATGACCGCCCCTATTTGGAGCGGTTTTTTTATGCTTCCTTGGGGTCTTGGAGATATCTTCCGTGCGCTATCCGGATAGTCTCTATGGGTCGTCCGAATATCTCCTTTACCCCCATAGGGATGCTTCCTTTGAGTCATAGG
>CAJOFA010000019.1 GCA_905233985.1 uncultured Prevotella sp.
AGATGGCAGTTTCATTTAATGCCTTTTTGCTCTGCAAACGATGTTCGTTTCACTTGCAAACAAAGTTCGTTTACTCAGCAAACGATTATCGTTTACCCCACTAAACGATTATCGTTTCAACCTCAAACAGGCATCGTTTACTTTCGAGCCTGCCTTTTCCCTCAAAACAGGCATCTTTTTCCTCAACCCAGAGGGTGGCATATAAGTACGACCCACATGGCATGTAACTGCGTCTAAGGCGGCACCTAACCGCGTCTGAGATAGCACCTAAGTACGAAAAACAACGGTCTTCCGTTGTCAAAAATGCGGCAAAAATTGTCTTTTATTGCGGCAGTAATTGTGTTTTACTGCAGCGTTAGATAACTTCTAATAAGAGTTTAAGACTCGATATTCTCAAACTTTAAACATCATTTAGGATGCTGCTCATTCGCAGTTGCATTCCTTCTCTGTCGCATTCAGGAGGGATGAAAACGACGGGTAAAACTGTGGTTTCTCGTTGTTTGCGGACACAAATCTTTGATTTAGGTCAAGAATGAAGCGTTTTTTCTCGTTTTTGAGATTATTTCTATTGCGGGTTTCAAAAATTCGTCGTACCTTTGCATCGTCAATAAGACAAAAAGTTAATAGATTGTTTTAGGTTAGTAGTAATATTTATAGTTTTAGGTTTTTAGTTATTGGTAAGAAGAAAGTTTTAAATGTGTTAGAGGATAACAGTGGTCGCCGTGAGGCTCCCATAACTTTCTTTTTTAACGAAGTTAGTATTTTAAAATATATTCCTGACCCGCGGATGCGGAGAAGGCCCCTGGCGAAAGCCAGTTCATTTTGAAACAATAGGATTTTTAGTTAAACATAGGCTCGAAATGTCGCTGCTCGCAGATGAGTCGCGACATTTTTTTGTTTTCCTACGGTGTGGGGGACAGGAAAAAAGAAAAAAAGGAAAGAAGCCTGGCTTTCTTTCCTTTTTTGCGTTGTCCAAGGCGGATTCGAACCACCACAAACAGAACCAAAACCTGTTGTGCTACCATTACACCATTGGACAATCGCTTGTTAGCGGCTGCAAAATTAGTAAAAATTCAGCACACGGCCAAATTTTTCCCGATTATTTCACAGTCAGCAGGTAATAATTCTTCTTGCCTTTCTGTGCCAGCAGGTATTTGCCGTCGATGAGGTCGTCAGCTGTAACGGGACGGTTCTGGTCTGTCAGCTTCTCCTTGTTGAGGCTGACGCCGCCGCCCTGTACCATCTTACGCATCTCACCCTTCGAGGGGAACACGGGGGCTACGGAAGTAAAGAGTTCAATGGCGGGCTGACCCAGCTGGTCCTTGGAGATCTCGAACTGCGGCACTCCGTCGAACACGTCGAGGAAGGTCTGCTCGTCCAGTTTCTCCAGGGCGTCCTTGGTTGACTTGCCAAAGAGGATGTTGCTGGCTTCGATGGCTGTGTCAAGGGCTTCCTGTGAGTGAACCATCACGGTGACCTCCTCAGCCAGACGGCGCTGCAGCACACGACGACCGGGGTCCTGTCTGTGTTCCTCGACAAGCGTGTCGATGACATCTTTTTCTAAGGACGTGAAGATCTTGATATACTTTTCGGCATCGTCATCGCTGACGTTGAGCCAGAACTGATAGAACTTATACGGGGTGGTGCGCTTCGGGTCGAGCCAGATGTTGCCGCTCTCGGTCTTGCCGAACTTCTTACCGTCGCTCTTCGTGATGAGCGGACAGGTGAGGGCGAAAGCCTCGTTCTCATAACCCAGCGTACGGCGAATGAGCTCGGTACCTGTGGTGATATTACCCCACTGGTCGTTGCCGCCCAACTGCAGCTTGCAGTTCTTGTGCTGATAAAGATAGAGGAAGTCGTAGCCCTGCAGCAGCTGATAGGTGAACTCGGTGAACGACAGTCCGTCGCGAGCCGTTCCGTTCAGGCGCTGCTGTACGCTGTCCTTAGCCATCATGTAGTTGACGGTAATGTGCTTGCCCACCTCACGGGCGAAGTCAAGGAACGTAAAGTCCTTCATCCAGTCGTAGTTGTTGACCATCTCGGCAGCGTTCTCGCTCTTGCTTTCGAAATCGAGGAACTTGGACACCTGCTGCTTGATGCACTCCTGGTTGTGATAAAGCGTCTCGCTGTTCAGCAGGTTACGCTCCTGCGACTTACCGCTGGGGTCGCCAATCATACCAGTGGCACCGCCGACAAGGATGATGGGCTTATGGCCGCAGCGCTGCAGGTGGCGCAGCATCATGATGCCACAGAGATGACCGATGTGTAGTGAGTCGGCCGTGGGGTCGGTACCCAGATAGGCTGTCACCATTTCTTTCTGAAGCAGTTCTTCCGTGCCGGGCATGATCTGTGCCAGCATGCCGCGCCAGCGGAGTTCTTCTACAAAGTTCTTTCTCATATTCTTGTTTCTTTATTGTTGTTGTCTTTTTATGGCACCGGGTCGTAGCCTGAACCGCCCCAGGGGTTGCATCGCAGAATTCGCCAGACGGCTAACCAAAGTCCTTTAATGGGGCCGTGCTTGCGTAATGCCTGCTTGGCGTATTCGCTGCATGTCGGGGTGAAACGGCACGCCGGTGGCGTATAGGGCGAGATGCAGGTCTGGTAGAACACGATGGGCAGACATAGCAGCCACGTGAGTGCTTTCGATATATAGTGGAACACGCGCTTCATGACTTGGACTGTTGTGCGAGTTTCTCGGCCATTCGTTGCAACAGCGTCCTCATGTGTTGATGTACTGCCGTAGAGGAGAAGAGCTTGTCGGCCTGCCAGACGAATGCCAGCCTCAGTATCGTGTCGGCCTGTTGGGTGACAGCGTTGTTCAGCATCTTCTTGTTCAGCCGGTAGGCCTCACGTACTTGTCGTTTGACGCGGTTACGCTGGACGGCATGTTTGAAATGGCGCTTGGACACGCTGACCATCATCTGCACGGGGGCCTCGTCTGCCGTACGCTGGACTTGCATATAGATGATACGCAGCGGGAAGTCGGCCAAAGAACGGCTCTTGCCGCCAGCGAAGAGCTGCTCGACCGTCTTGCGGCTCTTGATGCGCTCCTGTCTGCCCAACGTGGCACGTGCGGTCGTCATGCGGTGGTTAGTCTTCCTCGTGTTCCAGCAGATAGTGCTGCAGGGCACCCGTCATCGAGGGGTATTTCTCTGACGGTGCTTCCAGGTCGATACGCAAGCCGGCTTCCTTGGCTGCCTTGGCTGTGGCAGGACCGAAAGTGGCAATGGCGAGGTCGCCCTGCTTGAAATCGGGAAAATTCTTGAGCAGGGCCTCAATACCTGAGGGGCTGAAGAACACGAGCATGTCGTAGTCGAAGTCCTTGACTTCCTCGGGGGTGAAGTCGTTGCTCACCGTGCGATACATCACACACTCGGTGTGGTGCAGCTTCTTGGCGTCGAGCATGGTCTTCAAGCTGTCGTTGTGGACGTCGCTCATGGGCACGAGATACTTCTCCTGCTTATGCTTGACCATGATCGGAAGTAAGTCGTCGATTTTTCCGGTTTCACCGAAGAATACCTTGCGTTTGCGGTACTGCACGTACTTCTGGATATAGAGCGCAATGGTCTCCGTCACGCAAAAATACTTCATGTCCTCGGGTATAGCAACACGCATCTCCTTGGCCAGGTTAAAGAAATGGTCAATGGCGTGGCGCGAGGTGAACACGATAGCCGTATGTTCAAGTACGCTCACTTTCTGTTGGCGGAACTCTTTCGCAGTCAAACCTTCTACCTTGATGAAAGGTCTAAAGACCATCTCCACCTCGAAGCGCGATGCGATGTCATAATAAGGCGATTTCTCGCTCGATGGCTTTGGTTGTGAAACCAGAATCTTCTTAATCATTTCTAATAATTTACTATCAATAACTTACTAGTCAGTATCAAAATTCCCCAGAATGCTGCCATGGGTACGATTTCGAGGGTGCAAAAGTACAAAAAAATCTGCAAATAAACACCAATTCGACGGAAAAAGATGACAAAACACTTGTAAAATGTCAGAATTTTGGCCAAAATGACCACAATAATCAGGTAAATCATGACATTTTCTATCTCCATATCGAAATAAACGAGCAGCAGCACGGCAGGAAGAAGGGCTATTCCCTCGAGGGTCGTCACGAAGAGCATCGTCTTAAGCCAAAGGGTGTTCCGTTTGCTGTCGAAGAACACCAGGTTGACGATGGTATAGAGAATGGATTTCACGAGGAAATATCCTATGAAGAGCAGGCAAAAGACGATAATCAGGTGATAGTCGGAGGGTAGTATGAAGGTGCTGCCTATATAGTTCTGTGTGTAGGCATACTGCAGGATGGCAAGCAACAAGGATGTCTGTAGTGCGAGAAGAAACTGGAAACGGAGTTCGGTGCTGGTCTCGGGCATGAACAGGTCATCGGTGCGCGGCATTTGGAAGAGTCCTTTGAGCTGCCGGATGAAGAAACGGCGTGACTGGGCAAACGATACGATGGTCAGCATGAAACACGACAGCAGCAACAGCGTGATGATGTTGTCGCCATGCATGGTGTAGGGTATCGGGTCACCCGAGACACCGAAGTGTCCGTTCCCCGTGCTCTCATGGAACAGGGGCTTGGCAACGGGAGGTGCAAAGTGCTCGATTGGTGTGGTGATGGAGTCCTGCGGAGTCATGCTTCTTTAGATGCCAAACGCTTTCTTGATGTCTTCTACACGGTCAAGCTTTTCCCATGTGAAGAGTTCCACGTCAATAGTCTTTGTCTCGTGATAGCGGCTGGTAAAGGTTTTCTGGATGACCTCATTCTTACGTCCCATGTGACCGTAGGCTGCTGTCTCCAGATACATGGGCTGGCGCAGCTTGAGTGCACGCTCGATGGCTTTGGGACGCAGGTCGAAAAGCTCTTCTATCTTCTTGGCTATCTCGCCGTCTGTCATGTTGACACGCGAACGGCCGTAGGTGTTGACGTAGATGTTCATGGGACGTGCCACACCGATGGCGTAGCTGATCTGCACCAGCATCTCGTCGCTGACACCTGCTGCCACCATGTTCTTGGCGATGTGGCGTGCTGCATAGGCTGCCGAACGGTCAACCTTGCTGGAATCCTTTCCCGAGAAGGCACCGCCGCCATGAGCACCTTTTCCTCCGTAAGTGTCAACAATAATCTTCCGGCCTGTCAGTCCTGTGTCACCATGCGGTCCGCCAATGACAAACTTACCCGTCGGATTGACGTAGTACTTGATGTCGTCCCCAAAGAGTTCGAGAACCTTCGGTGAGTGTATCTGTTCCTTGACGCGCGGAATGAGGATATTGATCACATCGTTTTTGATACGGTTGAGCATCGCCTCGTCGTTGTCAAACTCATCATGTTGCGTGGAAACGACGATGGTATCAATGCGCTCGGGCAGTCCTTCGTCGCTGTACTGCACGGTCACCTGACTCTTGGCGTCGGGACGCAAGTAGGTCATCATGCGGCCTTCCTTGCGGATTTGGGCCAGTGTGCGCATGATGAGATGCGCCAGATCGAGCGATACAGGCATCAGGTTCTCTGTTTCGTTGGTAGCATATCCGAACATCATTCCCTGATCTCCGGCACCCTGATTGTCGTCTTCTTCGCGGTCAACGCCACGGTTGATGTCCTCGCTTTGCTCATGAATAGCAGTAAGGATACCGCACGAATTTCCGTCAAACTGATATTCTGCTTTGGTGTAGCCTATCTTTTTAATTGTGTTACGTGCGATGGTCTGCAGGTCGATATACACCTCGCTACGCACCTCACCCATAATGACTACCTGGCCGGTGGTGACAAATGATTCACAGGCCACACGAGCATGTTCGTCATAGGCCAGGAACTGGTCCAGGATAGCATCGCTAATCTGGTCGGCCACTTTATCGGGATGGCCTTCACTGACTGATTCAGATGAAAAGAAATATGACATAAATAATTACGATTTACTATTTACCAGTTGCAATTTTTTGTTGCTTTGTTCTTTAGAGCGTGCAAAGGTACTAACTATTTTTCATCTACCGAAATCTTTAGTCTTGAAAAAGCTTAAACAATGCGATTTCTTGACTTTTGCACAAAATAATTGGTATTTTACTTTGCCGTTCCCTTTCTTCGCCGTACCTTTGCAGCGCGAAAAGACAACGACCATCAAATAATTAGAACATGCACACGCACGTAACATATCAGGGGCTGACAGCTGCTGAAGTGCTGCAAAGCCGGCAACAGCATGGTGCCAACGTGCTCACGCCACCACGTCGTGAGTCGTTGTGGAAACGCTTTGCCGAGCGACTGACGGGACCTTTCGGCCATCATATCAAAGGCTGGCATGACGGTGACCATCTCATCTTTATCCTTGAAGTGGCTGCACTACTCTCGGTCTTCGTCTCTGTAGCCGAATATAATGGCTGGTTCGGGTTGACCCGTGAGGGTGCTGCCGTGTTCTTTGAACCTGTCGGTATCATCATAGCCATCCTGTTGGCTACTGGTATTGCATTTATTTTCGAAGTGAAGGCTGACCGTGAGTTCTCAATACTCAATCAGGTAAATGACGAGGAGCCGGTGCAGGTCATCCGTGATGGTACAGCGCAGCGTATTAAAAAGTGCGATGTGGTGGTCGGTGATGTACTGCTACTCAGTACGGGCGAGGAGATTCCTGCTGATGCGGAACTGTTGGAAGCCGTTCAGTTGAGCATTGACGAGAGTACGTTGACGGGTGAGCCTATTTGTCGTAAAACGGTCATTTCCGAGGAGATGGATGCTGACGCCACGTTCCCCAGCAATCATGTTATGCGTGGCACAAAGGTAATGGAAGGACATGGCGTGGCCCATGTACTTGCTGTAGGCGACCAGACAGAGAATGGTCGTGTGTTCACTGCCGCTCAGATTGACGATAGTGTGCGTACGCCTCTTGATGAACAGCTTAACCGCTTAGGACGTCTCATTTCTTGGGGTAGCTATGCCGTTGCCTTACTTGTTATTGTTGGCCGTGTTGTGGCGTATTTGCTTAACGAACCGTTTGTGGCAGCCGACTTTATTGCCTATGTATTACAGACATTTATGATTGCGGTGACGCTGATTGTGGTCGCTGTGCCCGAGGGCCTACCGATGGCGGTTTCGCTTAGCCTCGCTTATTCCATGCGTTCGATGCTCAAGACCAATAACCTTGTTCGCAAACTCCATGCTTGTGAGACTATGGGCGCTGCAACTGTAATATGTACCGATAAAACAGGTACGCTGACACAGAACCAGATGCAGGTGGCCGAAATCTTCGAGGTATCATCTTCCCTTCCCCCTTCACTCCTTCAGGAAAACATGGCTGTAAACAGTACGGCACGTCTTGACCTACGCCATGAGGGACGCCCTGAGGTGTTGGGCAACCCTACGGAGGGCGCTTTGCTGTTGTGGCTTCATGAGGGTGGTATAGACTATCAGCAATTGCGTAATGACATAAAGGTCATAGACGAGATTCCGTTTACGACCGAATTAAAATATATGGCAACGTTAGTACAGCATGCTGACGGCAGTCAGGTGTTGTATGTGAAGGGGGCTCCTGAGATTGTGATGGGACTTTGTCCCATAATTACTGACCTTGACGTGCTACAGAAACGCTTAGAACAATATCAATCACAGGCCATGCGTACATTGGCCTTTGCTTGTCAGAAGGTTGTCGACGGTGAACAAGTTATTACTGACGGAAGGTTGACTGCCAGAAACTTACAACTGCTTGGTATCGTGTCTATCAGCGATCCGGTTCGTCCCGACGTACCGTCAGCCGTGGTGGAGTGTTTGTCTGCTGGTATCAATATAAAGATAGTAACGGGCGATACTCCTGGTACAGCAAGAGAGATTGGTCGGCAGATAGGTCTATGGACCGATGCCGATGGCGAACAAAATGAAACGACAGGACCAGAGCTTGCTGCTATGAGTGACGAGGAATTAGAAGAGCGTGCTTGTTATTTGAAGCTCATTGCCCGTGCTCGACCGATGGACAAGAAACGACTTGTGGAAGCTCTGCAACGACGGGGTGAGGTGGTGGCCGTGACAGGTGATGGTACTAATGATGCTCCGGCACTACGCACGGCACATGTCGGACTGTCGATGGGCGACGGAACGAGCGTGGCAAAAGAGGCTTCGGATATTACGATTGTTGACAACTCGTTTGCAAGTATTGGTCGTGCCGTCATGTGGGGACGTTCGCTCTATCGTAATATTCAGCGCTTTATTCTCTTCCAGTTGACGGTCAATATTGTGGCGTGTCTGGTCGTGTTAGTGGGTGCCTTCATGGGTACGGAGTCACCGCTTACGGTGGTACAAATGTTGTGGGTAAACCTCATCATGGATACCTTTGCGGCAATGGCGTTAGCCTCGTTACCACCCTCTCCGGCAGTCATGCTTGATAAACCACGTAGTCGTACGGCGCTTATCATTACGCGTCCTATGCGTCGTACTATCCTGATAACAGGACTGCTGTTCTTCCTACTGCTTTTCGGGTTGTTATGGGTGCTTGAACATGCAGACGTTACCTGCGCTACACAGATGTTCACCGTTACACTTGGTACGAAAGACATGTTGACGCCCTATGAATTAACGTTCTTCTTCACCGTGTTCGTCATGCTGCAGTTCTGGAATATCCTGAATGCACGTGCCTTTGCAACTGGTCGCAGTGCCTTCCATCTGCGTGGTTGTCACGGGTTCCTGTTCATTGCTGCCGTCATTCTTGTGGGTCAGGTGCTCATTGTCAGTTTTGGTGGACGTTTCTTTAATGTTGTGCCGTTGTCGGTTACCGACTGGTTCATCATCATCGGCATCACATCGTTCGTGTTGTGGACGGGCGAGGTGGTACGACTCTTTATAAAAGGTAAAACAGTAAAAAGGTAAAAATAGTAGTTCACATCTAATATGTTTAATCTTCGCCGATTAGGTGCCTTCACCCCCTTGGTAGCAGTACTGCTAAACCTGCTGCTGGCCTATGTGGTTTACTTCATTGCCCGCATAGCCTATCTGCTGGAGAACTTCAGCTTCTTCAGTCAGGGGCTGTCGTTCTCACATGTAATGGAACTGGCAGGCGGAGGTTTGGTCTTCGACACCTCAGCCATTCTGGTGACTAACATTCCCTATATGGTCTGTATGCTGTTCCCACTGCACTTCAAGGAAACGAAGGTGTGGCAACAGATATGCCGCTGGCTTTACCTTGGCATTAACGGACTTGCGCTGGCTGTTAACCTGTGTGATGCTGTGTATTTCCCCTTTACCATGCGACGCACGACAACCACCGTGTTCAGCGAATTCTCCAACGAGGGCAATCTCGGTTCCATTTTCTTCACCGAAACATTGCGCCACTTCTATCTGGTCATCTTGTTTGCCGTCGTCATGTGGGGCATGTATAAGCTTTATCAGGAGACACGGTTGGAGCGCAAGAACCTCAGTTGGTGGCGTTACAGTTTAGTCACGCTGCTTTCCATGCTCGTTATGGCGCCGTTCGTGGTAGCAGGTATTCGTGGTGGCTTTACCACCGCCGTACGCCCTATCACCATTAGCAATGCCAACCAGTATGCAGAGCGTCCCGTTGAGGCAGCGTTGGTACTGAACACACCTTTCTCGCTTTATCGTACCATTGGGAAGGATGTGTTTGTCGTGCCCGAATACTTCGCCACAGAGGAAGAAATGGCAGCGGTCTATTCACCCATCCATGCTACAGACACCATAACTCCCATGATTAAGAAAAACGTCGTGGTGCTTATCGTTGAGAGTTTCGGTCGTGAGTACATTGGAGCCCTGAACCAGACGCTGGAGCATGGGCAATACAAGGGCTATACACCCTGTGTTGACTCGCTCATCAGCCGTAGTGTGACGTTCAGTCACTCCTATTGCAACGGAAGGAAGAGCATTGACGGAATGCCCAGCATCCTGAGCAGTATTCCGATGTTCGTGGAGCCCTTCTTCCTTACACCGTCCTCTATGAATCATGTCAGCGGCATCGCATCGCTTTTGGCTGGCGAGGGCTATGAGACGGCATTCTTCCACGGAGCACAGCGTGGCTCTATGGGTTTTCAGGCCTTTGCCCGCAGCACGGGCTTCCAGCAATACTATGGCCGTGAGGACTATTGCGAGGACAGCCGTTTCGGGGGTGATGCCGACTTTGACGGCACGTGGGCCATCTGGGATGAGCCGTTTATGCAGTACTTTGCCGCTAAGATGTCGGAAATGCACGAACCCTTCATGACTGCCATCTTTACCGCCAGCAGCCACCATCCCTATGTCGTGCCTGAACAATACAAGGAGCAGTACCCCGAGGAGGGCATCATCATCCATAAGTGCATCCGTTACACCGACATGGCCATCGGCAAGTTCTTTGAACGAGCCAGCAAAGAGCCGTGGTTCAAGAATACCATCTTCGTGCTCACCAGCGATCACACCAACCTCTCTGACCATGCGGAATATCAGACTGACATAGGCGGTTTCTGTTCACCTATCATTATCTTTGATCCCAGTGGTGAGCTGGAGCCGCGTATGGAACAGAAGATAGCACAGCAGATAGATATCCTGCCCACGCTCATGGGCCTGCTGCACTATCCCAAGCCTTTCTTCGCTTTCGGCATTGACGTGCTGAACACCCCGGCAGAACAGACATGGGCGGTAAACTACTTGAACGGTGTCTATCAGTATGTGAAGCAGGGCCATGTGCTGCAGTTTGACGGAGAGCAATGCAAAGGCTATTATGCGCTCAGCGATTCCCTTATGCAGCATAACCTGCTGGACCGACAGTCAGAGGAACAGAAAAACATGGAACGTGAGTTGAAGGCCATCATCCAACAGTACATGACCCGCATGACGCAGGACCGCCTCCGTGCAGAATAAACTATCGGTTGCGTAGGTCGGCTGACGTAGCCTGTAACAGCGCCTTGCCCAATTGGGTGAGGCGCTTGGTGTCTGTGGACTGGTCAACAATGACCTGCTCACTATTGAGGTCATAGACGACGAAGCCAGTGGAATCTACCAGCGAGAAGCCATTGATATAGGTATGATAGGCAAAAGGATAGCGGTAGCTGCTGCTCAGCACGTCACGGCTGAAGGCGTATTCATCATGGGGAAGCCCAAGCTGTGCCAACAGCGTGGCGGCAAGGTCTGACTGATTACAAATGGTGTTGACAGTACGCGGCTCCCTCACAGCACCCCCAACCCAGATCATCGGAATACGGTTACGCAGCTGTTTCGTCTCGTCTATGTCACCATAGTTGATGCTATGGTCAGGCAGCAGGATGACCAGCGTGTTGTCCCATGCCGGTGATTGTCGCAGCTTCGCCATGAAGTCGCCGATACACTGGTCAAGATAATAGAAGGCATTGAGCACTTCGTCATCAAACTGCTGCATAGGCACGTCCCACGGCTCATGGCTCGACAAGGTGCTGAAGCCAATAAGGAAAGGTCGTTGCCCCTCTGCCTCATGATGCTCTGTAACCATCGTCATCAGCGTGTTAAAAGTAATATCATCGCGTACCCCCCAACTTGCAGAGTTCTGTTCTTCCGCCGTATAGTCGGTCTGCCACGTCAGCTGTTCAAAGCCGCCTGACACCAAGTAGCCACGCATATTGGTGAAGTTGATGTCGCCGCCATAGAGGTAGAACGTGCGGTAGTTTCTCTGCTGTTGCAGCGTGCGGGCGATGTTGGGCAGTGTCTGCGACTTGGCGGGCATCTTCATCACCGACATAGTAGGGAACGACGGATAGCCGCTCCATGTGCAGAGCGTGCCGCGGTCTGTGCGCCACGTGTTGCCATAGCAGTTGACGAAGTTGATGCCCTCATGTGCCAGTCGATTCAGGTTCGGCATGATGTCCGTGCGTCCGCCTATCTCCGTGAACTCACCGCCTGCACTCTCCATCAGAATGACAATGATGTTGGGTGTCTGTGTAGTCAGCAGCGTGTCGGTGTCTATGCTCGTTGTGGGGAAGCAGTCGCTAAGAATCTGTTTGCACTTTGCCTCGTCCATGTATTCATAGTCAACAATGTCGCCTGCCGTCTTCTCGAACGAGGCAAAGAACGAGAACACGGGATTTATGGCCGAATGGTTCAGAAACTGGTTCTGCGAATAATATACCTGTCCGATGTTCGTCGTCGATTCATCCGTGCCGCCACGAATGCCAATGACCATGAACGGTATCAGCGCCACCATCAAAGCGGTGAACAGCCACCTGTGACGACAGGCTTCAGTCGGAAGCTTAGGTCTCGTAAACAGCCACCCCATGAATCCCATGAGTCCTATAAGCCCTATAAGCCTCACGACAATATACCCCCAACTGACGCTGGTAAAGGCATCACCCGGAGTACTCAGGAATTGCAGACACGCCGCGTCGAGCTTGAAGCCCCAGAAGGGATAGAGGCTGGTGTCTGCCACGAAAGCCAGCGCAAAGGCAGCGGCTATGAAGAAACAGTAATAGCGGAGCACATGTTTCTGCAGCAGGTCACAGCGTTTCCACCACAGCGAGACGATGACTACTATGAAGGGAATGATGAGAAAGTAAAGCGCCGTACTGAGGTCAAGCGACAACCCGTGCCACAGCACGTCCCATACGTCACCCATACCGAAGTCATGCCCTTCACGGTTCATGAGCATGAACACTACCTTGGCACCGACGAACGTCAGCACCAGCAGGACGTATATCTTCAGTAAATATAAAAGTCTTTTCATTCCACGCTCTACAAACTCTGCATATCATTCAGCTTCTTGTAGTACCCGTCAATGGTAAGCAGCTCGTCATGTGTGCCACGCTCTACGATGCGTCCTTCGTGCAGCACGACAATTTCATCAGCGTTCTTGATGGTACTGAGTCGGTGGGCAATGGCTACGGTGGTACGCGTCTTCATCAGTCGCTCCAGCGCGTCCTGCACCAGCCGCTCGCTTTCGGTGTCGAGAGCCGACGTCGCCTCGTCAAGGATAAGGATGGGCGGGTTCTTCAGAATGGCACGGGCAATACTGACACGCTGACGCTGTCCGCCACTGAGTCGTCCGCCTCGGTCGCCGATGTTTGTATCGAAGCCCTGTTCCGACTGCATAATGAAGTCGTAGGCATTGGCGATGCGGGCAGCCTCTTCGGTAGCAGCGGCTACGGAGCCCGTAGGCAATCCCTCCCCCTTGGGGGAGTTGGAGGGAGTTCCAAACTCAATATTATTCCTGAACGAGTCATTGAACAAAATAGCCTCTTGGTTCACGTTGCCTATCAGCTTGCGCAGGTCGTGCACGCCCAGGTCTTTCACGTTGATGCCGTCAATGAGCACTTCGCCCTTCTGCACGTCGTAGTAACGAGGTATAAGGTCCACCAGCGTTGATTTGCCCGAACCCGATTGTCCCACAATGGCAATGGTCTTGCCCTTGGGAATGACGAGGTTGATGTCACGCAGCACCCACTGGGGTTCCTCTTGTTCCTTGTTTCCTGCCCCTTGCTCCTTTTCTCGATATCCAAACCATACGCCACGAAGCTCTATCTGGTGCTCGAAGGTGTCGAGGCGTTTGGGGTGTGCCGGGTCCTTGATGGTGTTCTCTGCCTGCAGAATCTTGTCCACGCGCTCCATCGACGCCAAACCCTTCGGAATATTATAGCCGGCCTTCGAGAACTCCTTGAGCGGGTTGATGATGCTGTAAAGCATGACCATATAATAGATGAAAAGCGGGCCCGACAGCGTCTCGGTGTTCAGCACGAGCATACCGCCGAACCACAGCACAATGACAATCATCACCGTACCCAGAAACTCACTCATGGGATGAGCCAGCTGCTGGCGTATGTTTACACGCTTGATGTCGTCGCGGTAGGCAGAGTTCACCGTGTCGAACTTACGGCGCATCTTCTCCTCGGCATTGAATGCCTTGATGATGCGCAGTCCGCCCAGCGTCTCCTCCACCACGCTCATGGTGTCGCTCCACAATGCCTGTGCCTTGATGCTCTGTGCTTTCAGCTTACGGCCTACGAACCCCATGAACCATCCCATGATAGGCACGATGATGAGCGTGAAGAGCGTCAGCTGCCACGAGATGAAGAGCAACGTGACGAAGTAGCCCACAATCAGAATAGGATTCTTGAACAACATGTCGAGGCTCGACATGATGCTGTTCTCTATCTCTTGCACGTCGCCGCTCATACGGGCAATAATGTCGCCTTTGCGTTCCTCCGAGAAGAAACCCAACGGCAGCGCCGTAATCTTTTGGTACAGCTGGTTGCGGATGTCACGCACCACTCCCGTGCGGATAGGCACCATTGTAGCCGATGACAGGAAGTAGGCACTTGTCTTCATGGCTGTGGTCAGCGCAAGGAACAGCCCGATGAATAACAGTGTCGTCGTCGGGCCGTAGTCAGCCAGCAACCCGTTTACGTAGTAGTTCATGTTGTTCATCAGCACCGCCTCGGCGTTCTGCCAGTCCCACGCCATGACGCTTGTAGCGGTCTCGGCATCGCCTGTCTTGAAGATGATTTGCAGAATGGGAATGAGTGCGGCAAACGAGAAGATGTTTAGCACCACTGACAAGATGTTGAAGATGACCGACAACACCAGGTATCTCTTGTATGGCGGCACAAAGCGCCGCAGCACTTGCAGAAATTCTTTCATGACACAAATCCGTTCCTAACATAACGACGCTGCAAAGATAGTGTAAACCGAGCGAAAAACCAAAGGAAAACCTTTTTTTCTTTGTTTATCCGAGGTGTGGCCTGTCCCTTTTTTCGTATATTTGCAGATTTTTAACGTGGAACTTATCCGAGAATCGAATTAAAATGCCTACCTTTGTTGACGTAAATCAACGTATATCAATATGAAACATATCAAGACTACTGTTATTACACGTTTGGCATGGACCCTAATACTGGCTACTGCCGTGGTGATAGGAAATGCACAAGACAAACTGTATGCCGATGAGTTCCCACTCGGCGATGTGACTTTGTTGAACGGACCGCTGAAGAAAGCGCGTGACCTGAACATCCGCATGTTGTTGCAATATGACAGCGACCGACTGTTGGCTCCCTATCTGAAGGAGGCAGGACTGACACCGAAAAGTAAGTCGTATCCCAACTGGGACGGACTGGATGGACATGTGGGTGGTCATTATCTGACGGCGATGGCCATCAATGCCGCTACGGGTAGCGAGGAATGTCGCCAGCGCATGGAGTATTTCATCAGTGAGTTGCAGGCTTGTGCCGATGCCAATGCCAAAAACCATCCCGAGTGGGGCAAGGGCTATGTGGGAGGTGTGCCGGGCAGCGACCGCGTCTGGGGCAACTTCAAGAAGGGCGACTTCGGTGCTTACTATGGTGCGTGGGTGCCTTTCTATAATATTCATAAGATGTACGCCGGATTGCGCGATGCCTGGCTCTACTGCGGAAACGAACAGGCTAAGCAGCTCTTCCTCGGCTTCTGCGACTGGGCTATTGACCTTACCGCAGGACTATCGGATGCCCAGATGGAGCGTGTCCTCGACACAGAGCACGGCGGTATGAACGAGGTGCTGGCTGATGCCTATGCCATCACAGGTCAGCAGAAATACCTCGACGTAGCCAAGCGGTTCTCACACCGCCGACTGCTGACGCCGCTTTCGCAGCGCCGTGACTGTCTGGACAACATGCATGCCAACACGCAGGTGCCGAAGGTTATCGGTTTTGAGCGTATCGCAGAACTGGTTGGCGACGAAGCTTATCATAATGCCGGCGCTTTCTTCTGGGAGATTGTGACGGGGGAGCGCTCTCTCGCTTTCGGTGGTAACTCGCGCCGTGAGCATTTCCCCAGCAAGGAGGCTTGTCAGGACTTTGTGAACGACATCGACGGACCCGAGACCTGCAACACCAACAACATGCTGAAGCTTACTGAGGATCTGCATCGTCGTAATCCCGAGGCCCGCTATGCTGATTTCTATGAGTTGGCAACCTTCAACCATATCCTCTCTTCACAACATCCAGAGCACGGCGGTTATGTCTATTTCACCTCTGCCCGTCCGCGTCATTATCGTAACTACTCGGCACCCAATGAGGCCATGTGGTGCTGTGTGGGCACGGGTATGGAGAATCATGGCAAGTATGGACAGTTTATTTATACTCATAAGGGTGATGCTTTGTTCGTCAACCTTTTTGTAGCATCAGAACTGAATTGGAAGGAGAAGAATATTCAGATTCGTCAGGAGACAAACTTCCCCTATGCTGAGACCAGTCGCCTCACCATCACAAAGGGCAAAGGGAAGTTCGCCCTTCAGGTGCGCTATCCGGGTTGGGTGAGTCCCGGCCAGTTCTCTGTGAAGGTGAATGGTCAGCCTGTCAGCATTATTACTGGTCCGTCTTCGTATGTTACCATCGACCGTCAGTGGAAGAAAGGCGACGTCATTGACATCCAGTTCCCCATGCACAACAGCGTGAAGTATTTGCCCAACCTGTCACAGTATATTGCCCTGATGCACGGTCCCATCATGTTGGCTATGAAGACGGGTACGGAAGACCTTGCTATGCTGGTAGCCGACGACAGTCGTTTCGGACAGTTAGCTGTCGGTAAGAAGCTGCCCATTGACCAGGCACCTATCCTGATTAATAATGACATTGAGGGTATTGCCGGCCAGCTGCAGCCCATAGCAGGTAAACCGCTCCATTTCACCCTTTCGACCAAGATGGTCAACGAAATTCGCAACGAGCTGATGCCCTTCTTCGAGCTCCACGATGCCCGTTACATGATGTACTGGCTCGCGCTGTCGGAGGATAACTACAAAGATTATCTCGACAATCTTGCCAAACAGGAACAGGAGCGTCAGGAACTCGAAGCCCGTACAACAGACAAGGTACAGCCTGGCGAACAGCAGCCAGAGAGTGACCACTTCATGGAAACCGACGAATCGTTCACAGGAAATACCAATGACGTATTCTTCCGTGATGCTCGCGATGGTCATTATTTCAGCTACCTGATGCAGACGGGGGGCAACACCAGTCTCTCATTGCGTCTGCAGTACTGGGGCGTGGGTGAATGGAAGTCCCATGAGTTCGATGTCTTTATTGATGATGTGCTGGTGACGTCGGTCAACAATACGGGCAAATATCGTATCTCCAAGTTCATCTATGAGACGTATGACATCCCGTCAGACGTGCTGAAAGGCAAGACGCAGGTACGTGTCAAGTTCGTGGCCAAACCGCATAAGCAGATTGGCGAGATCTATGGAGTCAGATTAGTCAAGAATCAATGATGACCATGCTGCTTGTAGCAGTTTACAAAATAATAAAGTTCTTCAAGAAAAATCATAAAGTCGTGTAGTTTTTCGTAACTTTGTTGCGTCTAATGGGTGTAAGATTCAAAAAACAGACGAGACAAATGAATGGATTAGAACGACAGTTTGCGCAAACCCTAGCGGAACACAAAAGCACCATCTACACCGTGTGCTACATGTTCTCGCAAGATGCTGACGAGGTGAACGACCTGTTTCAGGAGGTACTAGTCAATCTTTGGAAAGGCTTTGAATACTTCGAGCATCGCTCAGACATCAAGACGTGGATTTACCGCGTCGCCCTGAACACCTGTATCTCTATAGACAGAAAGAAGAAGCGACGCGCATCCGATGTCAGGCTGACAATGGACATCAACCTCTTTGAAGACCGTGACGAGGACACCCGCCAGGTGGACATGCTCCACAAGCGTATTTCCAAGTTGCAACCCTTCGACCGTGCGATTGTCCTGCTCTGGCTCGAAAACCTCAGCTATGAGGAAATCGGACAGATAGTCGGTATCACAGCTAAGAATGTCAGCGTCCGTCTGTTCAGAATCCGTGAGCAGTTAAAACAAATGTCAAACGATTAAAAAACTTACCCATTATGCAGAACGATTTTGATTTGGAGAACATGCGTCAGCAGATGAACACGCTGAAGAATAAGCTCGACCAGCAGGAGATAGTCAATGACCGTCTTGTACGTCGCTCCATGCGCAACGAAGTGAATACCATCACCCGCCGCTACTATATCATCATGGCCATTGGCTTGTTTATGATACCTTATGGCTACTGGTGCTTCGTGAAATTGTGTGGCCTCTCCCTCTCCTTTTGGATAGTTACCAGCATTTTTATGCTTGTCTGTGTAGGTGCCACCTTCTACACCAATCGTAAAATCAGTGATCCCAATCTGATGAACCATGATCTTGTGGAAGCCCGTAAAAAAGTGGCCAGCGCCAAGAAGTTCGAAGCCAACTGGCTGTTCTTTGGCATCCCCGCTGTTGTTCTGTGGTTAGGTTGGTTCTTGTACGAGGTCTATCAGCTTCACGGAGGTGCTTTGGGCAACGGACTCTTCTGGGGTGGTTGCATAGGTGGCATCATTGGCGCCATCTGCGGTCTCAGTATCAACTTCAGGACCCAACGCCAATATCAGGAAATCATCGACCAGATAGAGGATATCACGAGTGACAATTAAGACTATTCGCGAAGGGTCCGACTGATGACAGAAAGTTAGGCGAGTGCTTCAAACAGACGGTCGAGGGCAATGTCAGCGTTGCCCTCGGCTTCGTTTAGGAGGGTCACGAACTTAGAACCGATAATAGCACCAGCAGCGTTGTCCTGCGCAGCCTTCAGCGTCTGTGCATTGGAGATGCCGAAGCCAATCATGCGGGGATTACGCAGCTGCATGGCATTGATACGACGGAAGTAAGCCTGCTTAGCATCGTTGAAACTTTGCTGCGCACCGGTAATAGCCGCACTCGATACCATATAGATAAAGCCGTCGGTATGGTCGTCGATGAAACGGATGCGCTCATCAGAGGTCTCGGGGGTGATGAGCATGATGACTCTTAGGTTGTATTTATCGGCAATGGGCTTGACGATGTTCAGATAGTCGTCAAAGGGCAGGTCGGGGATAATCATACCTGACACACCACTCTCAACGCAGCTTTGGCAGAAGGGCTCAATGCCATAGTGGAGGATGGGGTTGAGGTAACCCATGAGGATAAGGGGAATCTCTACTTCATCCTTGATAGCCTTCAACTGGTCGAACAGCAGTTGCACACTCATGCCGTTCTTGAGGGCTTGGGTGGCAGCACTCTGAATAACCGGGCCGTCAGCGAGGGGATCGCTGAAGGGAATACCTACCTCAATGAAGTCGATGCCACGGCGCTGCATGGCCAGAATGACATCGCCCGTACTTTCTAATGTCGGACAACCGGCACAGAAGTAGAGACTGAGGAATTTCTTGTCGCCTTGGTTGGCGAATAAAGTATTAATCTTGTTCATATTATTTACAATTAGACGATTTACTATTTACAATTGATTTTCAATTTTCAGATTGACTTATTGTATTTCGTGGAGGAATCGGGCAAGGGCTGTAACGTCCTTGAGTCCTGGGGCGATTTCGAAGCGCGAATTCAGATCAATGCCCATGCACTTGGGATGATGCCAGGCTTTTACACGCTCTACATCGTCAGGACCGATGCCGCCGCTCAGGAGAAAGGGCGTCTCGCCGATGTAATCGTCGAGCACACGCCAGTCGAACTTCTCACCATTGCCCCCGACACATTTGCCTTTCGTATCGAAGAGAAAGTAATCGACAATACTTTCGTAGGTTTTTGTTGCCTCTAAATCCACTGTTGTGGCGATGTTGAAAGCCTTGATGATAGTGATGTTGTCGCCATATACCAAACGGAGCCTTTGGACATAGTCGGGTGACTCGGAGCCGTGCAGCTGGATGATATTGAGGGAAAAGTCATCGGTCATGTGTTTGACTTGCTCTACCTCTTCATTGACGAAGACACCGACGCGTTGGCATCTTGTAGGCAGATAAGCAGGGCGTACGCTGACGTAGCGGCTTGATTTGGGCCAGAAGATGAAGCCCATCAAGTCAACGCCGAGGACCTCGACCTCGCGGATGTTCTCCGCCTCACGCATACCGCAGACCTTAATCATATTTTTATCGTTATTTCGTGATGACGTAATATTGTTATTTCGATATGTTCTCGATGAACTCACAGAGTGCTCTCCCTGGGTCGGGCGTCTTCATGAAATTCTCACCGATGAGGAAACCACGGAAACCTGCGTCACGGAGAGCACGGACGGTCGTGGGATTGCTGATGCCACTCTCGCTGACCTTGACAGCATCTTTCGGCAGGAGTTCGGCAAGACGGAAGCTGTTTTCTACGTCTGTGACAAAAGACCCGAGGTTGCGGTTATTGATTCCGCAGAGGTCAGGCTCCAGCTCGGCGTAGTCGAGTTCCGCTTCGGAATGCATCTCCAACAACACCTCCATTCCCAGCTCATGGGTGGTGTGCAAGAGTGTTTTGCACTCCTGTTTCGACAGGTCGGCGGCAATCAGCAGTACGGCAGAGGCACCGCAGAGTCGTGCTTGGAACAGCTGGTACTCGTCAATGACGAAGTTCTTATAGAGAACTGGTATCTTCACACCACTCTGACGTGCCGTCCTGATAAAGTCGTTGCAACCGCCGAAGTAATGCTCGTCGGTAAGGATACTTAGGGCAGCGGCACCATTCTGCTGATAGGAGAGGGGGATGACATCGGCCTGTCCCTCTTCCTTGATCCAGCCCTTCGATGGCGACTTACGCTTGAACTCAGCAATGATGCCGCTGTCGGAAGTTGTCAGCGCCTTCGACATCGATGCTACGGTGAAGTCGAGCAACGGCTCCACACGACGATGTATCTCCTGTTCGCTGAGCTCAGCCTTGAAGCGCTCCACCTCCACCCGCTTGTGGGCAACAATTTCTTGTAGGATATCTTGCATGATTATCGTTATTCCGTAATTCCGTAATTCTGTCTAACTGTTCAGCTCCACAAACTTCTTGAACGTACGCAGGGCTGCGCCGCTGTCGATGCTCTCGCGGGCAATGTCGATGCACTCCTCGATACTCTTCTCACCCTTCTCCAGCACCTGAATGCCAAAGGCGGCATTAGCCAGGACAATATTCTTCTGGGCAGGCAGGGCTCGGTTCTCGAGAACGCTGTCGAAGATAGCGGCAGCCTCTTCCTCGGTGGCACCACCGACCAGTTCCTCGGGCTTGGCAATCTCGAACCCTAAGTCACTTGGCTTGAAGATGCGCTCGTAGTTCTTAGTCGTTACCTTGAAGTCACCGGTCAGTGAAATCTCGTCATAGCCGTCTATGGAGTTCACGATGCCGTAGTCAATGCCAATCTTCTGATACACCTGATGATAGAGGCGCATCTGGTCGAGGTTAGCCACGCCGAGCAGCTGACACTGCGGCTGACTGGGGTTTACTAACGGACCTAACAGATTGAAGATGGTGGGGAACTGTAGCGCCTTGCGGATCGGGCCAACGAACTTCATCGCCTTGGCGAAGAGCTGGGCATGCAGATACACGATGCCCGCCTCGTTGAGCGAGCGGTTCAGCTTGTCGATGTCATCTGTAAACTGAATGCCGTGGTGGGCGATGACATTGCTGGCACCGCTGACACTCGTGGCGGCATAGTTACCATGCTTGGCAACCTTGTAACCAGCACCTGCGATGACGAAGCATGACGTGGTAGATATATTAAACGTGTTCTTACGGTCGCCGCCGGTACCGACGACATCGATGTAACGGTCAGCATTCAGGATAGCGGGAACACCCGTCTCCAGAATACCGTCGCGGAACCCTAACAGCTCATCTACTGTTACGCCACGCATCTGCAGAGCCGTCAGCAGGGCGGTAATCTGTTCTGTGGGATACTCACTCTGAGTGATACCAATCAGAATGTTCTTCATTTCTTCACGAGACAGTTCCTCGTGGTTCAGCATCCTGTTCAGGATGTCTTTCATTGTCTGGGCCATATTATTATTTTTTCGTTATTACGTTATATCGTTATTACGTTATATCGTTATTACGCTGTTAAAGGAATAACCAGTTTTGCAGCATCTTGCGCCCTTCTGGGGTGAGCACGCTCTCAGGGTGGAACTGTATGCCGCGGATGTTCAGTGTCTTGTGCTTCAGGGCCATAATCTGTCCCTCGTCGCTCTCGGCGGTGATTTCAAGACAGTCGGGGAATCCCTCTTTCGAGACTACCCACGAATGGTAGCGTCCCATGGTGATGCGACGGGGCAGCCCATAGAAAATCTCATCGTTGCCAAACTGAGTGCCCTCGGTAGCTACCCCGTGGAACACATCACTCAGGTTCTCCAGTTTACCCCCGAAGACCTCGCCGATGGCCTGATGTCCGAGACAAACGCCTAGGATGGGCTTCTTGCCGGCATAAGTACGGATGACGTCGAGCAGCAGTCCTGCCTCTGAGGGAATACCAGGTCCGGGAGAGAGGATAATCTTGCTGAATTCTTCCAGCTGGGTTAACTCGAACTGGTCGTTGCGATAAACGGTTACCTCGGCTCCCAGTTCCTTCACCAAATGACTCAAGTTATACGTAAACGAGTCGTAATTATCTATAATAACTATCTTCATAATTTGTGTAATTCGTGAGATTCGTGTTCGTTTAAAGTTTCTCGGCCATCAGAATTGCTCTGCGAAGGGCGCCAAGTTTGTTGTTTACTTCCTGTAGTTCGTACTCCTCGTTGCTCTTGGCCACGATGCCGCCACCAGCTTGGAACCATAACTCACCATTGCGCGACACAAAGGTTCGGATGGTGATGGCTTGGTTCAACGAACCGTCGAGTCCGATGATGCCAATACAGCCACCATAGGCACCGCGGTTGTGTGGCTCATACTCAGAGATGAGCTGCATGGCACGAACCTTCGGTGCACCGCTCAGTGTACCGGCGGGGAAGGTGTCGATAAAGGCTTTGATAGGATCAGCGCCTTCGTCAAGTTCACCACTGACACGGCTTACCAGATGGATGACATGCGAATAATACTGCAGGTCCTTGTAGAAATCCACCTTCACCCCGTGACAGTTACGGCTCAGGTCGTTACGGGCTAAATCGACGAGCATCACGTGCTCGGCATTCTCCTTCGGGTCGTTGTGCAGATATTCGGCTCCCTTGCGGTCGGCCTCGGCATCACCCGTGCGCTTCGTCGTTCCTGCAATAGGGTCGATATAGGCCTTACGGCCTTCAATCCTGCAATGGGTCTCAGGTGATGAGCCGAAGATGCGGAAGCCGCCAAAGTCAAAGTAGAACAGATAAGGCGAGGGGTTGATGCTTCTCAGTGCACGGTAGAGCTTGAAGTCATCACCCTCATACTTCTGGATAAATCTCCGACTCAACACAATCTGGAATACGTCACCGCGCAGACAATGCTTGATTCCCTTGCGGATGTTTGCCTTGTGCTCCTCGTCGGTCAATGGACTGGTCACGTCACCCACAGGGTGGAAGTCGTAAGCCTTGACATTGGCCTTGTTCATCGCCTTCAGCACATCCGTAATCTCTGTGCCCTCTGTGTACTCTGTCTTCTCTGAGTTCTCTGTGAGGCTCACCACCGTGAGCCTATTATTGAAGTGGTCGAACACAATCACTACCTTATATAATATATAGAGCATGTCGGGTGCATCGTTGCGCTCCTGTGTCTCGTCCTTTACGGCAATGTCCTCGAAGTAGCGCACGGCATTGAAGCTCGTATAGCCATAGAGTCCGCAGAACTCTTTGTATTCGCCCTCCACATGGATGCGGTCAATGAGCGCGTGGATGGCTTTGTCCGAACGGTATTCCTTGCTTACCTCGTGCTGCTCAGTGGTTCCATCGGGAAAACCGATGGACGCAATGCCGTGGCCGATAGCGACGCTGGCGATGGGGTTGATGCCGATGAACGAGCGGGAGTTGTTTTTCTCGTGATAGTCAGAACTCTCCATCAGCGCACTCTGCGGATAGATGTCACGCAGTCGCATATACACACCGACCGGTGTATAGAGGTCGGCCAAAATTGTCTTACTGGTTGTTTGATATTGATAGGTATTCATAAATTTCAAACTTCAAACTTTAAACTTCAAAAATCACACCATCTCCTTATTCTTGAGGTATGTCTCAATGTCCTTGTCGCCCCTGCCGCTGACGGTAAGTACCACCACGTCGTCGGGCTTGAAGCTCATCTTCTGCAGGGCAGCGACAGCGTGGGCACTCTCGATGGCGGGGATGATGCCCTCCATGCGTGTCAGCTCATAGCCGGCACGGATAGCCTCGTCGTCGTTGATGCTCAGCACCTTCGTGCGTCCTTTTTTCGCCATGTTACAATGCATGGGGCCTACGCCCGGGTAGTCGAGACCTGCCGAGATGGTAAACGCCTCCTGTATCTGTCCGTCGTCATCCTGCATCACCAGCATCTTCGCGCCGTGCAGGATGCCCACCGTGCCACGATGGATGGTGGCTGCCGTGTAGTCGGTGTCCCATCCGTGTCCACCGGCCTCGGCCAGCACAATCTTCACGCGCTCATCGTCCATATAGTGATAGATGGTACCTGCTGCGTTTGAGCCGCCGCCGATGCAAGCCATGAGGTAGTCGGGGTAGTTACGTCCGATCTTCTCTTCCAACTGCCACTTGATTTCCTCGCTGATAATGCTCTGCATCCGCGCCACGAGGTCAGGGTAGGGGTGCGGTCCCATTGTTGAGCCGACGATATAAAAGGTATCGCTGGGATGACAGCACCAGTCGCGGATAGCCTCTGAACAGGCGTCAGAGAGTGTCATGTTACCCGTTCTGACAGGGTGTACCTCTGCGCCGAGCATCTTCATGCGCTCCACGTTCGTGTGCTGGCGCTCCACGTCGGTGGCACCCATGAATACCTCGCACTGCATACCCATCAGCGCACACACCGTAGCCGTAGCCACGCCGTGCTGACCGGCACCCGTCTCGGCAATGATGCGCGTCTTGCCCATCTTCTTCGCCAGCAGGATTTGTCCGACGGTGTTGTTGATCTTGTGCGCTCCCGTATGGTTCAAGTCCTCGCGTTTGAGGTACAGCTGACAGCCGTACTTCTCACTCATGCGCCGTGCATAATACAACGGCGACGGACGCCCAACGTAGTCCTTCAGCAGCGCATGGTATTCCGTTTTGAACTCCTCGCTCTCGATGATGGGCTTGTACGCCTCCTGCAAGTCCTTGACGCACTTATACAGAATCTCCGGCACGTAGGCCCCGCCGAACTCTCCGTAAAAGCCATTCTCATCAACTTGATAGCTTCCCATTGAATGATTCCTTTCTTTCATATTTGTTATTATTATAATTGTTGTTTTCTCTGTTCTCCCTCGGGGGAGGGGATTGGGACAAAAAAAGAGACCCGTCGCAGTCGCGACGAGCCTCCGTTTTATCTCTCTGATGAACGCATACGGCTCAGTAGCTCGCGACTAATCCAGTCCCGGGCGCCACCACCATGCAAATGCGTTCACATTCTGTCTCATATTCGCTGTTTAGTTTCAAATCGTCGGCAAAGGTAAGGGTTTTCTTTCAATCTGCCAAATTTTTCGGCATATTTTTTTACTTTTTACTTTAAGATTGAGGATATTTCTTGGGTTTTATTTGTAGTCGTACAGACGTACATGAAGAATTTTCCATTCGCCACAGGCGATGCGGACATGACGCCCTTGGTGGTCCTGGTCGCCGTTATGCCGGCGTTGATAGTGCATCTGACCCTGTTCATCGATGTTCACTTCATCAACGCTGGCAATACCTTTGCGGGAGCCATTGGAAACAGACCACTGGCTGTTGACCGTTGAGGAGGCATTGCCAGCAGCTACGAAGCCGTCTTCGCCCAGCACCTGTTGCTGTTCGTGCGCTTTCTCGTAGGTCGAGGCGAAGGAGACGACAACACCTGTGCCTGCCAGCAGATAGTCGTTATCAGCGAGTTTCAGCAGGATGGCACCGCCTTCGGGCCAAGTGGAACCATCGGTGGCACGGGGATCCCAGGGCAGGGTGTAGTAGTGGCGACAGGTGATGACGATTCCCTCATCGGTGATGATACGTTCCTTGTCTTCCTGATCGAATAACAAGCCGTATTGCCCTCTCCCGGCTTTCTCCCTCTGGTGGGATAGGATGGGGGCCATCTGACGCAGCAGGGCGTAGGCTTTCGTGATGCTCTCTGCCTCGTTGGGTGAAGCCTGGTCGATGGCAAAGGGCGAGAAACCGAGGGCCTGATGCTCGCCAAAGGCATAGAGTGCCCGAGCTCCGCTGTTCTCGCAGCAGCGGCTTTCCGGAATAAAGAGGCGGTTGTTGGGCAATGTATATTGGGCGGCCCAGCCTTTGAAGCCTGTGTCGTAAATGTCAGGTGCCAGACAGAGTAGCTGCGGAGCACCGCATTGCCAGAGGTCGATGAGATGTGCCAGCGGACCTGCCGCCGGGTATTGTCCTGGGGTTCGGCCTCTGCTGTTCATGGCCGCATTCACATAGAGGGGCATTTGTGTATAGCGGCGGGCCGTCTCGCAAAGCCTGCCAACATACTTGGCATAGTAGTAAGCCATGAATATCTCGTCAGTATAGATATCATTACCGAAGACCTCCTGCCACGAGTGTTTGGTGTTGAGTGTCAAGCGTTGCGTGTTCAGCCGTTCCTTTAGCCAGGGATGCAGCGTCTTCTCGTTCTTCTTTAGATAGCAGATGAGTTCCTGCGGCACCCCTTTCTGATATACTTCATCCGCCAGAGGGGAGTGGTCGCGTGCATCCTCCAGCATACCGATTTCGTTCTCCACCTGTATCATCGACACGACGTCGCTGCCCGTCTCGCTGATATGCTTGACAAGTGCGTCGAAAGCTTTGTTGTCGGCTAGGAACACCTGTTCTGAGAACGCGTTAGCTATCTCCAGCGGTTTACCCTGCTGAGTCCTTGCTCGGGGGAAACGCTTGGTGTCTTTCTTGAACCAAAGCGGTGCATAGCACGACATGGAGTTTTTCCAGGCACCGAACCACAGGAATACCACCTTCAGCTTCAATTCACGTGCTTGCTGGATGGTGCGGTCGATGAGGGTGAAGTCGAACTGTCCCTCTCTGGGTTCGAGAAACTCCCAGTATGCCGGCACCAGCACCGTGTTCAACCCTATGGCCTTCATGCGGGGCATCACCTCGTCGATATCTTCTACACTTGTGGCTGCCGAGTTGCTTAGTTCGCCACCCAGAATGAACAGGTCGTCATCAGATGCCCGGAGCCCTGTCGTCATGACAACGGTTGCCAGCACAATGGTAATCAGTCTTTTCATGTTGCTTGGTTCTTTCGCTACATGCCCGAGGACTTTCCGTTACCAAACACGCCGCTTCCTCCTGACAGACCGTATTCACGTTTCTTGGCAGCAATCTCTGCGCTGTCTTTGATGCGGGTCACCTCCAGTTTGGCAAAATTATTGCCTTCAGACATAGCAGGTGATACTACAAAGCACCTGATGTCGTCCTCACTGAGGTAGCTGAGGATATAGATGTCGTCAACCCATCCCTCTAAGCTGGCATTGTTCGCAAGGATGATGATATGGTTACCCATAGCATTAATGTTTAAGTCGTAGTGGCACTTCTTTGTACCAGCCACAGACACAGCCTCTCCGCTGGAGGAACTAAACACTAAGAGTGTTTTGTACGACTGATTGCTGGAATAGCTACACTCAAGAACAATCTCCTCCTGTGCCATCGCTGTGAACGATGCAAGGATAGCTAAAACGGTAAGCAGTAATAATCTTTTCATATCCTTATATAGTTTTATTGAGTGCAAAGATACAATTTATTTTTGGAATAATAGTGTTTCTTGATGTGATTTGTTTGTTTTTTTTGTATCTTTGCACACAGAAAAGCTTTACTCAAAACAAGACAGCTATATGGAAAAGACAACAATCAACATGAAGGACGTGCCGACAATCTGGCCGGTGTGTTATTTGAGCGAGTGTCCTCGTAAGGAGGAGTGTATGAGATTTTATATTGGCGAGCGAGTGCCGCCAACGACAACGAGGTGGATGTCGGTACTTCCCCATGCACTGAAAGACGGCCACTGCGACCATTTCGCCACCATTAGCAAGGTGACGGCTATGCGCGGATTTGGCAATATCTTTGCCAACGTGCAGCAAAAGGACCTGAAGGCCATGCAGGGCAGCGTGATGGCCATCTTGGAAGGACATTCCAACTACTACCGCTATCGCAATGGCGAGCGGCTCATCATGCCTGAGCAACAGCAGGCGATCAAGGCTTTGTTCGAGGCTCACGGCTACGACGGAAACATCGCTTACAATGAGGAAGTGGAGGTGTTCATCTTCCCACACAACTTCACGAAGTAGAGGAGATGAGTCCCAAAATGTATTCGAGTAATCCGGACAGTTTGTCCGAGCCGTCCGGACAACTTGTCCGGATAGTGCGGACAACTTGTCCGAGGTAAGCGGACAAACCGTCCGGACAGCTCGGGTTTTGCAATATTTAACGCAGTAAAGTGTTAAACAATCATAAATAATGCGGTTGGGAGGGAGACAGGTTTTCTTGTTTCCCTTTTTCTTTCTACCTTTGCAGTCCGATTAAAAGGGGAGAGTCTTAGAATCCCCGTAGAACAGGTGTGTAAATAGTGGTGTCTTTGGCCGGGCACGACGGTTTGTGAATCACTGGTTCAGTGGCGGTGCAAGTCCGCCGGCGTATCGTTAGACTGCTTGCAGGGAGTTAGACCTCTGCTGGTAGTTTTTGTGTGCGCACGCGTGCTTCATGCGCGTAATATAAATAGGAATAGAAAACATTTATAGTAGTAAAATTCAAAAAAGAAATGAACACTTTAAGTTACAAGACCGTTTCCGTATCGAAGGAAGCTGGCAAGGAGCAGAAAGAGTGGGTCGTGATTGACGCAACAGACCAGGTTGTTGGTCGTCTCGCTTCAAAGGTTGCCAAGATTATCCGCGGAAAGTACAAGCCGACATTCACTCCTAACCAGGACTGCGGCGACAACGTCATCATCATCAACGCCCAGAAGGTTGTCTTCACGGGCAAGAAGGAAACCGACAAGGTTTACACTCGCTACACAGGCTATCCCGGTGGCCAGCGCTTCAATACCCCTGCTGAGCTTCGCAAGAAGCCCTTTGGCACCGAGCGCATCATCAAGCACGCCGTGAAGGGTATGCTGCCCAAGGGCCCCCTCGGACGTAGCCTGCTGAATAACCTCTTTGTTTATGAGGGAACAGAGCATCCGCACGAGGCACAGAAGCCCAAGGCTATTGATATTAACCAGTACAAGTAGGATTAAATAAAGATTAAAAGAATATGGCAGAAATCATTAATGCAATAGGTCGTCGTAAGAGCTCTGTAGCTCGCGTCTATCTGACAGAAGGTACAGGTAAGATTACGATTAACAAGAAGGATCTGGAAGTTTATTTCCCCTCTGCAATCCTGCAGTACGTGGTTAAGCAGCCGCTGAACCTGCTCGAAGTAGCTGAGAAATATGACATCAAGGCAAACCTCGACGGTGGCGGTTTCACCGGTCAGAGCCAGGCTCTGCGCCTTGCTATCGCCCGCGCACTCGTCAAGGTGAATGAGGAAGACAAGAAGAAGCTGAAGGATCAGGGCTTCCTGACACGTGACGCCCGTGAGGTGGAGCGCAAGAAGCCGGGTCAGCCCAAGGCACGTCGTCGCTTCCAGTTCAGTAAGCGTTAAATTCAATGGAGAATTGAGAATGGAGAATCGAGAATTACGATTACTTGGTTCCCTTCGATATTCGCAAATTGAAAACTGAACAGTTTAGCATCTAAACTGAGGCGACTTGAGAGGTCAATTCTCCATTCTCAATTACCCCTCGGTTGGTTCTGGACAAAGAATTTAAAAGAAAGTAAACAATAAAAAGAAAAGAAGATAAAAAATGGCAAGAACAAATTTTGACCAATTACTGCAGGCTGGCTGTCACTTCGGTCACCTCAAGCGCAAGTGGAACCCCGCAATGGCTCCCTACATCTATACCGAGCGTAATGGTATTCACATCATCGACCTTCACAAGACAGTCATCAAGATTGACGAAGCTGCTGATGCTCTCAAGCAGATTGCCAAGAGCGGCAAGAAAATCCTTTTCGTTGCTACCAAAAAGCAGGCTAAGGAAGTCATCGCAGAGAAGGCTACCAGCGTCAACATGCCTTACGTTATCGAGCGTTGGCCGGGCGGTATGCTCACCAACTTCCCCACCATCCGCAAGGCTGTCAAGAAGATGGCAAACATCGATAAGCTGATGCAGGACGGTACTTACAGCAACCTCTCCAAGCGTGAGTTGCTGCAGATTACCCGTCAGCGTGCCAAGCTGGAGAAGAACCTCGGTTCTATTGCTGACCTCACCCGTCTGCCCAGCGCCCTCTTCGTGGTTGATGTCATGAAGGAGAACATTGCTGTCAAGGAAGCTAACCGTCTCGGTATCCCCGTGTTCGGTATCGTCGATACCAACAGCGAGCCAAAGAACATCGACTTCGTCATTCCCGCTAACGACGACGCTAAGGACAGCGTGGAGGTCATCCTCAACGCCTGCTGCGACGCTATCAACGAGGGACTCGAGGAGCGCAAGGCTGAGAAGGCCGACGAGAAGGCTGCTGATGCACAGGCTGAGGCCGAAGCAGAGGAGATCAAGCCCAAGCGCACACGCAGACCCCGCAAGAACGAGGCTGCTCCCAAAGCTGAAGAGGCTCCCGTAGCAGAGGAAGCTAAGGCTGAGGAAGAGGCTCCCAAGGCTGAAGAGGCTGCTGCTCCTGCAGAGGAAGAGGCTCCCGCCGCTGAGTAAATAATTTGAAGTTTGAGGTTTGACATTTGAAGTTTATGATTACCTCATAAACGGAAAAATAGAACCTCAGACTTAAAGATTGCAAGACATATCATAAATTACAAATTTCAAAATTCAAATTATAAAAGAATACTATGGCAATTTCAATTGAAGATATCAAGAAGCTTCGCGCTATGACTGGCGCTGGTCTGGCTGACGTAAAGAAGGCTCTGACCGAGGCCGAGGGCGACTTCGACAAGGCAAAGGAACTGCTCCGCGAGCGCGGACTTGCCATCGCTGCTAAGCGTAGCGACCGCGAGACTTCCAACGGTTGTGTACTCGTCAAGTATGTTGACGGCTTCGCTGCCACTATCGCACTGAAGTGTGAGACTGACTTCGTGGCTAACGGTGCTGACTTCATCGCTCTGACACAGAGCATCCTCGACGCTGCCATCGCTGCCAAGGCGAAGGACATCGAGGCTGTGAAGGAACTCACGCTGGCTGATGGCCAGAAGGTTCAAGACGCTGTCACACAGCGCTCTGGTATCACTGGTGAGAAGATGGAGCTCGACGGCTATAACGTGCTCGAGGGCGAGAACATCGAAATCTACGACCACATGGGTAAGCACATGCTCACCACCATGGTACAGACCAACAAGCCTGCTGCTGAGGTAGGTCACAAGCTCGCCATGCAGGTAGCTGCTATGAAGCCTGTTGCTCTCGACGCAGCAAGCATCGACCAGAAGATTCTCGACGAGGAGTACAAGACTGCTGTTGAGAAGACCAAGCTGGAACAGGTGCAGAAGTATGTTGATATGAAGGTTAAGAAGGCTGGCATTAACCCCAACCTCGTTGACTCTGAAGATCACATCGAGAGCAATATGTCAAAAGGCTGGCTCACACAGGAGCAGGCTGACGAGGCCCGTAAGATCATTGCTGAGGCAAAGGTCGAGGGTGAGGCTCAGCTGAAGATGCCCATGATTGAAGGTATTGCTAAGGGTCGCGTGGAGAAATTCAAGAAAGAGAGCTGCCTCGTTGACCAGGAGTTCCAGTTCGGCGATGGCGACAAGGCTACTGTATCACAGTGGCTCGCCCAGCAGGACAAGGAGCTGAAGATTGTTGCTTTCAAGCGCTTCACACTTGTTGCTGAGTAATCATCTAACACCTTTATAAGAAGAAACGCGCTGCAGTCGGAAGATAGCAGCGCGTTTCTTTATGTTCCTTTCAAAGAGAACTTGGCTATGTGAAGTTTCAGCCGAGGGTGATGTTCTCTACCTCTACGGGTTCGTGGAGGAATACCTGAGCTGACTCCTTGAACTTCTCGGGATTCTCGGTGGTGAGGTAGTGTACAGAACCTCCCCGTGTGCAACGGGCTTCGAGTTCCGGATTACGTTCAAAATACTGCTTGAGCGAGTTTGCCACATACTCACCCTGTGCCACGATGCGGATGCCGCGGGGAATGTATTTGTGAATCTTTGGCAGCAGCAAAGGATAGTGTGTGCAGCCAAGGATGATGGTGTCTATCTCGGAATCCATGCGCATCAACTGGTCAATGCGCTTCTTCACGAAATAGTCGGCACCAGGAGAGTCTGCCTCATTATACTCAACGAGTGGAACCCAGAAGGGACATGCCACACCACTGACCTGAATGTCGGGCCAGAGCTTGGCAATCTCCAGGTTATACGACTCGCTCTTGATGGTTCCCTCGGTGGCGAAGATACCCACATGGCGTGTCTGCGTGAGTGTGCCGATGACTTCTGCCGTAGGACGGATGATGCCCAGCACGCGGCGGTTGGGGTCGAGTTGTGGCAGGTCATGCTGCTGGATGGTACGCAGCGCCTTGGCAGAGGCGGTGTTACAACCCAGCACCACGAGGTGACAACCCATCTCAAATAGTCGCACCACTGCCTGGCGCGTGAACTCATAGACGACGTCAAACGAGCGTGTTCCATAAGGCGCACGAGCATTGTCGCCCAAGTACAGAAAGTCGTACTGGGGCAACAGCTGACGGATACCGTGCAGAATGGTCAGTCCGCCGTATCCGCTGTCAAAGATACCAATGGGGCCGGGGGCAGGACTTAGCATTATTTCCTAATCAAAGCAAGCACAGCCGCCGTCACATCCTCACCCATTTCGGGATTGATGAAGGGGCAGGCATTCTGGTCGGTATTGATAATGAATGCAAGTCCGCGTTGGGTTCCGACGCGCTGCAGCACCTCGGCAAGCTCCTGATGAAGCGGGGCGTATGCTTCCTCTTGCGCTTGTTCAAGCAGCCGGCGGCTTTCTTCCTTGAAGGCAATGTTCTTCTCCATCAACTGCTGCAGCTCCGTCTGACGTTTCTGCAGGATGGTGGCGGGGAAGTCGCGCTGGCCGTCGAGGAATTCCTCGTACTTCTTGTTAAATTCCTCCTCTGCACGCTTGGCCTCGTCAGCATATTTAGCGCGCAGGATGTCAAGGTTCTGTTGTGTGGCAGCATAACCGGGCAACATCTGGAATACCTGTTCGTAACTGATGTAGCCGAAACGCTGCTGTGCTGCTGCCGTTAAGGGTATCAACATAAAAAGGTAAAAAAGTAAAAACATTTTTACCACTCTGACTGTTTTGTTCTTTCCGTTCTTCATAATGCTTGCTTTTACTTTTTTACCTTTTTCCTTTTCACGCTCAGACTTTCCTACCTCTTCTTAGTGCAGACCAAGCTTGGCCTTTATCTGTGAGGTAAGATCTTCTGAGAGTGTCGTGCTGATGTAGGGGATGCCACTGGCAGTGTCCATGATATAAACATAGCCACCTGCCTGACCGACTGCCTTGATAGCGTCGAGCACTTTGGTGGTAATCACCTGCATCTTGTCTTGCTGTGCCTTTGCAAGAGCCTGCTGGTTATCCTGATAATTCTGCTGAATCTTCTGATACATCTCCTGCAGTTCCTGCTCACGGCGCTGCTTGATGTTATCGGGAAGCGTAGCCTGCTCCTTCTCGAAAGCCTCAGCCTTCTTCTGCAGTTCTTCCTGCATGCTCTTGAGGTCTGCCTCGTACTGCTTCTGCAAAGCCTCAATCTCTTGGCGGGCCTTTGCGAACTCGGGCATAGCCTGAATAACCTCCTGTGCGTTAACATGTCCGAACTTCTGAGCCATCATGGTCAGCGGAGCGAACACCAATAACATAAAAAATAACTTTTTCATTTTCTTGTCTTGTTTTTGTTATTAAATAATTTTAGTTATATCCTAATTTCTGCAGCACCTCCTCGGAGATGTCAATCTTTGGCGAGGCAAAGATGATGCCGCTGTCGCTGGCACGGTCAAGTACCAACTGATAACCGCGCATTTCGGAAACCTCCTGTACTGCGTTGTATATCTCTTCCTGGATCGGGTTCATCAGGCTGGCACGTTTCTTGAAGAGCTCGCCTTCGGGACCGAAGTATTTCTTCTTCAGGTCAGCAGCCTGCTTCTCTTTCTCCACGATAGCATCCTGCTGGGCTTTCTTCTGCTCATTCGAGAGGAAGACGACGCTGTTCTGATAGTTCTTGTAAAGCGTCTGGGCTTCCATCTGAATAGCTTCTACCTCAGCCTGCCACTTCTTTGACACCTGACTGAGCTGCTCGTTGGCACGCTCGTAAGCTGGAATACTCTTCAGAATGTAGTCCATGTCAATCAGTGCAAATTTCTGTGCGCTCATGCTCATTGCGGAACCGAGCAGCATCAACATCATAATCACTTTCTTCATAAGCATTGTTCTTTAGTTCTTTCGTGCTTGTGGGGCTTTCCCACATTTTGTTAGACGTTAACCAGCGTGATTAGTTATCAACGCTAAATACTTCTTAACAATATATTACCAGTTTTATTTTTTTCTTAACACGTCGCTCTTCTCTGTTTCGGGGGAATTGCTGCCCCCTGCCACCATTTAGAATTCCTGTCCGAGGATGAAGTGGAACTGCGAGCCACCTCTTGACTGCGCCCCGCTCTGATTGGTATATACCTTGTCGAAACCATAGGCCCAGTCAATACCCATCAGACCGACCATCGGGAGATAGATACGCACACCGAGACCGGCAGAACGTTTCATGTCGAAGGGGTTGAAGCTCTTGGTGTCGGCCCACGCATTACCTGCTTCTGCAAAGGCGAGTCCATAGACGGTCGTGTTACCGAGTAGGAACGGATAGCGCAGCTCCAGCGTGAAGCGGTCATAGGCGTATGAGTTATAGGACGAGATAGAACGTCCGGCAAGCATCTCTGCATAGGCTGCCGATGAAGAGAGCGATCCGTTCTCGTAACCGCGCAGACCGATGGTCTCCTCAGCGTAGCTGGTAGAGTAACCGCTCATACCGTCACCACCCATATAGAAGGTTTCAAACGGCGACTTCTTGTACTTGTTGAACGAGCCGAGCAGTCCGAACTCCACACGTGTCATCAGCACCAGACAGTTCGTGCCACCTGTCAGGGCAGTGAACGTACGGCTCTTGAATTTCCACTTGTGATATTCTATCCAGCGGTACTTGTCCTGCTGTTCTGATTCATAGGTTGCCGACGTAGCGTCAGTTGCCAGATTCTTGTAGTCCTTATTGTCCATCAATGACCAGGGCGGTGTGATGTTGAGCGATGCAACGACCTCAGAACCGGTACGTGGGAACAGCGGGTTGTCTGTCGTCACGCGAGAGACGGTGATACCGAGGTTCAGGTTATTACAGTTACCGTTGCTGAGGATGAAGTAACGCCAGTCACGCAGCATATAACGCTGGAAAGACAGCTGCATGGACAACTGGAAATAGTCGTCAGGCCAGCGCAGGCGCTTACCCCAACCAATGGAAAGACCTATCATCTGGATGTATTTGTCATCATCGAGGTAGGCATCGTAATTATAAGCGGTTCCGTTATACATACCAGAGCCATACATATAATTATAGTAGTTATTCATCCAACTACTGTTATAGTAGTTACTTGACACGTCGGTCTGCTTTGAATAGAAAGCACTGACGCTTAATGCGTTCGGTCGCTTTCCGCCAAACCAGTTGGTAGAGTAGCCGATGCTGTATGACTGATAGTACTTACCATTCGTCTGTGCTGACAACGAGAGCTGTTCACCGTCACCGGCAGGCAGGAATCCGCGACGCATCTTGTTCTTGCCAAACAGGTTGCGCAGCGAGAAGTTATTGAACTTGATACCTACACGGCCAATGACACCTGTCTGTCCCCAACCCAGCGAGAACTCCAGCTGGTCATTGGATTTCTGTTCCAGTTGCCAGTCGATGTCAACGGTGCCGTCATCGTAGTTCGGCTTGACATCTGGATTCACCTTCTCAGGGTCGAAGTAACCCATGGAAGCAATTTCACGTGCCGAACGCATCAGGGCGTCCTTCGAGAACAGGTCGCCGGGCTTCGTACGCAACTCACGGCGTACCACCTCTTCATAGAGACGGTCGTTACCGTAGATGCGCACATTGTTGATGTGTGCCTGTGTACCTTCTAAGATACGCATCTCCAAGTCAATGGAGTCACCGACGATGTTGACTTCCGTCGGGTCGAGGTGATAGAACAGATAACCGCGGTTCCAATAGAGGTTACCTACGGCATCGTCATCCTCGTTCAAACGTTCCTTCATCAGCTTCTGGTTGTAGATGTCGCCTTTCTTCATGCCGAGTACTTCGTCCAGATATTCTGTAGGATAGACGGTATTACCCACCCATTTGATGTTACGGATATAGTATCGCTGGCCTTCGTCAACCTTCACATAGACATTGACGTGGTTCTCATCGACGTTCCATACAGAGTCTTCCAGAATGATAGCATCACGGAATCCCAGCTCATTATACTTGTCGATGAGGTTCTTCTTGTCGTTCTCGTAGCGCTCTTCCGTAAATTTCTTCGACTTCAGGAACGTGGAGAGCTTGCCCGCCTCGTGGATTTTCTTGAAGACACCCTTACGGAACAGTCCGCCCTTGATCTTGCTGTCACTCAGGAAATGGTTGCCTTCCAGAATAATCTTCCGCACCTTCATCTTCTCCTTCTTGTCAATGTTGACATCAAGGATGACCATGTTCTTGTTGGTGACATCGTCGCGCTGCATGATCTCAATCTCGGCGTTCTTGTAACCCTTCTCGTCAAAGTAGCGTTTGGCTAAGATTTTCGCACGGTCAATCATGTTCGGTGTAATCTGACCGCCCTTCAAAATACCGAGTTTGGCTTCCAGATCTTCGCGTTCCGATTTTTTCACACCATTATAGTTAATAGTACTCACGCGCGGGCGCATACCTAAGCTAAATCGCAGGTAAACCTTCGAACCCACAATGGAGTCGGCAGAGATACTAACATGCGAGAAGAGTCCGTGATGCCAGTAACGGTTAACGGCTTCGGTAATTTCTGCTCCCGGCACGGAAATCTGCTGTCCGACGGAAAGTCCCGACAGGTTGATGAGCACATAGTCCTCATAGCCTTCAACGCCCTCAACGGCAATGCCGCCGATTTCGCACTGTCGCGGCGTACCCGCATAGGATATCTCAGGCTTTACAATGACATCCTGGGCGCTAACACTTAAAGGTAAAAAGGTAAAAAGGTAAAAAGGTAAAAAACCCTTTACCATTACCTTCATCCTTTTTGTAATCGCTTTTATTTTCACTTTTGCTTTTACTTTTTTTACCTTTTTACTTTTTACTTTTCTTCGCTCTCCACCTGTGCCTCGGTCTTACCATAGCGACGCTGGCGCTGCTGATAGCTGACAATAGCCTTACACAGTTCCTCTTCGCTGAAGTCGGGCCAGTAGGTGTCACAGAAGTAGAACTCGGAATAGGCGCACTGCCAGAGCAGATAGTTGGAAATGCGAATCTCGCCACCCGTGCGGATGAGCAGGTCGGGATCGGGCATCCATGACGTCCACAGATGTTTGCTGATGGTATCCTCGCTGATGTCGTCAATAGCCAGTTCGCCATTCTGCACTTTACGGGCAATGGCCTTGGTGGCATATACCAGTTCCTGCTTGGACGAGTAACTCATGGCGATGGTCATAGCCATACCGTCGTACTTGGCCGTCTCTTCCTCCATGGAGCGCAGCTTGTCCTGCACGCTCTGGGGAAGTCTCTCACGGTCGCCCACGACATGGAAGCTCACGTTGTTGTTATGGAACAAATCCATCTTGATGAAGCTGAGCACCAGCCCCATCAGTGCCTCCACCTCATAGGCGGGTCTGTTGAAGTTCTCTATAGAGAAGGCATAAAGCGTCAGATACTTCACACCCATGTTCGAGCACACGGTAGTGATAGTCTCCAGGTTGTCCAAACCTGCCTTATGGCCAAATGTACGGTCCAGCCCACGATCCATAGCCCAGCGTCCATTGCCGTCCATGATGATGGCAATGTGCTTGGGTATGCGGTTCTTGTCCAGTTCTGTATTCATATCTTGATATTTCTTTATTTCTAACTTCTTACATCAGACATCTTACTTCTTCCATCACTCCTTGTCGTTGTGGCAGACCTTACACTTTGCCCACAAGTCATAGGTGAGTGACACCTGTAGGGAGGTGTAGCAGTCGGTGTTCTTGAATGCACCCGTGCTGACAATGCCGTAAGGGTCTTTCACACCGTCCAGCTCGTCACTCAGCGAGAAATGTATCAGCCACTCCAAACCGAGGTTCCATCGTGGGGCCACTTTGTATTTGACGCCGAAGCCCACGGGGATGTTTGCGGTGAATATCTTTCTGCGTGCGCTGGCATACGTTCCACCGACTCCCAGTGTGATATACGGCGTCAACGGCTTTGCACCTCGATACTCACGTCCCGTTCCGTAAGGCCAGAAGTTATATTCATACCTCACGCCCAGGTCGATGAGCGAGTAGCTGAAGCTATAGTCCTCGGCCACGGTAGAGGGATTCCATGAGCCTGTGTTGCTGGCTGATGCCTTCAGTTTTCCGTAACTGAGGTTCATGGCAAAAGCCATACGTGGGTTCATCTTATAGCGTGCGACGAGCGAACCCATAGGCTGAAGGTTCTTCAGCAGGTTACCGTTCAGGTCGCCCAGATATCCCATTGTTCCTAATCCTGCGCCAATCTCTGCCCTGTATTCGGGTTCCGTCTGTGCATATGAATGAAGGGTGAAGAGTGGGAAGTGAAGAAGCATAAACAATGTCAATGTCTTCATCCTTTGACTCCATGTCATTTTACTCATCATCTTCCTGTTCATTAAATGTATGGCGGCAGGGATTTTTTCACTCTTGATTTAGAGACCCCATCCTAATCGGTTGAGGCGTCCACGCCACACCTGGCCGGTCTTTGCCTGTACTACCCAGATGAAGTTCTGCGCATCCACCGTTATAGACAGCGGCGCATCAGCAGTTACCCTTATGGGCAGCATGAATGACGTCATTTTTTTCCATGTCAGTCCGCCGTCGGGTGAGCTATAGATGACCTTGCTTCCGTCGCTGATACCTGCTGCCATGAATTTTCCGTCATAGACGAAGAGCGACAGGCTGCTGATACGTGGCAGGAACGAGCCGATATTGTTCTCGGCAACCTCGATATACAACCACGGCATAGCCACAGAGAGGGTAGAGTAGTCAGCCGTCTTACGCCACAGCAGTGCGCCCTTGTCGTCGGGATAACTCTCTGTGGAGCGGTAACCGCCCATCAGCACGTCGTCAACAAACTTGTTGGTGCTGTAGGGACGATAAGCGATGGCAATGTCTTCCGTAGGCAGCAGCGAGCTGTCATCGTCTATATCCTCAACTTCCCATGTCTGTCCATCGTCTTTGGATGCCATGAGTTCGTTGTTGTTGCTGATGCCGTAGAGTTCCTTGGTGCTGCTTCCGATGAGCCGTTTCAGATTCGGCGTGCTCACCTGTTCCCACTCTGTACCGTCGAGCGAGCGCATCAGCTTTCCGGCGTTCAGCATGTAAAGGTTTCCGTCATACACGGTGACATTGGCATAGGCATCAGCGTCAAACGTTGTTCCTGTTTCAGATGCCAGCAAGGGTCTTGCTGATTCATTCTGGGAAAGAGGGTTGTAGAACACCGTGGAAGTACCGTCGGTGCCTGCAACGATGATGCCATTGTCGAGAGACAGCACCCTGCAATCAGTAAATGCGGTCAATGTGGCGTCATTGTCTGCCATCCTGCACCATGTGAACGTCTCGCCGTCTTCCTGGTGTATGTTCAGGCTAACCGTATAGGTGGTGTATCCGTCACCACTGTTCGAATAGATGCGTATCTTTCGTGGCTGCGAGAAGTCAATGCTGTCGGTGGGACTGGTGTTCGCCAGATAGTAGAGCGAGTCATTGCCTAAACCCTCCAATACCACCGCACCATAGTTCACCGTAGTGATGTTACAAGCCACATGGGCGATGTCAGTACCTTTCGGCAGCGAATCGGTATTGTAGATGATGTGCTGCAACTGGTCAATGTTGAACTTATAGTCGCTACCCGTCACAGAGGTCGTATATACCGAGTCGGCACCTGTGGATGAGGTGGTGTGATGGTAGCATTTGAGCGTAGTCAGTGCGAAGCTGGCAATGGCCTTGTCGTTGTAGGTGACAGTGGTCTCGTCACTACCCTTCAGGCAGGAGACACACAGCAATAACAGGGCAAAAGCCACACTTGTCAGTCTGAAATATTGTTTCATCAGATAGTATTTATTTTTTTGCGCTGCAAATTTACTCACAATTCCGCAAATAGCGGCATTTTTGTTTCTTTTATTAAGTTAATTATATGATAAAAATGCCATATTTTATGTTTTTAAACATTTTAATACTCTAATCTTTGGCGTTTTCATTGATTAGAACTATCTTTGCAGCATGTTATTTTAAGAGATAAAGCAAAAAACCTATGACAATGAGAAAGATTATATGCTCTTTTTTCGCGTTGCTGTGTCTGTGTGTCTATGGCCAGCAAACACCGCCACACAGCGGTTTTGTCTATGTGAAAGATTATGTGCCCGACGTGGTGGAGGATCTGCGTTACTTCACGACCAACAACTTCATGGGTAAGCCTGCCGACGGCTACAATGCAAACCGTACCATACTAACCCGTGAAGCAGCAGAGGCACTGAAAGCTGCTGCTGACGAGTTGCGTCCGATGGGTTATGTCATCAAGATTTACGACGCCTACCGCCCACAGCAGGCCGTTGACCATTTCGTACGCTGGTCAAAAACTTCCGACCAGCGTAACAAGGCAGACTACTACCCTACGAAGAAGAAAAAGAGTCTCTTTCCCAAGTACATTGCCCGTAAGTCGGGACACACCAAGGGTAGCACCATCGACATGACCATCTGCTATCGTGAGACGGGCGAGGAGGTGGACATGGGTAGTCATTTTGACTATTTCGGCGAGCCATCGCACACCATGTTCCTCGGCTCTTATGTCGGAGGACATGTCGTTACCAAGAAGCATCAAGAGAACCGTCTGCTGCTGCGTCGCATCATGGTGAAGCATGGCTTCAAACCCTATGAGAGCGAGTGGTGGCACTTCACCCTGAAGAAAGAGCCCTACCCCAACACCTACTTCAATTTCCCCGTACAGTAAAAATCATTCATATCAAACCTTCATAAAACAAGAATCATGATGAAACGAGTAATTCTTTGCATGACAATGGTGCTGGCAGCTGTCGCTGCCGACGCACAGCAGTACTACGGCAGAGTACAGGATGTTGACGGATATACCAACATTCGCCGTGCTCCCTCTGCCAATGCAGCTATCGTACGCCAATACAACTCTGGCGACTATCTCTACTACACCCCGCAGAAAAACGGCTGGAGCAAGGTGTATTCTGCTAACAAGACCAGTTCGTTCATGGGCTACATGAGTACCAGCCGCATTGTACGCATCAATCCCAACAACACGACGAGTACTGAGCCGAGCTACACGTTAGGCTACATCACTGATCCGACGGACACTTACGTCAATGTCCGTCGCGGACCTGGCACGAAGTACGCCATCTGCGGACGTCTCAACATCGGCGATGCCGTCTATTTCCAAGATGCCGGCAACGGTTGGGCCAAGATTTTCAACAACAAGAAGCAACACGTCGGCTATGTGGCCAAGAGCCGTGTTGTCACCAGACGGTAGTATTCTTTAGGTAAAAGGAAACCAAGGGGTTAATAAAAGTAATAAGGTCGCACCTCATAGTGCGACCTTATTACTTGAATAATCAAAAACTTACAATTTCGGTCCTGCAGCGACGAGAGCCTTACCAGCCTCGTTGCCCTCGTACTTCTTGAAGTTCTTGATGAAGCGGGCAGCCAAATCCTCAGCCTTCTTGTTCCACTCAGCTGCGTCAGCGTAAGTGTCGCGAGGATCGAGGATGTTGGTGGCTACGCCCTCGAGCTCTGTGGGAACCTCGAAGTCGAAGTAAGGAATCTTCTTGGTGGGAGCCTTCAGGATAGCACCACCGAGGATAGCGTCGATGATACCACGTGTATCCTTGATAGATATACGCTTGCCGGTACCGTTCCAACCAGTGTTCACGAGGTAAGCCTTGGCGCCGCTCTTCTCCATCTTCTTCACGAGCTCCTCAGCATACTTGGTGGGGTGCAGCTCGAGGAATGCCTGGCCGAAGCAAGCAGAGAATGTTGGAGTGGGCTCAGTGATGCCACGCTCTGTACCAGCCAGCTTAGCAGTGAAGCCAGAGAGGAAGTAGTACTTCGTCTGCTCCGGAGTCAGGATAGATACCGGAGGCAGTACGCCGAAGGCATCAGCTGAGAGGAAGATCACGTTCTTAGCCTCAGGACCAGCACTCTTGCCGTTCACCTTCTGGGCAATCTTCTCGATGTGGTTGATAGGATAGCTGACGCGGGTGTTCTCTGTTACGCTCTTGTCAGCGAAGTCGATCTTGCCAGCGGCGTCAACAGTCACGTTCTCGAGCAGGGCGTCGCGACGGATAGCGTTGTAGATGTCGGGCTCGCTCTCCTTGTCGAGGTTGATGACCTTGGCGTAGCAGCCACCCTCGAAGTTGAACACACCCTCGTCGTCCCATCCGTGCTCGTCGTCACCAATCAGCAGACGCTTAGGATCGGTTGACAGCGTGGTCTTA
>CAJOFA010000020.1 GCA_905233985.1 uncultured Prevotella sp.
CTTAGAAGTCAATGTCGATGTCCTATGTTTCACATCGTCTATCGTGACGGTGTTCTTCTTCAGCCGTATCTCCTTTCGTAGCCCGTCTTTGGTCAGCACGACATGGTCTTTTCCAGCCTCGGCATACTCCCAATACTCACAGTCGTAGATGGCATACTCGTCAAACAGCCCTATAAGCCATTCGCCAGTTGTCTCGTCCCTCAGACAGAGTTCAAGCCCAGATTTTACTTGTGCCTGCCCAGTCATTGCGACAAGGGCGAACAGTGCGATGATGATGGTTTTCTTCATTACGTATTATTTATTGCTTAGTGCTTTCTCCAATGCTTCCCTGATTACTTCAATACCACCGAAACCTGCTTGCTTGAAAGTTAGTTCGCCCTTGGTGTTATAGATGGCATAGAAGGGTATGCCAGTACATTCGTATTGTTCCGAGATATAGCGATTCTGCTCTTCTGTCAGGAAGTAATGCTCGCCTGGAATATCGGCAATGTATTTTTTCCATTCATCGTAGTTTGACGATGGTGAAGTGATATAGATGTACACGATATCCTTGTCTTTAAGTTCTTCCTTGAGCGGTTTCATCTTCTCATGTCCAAGTTTACATGGTCCACACCATGTTGCCCAAAGGTCTACCAAAATTGTCTTACCCTTGTGCTTGTCAAGAATGGTTTGCAGCATGTTTTCAGGCGCCACGTCCGTCATGTCGAGGTAGTGAATGTTATCGGCCAGCCCTTGCTTGTTGGCCGTAATGGTCGCTTGATATTCTGCCACATATTTGTCGTAGAGGTCGGAAAGGTTTTTGTCCTCAATGAGTGGTTTCTCCAATTGTTTCAGATAGTAACAATAGCGGGCAAGGTCGGCATTGAATCCTCGTGCATCAGCCATTGCATAGTATTTGCTGGCTCTTGGGAATTCATTGTTGAAAACGATATTCTTCTTGTATAGATTCCCTGTGTAATTCTGAAGCACATAGTCTGTAAATTCCTTTGTTTTGGACAGGGAATCTTGTTCGCCTTCGAACATGAATAAGGGGGAATATGCGAATTGTGTCAAATACTCTTTGATTGCTTTGCAATAGTTTGAGTTCTTTATCCATTTGTCGTAGTTCTCCCGTTCTTCATCACAATATCTAATCAATGTCTGCACATCGTGAATGTCTTCCTTTTTAATGGTTGGTTTCTGAGGACCATTTTCAGTTTCCTCTTCTAGGGCAGACTGACACCATTCTTTGCCAAACCTGGCATAATAGCCTTTGGCACCAACAAACTTGCTATTGGCCTCGCTGTCATCGTGTAGCATATCAACAAGGACGGTCACTTCCTTACCTGGTGAAAGATATACACACCCCATTGAATTCCATGGAATGTTAACGATGTTGACCCACACAATTTGAGACAGGCATATAGGGAGGATAACACTGGCTTCACCGTCATCATTCAGATTCGTGTAGACATCCATAGGCTTTGCAGGATTCTTCAAATCAACATATTGCACTTGAATCTCCGTGTTCATTCCCTTACGATAATTCAACGACTTGAAATGAATGGTGGCAGGCGTAGCATCGAACTTCAGTTCCGCCAATCCTTCCCCGTCATCATCGGCCATGTATTCTGTCGGCACGGAAGCGGGAGGAATCGTGTAGTCCTTGTCGTGGATGCCAAACACCTTGTAGTCGCCTTTCGCCAAACCTTCCAAGAAGTCAAATTCCTTCGTGTCCAAAGGCAAGGGTTTGAAATAGAGGACGAAGTCTTTCCTTCCAGTGTCATCCAAAACAATGTAATCTCCTCCTAAAGGTATGCTGTCGCTTCCAACGATGCCATAGTGTTTCCCATTTGTTTCCAGATAACTGTTTTCGCTGATTCGGAAGCCATAACCTGGTAAAAGAGCCATCCTGACATACATGGCAGTCTTTTCCTTCGTCATTTCCACCTTCTGGATTTGAAAATACGGAATGGCTGAATAGGCAACAGATGGGTTTTCCCATACGATAGTCTTTTTTGCCTGCCCCGCCAATGCGACGATAGCGAGCAGTGCGGTGATAATTGTTTTTTGCAAAGACCTCCGCAAAGCGCCTGAGCACCCACGGAGCGTAAGAAAGCGGCAAAGCCGAGTGTTCATGTTCATTTTTCGTCCTTTTTGATTATTTCTTATATATAAACGCATGAGGAACGCAAATGTTGACGGTTAACTGCGTTAATTCTTCTTAATTGCCAGCAAAGTTCCTGCCAAAGCAAGCGACACAAGTGTCAAGCGACGAAAAGTAAAGCAAATTGCCCTCGGCAAAGTCAATAAAATAACAGTTGCAGTTGCAGGTCTTCACTCGACCTTAAGTCGCTTGGCTCGTCCAAGCGCTCGGCTTTGCCGCTTCGCTCTGCGAAGAACTCATGTTAAGAGTTATTTCTTCGGGACGACGCTGAAGCGGAAGGCGAGGGTGAGCATGACGTAGCGGCGCATGTTGTTCGTCCAGGTCTCGGTGCGGCCTTGTGAGTTGACGTAATACTGCCACTGCGACACTTGCCCGAGGATGTCGTAGGCCTTGAGTTTTGCAATCCAACGCCCTTCGTTCCATGACTTGGTAAGCGTGGCATCCCAATAGAGGCGGTCGTTGTTCAAGTCTTCGTCGGCATAACCCCGGTTGGAGTGCATCTGCAGGTCGGTGTCAAGGGTGATGCCCCATGGCAGTTTGTAGTTGGCGTTGAAGCCGTAGCTGAAGTCATAGGTGTTGACGGGCAAGCCGTCCACCTCGATGCTGCGGTGAATGTGCCGCCACGCCACGTCGCCCTTCAGCGTGAAGCTGAGCTTCTCTTTCTGGAAACGGATGCTGGGAGTATAGGCAAGACGGGTGGTCGTAACGCGGTTGCGTTGCAATTCTGTTTGTTGTGATTCAGTTGAAACAGACTGAACGGAGGACATGTCGGTGCTCTGTCCGACGGTGGCGTTGAGGTAGCTACCGATGTGCCAGAACTTCTTTTCTCCCAAGGCACGTCCGTAGGCGATGTTTAACCGCATGTTCCAGTTGCCGTTGACGTTCTCTGACCACGTGGTACGTACACCCGTCGTCGGGTCGTAGGTGTAGGCAGTGGTGATGGCGTTGTGTGTGAGGCTGCCGTCAAGACTGATGTTGAAGTGCTGGTCAAGGCTGTCTACACGTGAGCGAAAGCTGGCATAACACCACCAGTTCGTCTCTGGCTTTAGGTTGGGGTTGCCCTTGCGGATGTAGAGCGGGTTGTTGGTCTGTGTGATGTCTGCCAGTTGACTGATGTCAGGCAGGTAGGTGCTGTTCTGTCCGTAGATATAGAACTCCTTATGGTAATTGTCGAAGCTATACTGGAAGTGCCAGTTTGCCTTCCAGTAGTTTTCGTTGCGGTTTATGGTCGTGTGCAGCACGTCGCTGTCGTAGTGCATGTGCTTGCGGCGGAACTGTCTGGAGAGTGAGAAATGGGAGTAAAGAAAGTCCTTGTCCTCTTCCGTCTGCTTGCTATAGGTGAGGCCCATGCCTGCTTCATACTGGTTCTCACGGTAGCCCTGTTCCGATGAGTTGGGAGCATCGAGGGCAAGCAGCAGCGAGTCGCCTATGACAGGCAGCGAGCCTAAGGGGTGCCGCCCATCCATAGCCCACTCCGCACCCAGCCAGTCCAAGCGGTAGAGGCGCAAGTCGTTGTTGTTGTAGTTGTAGCCCATGCCCAGCTTGGGTGCTATGGTGAAGTGTTCCGTCAGCCGCAGCCGATAGGCAAGGTTAGCGCTGATGTTGTAGCTGCTCTGCGGGCTCTCGCTGTATTGGTTGCGCTGGTCGGTGGTGTGCGTATTATAATAGGTATAGTGGTCTTGCGAGAAACTGTCGCTGCCCCATTGCCTGCTCCAGAACAGCGACGTGGACAGTTCCAGTTCGTCACCCCAAGGCAACTTGATGTCGCAGTGGTTATCCCAGTTCATCTGCAGGCGGTTGCTACGCCAACGGTTGATGCTCCACGTATGGTTGATGCTGTCCGTCATCAACTGGTCGTTGGCCGTCAGCGCCCAGTTCTCGCTGTTGTTGCTGTCACGATTATAGTTAATGTTGAGCCACGAATGTAGATAGACGGGCTTGCGGATGTAGAACGTGTTACGTGCCGTCAGCTTGAAGGGGCGGCTGTTGCTTTGGGCGCGATTGGCAGAGAAGGTGCTGGCACCTGCCAGGAAGTTCTCGCCTGTGCGCTCCAACTCCGTGTGGATGTCCTCCCAGTTGAGCTTGAACTCCAAGTCGTTGCTGACGCGCTCCTCGGGGGTATGCAGCGAGAACATGCCGCCAATCATCTTGATGTCGCGGTCACCCGATGCTTGTGTGCGGTCGCGCTCATTGCCCTCATCGTCATAGTCCATGTATTCGTTCACGTTGTTCACACCTCCGAAGAGTACGGCACGTGTCCGGTTCGTATAGCGCAGTCCGAAGCCCCGCGCCTTGTAGCGCCACACACCTCCCGACGAGGCACCTGGCGAGGCTCCGGCCTCGAGGTTCACCGTGCCGCCAACGGCATACTCTTTTTTCAGCACCACGTCCATCGTGTATTCCTTCTCCTCGACATCGCGCCCCAGAAATTCGCTCTTCGGTGTACGTTTGTTATATACCTGTACGTTCTTCACCGTGTAGTAGGGTAGGTTCTCGAGCATCATCTTGTTCTTGCCCTTGAAGAAGTCGGCGCCGTTGAGCGTCAGGTTGTCAATCTTCTTGCCGTTGACGAATATCTCGCCGTTTTCCTTCAGTTCCACGCCCGGCAGCTGCTTGATGAGTCCGTCGAGCATAGAGCCTTCGGGGATGTTGAAGGCGTCGGCATTGAACACGATGGTATCGCCCTTATACACCATTTTTACGCGGGTGGCCGTCACCGTCACGTCGTCGAGCGAACCGCCTTCACGGTCGTAGCTGCGGTGAATGCGTCGCATACGGATGGACGGTGCTTCAAACTCACGGTTGCGGGCCACACGCTTGATTTCGTAGTTTACACATGTCGTCTCGTAGTCGGGATGCGTGGCTTTGATGATGTACTTGGCAGACTTGGCAGGCACCTTCAGATAATAGGACGATGCCTGTATGCCGTTGTAGTCGTAGGTATTCACTTCCGCCGAGTCTACCAGCGTGGAGTCAGGGCGCAGCACTACTACCTTCACGTCGGGGATGTACGACCCTGTGAACGAGTCCGACAGGTATCCGTACAGATAGACTTTCTTTTCCTTCTTCTTGGGTTGCTGGTCGTCCTGTGCCCACAGCTCAGACACGCTCATAACCAAGACTAGAACCATTGCAAATAACTTCTTCATAAAATTCATTGTTTTTTGTAACCCCCTGATGCAGCGTGTCATCTCGACACGCTGCATCCACTATCAAATCAACATCTGTCAAAATGTTTTATTTTACAACCTCTCGCGGGTGGTATTTAAACAGCTTCTGGTTGTCGCGCAACTCTTGGATGTTAAAGTTTTGTATCTTGCCGCTCCAGTTGGCGCCCCACATGGCGAAAGGCTCGCCCTCGGGCACGATATAGGTGATGTCCTCTGTCTCAAGCGGGATAGGCTCGAAGACCATGACAATGGCAAAGTAGTCGCCTGTGTATCCTTCCACCCAGAACAGTTTGTCATTAGGATAGCCTAACACTTCCTTGCATTTGTATTGGTGGCCTCGGTGGTCGATGAGGATGCTGTTGACCATCCCTTTGAAGTACTCGCGCATCCAGTTCATCTCGCAGGCTTCTGCCAGATAGGTGGCTTCGGGCGTCAGCCAGATGGCATATGTTCCGTCTTCCACAGGCTTGATGAGGTGGGCGTCATTATAGACGGCCCACGTCTTGTAGTTGTCTTTGTCGTAATCCTTGGCCTCGCTGACGAGGTGAGCCTTATGGATAGGTGCCATCTCGTCGTAATTATACTGGCCTCGATAATCTTCCCAGAAATGGCCAATCCCTCTGTGAAGATCCACATCCATGCCCCACATGTACCAGTTGGGCACGCCATAGATGGCAATATTCTTGACGGTCTCGGGCAGTTTGGGGAAGAATATCTGGAAGTCGAGGATGGTCCCCTCTTTTGCCTTTACGCTGAACACCTTACCATAGCAGTCGGGATTGGTGCGGCGCGACTGGTAGATGGTGCCGGTTTCTTTGTCGAGGATGACGCACTCGTCGCTGCACAGCCATAGGTTGTTGACGATGTCGGCTGGCATGCGGAAGTAGCAGTGCAGCACGGTTTCATCGTTCTCTTCTGTCAGTCGCCATACGATGGGGAGGAAGGAACTGACTTCATCATTAGAGAAGTTGGGGAAGATGCTTGCAAGGTTGTTGATGGTGGGAACATCCTTGACGAAGCCCATGTCCTCGTGCCAAGAGTTGTTTTCCGTGTCTTTCCAGACAATAGTCTTCTTCTTTGTTTTCTTGTCAATGGTGGCATCCGGGCAGGCATCCAGAAAATAAGCATCGCACTGGGCCAGTACTTTAACTTCCTTTTGCGTTTGTGCCTGCATCGTGAGGCAGGCGATAGCCATCAGGCTCATCATAATGATTCTCTTTTTCATATCTATAATGTTTTGGAATTATTAATTCTTGTATGCATCAACTTGTCGCGGTACTCCTGATAACAGGAAGATGAGGTCTTCACCCCTATGGGTGCATGGGTACCGTAGAGCAGTATTTTGCCGTTCACACGCTCAGCAATCCAGCGGTATTGCAGCTGTTGGCGCATGTCTTTCAGCTCGAAGAAGAACTGCTTGTGCGAGAAAGTCAGAAAATAGCCAGGTGTATCATCGCTGTACCAGCACGCTGCCTGTAACAGTCGACTGAATAGGTCTATCTCCTTTTTATCAGGGAATACATAGACGGCACTTACCATGTTGCTGTCAGTAGGCAGAGAACATGACAATTCTCCTTGCTTCACACCTTGGTAATCAGCCATTTTTGCAATAAACTCATCCATACGGGCAGGGTCTTGGTAAGGCATGCTGTCAGCGAGGACAGCATTGATGGTGGAAGGTGGAAGTTGGAGGGTGGAGTGAGAATTATTTGCAGCAAGATGTTGTTGCGGATTTGATTTCATATCATCTGATTCGTGAGCTGCGGGGGCTAAATCTGCCACTACGGATGATTTCTTGGTTATTTGTGTTTGGTACAAATGCTTTGTACTGTCGGTACAAGACGTTTGTACTGCTGGTACAGATGCTTTGTACTGGCAGTACAAGACGTCTGTACTCTTGTTGTTCTGCACTTGTACTGGCTGTAACTGTTTTGAACCGGCATCGAAGAACAGTGTTATCCCTATACCTATTATTAATAACAGACAGGCAGCAGCCGATATCCACCAATGCAAAGACACTCTGCGGGCTCTGCGCAGCATGGGGTCCGTGTCCCTGTCGGGCAGACTGCCCATGACGCGCTCCATCAGCCGTCCGTCTAAGTCGGCAGGCTTCTGCGCCCTGTGCTGTTCCTTGCGGCTGATGGCTTCACGCAGGTTCTTGTCCTGTGTTTGTCGGGTGATGAGGTCTTGCTCGTTCATTGTTGCATGTCTTTTATTGTTTTGTATAGCTTCTTTCTGATACGGCACAGTTGCGAGCCGACGGTCGAAGGGATAGAGTCGGTGATGTAGGCAATTTCCTTCAGGCTCCTGTCTTCGTAGTAGAACATCGTGACGAGCGCCTGTTCCTCAGGCGGCAGACGCTCCAGCGCCTTCTCCAGTAGTAGGACCGTCCGTTTGTCTGGTTGTTGTAGTGTCAGGTCAACGTCCTCGTCGCTGATGTCTTCCACCTTTAATACTCCTCCCTCCGCTCTCAACGTCTTTCGTTCTACGCGCTGCACGAAGTTGAGCGACTCATGGTAGGCGATGCGGCTCACCCATGTGGCCAGCGACGCTTTGCGGGCATCAAATGTCGCGATGTTGCGGAACACCTTGAGAAACACGTCTTGATACACTTCTTCCACATCCTCATGTCGGGTCACGATTCTTGCTATCTGGCTGAAAACCATTTCGCCGAACATCTGGAGTGTCTGCTGCTGGGCTTGTCGGTCTTGTCGCCGTAGCCCGTCTGTCAGTGTTTCCGTCACGTTGTCCATTACTCTTTCTATCCGTATATACACCGAAAAAAGAAAAACATTGCACTTTTCTCCGACGAAATTACAAAACTCCATACAAATAACCCTCGGCAAAACCAAGAAAACTGATTGCCGAGGATGCAGGTCTTAACCCAGGTTAAGAGTTTTTGTTAAAAATGTGGGCTAATCTTTCCGGAAAGTGATTTCCTTACGGATTTTGCTGATAGTTTTGGGTGTGACGTTGAGGAACGAGGCGATGTCCTGTAAGTCGAGGTGTTCCGCAATGCCCGGACAACGCTGCATCAGCAGGTTGTAACGTTCGCGTGCTGTGGTACGATGAAGGTCGATGTAGCGCGAATGGAACTGGCTGAGGACATGCTCAGCAATGACTGCACGTAATTCCATCGTCTCTATGCTTTGGCTAAAATACTGCTTCATCTGTTCACCCGTAACCCTGAGCACGCGGCTGGGCATCATCGCCACGATAGAGGTCCGTGCAGGACGGGCGTAGAGATACGCAGGATAATCAACCACGAACTCGCCTTCGAACGAGAACCACGTAATGTGTTCCCTGTCATCACTGACACCATGCGTCACATATTTGAAGCAACCCTCGGTGACAAAGGCAAACCATTGTGCTGGGTCACCCTCGCGCTCCAACTGCTCATCCTTGCGATAGGTGACCGCCTCACCCTCGCGTTTGCAGAACTCCCGTAGCATCTGGAGGTCTAAACTGTTATTGCTAAACTTTTGTTCCATTGTAGAAATGTCACAGGGACAGGAGAATGACATTATGGATTATCGAGCGCTCGGCTCTGCCGCTTGCCTTAGCAAGAACCATCCCCGGTGTGTCTGTTGTTCGTTTGATTTTTATTTCAATTTCTCCAACAGCCTTTCCAGTTCATAGTTGAACGTATAGTAGCCGTTGATGCGGAGGTCGTCTCGGACACGGCGACAGTCGGGCGTGATGGTTTCGTAGTGGGGGATGCCGCCAAAGTGGAACACTACGGGGTTCTTGATGGTCTTGTAAGTTTTTGCCTGCCCCGCCAATGCGACGATGGCGAGCAGTGCGGTGATAATTGTTCTTTGCAAAGACCTCCGCAAAGCGCCTGAGCACCCACGGAGCGCAAGAAAGCGGCAAAGCCGAGTGTTCATGTTCATTTTTCGTCCTTTTTGATTATTTCTTATATATAAACGCATGAGGAACGCAAATATTGACGGTTAACTGCGTTAATTCTTCTTAATTGCCAGCAAAGTTCCTGCCAAAGCAAGCGACACAAGTGTCAAGCGACGAAAAGCCATACATCAAGCTCATTCCCCTACGTCGATACAGGAATTGCTATATCCATCAATGCGACTGCCATTCTTATACGATTCGGATTATTTAGATAGAATACCCGTTTCTTTATCGCTGTGGTTCATAGAGCGTTGGATGTCTTGATACTTGCGCCCATGGTTGAGTCGATAGGAAAGTTTGAGGGTCAGCATGTTGCCGTAGTCACGACTGTGCTGTGAGATTTCTTTCTGAACGTAACGGCTTACAACCTCGGTCTTGGCCGTCAGCGGGTGCTGGCTGAACAGGTGTTGGGCATAGAGGGAAATGGAGAAGGCTTCGTTCATTTGATAGCTACAAGTGAAGTACCATGCTGGAGCTTGATGGCCGCGATGTTCTCCCTCCATGAAGTTCCAGCCATTATCAGTGTAGGCACCAAATGTCCAGCGACCCAAATAAGCCTGCAACGAACAACCACCATTGAAGGAGGTATAGGTGTGGGTATAATCCTCGCCGTAGTTAAAGAAACGATAGATGCCGCCATAGACAGTTGCCGTCAGTTTTCCTGGTATGATGTCCCATTGGTTGTAGCTATCAATATAGAAAAAGTTGCACTCGTTGTCGGTATTGGTCTGCGTCTGATAGAAATGGTCATCTTGGCGGATGTACTTCTCCATATTGCAATGGGGATTCAGACGGTAGTAGCCTTGTAGTTCAGAGGTGAAGCAAGGTGTGGAATAAGAGAGTTTCAGTTGATGAGCGACAACGCGGTTTGGATGAATATCCGGATTACCGAGGATGGTTTCCATCGCGTTCTGCTTGATGCTGACATTGCTGACGAGTGCTATCTGGGATGTGTGTTGCGAGATTTCGAAGTCATATTTTACCTTTAGCTTGTTTGTCAAGGGATAGCTGACGGTGAACTTAGGACGGAAGAACCAAAAGTCTTGTGTTGCATCGCCCTGACGATAGTACCGTCTGCTGGCACCAAGGCCTCCCATATACGAAAGTTTGCCAAGATGACCTTTCAGTTGTGAGAAGAGATAAAGGCTGGAGGTATGCATATCATTTGTTGCATCGACATCGCCTTGATAAATATTATGGCTGTATCGTTGTCCGTACTGCACGCCAGCGGAAAAGGTAAAGGGCTTCAGTCGGTTTTCATAAATCGCCTCGCTCCAAAGGCTATATGTTCTTCCATCCGTATTATAATGATAGGTAGTCCCTTCATTATTCTCCGTATCTCCAGTTGTCTTGATATACGTCCCCACAACATTCGCTGTCAGCGACTGGTGGCAACGAAAGTCTTGATGGTAGTAGAGATCGAGCGAGGGTGAACTGCTACTGGATGATGAAAACTCATCATAGGGAACATCATTGATTACCATTTTTGCATTTCTGTGTTGAGGTCGTATATCGCAGCTTCCTGAGAGCTTGGCCTGAAAAACATAGTTCGAGTCGCTCAGACTATAGGTTAGTTGGGCATTGTGGCTGATATTCTTACTCTGCTTATTTAGACTATAGCGATGAATGGAAGAGATGTCGCCTGACTCCAGTTCATAGGTGGCCCGCTCATCGTATTCCGCGCCCTTGAAGTTATGATAGTCGAGGTCATAACTGAGTGCAAACTCACTGCGTCCGTAGTTGATTTTGCCAAAGAGAGACTCACTGCCATTCACGGTGGTAAGCGTATTTGTCAGTTGGGTTCCGACTACATAGCCACTTACAGACTTTTTCACTTTAATATCAATAATGTACGCGATACCTTCGCCATACCGCACACCAGGGTTGTCAATAAACTCAATGTGATCAACACCCTGCATGTCGAGCGTCTGCAAATCTTCACGTGTGGCAATGACATCGTTGATGCGCACCTGCACTGTTCCAAGATTCGTCAATGCTGTAATGCTGTTCATCGCCTCGTCCACGCGGATGTGGGGGATAGTAAGTTTTGCCAATAGCGAATAGCCATTGGCAGAACTCTCTATTTGCTGTTTCGTGGGATAGATCCATTGGCCATCCACCTTTTGTATGGTCCGCGCTCCTTTTACCGTCACCTCATCTAGTGTGATAGTTTTTTCTGTGTCTTGGGCTGCTGAGTTCAAAGCACAGGCAGCCAACAAGCAAAACAATAATCTCTTCATTTCTTGCATTTTTGCTGCGAAGGTACGAAGAGATTCCTTTATTATCGAAAAAACTGTCTGACATTTGTCTGACATTTGCTTGTCAGGTTCAATATCAGTTTCCTATCTACTTGGTTTTCAAACTATAAGTCTTGCTGCGGTCTGACTCTATTTTGAGGTCAGAATGTTGTTCCACGACTGGTTTAAGTCTGCGAATTAGGGTATAGAGTGTTTCGCTAGCATCGGGTTTCTTGGGCCAGAGTGCATTACAGATTTCCGTCTTGGTCAGCGAGTGCGAGGGTGAATGGAAGAACATTTCCATCAGCTGATGCTGCATGGGAGTAAGTTGAACCTGACTGCCATCGGCTGCATATAAACGACCATCCTCTTCTGAGTATGTCAGTCCGCCAAAAGCATTCCTATTAGTAATGGTTACCACTAATGTTTGCCGATGACGATACCACATCAGCATTGCCCAGAAACTCGTCAACGCCCAAAGGATGGTTGCTGGTCTTTGGTCTGACAGGCTAAAGATAGTAGCCTCAGAGCAATGGGCATACGCCTTGAACTTCTGTCCACGGGTATCAACTGCCAATGTCGCTTTTCCTCGCAGTTCTGCTATTTGTAAGTGTTTGTTGAACGTACGGATAGTGTCCTGACTAATGACATTGCTCTGCTGCTCCTTCAAGGTCAAAGCCAATGCTCTATCCATATCTTCATTTACCAACCGACTTGTTGAACTATAACTGCCAAGACTTGTCAGACTTGAAGCAATAATCAGTGCAAAAAGCACTATGACTGCATATCGTTGCTGTTTCATATGGCAAAATTACAAAAAGGCTCCCATATTTTGGAATTGTTTCAATAATTTCTTTGGTTATTTAACATTTATATACTCTTATGTGTGGGGATGCATTCTTATAGAGTTCTTATTGTATCTTAGATATTCCTAACCCCAAGTTGGCGCAAGGAATTCTTCCTTTATACATTTCTCTTGCTGGTTCATCTTGATAGATTGTCTCGTCCTCTTCCTGCATCCAGTCCATACCTCGAAGTCATATTGACAAAGACACCCAGTTTGTCTTAAGATAAACTGGGTGCATCTCCTTAAATTGTTGCTTAATCCTCGTCGAAGAAAGAGCCTACTGGCATGGGGGCACAGGCTTCGACGCAGCAGTTGTAGCGTTCGCGGCTGCGGCGCTCGCGGGCAAACATGGCCCGTGTGCCTGCCTCGTCCTGCTTGAACTCCAGATGCTCGTCGATGGCGAATTTGTTGGCCATCTCCTCTACGTCCAGATTGTCGGTGCCGATGAGCGTGAAGGTCCAGTGCTCCTTTTTCAGCTTCTCAATCATGGTGCGGATCATCTTCAGTGTCCACTCCACAGAGCTGTTTTCCTCGCCGTCGGTGATGACGGTGACGAGCACGTTGTCGCCTTCTTCGGTTTGAGCCTGAACCTTCGCGATGGCCTTGCCCATAGCGTCGTAGAGTGGGGTGGCTCCGCCTGGACGGTAGGCATCCCAGTCGAGGTTCTTGGTCTTGAGGGCAGGGGCGTTGTCGTAGTGCCACGTGGTATGGTCGCTGTCGAAGGTGACGAGAGTGACACGCTGCTCGGTGTCGGGATATTTCTCTTGCATGGCACGCACGGTCTGCAGGGTCTCATTCATGCCGGCAAAGGCCTGCTTGCGGATGATGGACATGGAACCGCTCTCATCGACGATAATGAGGTTGAACACTCGCTTGACCTGGATTTCATTTTTCTTTTCCATAATTCTTGTTTTTAAAGGGTGAATAATTATTTGCTTTTGGTCATTTGTCAGGCGTTAGATGGCCTGTTTCTGTCCGTTCTTTATGTCTTAGAAGAAGTTTTTGGAAAAAAATGAAGTAAGATTGAAAATATTTTTGTAAATTTGCATTCCAAAGGATGCGAGCCATCGCCGAAAATATTGAAGCTATGTACTATCAACGCCTGTCTGATGATGCCATTCTAAGCGGTTTCCGCAGGGGTGACGCACGCATTATCCGCGAATACTTCTATGAGTATTGTCGCGTGGGCTATCAGTTGTTTGACAAGAAATACCAGTTGAGCGAGAAGGAGAATCTCGACTTTATGTCGCTGGCTCACCAGTATGCACTCTACCTGATGGAGCACGACTGGAAGCCTTTGGAGGACCATTCGCCCAACGTCAGTCTGCGCACATGGCTCATCAACGGTTTCCGCTATACGGTGCTTGATGCGCTGAAGTGGTACAAGAAGGAGTATGGCAGCGTCACCTATCAGGACTACCTGCTGTCGTTTGACGTCACGAGCGACCTGCGCCTGCAGTTCAATCATGTGGTGGAGGATATCTGCGACCATGCTGCCGTCACGCGACAGGAACGGCTGCTTATCAATATGCTGCTTCTTCAGGGCTTCAAGGCCAAGGAGGTGGCGCTGGAGCTGGGCATGACGCCTTCGGCTGTCTCGCAGAAGTACAAGGTGCTGAAGGAGCGAATCATCGTGCCTTACTTTAAAAAGAACTTCGACATGGACCTCGACATGCCTGAGGTGATGGAGGAGCCGCAGATTATGTACGAGGAGTCGTGTGCTCCGATGCCTTGTCCGCCGGTGAAATCCAGCTCTTTCAGAAAGAGTGTCAGCGATTTCTTCAGTCGGAAGAGTGCCAGCGAAGGCCGAGAAGCGTTTATGGAACTACAAAAAGAAGAGAATATGGAAGAGAAACGTACGACACCAGAAAGAATCACCGAGCTGCAGCCTGGCGAGATATTCGTCTTCGGCAGCAATCTGAGAGGTCTGCATGGCGGTGGCGCGGCATACGTGGCCTACCGCAAGTTTGGCGCCATCATGGGGCAGGGTGTGGGTCTGCAGGGCCAGAGCTATGGCATCCCAACGATGCAGGGCGGCGTGGAGACCATCCGTCCCTACGTGGACGAGTTCATCGTGTTTGCCAAGGAGCATCCCGAACTCACGTTCCTTGTCACCCGCATTGGCTGTGGCATTGCCGGCTTTACCGATGCAGAGATTGCGCCGTTGTTCTCCGCAGCGCATGACGTTGAGAATATCGTGCTGCCTCCGGGATGGTGATGTACCCTATACCTATTTATATATATGAAAAAGTATATTTTAGATTTGACTGTTCGCTCCGTCGAACCTGTCGGCGGACGTTACGTGCTCATCAAACTCACCGGTGATGAGCCCCTGCCCGAGATGCTTCCGGGACAGTTCGTGGAGGTTCGCGTTGACCAATCGCCCACGACATTCCTACGCCGGCCTATTTCCATCAATTTTGTGAATCGTGAGCAGAACGAGCTATGGCTGTTAGTGGCTGCCATCGGTAACGGTACACGCCGTTTGGCATCGTTGCACGAGGGCGAGAATTTGAATTGCGTCCTGCCGTTGGGTAATGGGTTTACGATGCCGACGAAGGCTGATGAGCGGTTGTTGTTGGTAGGAGGTGGAGTAGGGGTTGCCCCGCTGCTCTACATGGGTGCTGAGATGAAGCGTATGGGCTGTGAGCCGACGTTCCTGCTGGGTGCCCGTAGTGCCAAGGACCTGCTGATGCTGGATGAGTTTCGGCAGTATGGTCGGGTATTCGTTACTACCGAGGACGGTTCCGAGGGTGAGCGTGGCTTCGTGACGAACCACTCGCTGCTCTCGCAGGAGCAGTTTGACCGCATCGCTACCTGCGGCCCCAAGCCGATGATGGTGGCTGTGGCACGCTATGCTGCGAAAGTGTCTGTCGAGTGCGAGGTGTCGTTGGAGAACATGATGGCTTGTGGCCTCGGCGCCTGTCTCTGCTGTGTGGAGAAGACCACTGAGGGAAACCTCTGTGTATGTAAGGAAGGACCGGTGTTTAACACCAAACGATTGTTATGGTGAGCGTTGAGCCTTGAGAGTTTTGACTATGAGTAATTTGCAAGTAAATATAGGAAGCCTGCGGCTGAAGAATCCCGTGATGACTGCGTCGGGGACGTTCGGCTACGGCTTGGAGTTTCAGGACTTCGTGCCGCTCCATGAGTTGGGCGGCATCATTGTCAAGGGTACCACGCTTCATCCGCGTGAGGGCAATGACTATCCGCGTATGGCTGAGACGCCCAGCGGCATGCTCAATTGCGTGGGATTGCAGAACAAGGGTGTTGATTACTTCTGCGAGCAGATCTATCCGCAGATTAAGGACATCGGCACGAATATGATTGTCAACGTCAGCGGTTCGTCACCTGACGACTATGCCGAGTGTGCTGCCCGCATTGATGCGCTGGAGCATATTCCCGCCATCGAGCTGAATATCTCGTGTCCCAACGTCAAGGACGGCGGTATGGCCTTCGGTGTGACATGTGCCGGAGCCGAGAGTGTGGTTCGTGCCGTCAGGAAGGCTTACCACAAGACGCTGATAGTGAAGCTCTCGCCTAACGTGACGAATATTTCCGATATTGCCCGCACGTGTGAGGCAGAAGGCGCCGATGCCGTGTCGCTCATCAATACGCTGATGGGTATGGCTATTGACATTGAGCGTCGCAAGCCTGTGCTGAGCATCAAGACCGGCGGGCTCTCTGGGCCTGCCGTCAAACCCGTTGCCTTGCGCATGGTGTGGCAGGTGGCGAGGGCTGTTAAGATTCCTGTTGTGGGGCTTGGCGGCATCATGACTGCCACCGACGCCATTGAGTTCCTGATGGCTGGAGCTACGGCCATCGAGATAGGTACGGCAAACTTCATCGACCCTGCCGTGACCATCAAGGTACGTGATGGCATTGACGCGTGGCTCGACCGGCACGGCTGTCATTCCGTGCAGGAAATCATCGGGGCGTTAGAGGAATAAATAAAGGAATAAAACAAGAAAGAGGGCACGGCGCCCTCTTTCTTGTTTATTGATGATCTTGTTTATTGATTATCTGATAAACAACAGTTCGCGGTACTTGGGCAATGTCCAAAGCCCGTCCTCGACAATCATTTCGAGTTTGTCCGTCTCGCTGCGGATAGCTTCCATGTGGGAGCAGACGGTGTCGTGATAGGCGATGGCGCGCTGATGGATGTCCGTGATGCGGTTTGCCACGCGACGTGCATCGGTGAGTTCTTCTACCAGCTGTTCTATACGTTCCGTACGCTCGGCAATCTCCTCAATCAGTTTGATGTTACGGGCAGAGAGCTTATTGGCTTTCTCTGTCGAGAACAAGGACGAAGAGAAAATCTCCTTGATGCCTTGTACGTTCTTGATAAGCTTGCTCTGGTAGTGCGTGGCAACGGGGATGATATGATTCATGGCCATATCGCCCAGCACACGTGCCTCTATCTGTACGGTCTTCACGTAGGTCTCCCATTTCACCTCGTTACGGGCTTCCAGTTCCTTGTGGTTCATTACCTTCGTACTCTCGAACATGCGGATGCTCTCTTCGTCAAGGTAACGCTCGAAGATGACGGGACATGATTTCTCCACGTCGAGGCCGCGGCGGGCAGCCTCCTCCACCCATTCCTCGCTGTAGCCGTTGCCGTCGAAGCGTACGGGCTTGCATGCCTTGATGTCTTCGCGCAGCACGTCAACGATAGCGTGGAACAGAGCCGTATGACCAGTGCCTTCCGAGTACTCAGGCTTTCCGGAGTATTCCGAGACTTTCTGATCCACGCGTTGCTTGAAACTGGCAAGGGCTTCTGCCATCGCTGCGTTGAGGGCAATCATGGCCGAGGCGCAGTTGACGCTGGAACCCGGTGCACGGAACTCGAAGCGGTTGCCGGTGAAGGCAAAGGGCGACGTGCGGTTACGGTCGGTATTATCAACGATGAGGTCGGGAATCTGTGGGATGTCAATCTCCCGCTGGAGGTTTGAAATCTGCGGCTTGAGATTAGAGGTCTGCTCGATGTGGTCAAGCAATCCGGAGACATATTGTCCTAAGAACGAGCTGATGATGGCAGGGGGAGCCTCATTGCCGCCCAAGCGGTGGGCGTTGGTAGCACTCATGATGCTGGCCTTCAGCAGCCCGTTGTGTCGCCAGACGGCCATCAGCGTCTCCACGATGAACGTGACGAAGCGCAAAGTCTCGTTGATGGATGCCTCGGGGTGGGCGGCGTCCGTCTTGGCGGGAGCATGGAGTAGCACGCCCGTGTCGGTCGATAGGCTCCAGTTGTTGTGCTTGCCCGAGCCATTGATGCCATCAAAGGGCTTTTCGTGAAGCAACACACGGAAACCATGCTTGCGGGCCACTTTCTTCATGAGTGACATGAGCAGCATGTTATGATCGACGGCGAGGTTACACTCTTCGAAGATGGGTGCCAGCTCGAACTGGTTGGGTGCCACCTCGTTGTGGCGCGTCTTACAGGGAATGGCCAGCTCCAGCGCCTGTATCTCCAGGTCTTTCATAAATGCCTGCACGCGGTCGGGGATGGTGCCGAAGTAGTGGTCGTCCATCTGCTGGTTCTTTGCCGACTCGTGTCCCAGCAGGGTGCGTCCCGTCATGAGCAGGTCGGGGCGGGCAGAGTAGAGCCCTTCATCGACGAGGAAATACTCCTGTTCCCAGCCGAGGTTTACCGTCACCTTCTTTACGTCGGAATAGAAGAAGCGGCAGACATCCGTTGCGGCCTTATCGACGGCATGTAGTGAGCGCAGCAGCGGGGCCTTGTAGTCGAGTGCCTCGCCCGTATAGGCGATGAAGATGGTGGGGATACACAGCGTGTCGTCAATGATGAAGACTGGCGACGTGGGGTCCCATGCCGAGTAGCCGCGAGCCTCGAAGGTGTTGCGGATGCCACCGTTGGGGAACGACGAGGCGTCGGGCTCCTGCTGTACGAGCAGCTTGCCGCTGAACTTCTCTATCACACCGCCCTGGCCGTTGTGCTCGATGAAGGCGTCGTGCTTCTCTGCCGTGCCTTCGGTGAGTGGCTGGAACCAGTGTGTGTAGTGCGTGACGCCCATCTCCATAGCCCACTGCTTCATGCCTGCGGCTACCGCGTCGGCGATGCTCCGGTCGAGGCGTGCGCCGTTGTCCATCACGTCCGTCATCTTCGTATAGACGTCGGACGGCAGGTAGTGGAACATCTTGTCGCGTGTAAATACATACTTGCCGAAATATTCCGACGGGCGTTCCGCCGGTGTCTTCACGTCGAGCGGCTTCTTCTTGAATGCCTCTGCGACTACTTGGAATCTCAGGTTGTTCATTGAATTATTCCTCTATAAACCGTTTCGTTATTTCATTATATTCATCTATGCGGCGGTCACGCAGGAACGGCCACCAGCGGCGCACCTGCTCGCTGCGCTTCATGTCAACGTCAACGACCGCCTCCGCCTCTTCGTTCTCGGGAGCCTCGTAGAGCAACTCGCCCTGCGGCCCTGCCACGAACGACGTGCCCCAGAATTTGATAAATTCTTCATTCTTCATTTTTAATTCTTCATTCCCCACGCGGTTCACGGTGATGACGGGCAGCCCGTTGGCTACGGCATGTCCGCGCTGTACCGTCTGCCACGCCATGCGCTGGCGCTGTTGCTCATCGGCTGTGTCGTTCGCGTCGTAGCCGATGGCGGTGGGGTAGATGAGCAGCTCGGCGCCCTTCAGCGCCATCAGACGTGCTGCCTCGGGGTACCACTGATCCCAGCAGACGAGCACTCCCAGCCGTCCCACGCTGGTGTCGATGGGTTCGAAGCCCAGGTCGCCCGGCGTGAAGTAGAACTTCTCATAGTAGCCAGGGTCATCAGGGATGTGCATCTTACGGTATTTACCGGCTATCGTGCCGTCCTTCTCCATCACCACCGCCGTGTTGTGGTAGAGCCCTGGCGCACGGCGCTCAAAGAGCGAGGTGACGATGACCACGCCCAGCTCCTTGGCCAGCTGTCCGAAGAACTCCGTGGAAGGGCCCGGGATAGGCTCTGCCTGGTCGAACGTGTCAACGTCCTCCACCTGACAGAAGTAGAGCCCGTTGTGCAGCTCCTGCAGCACAATCAGCTCAGCACCCTCATTTGCCAGCTTCCTGATTTTCTCTGCCAGCCGCGCCTTGTTCTCCTCGCGGTCGGCTGTGTTGTGTTGTTGTATGATACCTATCTTCATAATCGTCCGCTATCTCCTTTTCAAACATCGCTGCAAAGGTAATCATTTCTTCTGAATTAGCAAAACAGTCATAGGTTTATTCGTAAAATTGTTGTTTAATATTTGGCAATTTTCTGAATTCTATGTATCTTTGCCCCATCTTAAAGATAATTGCATTAAAACCTATGAGTACAAAACTAAAATCATTGTTACGGCAGATGCTGCAAAGTCCCCGGCACTTTCCTGTTGAGATGGCTTTGGGAGTGGCGTTCTTTATCATCGCAGTATGGTCCAGTGAGACCAATGCATGGAACGAAGCAACAAAACATTGGGAGAGTGACGTCAACAACGAAATACTTTTGCTTTTCGTTCCGCTGATGGCATTGACATTTTGGCTCCATCGTGTTAATCGCTGGGCTTATCTTGCCTCGTTCTTCCTCTTCCTGCCCTTGATGGCACTTGACCTGAAACCGTTTCTCTGGACATACGGCTTTGCGTTCACCTACGTCTTAGCAGGCATTCTATTTGTCGTTGGAAATAAACGATTGGACAATCGCTCCTTTGCGGCTCATGCCTTGCATGTAGTCACTCAGTTGTTCTTTGGCTTGCTCATTAGCGGCATCCTCAGTTTGGCGGTTCTGGCCATTGTTGCTTCCTTCATCTACATCTTCGGCATTGACGAACCAGAGCACCTCTACGAGCATATCTATCAATTCATTTGGTTCGTACTGGCTCCACAGGTGTGCTGCACTCTGATCCGTCAGAACGAGGACGAGGTCACCGAACCCTTCAAGGTGTTACGGCTCATTCTCAATTTCATCCTCTCGCCAGCTGTCATCATCTACGCCGTTATCCTCTATACCTATTTTATAAAGATTGTATTCCAATGGGATTTGCCCAAGGGTGGTGTAGCATGGATGGTCATGGGATTTATCACCGCGGCACTTGTAGGTCGTGTGGCACAATCGATACTCACCAAACGATACTACGACTGGTTCTACCGCTATTTCACGCTGATAGCCATTCCTCCGCTCATCATGTACTGGATTGGCTCCATTTACCGCATCCGTCTTTACAGTTTCACCGAGAGCCGTTTCTACTTGATGGTGGCAGGTGTGCTGATGACGCTCTTCGTGCTGATGCTATGGAAGGAGCGTACACGTCGATACCAGTTGATGGCACTCATCTTTGGCGCAGTTGTCATCCTCTTCACCTATATCCCTGGTATTTCTTCCAAGAGCATCGGATTGAGATGTCAGCAGCAGCGATTGGACAAACTCATTAGCGAAATGAAGCTGACGGATGCCAAGACGGGCATGCTGAACGACAGTATTAACATGGAACGCATTATAAAAGACAGTCTGTTGTGCGAGCAATACAAAGATGTTTCCAGCGTTATTGATTATGTCCGCAAGGAAATCGGAACCGACGAGTTCAAGAAGCAATATGGCGAATGGACGCATTCGGAATATATTTTCATCTATAATAGTGACTTTGTCATTGTATCGGGCACCTGGCTTAACAAAAAAATACCCGTTGACTTGGGCGACTATAACATGATGCTTCCAAGTAATCTATACCAATGCAGCTTTGATGGAAAGACGGTTACCATCAAGAATAATATTGCCATTCAGCAAAATGAAGAGGTAGTTCTTGAGTACCCCATCAATTCCATCTTCAGACAGGACTCTATACTCCAGCAGCATCCAGAGCAGTTGCTTGTCTATCGTAACGACTCGCTCATGTTGGTACTTGCGAATATATGCATCGATGATACCGCTATTACTGATGTCAACCATAACGATTTCGTGTTGTTTAAGAAGCAATCAAAAAAGTCAAAGCCCTAAGACAATACATAAACATATAACTCACTACAACTATGGAAGAAAAAGAATTGACTTTTGATGATGCCCCTTTGAGGTATCCCATTTGCTACAACGAGCAGTGTAGCAAGCACGGAGAATGTATGCACTACCACATGGGTACGCTCGTGCCGTCACGCAAGAAGTTGGGTTGGGCCGTCTATCCTACTGCCTGGAAGGATGGCGAATGTAGCTTTTTCCGTGAAAAGCACCCCGTCAGAATGGCTTGGGGATTCAACGGAATCTATAAGAAACTGAGCAAGCACGATGCTGCAGATGCTCGCTTGATGGTTCGCCAATATTTTAATATGGGTAAAGGCGAATACTACCGCCACCATCACGGGGAGAAACTTCTTTCACCTAAACAACAGCAGGAAATCCTACACATCGTTTCTCAATGTGGAAGTATTGAGGGAGTAGAGTTCGACCATTACGTCACAGCCTACGATTTCACATAGTGGATAACGATAAAGTCCCTTGGGGGGACCGAAACGGTCCCCCCAAGGGACCAATATGGTCCCCCCAGGGGACTTTCAATAGTATTGATGCAAATAATTGCCCCAAAGTGTTGGAAGTTTGGAAAATATTTGTATCTTTGCACCATCATGCTGCGAGCCTGCTTGCGCAGCCTTGTCGTACAACTAAAAATCATAAAGCAATGAAGACATATCCAGGACATATAGTTGATGTGATGCGCCGCGAGGTTTTCGACGGCGAGGTGGTGGTGGATGGCGGACGCATCGTGCAGGTGAAGCGTTGTGAGCTGCCCGATACAGGGAAACAATGGCCTTATCTGATGCCGGGGTTTATCGACAGTCACGTGCATATAGAGAGTAGCATGATGGCTCCCCGCGAGTTTGCCCGTGTGGCAGCCGTTCACGGCACCATCGGCGTGGTGGCCGACCCGCACGAGATTGGCAACGTGCTGGGTATCGAGGGCGTTGACTATATGATACGGTCGGGTCGTGAAGCTACGTTCAACTTCTGCTTTGCTGCACCCAGCTGCGTGCCGGCATACGGCGGAGGCATCGAAACCAGCGGTGCCGTGATTGATGCCGCCGGCGTGGAAGAGCTGATGGCCCGCGACGACATCGGCGTGCTGGGCGAGATGATGAACTTCCCGGGTGTGCTGGGCAATGACCCGGAGGTGATGCGTAAGATACGTGCTGCTCATGCTCACGGAAAACCCGTGGACGGTCATGCCCCCGGGTTGGTCGGCGACGAGCGCCAGCGCTATGCCCAGGCAGGCATTTCTACCGACCATGAGTGTGCTACGCTGGAGGAGGGACGTGCCTGTATCTCGGCCGGCATGAAGGTCATCATCCGCGAGGGTAGTGCAGCAAGAGACTATGACAAGCTTTGTCCGTTGATTGACGAGTCGCCCGACGAGGTGATGTTCTGTACCGATGACTGTCATCCCGAAGACCTGATTCGCGGACATATCAACCTGTTGGTCAGGCGTTCCCTGGCCGAGGGCTATGACCTATGGAACACCCTGACGGTTGCGAGCATCACACCGCTGCGTCACTATCAGCTGGATTGGGGCATGCTGCAGGAAGGGGATGCGGCCAACTTCATTGCCGTCGATGGGCTTCATCCGCAATTTCGCGTGTTAAAGACCGTCATCAAGGGCATTGAGGTGTACGACTGTGATGCGACGGCGGGCTCATTGCCGCCTTCCAGCCGTCATGAAGAAGAAGTCAGCGGCACCAACGAATATCCCAACTTCTTTGTGGCCAGTAAGCTGACGGCCGATGACATCCGCACCGAGCTCAAGGTCTCTGAGACGGCCCATATCATGAACGTCACCGACGGCAGCCTCTATACGGGGCATGAAGAGGTGACCATCACGGGCAATCCTATTGAGGACTCCCGATATCCGTGGGACGAGGTGCAGAAGATTGTCGTGCTGAACCGTTACGAGCCCGATGCCCGTCCTGTGGTGGGACGGGTGCGCGGCTTCAATCTGACGCACGGCGCCATTGCCTGCTCTGTGGCTCACGACTGCCATAATATCGTGGCCATCGGGGCGAGCGATGAGTACCTGCTGAGAGCCATCAACCGCATCATCGAGATGAAGGGAGGACTGGTGGCTGTCTCTGGTGACGAGATGGCCGAGCTGGCATTACCCATTGCGGGCCTGATGTCTCCGTTGAGTGGCGATGAGGTGGCTTGTCGTGGTTCGCGACTCCATGAGATGGTGCGTCAGGCAGGATGCACGATGAAGGCTCCGTTCATCACGATGGCCTTCCTTTGTCTGCCTGTCATCCCGGAACTGAAGATTACCGACAAGTATCTCTGGGACAGTAAGAACATGAAGGTAATCAGCTAAAGAAGGTTTTTCAATAGTACTGCATGGTGCAGCAGTGAAGGCTTCCGTGTTGGCGGATGACAGGACGGCAGTCGATGCCTACTGTCTCGCGGTCGGGGAAGGCTTTGCCTATGATGCGCAGGGCCTCGGCGTCGAGATCGGGCTGGTTATAGGTGGGAACGAGCACGGCACCGTTGACGACTAAGTAGTTGGCGTAGGTGGCGGGCAGGCGGTCCTTCAATGAAGAATGAAGAATGAAGAATGAAGAATCGGCTTCGCCGTCATAGATGGGCCTTGGAATGGGCAGCCGCAGCAGACGGTAAGGACGTCCGTCAAGGGTGCGCAGGGCCTGGAGCTCCCGTTCCATGAGTTGTAGTTCCTCATACTGTTCATCATCCTTGTCGTCACACCCTATATATAATAAGGTATCATCGGGACAGATGCGCACCAGCGTGTCAATGTGTCCATCGGTGTCGTCGCCGATGAGCGAGCCGTGATTGATCCAGACGATGCGCTCGGCACCGAGCCACAGCTTCAGACGTTCCTCAATCTCTGCCTGCGTCAGCGGCTGGTTGCGGTGGGGAGCCATGAGGCAGCTGGTGGTGGTGAAAACGGTTCCCTTGCCATCGCTCTCGATGCTTCCCCCTTCGAGCACGAAGTCCAGATGGTCTTCATAGGTGCCTTTCACGATGCCCTGTTCGTAGAGCTGGCGGTTGATGGCGTTGTCCCGTTCGGCAGGAAACTTCTCGCCCCAGCCGTTGAACTTGAAGTCGAGGAGTTTGACGGTGGAAGGTGGAAGGTGGAGGGTGGAGGGTGGAGGGCTGAAGTTTTCGCTCTGCGAAGAACCGTCCCCGTGCTCCTCGACGGTGATGAAGCCGTGATCGCGTGCCCACGTGTCGTTGGATTTACAAATGGACAATTTACAATTTACAATTGTGGGGAGTTGCGTGTCCTTGGGGGCGACGATAATCAGCTCCTCGCGCTTACTGATTTCACGGGCCATCTGTTCATAGACGGCCGTGATTTCGGGAAGCATGGGTGCCCAGTCGGTGTCCTGATGAGGCCACGTCAACTGCACCGCGCTCTGTCGTTCCCACTCGGCGGGCATACGTCTTTTGCTTGCTTTGCTCATCACGTTCATCAAAAATTTGATGGCAAAGTTACGAAAAGTCGAGAGAAGAACAAAACAAATTTTTGTTTTTTCTTCCGAGACGGAGTAAGTTCGCGACTTTTGTCGCAAAGTTACGAAAAAAAAATGAATTATGAATGGTGAATTGTGAATAATTTATTACTTTTGCATCATCAAAACATGTTAGAACTGCACGATGTCATCATCAAGCCGCGTCAGCAGCCCCTTTCGTTGATGGTTGAGGACGGAAAACTGGCTTGCATCTCAGGTCCGCAAGGGTCGGGGAAGTCGTCTGTCTTGCGTGCTATCATGGGGATACTGCCCATCGACAGCGGCCATATCAGCATTGACGGTGAGTTGCTGACGCCGCGCTCGGCACCTTATTTCCGTCGCCACATGGCCTACGTGCCCAGCCGCCTGATGCCTATCCCCGGACAGGACACTGTGGACGATGTGCGCCGGCTGCTCTTCTCGTTGCGGAGCAACGGTAAGAAGTTGCAGCAAGAGGGTGGGGCAGACGGACGCCGTTGGTCATCGCTGACGCTGGCAGAACAGTATATCGAACTGCTGGCGTGTGCCGCACAGCTGCAGCGGAGCATCGTGCTGGTGGATCAGCCGCCCTGTGAGCTCGACGATGCGGCTGTCTCTGACGTCCTCTCGCTGTTACAGCGCATGACCGGTGCCGGTGCGTCGGTCGTTGTCGTGAGCAACAACTACCATATCAAGATGAATAGTCAAACACTAATAGAATTCTGAATGAAAGTATCTGCTGTCAATCGCAAGATTATACTGCCGCAAATCATCGGCACCTGCGTGTCCGTCATCCTCACGGGCAGCATCACCTGCCTGCTGTTGTTCGGATTGTTTGATGCGTTTCCGCCGCTTAGTGCTTTGCCGTTGCTGCTGCTGATGGCTGACGAGGCGTTTGTCGTCAGTCGCACGAGCCTGCTCATCCACCATCATGCACGCCGCACTCATGCTGGTTTGATGGAGTTTCTGACGGGCAACGGCGCCCGGCCCTTAGAGGCCCTGATGCCTTACTTGACGCACATGCTGAGCCGCACGCTCCAGCTCTCTGCCTGGCGCTGGCTGCTGGTCATGGTGATGGCGCTACTGGTTTTCTTCTTTGTCGTGCTTTTCAGTAAAATCCTGCTGTGGCATGCGCTGCTTCTCTTGGTGGCCATAGTCTTTGCCGTTGTGGTGGCTTCGCTGTTGGCGGTGTTCGTCTCCATCTTCCTGTACGAACGCTTGAGCGCCTGAGTTGGTATCCAGATGGTTTGTGTGTATAAATAATTTGAGAGCGATCAAACAGACCGCTCTCAACCAACACAAAAACTAAACTAGACTTAACTAAAGCATATTGGGATTTTCGCAAACCCTAATAGCTCGGCAAAGATACAAACAATATTTGAATCTTGCAAATCTTTCTCGGATTTTTTTTGTATAATCATGCGAATAGACTAAATTTTAACAGTCTTGTTCAGCAGCAAGTGATCAAGAATGACCATTGCAGCCATTGCTTCAACAACGGGTACGGCACGCGGCAGCACACACGGGTCATGACGTCCCCGGGCGGTAAAGGTGGTCTTGTTGCCCTCCGTGTCAATGGTCTGCTGTTCGCGCAGCAACGTTGCTACGGGCTTGAAAGCGACACGGAAATAAATGTCCTGACCGTTCGAGATACCACCCTGTATGCCTCCGCTGTGGTTGGTAAGGGTGGTGAACCCCTTCTGCCAGATGTCATTCTGTTCACTACCGCGCTGTGTGACACCGGCAAAACCGGCACCATACTCGAATCCCTTGACGGCGTTGATGCTCAGCATGGCAGCTCCCAGCTCGGCGTGCAGCTTGCCGAATTCCGGCTCGCCTAACCCCGTAGGACAGCCCTTCACCACACAGCTGATGACACCGCCAATGGTGTCGCCTTCAGCTTTTACGTCCATGATGAGCTGTTCCATCTCCCTGGCTTTCTCTATGTCAGGGCAGCGCACGGCATTCGTCTCCGTCTGCGACAGGTCGTAATGCGTGTAGTCGTGCTCCAGAGCTATCGGTCCCACCTGTTCTGTGTAGGCTGTGATGCTGATGCCCGACTGTTGCAGGGCCAGCTTCGCCAAGGCTCCGGCTACGCAGCGGCTGATGGTGATGCGTGCCGAGGTGCGTCCACCGCCACGATGGTCACGCACACCGTATTTCTCGGTGTATGTATAGTCGGCATGTGACGGACGGAACAGACAGCGCAACTGTTCGTAATCCTGCGAGTGCTGGTTCTCGTTGCGCACGATAAAGCCGATGGGGGCTCCCGTGGTGCGTCCCTCAAACACGCCGCTCAGCAGTTCCACTCGGTCACTCTCGTTACGGCTTGTCGTGAGTGCGCTCTGTCCCGGGCGACGGCGGTTCAGCTCCTGTTGGATGAAGTCCATGTCAACGGCGATGCCGGCAGGCATGCCGTCAACCACTCCGCCCACAGCAGGACCGTGGCTCTCGCCGAAGGTGGTCAAGGTAAAAATGTTACCAAACGTATTTCTCATATTCTTGCTTTAGTGGCAGTGTCCGCAGCCACAGCCGCAACCTTCTCCGTGTTCGTGTTCGTGATGATGTCCGCAGCCTTCACCGTGATCGTGTCCACAGCCACACTCGTCGCAGTCGCACTCTCCGTGCAGGTGGTTGATGAGACTCTGTATTTCTTCTTTCGTGGCTTCACGGTTCTCGGTCACCAGTCCGCTAAAGAGTAGCTTCGCACCGGCCAGCGGGTGGTTGAGGTCCATCTTGACTTTTTCGTCTGTCACCTCTAATACCCGGCCGTAGAAATGGTTGCCGTCCTCGTTCTGCAGGGGCACCACAGCTCCTTTGTAGATATGCTCGTGGTCAAAGTGTCCGTTCACGGCGAACATCTCGCGGTCAAGGTCGAGCACACGCTCCTGCTCGTAGTCGCCGTAGGCTTCTTCCTTTGATAGTTCGAAGGTGAACGTCTCTCCCTTCGCGAGGTTTTTGACTTTGTTCTCGAATGCCTCCAGCGCGAAGCCGAAGCCGCTGATGAAGTCAAACGGACGCTCCGGCGTCGTCTGTTCTACCAAGTGCTCACCCTGTTCGTCCACCGTGTAGAGCTTATACTGCACGGCAATGTACTTGTTTCTGCGTCCTTCCATAATTTATTGATAAAATAGTGAGCAAATGTACGTGTTTTTTTGCATTTTCCCGTCGCATTTATCAAAAATATTTAAAAAGCGATGTCTATTTAACTATTTTTATCTTGTTTTCAAGAATTATTCGTACCTTTGTCCCCGAAAATAAAGCTGAAGAAGCGTGAAAATAAAGGAAGTGTTGAGCGCCCTTGAACGATTCGCGCCTCTGCCCTTGCAGGAAAGCTGGGATAATGCTGGCCTGCAAGTAGGATTGACAGAGGCGGAGGTTTCAGGGGTATTATTATGTTTAGACGTCAACGAACATATTGTTGACGAGGCGCTGGCGAAGGGGTGTAACCTCATCGTGAGCCATCATCCGCTGCTGTTCCACGGGTTGAAGCAGGTCAGCGGTGCCGACTATGTGCAACGTACAGTCATCAAAGCCATTAAGAACGATGTGTGCGTGGTGTCTATGCATACAAATATGGACAATGCGATGGGCGGTGTGAACTGGAAAATTGGTGACCGATTAAGACTAAAAGACATGCAGTTCTTTGCCGGAAAGACCGTGGACGGCGTAGAGGCTGGCAGTGGTGTGACAGGTGTGCTGCCGGAACCGATGGAGGCTGCTGCCTTTGTACAGCTGGTAAAGCGTCAGTTCGGGGTGGAGTGTGCCTTGTGCAACGAGCTGTTACAGCGCCCTGTCAGTAAGGTGGCTATCTGTGGCGGTGCGGGTGACTTCCTGTTGCCCAATGCCCTCGCTGCAGGAGCTGATGCGTTCATTACGGGTGAGATGCACTATCACGTGTTCTTCGACTATGAGCAGAAGCTGCAGATATGCGTCATCGGCCACTACCAGAGTGAGCAATATACCAGTGAGGTGTTCCGTGACATTATTAATAAGGAGTGTCCGGGTGTGCGCACGGAGATAGCAGAAACAAATACTAATCCAATAAAATATTATTAATTATGGCAAAGAAAGATCCCATTGATCTGTCGGTAGAAGAGAAGCTGAAGACTCTCTATCAGATGCAGACAGCGCTGTCGGCTATTGACGAGAAGCGCGCATTGAGAGGTGAACTGCCTCTTGAAGTACAAGACCTTGAGGATGAGATTGCAGGTCTGACCACTCGTGTGGAAAAAATCCAGAATGACATTGACGAGTTCCAGAAGGCCGTCACGCAGAAGAAGGGTGAGATTATCGACGCCCAGAACAGCGTGGAGCGCTACAAGAATCAGCTCAACGAGGTGAAGAACAACCGCGAGTATGACACGCTGAGTAAGGAAATCGAGTTCCAGACGCTGGAAATAGAGCTTTGCAACAAGAAAATCAAGGAGGCTCAGGCTCGTATTGCCGAGAAGCAGGAAGAGCTGGCAGTGAATCAGGCGAACATTGCCGACCGTCAGAGCGACTTGGATTTGAAGAAGAGTGAGCTCGACGAGATTATGGAAGAGACACGTGCCGAGGAAGACAAGCTGAAGGCCAAGGTAAAAGACTTAGAGGCAAAGATTGAGCCGCGTCTGCTGGCATCGTTCAAGCGTATCCGTAAGAATGCCCGTAATGGCTTGGGCATCGTCTATGTACAGCGTGATGCCTGCGGTGGTTGCTTTAACAAGATTCCGCCCCAGCGTCAGCTTGACATCAAGATGCACAAGAAGATTATTGTCTGCGAGTATTGTGGTCGTATCATGATTGATCCTGAACTGGCAGGTGTGAAGCCCGAGAAACCCGTTGAGGAGAAGAAGACACGCAAGCGTGCCATCCGCAAGACGGTCAAGAAAGTTGCCGAGGAGAATCCCGAAGCAGAGGCATAAATAAAATAATATATAGGTATGCTGCCCGCGGGCAGCATACTTTGTATAGCTACCCTGATGCCGGCTTTGTTGCTAATACTTACTCTTTTTTCCTATAATCAGCCTAAATTGAATAAAAAATGCACTTGAAGCATCTTTTTTTGCTGATTTTTCTTGGATGTTAGCGTTTTTTTTATTTACTTTGCAACGAAAATAAATAAAAAGATTGATTTCTATTTAACAAACAAAACTATCAAACATGAAAAAGCTATTTTTAATGCTTGCTGTTGCTGCTTTCTCAGCACAGACCGTTTCTGCTCAGACCGTAGAGGAGAGCATGAATTATGACAACTGGTACATCGGTGTTAACGGTGGCGTCCAGGTTCCTGTTAAGGGTGATGACATCTTTAAGAAGATTTCTCCTGATGCAAGTCTCCGCATTGGCCGTTGGTTTACACCTGCTCTCGGTTTCGCAGTTGAAGGAACAGCTTTCTTTGGTAACAAAGAGCCGTACAATGTCAGCAAGACTTTCTTTAAGGCTACAAACGTTAGCCTGCTCGGTACCATTAACTTCAGCAACTGGCTCGCTGGCTATCTCGGACAGCCCCGCAGCTTCGAGGTGATTGGTATTGCCGGTCTCGGTTGGGCTCACATGTACGGTGTTGATACACGTACCAACGATTTGACCTCTAAACTGGCTGTTGACTTCGCTTTCAATCTTGGCGAGAGCAAGGCTTGGCAGATTTATCTGGAGCCGAACATCGTTTATGCGCTGACAGCTAATCCTGCTCACAAGTGCCAGTTCAACTCAAACTATGCTGGTGCCGGCGTGAACCTCGGTATCAACTATAAGTTTGGTAACAGCAATGGTACTAACAACTTCAAGATTGCTGAACTCCGTGACCAGGCTGAGATTGACGCTCTGAACTCAAAGATCAACGAGCTGCGTGCAAGCGTTAGCGATAAGGACGCTGCCCTGAGCAACAAGGACGCTCAGATTCGTCAGCTGAAGGCTGCTCTCGACGAGTGCCAGAACCGTCCGGTTGAAAACGTTACGGTTGTTAACAAGCCCACTACTGTTACGAACCTCCAGCCGATGGTTATCTTCGGTAAGGGTAAGAGCACTATTGACCAGGCTGGTTACGCTTCTATCGAGCTCATCGCCGGTTACATGAAGAAGCACCCCGATGCAAAGGTTGAGATTAAGGGTTATGCATCTCCCGAGGGTAATCCCGAACTGAACCAGAGACTGTCTCAGGCTCGTGCCGACGCTGTTAAGAACGCTCTCATCAAGAAGCACAAGATTGCTGCCAACCGTCTGACTGCTGTTGGTATGGGTGCAACTGACGAGCTCTTCGAGGAGGTTGAGTTCAACCGCGTTGCTACGTTCAACGACACCGCTAAATAAGTATTTTATTCATTAGGAAATCATACGGAAATCTCCGCAGTCCTTAGGGGTTGCGGAGATTTTTTTATGGTTTTGGGAGTTTCTCATTTTTTTTGTGTACTTTTGCACCATCAAACAAAAGCCGATATGAATAACTTGAGACTTCAAACCCTGTTACTATGCTTAGTAATAACCCTTGCTGCCGCTGCACAACGACAGAAGTTCAACCTGCGTCATTGGCAGTTCTCACGTGATAAGGTGAACTGGCAGGCTGTTGTCGTTCCCCACGACTGGGCCATTAACGGGCCGTTTGATAAGAAGTGGGACCTGCAGAATGTGGCCATCGAACAGAACGGAGAGACTCTGCCTACCGAGAAGAGTGGGCGTAGTGGTGCGTTGCCCTGGATTGGTGAGGGACATTATAAGACCACCGTCCGTATTGATGAAGCTGTGCAGCACGCCGAACTGGTGTTCGACGGTGCCATGAGCGAACCTGTCGTAAAGATCAACGGACAGGAAGCAGGTCGCTGGGCTTATGGTTATAATGCCTTCCGCATCGATGCCACACCGTTTCTGAAGGTTGGTGAGAATACCATTGAAGTGGATTTGAACAACGTGGAGGAGAGTTCCCGCTGGTACCCTGGTGCCGGACTCTATCGTCCTGTGGAGCTTGTGCTGACGCCGAAATTGTATGTTGATTCATGGAACACCTTTGTGCGTACCTTATCGATAGAAGGAGACAAGGCGCTGATTAACGTGTCCACTAATGTTGTGGAAGCCGAAGGTGACTGTTTGGTAAAGGTGCAGGTAGTGGATGATGAGGGGCAGGTGGTTGCCCAGAAGAAAGAACGTGTGGATATCACACGGCAGATTTCTGTGGATCTTGCCGTTCCGCAGCCGCAACTCTGGTCGCCAGAGTCTCCTTATTTATATACCTTGAACGTGAGCTTAGTGCGTGAAGAGATGGTTCACCCGGGAACGTTAGTGGTAGATCGTCTGATAGATCAGTCCCAACTGCGTTTCGGCATCCGAACCGTCAAAGTGTCAAAAAAAGGCGGTTTCCAGTTGAATGGAGTGACGCGGAAGCTGAAAGGTGTCTGTCTGCATCATGACTTAGGACCTTTGGGAGCTGCCGTCAACAAGGCTGCGCTCATCCGTCAGATAGAAATCATGAAGGAGATGGGTGCCGATGCCATCCGAACGGCTCATAACATGCCGTCACAGTGGCAGATGGACATCTGTGACTCGTTGGGCATGATGGTGATGGCTGAGTCTTTCGACATGTGGATTTATCCCAAGTGTAAGAACGGCTATGCCCGTTTCTTCAAGGAATGGGCTGACCGTGACATTGAGAACCTTGTGGTTCGCAACCGTAACCATCCCAGTATTGTGATGTGGAGCATCGGTAACGAGATTCCTGAGCAGGGGAGTGAAGAAGGCCGCGAGATAGCCCGTCACCTGCAGGACTTATGCCACCAGTTAGACCCTACACGTCCTGTCACACAGGGTATGGACCGTGCTGACGAAGCGCTGAAGAGTGGCTTTGCACAGGTAATGGACGTGCCGGGATTCAACTATCGCGTTCATAAGTATGACAATAACATCCGCCAGCTGCCTCAGGGATTCCTGCTCGGCAGCGAGACAGCGTCAACCGTCTCGTCGCGTGGTGTTTACAAGTTCCCCGTGAAGCCGGACGATAATTCGCGCTTCGCTTCCTATTCGCCACAATATGATCCTAACGCCGTCAAAAAGGCTGACGGCCAGTGCTCCAGTTACGACGTGGAGTATTGTCCGTGGTCAAATCTTCCTGACGATGACTGGGTGTGGCAGGACGAAAAGCCGTGGGTCATCGGCGAGTTCGTGTGGACGGGCTTTGACTACTTGGGTGAACCTTCGCCCTATGACGAGTACTGGCCGGCACGTAGCAGCTATTTCGGTATCTGCGATTTGGCAGGGTTGCCCAAGGACCGCTATTGGCTCTATCGCAGTCGTTGGCAGACAGAGAGTCCGACGCTCCACATGCTGCCCCATTGGACGTGGCCTGGTCGTGAGGGAAAGGTTACTCCTGTCTATGTCTATACCAGCTATCCGGAGGCAGAACTCTTTGTCAACGGTCGTTCACAGGGACGTCTGAAGAAGAACCCCGCCGAGCGTCTTGACCGCTATCGTCTGCGTTGGAACAATGTGAAATATCAGCCGGGCGAAATCAAAGTCGTCGCATACGACGAGTTTGGTGTTGAAGCAGCTACGCTGACCAACTATACTGCCGGCAAGCCTGTGATGCTATCCATTACTCCCGACCGCTATACGCTGCGTGCTGATGGTGATGATATGGCCTTTGTTCGTGTGCAGCTGTTCGATGAGCAGGGTGTCTTCTGTCCTACGCTCGATCATGAGCTGATCTTCACCGTTGAGGGTGAGGGGACGTTCCAGGCGGTATGTAACGGCGATGCCACGAGCCTGCAGCCATTTACAAAGCCCCGTATGAAGCTGTTTAACGGCGAGCTGGTGGTTATTGTACGTTCCACGGAAACGCCGGGTAACATCGTACTCACCGTTACCGACCCCAAGCTTGCCGGATTGGAGAAGAGTATCACGATACAAACGAGAAGAGAATAGTACTTTCGCTCGGCACACCATAAAAAACTGTGTTTTTATTTTGTATTTTTCTCGCTTATTTGTACCTTTGCAGCATGAATTCATTTTAAATATTATTAAATAAACAGTTAAGTATGAAAAGATTAATGACATTTGCTGTTATCATGATGGTGATGACAGTTGCTTACGCCCAACAGCGGACGAACTATAAGTTCAAGTTTGAGTATGCAGTGGAGATTGAGTCAGAGAATGGAACTGACTGCGATATCGTGTTTGACATTAATGACCGTCCGGGTGAGACACCGATGATTAAAATGGTTAACAACTCGAATGGTGAGGTCAACAACGAGGAAGTGAAACCAATGGTTGTCTATAATACAGACGACGGAATGATTTGTTTCTCCAACGCGGATGGCGACACCATTTTTGGACTTTCCATGCATGCCGATGATAATGGAGCCAAAAGCTGCATCCTCTATGTCATCAATGTGGAGAATGGTGAAAGCAAGGTTCAGTATGGCTTGACGAATGAGACCGGCTCGCCCAACGACGAGCAATGTACGCTGGCCTATAATGCCCTGTTGAAAAGCATCAAGGCCAAGTCATTCAACAACTATACCGTCGAGACCCTCAAATAAAGCATGACGGGGGCGAAACAACGGTTACTTGGTATGACGCCTGCACAGCTCAAGGAGGCTGTGACAGCACTCGGTATGCCTGCTTTTACGGCAAGGCAGTTGGCAGAGTGGGTCTATGTGAAGCGTGCTTCGACCATTGACGAGATGACGAACATCTCGAAGCAGAACCGTCAGCGCCTGGCAGAGAGTTATGAGGTTGGTATTCGACAACTCATTGATAACCAGCATTCTAAGGATGGAACCATCAAGTATCTCTTTCCCGTTGAAACTCAGCAAATAGCTGCCGCCCAACAGCCGGCAGACAACTGCCGCTTCGTCGAGACCGTATATATTCCCGATGGTGAGCGTGCCACATTATGTGTGTCCTGTCAGGTAGGCTGTAAGATGAACTGCCTCTTCTGTCAGACAGGAAAGCAAGGGTGGGAGGGAGACCTCACGGTGGCAGATATCCTCAACCAGATTTATGCGCTTCCTGAATGCGACCAGCTGACGAACATCGTCTTCATGGGACAAGGTGAGCCGATGGACAACCTTGATGCCGTGCTGCGTGCCACGGAGGTGCTGACAGCCGACTGGGGGTGTGCGTGGAGTCCCAAGCGCATCACAGTCAGCAGTGTGGGAGTGAAGAACAAGCTGCGTCGCTTTCTGGACGAGAGTCCGTGCCACGTCGCCATCTCCATGCACTCACCCATTCCCGAGCAGCGCCGGCAGCTGATGCCCGCTGAGCAGGCTATGAGCATCACCGAAGTGGTGGAACTGCTGAAGCAGTATGACTTTACCCATCAGCGCCGTTGCTCGTTCGAATATATCTGTTTCGGCGGACTGAACGACCAGCCCCTGCATGCCCGGGAGATTGTCAAGCTGTTGCAAGGACTGGAGTGTCGCATCAATCTCATTCGCTTCCACGAGATACCAGGTGTTGATTTGCCTGCGAGTGACGAGAAGCGTATGGAGGCTCTGCGCGACTATCTTACCCGTCATGGTGTGTTCACCACCATCCGCGCCAGTCGTGGACAGGACATCTTCGCAGCCTGTGGCTTATTATCGACTGCAAAGAAAAATCAAATAACGAAATAACGTAATTATCAATTGTCAATTATCAATTATCAATTGCCAACATGGAACAGGAAAAATTGATTCGCGTGGCCATCACGCATGGTGATACAAACGGCATCGGCTATGAGGTAATCCTCAAGACTCTTGCCGACCCGAATATTCTGGAACTCTTTACGCCCATTATCTACGGCTCGCCCAAAGTGGCAGCCTACTATCGTAAGGCACTTGACCTGCCGACGAATTTCAGCATCATCAATTCTGCTGAGGAAGCCAAGGACGGACGTGTCAACATGCTCACCACGTTCGACGACGAGGTGAAGGTGGATATAGGCCATCCCTCACAGGAGGCAGGCATGGCGGCACTCAAGGCCCTCGACCGTGCGGTGGAGGACTATCGCAAGGGGCTGTTCGACGTGTTGGTAACCGCACCCATCAACAAGAACACCATCCAGAGCGACAAGTTCCACTTCCCCGGACACACAGAATATCTGGAGGAGCGTCTGGGCGACGGAAAGAAGTCGTTGATGGTGCTGATGAACGACACGTTGCGTGTAGCGCTCGTCACCACTCATCTGCCTATCAAGGACGTGGCAAAAGCCATCACCAAGGAGGCCATCATGGAAAAGGCAACCATCTTCCACCAGACTTTGCGTCGTGACCTGCGCATCTCGTCACCCCGCATCGCCGTCCTCTCGCTCAATCCCCATGCAGGTGACGGCGGGGTGCTCGGTATGGAAGAGCAGGAAATCATCCGTCCTGCTATCATCGAACTGGAGAAGAAGGGCATACAAGCCTTCGGTCCTTATGCTGCCGACGGTTTCTTCGGCAGTGGCGGCTATGCACGTTTCGACGGTGTGCTCGCGATGTATCATGACCAGGGGCTGGCTCCTTTCAAGACGCTGGCTCTCGACAACGGCATCAACTTCACCGCAGGACTGCCGGTAGTACGCACCTCTCCCGATCACGGCACAGCCTACGACATTGCCGGCAAGGGCATTGCCGATGAACAGTCGTTCCGTCAGGCCATCTACATGGCGGTTGATATCTTCCGCAATCGCTGCCACTACGACGAGCCGTTGGCTAATCCGCTGCCCAAGCTCTATCATGAGAAGCGTGAGGACGGCGACAAGCAGCGTTTCACGGTGAGGGCCAAGGACCAGTTCAAACGGGAGAACAAAGAAGACATTACGCCTGCTGAGATGGAGTAAAACATGGCTTTATGGACGAAAAAGGCTAAGAAAACGTAAATTCTGCCAACTTTCTGCCATTATGTCATATATTATTCGTAACTTTGCACGCTAAAATGAAAATATCGGAACTGCAAGGCATCAAGCAGCGTTACAACATCGTAGGCAACTGCGAAGCGTTGAACCGGGCCCTCGACGTCGCACTACAGGTGGCGCCGACGGATTTGTCCGTGCTGATAGTCGGTGAGAGCGGTGTGGGTAAGGAGATTATTCCGCGGCTCATTCACGACAACTCCCCCCGTCGTCGGGAGAAGTATTTTGCCATCAACTGTGGTTCCATCCCGGAAGGTACCATCGATAGCGAGCTGTTCGGCCATGTCAAAGGCTCGTTCACGGGAGCCATCAACGACTCGCCGGGCTATTTCGGCGTGGCGCACAAGGGTACGCTCTTCCTCGACGAGGTGGGCGAGCTGCCTATGGCGACACAGGCTCGTTTGCTGCGTGTGCTGGAGTCGGGAGAATATATCCCCGTGGGTGCTACCGAGGTTCGCAAGACCGATGTGCGCATCGTGGCAGCCACGAATGTCAATATCCAGCAGGCCATCAGCGAAGGGCGCTTCCGTGAGGACCTGTACTATCGGTTGAACCAGGTGCCGGTGCAGATGCCGCCGCTGCGTGACCGTGGTGAGGACATCGTGCTGCTGTTCCGTCTCTTCTCTATGCAGATGGCAGAGAAGTACCGCATGGACAAGGTGGTGCTGACCGACGAGGCCAAGCAGTTGCTGATGCATTACAAATGGCCGGGCAATGTGCGCCAGCTGAAGAACATCACGGAGCAGATCTCCATTCTCAGCCCCGAGCGCACCATCACACCGGAGATACTGCTGCGCTTCATTCCGCAGGACCGTGAATCAACGGAGCTGACCACCATTCACCATGAGGGTGAGCACTCGTTCGAGAACGAGCGTGAGATACTCTATAAGATTCTCTTCGAGTTACGTGGCAACGTCAACGACATCCGTCGTGAGATGAGCGCCTTGAAGAAGCAGATGGAAGACGTGCAGGGTGGGGGGCACCAGGCTACGGCTCCGCTGAGCACCACACAGCTGGCACCTCTGCAGCCCCTGCAGCCCGTACAGCCCGTACAGCCCGTGATGGAAGATGCCATCGCCGAGGAATATGTGGAACCTGAGCGGGAGCCCGAGACGCTGAACCTCAGCCATCTGAGCCGTCAGATGCTTGCGCTCGCCCTGGAGCGTAACGGTGGCAACCGTAAGAAGGCTGCTATGGAGCTGGGCATCAGCGACCGCACGCTCTACCGCCGCATCAAACAGTACGGACTGGACGATAAGTAGTTGTGTAACGAAAGTGGAAAGCTGGATGAGAAACAAACTAACCATCATCGTCTGTATGGCGTCGGTTCTGCTGCTGTCGGCATGTAAGCTGAACCTCGGTCTGTTCGAGAGTTCCTATACGTTCAACGGTGCCAGCATCAACTACGACGAGGTGAAGACCATCCAGATCAACGAATTCCCCAACCGCTCGCCCTATGTGTGGGGCCCGATGGCGTCGATGTTCAACAACGAGCTGAGGGATAAGTTCGCCAACAACACCCGTCTCTCGCAGGTGAAACGTAACGGCGACTGGAAACTGGAGGGTGAAATCACACGCTATGACCAGCGCAACAAAGGTGTGTCCAGCGAGGGCTATTCTGCGCAGACAGAGTTGTCGATAACGGTCAATGTGCGCTTCACGAACAACAAGAACCACAAGGAGGACTTCGAGCGGCAGTTTACTGCCAGTCAGTCCTACGAGACCACACAGTCACTCAATTCCGTACAGGAAGAGCTGGTGACACAGATGATAACCGATATATGCGACCAGATATTCAATGCTACGGCGGTGAACTGGTAGGAGAGTTTGAAGTTTGAAGTTTGAAGTTTGAAATTTGAAGGTTAGAGATATGGAGCTGACAGAGTATATCCACCACCCCGAACGCCTCGACAAGGACAGCTTGTACGAGCTTCGTTCGTTGTTGGCACTCTATCCGTATTTCCAGACGGCACGTCTGCTGCTGTTGCAGAACCTCTATCTGCTGCACGATCCGTCGTTCGACGATGAGCTGCGCCGTGCTGCTATCTATATCACCGACCGCAAGGTCATCTTCCAGATGGTGGAGGCCTCGCACTACAAGATTACTCCGGCGCCGAAACAGGCCGCAGGCAAGGAGGAAGAGGGGAACCGCACCCTGTCGCTCATCGACAGCTTCCTCGACTCCATTCCCCGTGATGACGAGCCCGAGAAGCCGCATCGCAAGCCCACACCCGCCGACGCAGCCGTCGATTATGTGGCATATCTTTTGCAGACAGAAAGTGAGGAGATGCAGGCCGACACGCCGCAGCTGCAGGGACAGCAGCTCATTGACACGTTCATTGAGCAGGACGAGGGCCGCTTCGTGCTCAACGAGACCCCCGAGTTCCTGCCTGAGCTGCCCGACCCCGACGAGAAGGAGGAAGAGGAGGAATACTTCACCGAGACCCTCGCACGTATCTACATCAAACAGGGACGTTACGAGAAGGCACTGGAAATCATCAGGCGACTGAGCGTGAGCCATCCGAAGAAAAACGCTTACTTCGCCGACCAGATAAGATTCTTAGAGAAATTAATAATAAACAGTAATAACAAAACAACAAAAAAATGACACTTTACACATTATTCGTAATCTTTATTGTGATTGCAGCCATTCTGATGATTGGCATTGTTCTGATTCAAGAGTCAAAGGGAGGCGGCCTCGCTTCTAACTTTGCATCGTACAACCAAATCGGCGGTGTCCGCAAGACCACCGACTTCATTGAGAAGACCACATGGGGACTGGCCATTGCAATGGTCATCTTCAGCGTTGTCTGTGCTTATGTGGCTCCCCGCAACGGCGGTCAGCACTCAGTAACCGAGGGCATGGAGGCACCTGCTGCCAACCCCAACACGCTCCCCACGTTTGATGCCAGCCAGCAGAAGCAGGACGCTCCCGCCCAGAATGCTGCGCCCGCTACCGACGCTAAGAAGGATGCTGCAGCACCTGCTGCCGAGACTCCTGCAAAGCCCGAGAAGAAGTAAACAATAAAACATCAAGCCTATGAAACCGGTAAGAATTCTTCTGTTGTCGGTTGTTGCTGCCATTCTCACCAGTTGTGGCACCACTTCGACCGTGCCCATCACGGGGCGCAAGCAGAACCTGATAGTCAGCGACGAGCAGGTGCTCAGCCTGAGTAACCAGGAGTATCAGAAGTATATGCAGACAGCCAAGAAGTCAACCAACACCGCCAATACCCAGATGGTGCAGCGTGTCGGTCAGCGACTGGCCAATGCCGTAGTAAGCTATCTCAACTCCAACGGCCTGGGCAACGAGGTGTCGCAGTACCAGTGGGAGTTCAACCTCGTACAGGACCAGAACATCAACGCCTTCTGCATGCCTGGCGGAAAGATAGTCGTTTACGAAGGTCTGCTGCCCGTCACACAGGACGAGGCATCGCTGGCCATTGTGCTGGGTCATGAGATAGCCCATGCCGTCGCCAAGCACTCTGCCGAGCGCCTGAGCAACGCCTACAAGCAGCAGTATGGTGTGCAGGTACTCAGCGCCGTAGCCTCTGGGCTTGGTGCCAGCAATACTGCCGTCCAGCTCGGCCAGCTCGTGGCAGGCTATGGCGGACAGTTCTTCACCGCAGGCTTCTCACGTAGCCAGGAGAGCGAGGCCGACCACATGGGACTCATCTTCGCAGCAATGGCAGGCTATGACCCGCAGGTGGCACCAGCCTTCTGGCAGCGCATGTCACAGGCCACCGGCGGCGGTTCCAACTCCCTGCTGAGCGACCACCCGTCAGATGCCGACCGCATCAAGAACATCAACGGCTGGCTCCCCGAGGCCATGAAGTATTACAAGCCCGCTACGACGACAACCACCACCAAGCCCTCGACCACCACGTCGAAGAAGAAAACCAAGAAAAAGAAGTAACGAGCTTACCCTTGAAAAAGACTTCCAACATGCTGCTTCTGCTGGTGCTCACCGTAGCACTGGCAGATTGCAAGCCTTCGACAGAACGCGCGTCCGAGTCAGCATCTGACACGGACGCTGCCACGTTGATGCAGCCCGCAGCGACAGACGAGGCAGCAGACGCCGGCGAACGGTCGAAGTGGATGGAGATTCCCAAGACGCTGCGCGGCGACAAGGGCGTGATACTGAACAGGGTAGGGTACACCACCTCGTATAACGCGCAGAACAAGATTCCCAACTGGGTGGCATGGCGTCTCACGTCCAACCATGTTAAAGGCCGCTACGGTCGAGACTTCATGGAGTTTCATGAAGACGAGAGCGTACGTGCGCCCCGTGCCGACGACAACGACTACTACAACTCAGGTTACGACCGTGGCCACATGTGTCCCTCTGGCGATAATAAGTGGAGCAAGGAAGCCCAGGAAGAGTCCTTCCTGTTCACCAATATCTGTCCGCAGCGTCACGGTCTCAATGCCGGGGCATGGAATGACGTGGAGATGCAGTGCCGCGACTGGGCCAAACGTTACGGTTGCCTGTATATCGTCTGCGGTCCCGTGCTCTATAATCAGGAGCATCGCGCCATCGGTCGCCACCGTGTCGTAGTACCCGAAGCCTTCTTCAAAGTTATCCTGCGCAAGGAGAACGCAAACTATAAGGCCATTGGTTTCGTCTATGAGAACCGTAGTGCCAAGCGCGACATGAGCCGTTATGTGCGCAGCATCGACGAGATAGAAGAGCTCACAGGCCTTGATTTCTTCTCAGCCCTGCCCGACGATGTCGAGGACGCCATAGAATCCCGTTCTAACCTCCGTGACTGGTACCCGTTGATGGAGTTGCGTTCCGATTCAAGGTAATGCTGATGGCCATGTGATTCGTTAATCAGGAATGGAAAATCGCGTGCTGAAAAAATATTTTAGCAAAAAATCGCTTTAAATATTTGGTAATTCCAATGATTTTGCCTAACTTTGCACCCGCTTTCTAACAGAAGGCCGTACATGGTGCCCGTAGTTCAGTTGGTTAGAGCGTCAGATTGTGGTTCTGAATGTCGTGGGTTCGAGTCCCACCGGGCACCCTTCGAAAGCCTTGTAAGTCAACAACTTATGAGGTTTTTTATTTTATTTTTCAGATTGACAATTAACTTAATTTTAACTTAAAACACACCATTTTTATGTTAAAATAGAGAATATTGGCGCAAAATCGCCGCAAAATCGCCGCAAAAAGTCACTCCCCCATTTATGTCCACTTCTGCGCCCTTTTTACGCCTTTCTTATTTCCAAGAATGAATCTCACATCCAAAAA
>CAJOFA010000021.1:0-59256 GCA_905233985.1 uncultured Prevotella sp.
AGACATGCACTCGCTTCTTGTACTACTTTCATCTGTTTATGTAAATCTTTCAAAGAACTCGTTTCCTTGTTGCTACACCGAATTTTTCGGCGAAAGCGGGTGCAAAGGTACGATTTTTTTTTGAACCAGCAAATATTTTTGCAGAAAAATTACAGTAAAGAAATAAAAAATTTTACTTTCTTGATTTTAGTCAAGTTTGCCATAGTTCACACCTTATAATATACATACACGCGCGCACGTGAAAGACACCCCAAAAGCATATTTATGCGCAAGAAAATTTGAAAATTGCATAAAATATACACAAAAAGTTTGGTTATATACAGAAATATGTATAACTTTGCAGCGTTTTAGCATAAAAATTCAACAAATGAAAGAAAAAAACAGTAGATTAGAAACACTACGAATGATTATTTCAAGTCAGCAGTTGGGTAGTCAGGAAGAATTGCTCGCAGCCTTGCAACGCGAAGGATTCAAGTTGACACAAGCTACGCTGAGTCGCGACCTGAAACAATTGAAAGTGGCGAAAGCGGCTTCCATGAACGGCAACTATGTCTATGTGCTTCCTAATGAAACGATGTATAAGCGCATCAGTACTCCCCAGCAGGTACGTACGATGCTACAAGAACCGGGATTTCAGTCTATCAATTTCTCTGGCAACATGGGCGTCATCAAAACACGTCCTGGCTATGCCAGTTCGATAGCATGGCACATTGACAACAGCGACATACCACCTATTCTGGGTACTATTGCCGGTGATGACACCATCTTCATTGTCATCAAGCAAGGCTATACAGACAGAGAGGTTGTTGCCGCGCTGAGCAATGTCGTTCCAAACATCAAATAGAAAATAATACACAACATATCATGACAGAAAATGAGCAAAAGTCTCCCCTCCCCATCGAGGGGTCGGGGGAGGCTCCCATCGAAGTATTGGTGGCCGGCCCCGAGCACGAGGTCTATGTGGACACCATCCTGAAGACTATCGAAGAGGCAGCCAAGGTACGCGGAACGGGTATTGCCAAGCGTACACACGACTATCTGGCCACGAAGATGAAAGAGGCCAAGGCTGTTATAGCCCTGTCGGGAAACCGCTTCGCAGGATTCAGTTATATTGAGACGTGGGGCAATAAGCAGTATGTGACAACGAGTGGCCTCATTGTACACCCCGACTTCCGCGGATTAGGTGTGGCAAAGAAAATCAAGGACATGACATTCTCGCTGGCCCGTACACGATGGCCGCACGCTAAGATTTTTTCGCTGACCAGCGGTGCTGCGGTGATGAAGATGAACACCGAACTGGGTTACCAGCCCGTCACATTCGCTGATCTGACGGACGACGAAGCTTTCTGGCGAGGTTGCGAGGGATGCTGCAACGTGGACGTACTGCACCGCACAGGCCGCAAATACTGTATCTGCACAGCCATGCTCTATGACCCCGAGGAGCATCTTCCCGCCAAAATCCCCGAAGAGGTGATTGCACGCATCAAGGAGCTGGATGAGAAATAAAATGGTAAAAAAATAAAAAAGACAGAAGATATGACTAACAAGAAAGTAGTAGTAGCCTTTTCTGGTGGGCTTGACACCAGTTACACTGTGATGAAACTTACCCAGGACGGCTGGGACGTATATGCTGCCTGCGCCAATACCGGCGGTTTTTCGGCAGAGCAGTTGAAGACCAACGAGGAGAATGCCTATAAACTGGGCGCCAAAGCCTACATAACACTCGACGTCACGCAGGAGTATTATGAGAAGTCACTGAAATATATGATTTTCGGTAACGTGCTGCGTAACAACTGCTACCCTATATCGGTTAGCAGTGAGCGCATCTTCCAGGCCATCGCTATCGCCCGCTACGCCAAGGAGATTGGTGCCGATGCCATCGCCCACGGCTCAACAGGTGCCGGCAACGACCAGATTCGCTTTGACATGACGTTCCTCGTGATGGCTCCCGGCGTGGAGATTATCACGCTGACACGCGACAAGAAACTGACCCGTAAGGAAGAGGTGGACTATCTGAACGAACATGGGTTCTTTGCAGACTTCACCAAGCTGAAGTACAGCTACAATGTCGGTATATGGGGTACGAGCATATGCGGCGGTGAGCTGCTTGACCCGACACAAGGACTGCCCGAGGAGGCATATCTGAAGCATGTCACAGCCAAGGAACAGGAGTCGTTACTGAAGATTCAGTTCGAGAAGGGCGAGATTGTAGGCGTAAACGGCGAGAAATTCGATGACAAGGTGAAGGCCATCCAGAAGATTGAAGAGATTGGTGCTTCGTATGCCATTGGCCGCGATGCCAATGTCGGTGATACCATTATCGGAATCAAGGGACGTGTGGGTTTCGAGGCCGCAGCTCCTAAACTGATTATCGAGGCACATCGTCTGTTGGAGAAATCAACACTGAGCAAATGGCAGCAGTACTGGAAGGACCAGGTGGCCAACTGGTACGGCATGTTCCTGCACGAGAGCCAGTACTTAGAGCCTGTGATGCCCGACATTGAGGCCATGCTTACCAGCAGCCAGCGTAATGTGACCGGCACAGCTATCCTGAAGCTCCGTCCCTATGGTTTCGAGACGGTTGGTATTGACAGCGTGAACGACCTAACGAAGAGTAAACTCGGCGAGTATGGTGAGACTCAGACTGGTTGGACAGCCGACGAAGCCAAAGGCTTCATCAAGGTCAGCTCCACCCCGCTTCGCGTTTACTACGGCATTCATAAAGACGAGAAAAGATGATTAAAGTAGGAATATTAGGTGCGGCAGGCTATACTGGCGGAGAGCTTATCCGCGTGCTGCAGAACCACCCTCAGGCAGAGATAGTCTTTGCCAATTCTGAGAGTAATGCAGGTAACCAGGTGAGCGATGTGCACGAAGGACTGGTCGGAGAAACCGACCTGCGCTTTACTGCCGAGATGCCCTTTGAGCAGGTTGATGTTGTGTTCTTCTGTTTCGGTCACGGCAAGAGTGAGCAGTTTCTGAAGGAGCATACAATACCCGAGAACGTGAAGGTCATCGATCTGGCACAGGACTTCCGTATCAAGGGCGACCATGACTATGTGTATGGCTTGCCGGAAATCAACAAAGCAGAGATTGCGAAGGCTCAACATGTGGCCAACCCCGGCTGCTTTGCCACAGCCATCCAGCTGGCACTATTACCCGCTGCACAGCTTAGTCTGCTAAAAAAAGATGTCAGCGTCAACGCCATCACCGGAAGTACGGGAGCCGGACAGAAGCCTTGTGCCACTACCCACTTCTCATGGCGAAACAACAATCTCAGCATCTACAAGCCCTTCACTCATCAGCATCTGGCAGAGATTTACCAAAGTCTGAACCAAGTAGCCCCCTCCAACTCCCCCAAGGGGGGAGCGAAAGGAACCATCCATCCCCCTCTCGGGGGGACTGAGGGGGGCTGTTCCGTTGACTTCATTCCTTATCGTGGCGACTTCGCCCGCGGCATCTTCTGTACCGCCGTTGTCAAGACCGAGGAAAACAGCAGCGACATCATCGCTGCATACAAGACATTTTACGAAAAGGCTGCCTTCACGCACTACACAGACAAGTCTATCGACCTGAAGCAAGTAGTGAACACGAACAAGGCTTTAGTACACGTTGACGCGTTTGAAGGTAAGATACTGATCACGTCAGCCATTGACAACTTGCTAAAAGGTGCCGTCGGTCAGGCTGTGCAGAACATGAACATCATGTTTGGCATTGACGAGACAGCAGGCCTGCGTCTAAAAGCCTCAGCGTTTTAGTATAACAGATTGCACGAAATGCGCGAATCACTTGCGCAATAATGTGATAAAAAAACGAAATAAGATAGCGTTTTATCGATAATTTGGTGTAACTTTGCAAGCGATAATCAGAAAAAGGTAGCAACATGAAACTATTTGACGTATATCCCCTGTTCGACGTGAATATCGTCAAGGGAAAAGGCTGTAAAGTATGGGACGACAAAGAACAGGAATACCTGGACCTATACGGAGGACATGCTGTCATCAGCATCGGCCATTCTCACCCACATTACATCAAGAAGGTGGAAGAGCAACTCCAGCAAATCGGCTTTTATTCCAACTCCGTCATCAACAAGTTACAGGAAGAACTGGCAGAACGTATCGGAAGAATCAGCGGTTACGAGGACTATCAGCTATTTCTTATCAATTCCGGTGCCGAGGCTAATGAGAACGCTTTGAAGCTGGCCTCGTTCAAGAACCCGTCAGCCATGCGCATCCTGTCGTGTGAACATGCGTTCCACGGACGTACGTCATTAGCCGTGGAGGTAACCAACAATCCGAAGATTGTTTCTCCATTGAACGACAACCATCATGTGCGATTCCTGCCACTGAACGATATTGAGCCGTGGATTCGCGAACTGTCCCGCGGCGGTGTTGCTGCAGTCATCCTGGAGTGCATCCAAGGTGTCGGTGGCATCCAAATGGCTACGCCCGACTTCGCCCAGAAGCTGGCATACGCCTGCAAGCGCTATGGTGCAACACTGATCTGCGATGAAATTCAGTGTGGCTACGGACGAAGCGGAAAATTCTTTGCCCACCAGTGGTTAGGCATCAAGCCCGACATCATCACGGTTGCCAAGGGTATTGCTAACGGTTTCCCCATGGGCGCCGTACTGATTTCACCAGAGTTCCAACCAGTCTATGGACAATTAGGAACAACATTCGGTGGTAATCATCTGGCTTGTGCTGCAGCATTGGCTGTGCTGGATGTGTTTGAAAACGAAAGACTGGTAGAGAACGCCCGCGTTGTGGGCGACTACCTCATAGAAGGAATCAAGAACATAGACAGCACGCACATCAAGGAGGTACGTGGCCGTGGTCTGATGATTGGCATCGAACTCGACATTCCGCACAAGGATGTACGTCTGCCACTTATCTACGAAAAGCATTGCTTTACAGGTTGTGCCGGCACCAACACCCTCCGTCTGCTACCACCGCTTTGCCTGACCAAAGCAGAAGCCGACGAGTTTATCGAACGGCTAACCGCTGTTCTCAGTGACAAATAATCATAACAGTGAACTTTCTTTATTCTTAAAACGATGAAAATAAGTATTATCGGAGCTGGTGCCATGGGGGGTGCCATCGTTGAAGGACTCATCAAAGGAGACTATGTGCAAAACGAGGACATCTGCGTAGCAGACCCCGTGCGCACGACTCGTGACCATTTTGCCGACATGGGTATAACCGCCACACCCAGCAACCAGTTGGCTGCTCAGGGAGCAGACATCGTGTGTGTGGTTGTTAAGCCATGGTTGGTGGAACAAGTGTTGAAAGGTATCAAAGACGTGCTCGACTACGACAAACAGCAGCTGATTGTCGTTGCCGCCGGCACCAAGTCAGACGACATCAAGGAATGGATGACCAAGGAAGAGAAAATGATTCCGACATTCCTCGTCATTCCCAATATCGCCATCGCCCAGCTACAGTCGATGACATTCATCGTGCCCTCAATTGCTGTGACGCAGCAACACACAGACGCTATTGTGGCGCTGTTTGAAAGCATGGGCAAGACTATTATTACAGATGAAGCCCACCTTGCGGCAGGTACGACGCTGGCCTCCTGCGGCATAGCATACGCCATGCGCTATGTCCGTGCAGCCTCTGAGGGTGGTGTAGAATTGGGCTTTAAGGCTGACGAGGCGAAGCAGATTGTCATGCAGACCATGCGTGGAGCCGTTGAACTGCTTGCTGCTACCGGCTTGCACCCCGAAGCAGCTATTGATCTTGTCACCACTCCTGGCGGAGTTACTATCAAGGGACTTAACGAAATGGAACATGCAGGTTTTTCATCAGCGGTCATTCGCGGACTGAAAGCCGGAGCAAAATAAGCCCACAAAAGATGATGAGGGGAACAGTTTACAGAAAAGCAGAGAGTTGGCTCGCCGTATTGTTTTTAGCCATTGTGATGACTGCCTGCAACTCGGGCGGAAAATATGAAGTAAAAGACGGCACCGTCTATTTCACTTATTGGACTTTCAGTTTCGGAACCCAGGAACGCGAACTGCAGGATGTTGACATAGCAACGTTCGAGAGCATGAAAAACTGGCTGGCGCGTGACAGCCATCATGTCTGGTACAAAGACCAACTGGTAGAAGGAGCAGCCCCCGCAACGGCAGAGGCCGACGACTATCCCTTGTTCCATGACAAACGGGATTACTACTATGAAGGCAAAGCCATCGGCGTAGCAGACATACAATCGTTTAAGGTGCTGAAATGTGACGAAGACGAACTCTGGGCTGTGGACAAGCAATATGCCTACTTCGACAGTCTGCGCATTGACGATTCCGACCCTGCAACACTGGAACTCATCGGAACATTTGAAGCTAAAGACAAACGACACATCTATTATTTCGGTCGCATCTTAGAGGGTGCCGACCCCGAAACCTACCAGATATTAGATGGCAACTATGCCAAAGACAGCAAGCACGTATGGTTCTGCGGTGACATCATCGAGGACGCAGACGTAGAAACCTTTGAGGCAGAATCTACTCATGATTTTGAAAAACCTGATGCCCATGACAAACATGGCGATTTCAGACATGGTAAACGAATAGAAGGAAAAAATCAATAATTCAGTGATTATATGGATAACCAGTTAAAACAGATAGGCGAGCGTTTGCGCGGACTACGCGACGTGCTTGACATCCCCGTGAGCGAGATGGCCGAGACCATCGGTATTGACGCAGAGAAGTATGAGAAGATAGAACGTGGTGAGGTAGATATTACCATCTCCAACCTGATGAAGATTGCCCACAAATACGGTGTCAGCGCAGAGGAACTGATGTTTGCCGAAGCACCGCACATGAAGAGCTATTTCGTGGTGCGCAAAGGTCAGGGCATGAGTGTGGAGCGCACGAAGGCCTATAAGTACCGGAGTCTGGTAAGCGGCTTCGTCAACCATAAAGCCGACGTGTTTATCGTCACAGTAGAACCTAAGCCAGGAGCACGGACAATCTACAAGAACACACACCCGGGACAAGAGTTCAATCTCGTGCTGGAAGGAAAGATGGAACTCTATATCGGTGGCAAAGCCATCGTGCTCGACGAGGGCGACAGCATCTATTTCGACTCAACGAAGCCCCACGGCATGCTGGCTGTTGGTGACAAAGCGGTAAAATTCCTCGCCTTCACAGTCGAATAGAGGTAAAAAGGTAAAAGAGTAAAAAGGTAGAAAAATGATAGAGAGATTTTTAAAACAGACAACATTTACGTCTGTCGAGGATTACAATAAGAACTTGGAATTTATCATTCCAGAGAACTTCAACTTTGCATACGATGTGATGGATGTCTGGGCCGAAGAAAAACCTGACGGACTGGCCTTACTATGGACTAATGACCAGGGCGAGGAGATTCGCACTACGTTTGCCAAGCTGAAGGAGCAGACAGACCAGGCCGCATCCTATCTGATGTCGCTCGGCATCGGCAAGAACGACCCTGTGATGCTCATTCTAAAGCGCCGTTACGAGTGGTGGGTCATCATGCTGGCCCTGTGCAAGATTGGCGCCATCGTCATCCCCGCTACCCACATGCTGACGAAGAAAGACATCATTTACCGCAATACCCGCGCCTCAGTAAAGGCCATCATCTGCGTCGATGATGCCTACGTGACTGAGCAGATTAAGCTGGCTATGTCCGAGAGTCCTACGGTAAAGCAATATATCACCGTTACGGATCACGGCAAACCCATTCCCGAGGGTTTCCGCGACTGGCAGGCAGAGTGGCAGCAGGCACCGAAATTCGTGCGTCCAGCCTTCGTCAACGAGAATGACGACACCATGCTGATGTACTTTACCAGTGGCACCAGCGGCGAGCCGAAGATGGTGGCTCACGACTACCTATACGCCATGGGACATCTGACAACGGGTGTCTTCTGGCACAACCTGCACGAAGGTTCGCTGCACCTGACTGTTGCTGATACCGGCTGGGGAAAAGCCGTATGGGGTAAATTCTATGGTCAATGGTTTGCCGGCGCGACGGTCTTCGTTTTCGACCACGAGAAGTTCAATGCCGATACCCTGCTACGTCAAATAGAGAAGTATCACGTGACCTCGTTCTGTGCCCCACCCACCATCTACCGTTTCATGATTCGTGAGGACCTAAGCAAATATGACCTGTCGTCACTCGAATACTGCTGCACGGCTGGTGAGGCATTGAATCCTGCCGTGTTCGACAAACTCAAGGAGCTGGTTGGCCTCAATATCATGGAAGGCTTCGGACAGACGGAGACGACGATGACACTCGGAACTTTCCCGTGGATGACACCCAAACCAGGCTCAATGGGTATTCCCAACGCACAATATGACATTGACCTCATTCGCGCCGACGGCACATCATGTGAGGACGGTGAGAAAGGCGAGATTGTTGTCCGCGTCGGCGACCGCAAGCCCATCGGTTTGTTCAAGGAGTACTACCGTGATCCCGAACTGACGAAAGAGGCATGGCACAACGGACTCTATCACACTGGCGACATGGCATGGCGCGACGAAGATGGCTACTACTGGTTTGAGGGCCGCATTGACGATGTCATCAAGTCCTCTGGCTACCGCATTGGCCCGTTTGAAGTGGAGAGTGCACTCATGACGCATCCTGCAGTCGTGGAGTGTGCCATTACGGGAGTCCCCGATGACATCCGCGGCATGGTGGTCAAGGCGACTGTTGTCCTTGGCAAGGAGTGGAAGGCGAAGGCTGGTGATGCCCTCGTTAAGGAATTGCAGCAACATGTCAAGAACGTAACTGCGCCCTACAAATACCCCCGCATTGTGGAATTCGTCGACGAGCTGCCCAAGACCATCAGCGGAAAAATCCGCCGCGTGGAGATTCGTAAGAAGGACGCGGAGAAGTAATCTACAACAAATAATCATGGCTGCGCATAACGAATTGGGGAAATGGGGTGAGGACCTTGCGGCAAACTATCTGCAACATGAGGGCTACTTCATTCTGGAGCGCGATTGGAAGTCAGGACACCGCGACATTGACATCATTGCCGCCGATAGTGATGGTACGGTGGTTTTTGTCGAAGTAAAGACACGAAGCAATCGTGTGTTCGGCGAACCAGAGGATGCGGTTGACTACTGGAAACTCAAGAACCTGAAAGCTGCCATCAACCATTACATCAAGTATCAGCACATTAACGGTGAGGTTCGCTTTGACATCGTCACCATTGTCGGGAGCGAGAATGATTCTGAACCTGAAATAAATCATATCAAGGATATACCATTATATTAATCAATGAGATGAAGAAACGTATAGTCATCAAAATAGGTTCAAACGTATTGACACGAAAAGACGGAAAACTGGACGTGACACGCATGTCGGCACTCGTTGACCAGATAGCATGGTTACGTCGCCAGAACATCGAGGTCATCCTCGTATCAAGTGGTGCCGTGGCCTGCGGACGAAGAGAGCTGACCGTAGATCACTCTCTGGACTCTGTGGAACAGCGCCAGTTGTTCAGTGCGGTAGGACAGGTGAAGTTGGTGGGATTGTACTATGATCTGTTCCGTGAGTTCGGTATTCACGTGGGCCAAGTACTCACGATGAAAGAGAACTTCGAACCCGGCGAGCAATACCGCAACCAGCGTGCCTGTATGACGGTGATGCTGGAGAACGATGTGCTACCCATCGTCAATGAGAACGACACGGTGAGCGTCACAGAGCTGATGTTTACCGATAACGATGAGTTGTCAGGCCTCATCGCTCAGATGATGCAAGCCGACACGCTCATTCTTTTAAGCAACATCGACGGCATCTATGACGGCCATCCCGACAACCACACATCAAAAATTATCCCCTGTGTGGCACCGGGTACCGACCTCTCCCAGTATATCAAGGAGGAGAAGAGTGCCTTCGGTCGTGGCGGCATGCACTCGAAATACACTACTGCCACTAAGGTACAACAGTCGGGCATCCGTGTCATCATCGCCAACGGTAAGCGTGAGAACATCCTCGTTGACCTGATTGAACATCCAGAAGACGCCCCACATACAGAATTTCAACCATCATCTATATGCAACTGAAAGAAACTTTTGAGAAAGTGAAGCGAGCCAGTAAGTCACTGGCGTTGTTGAGTGACGAACAGCGGAACGACATTCTGTTGGCTGTTGCCGATGCCATTGTCAATAACAAGGAGAAAATACTGAAGGCCAATTCACTGGATCTGGCGAAAATGTCAAAGGACAACCCGCTCTACGACCGTTTGCAACTGACCGAGAAAAGACTTGACGACATTGCTTCCGATATGCGCAATGTAGCCACCCTACCCTCACCTCTCGGCCATATCACGAAACAGAAGACACTGCCCAACGGTCTGCGACTATGTCGCATCAGCGTGCCATTCGGTGTCATCGGTATGATTTACGAGGCACGTCCTAACGTTACCTATGACGTCTTCTCACTGTGTTTCAAGAGCGGCAATGCCTGTGTGCTGAAGGGTGGAAAGGATGCCGATGCCTCCAATCTGGCTTCTGTTGAACTCATCCACGATGTACTGAAGCAGTTTGGCGTCAATCCTGATGTCGTCACCCTGTTACCCGCCACCCATGAAGCCACCGGCGAGATGCTGAATGCCGTCGGCTATGTTGACCTGTGCATACCCCGTGGAGGAAGAAAGCTCATTGACTTTGTTCGCGACACCGCTCGTATCCCGGTGATTGAAACAGGAGCAGGTGTTGTCAACACCTATTTTGACAAAGACGGCGACTTGGAGATGGGTAAGGCCATCATCAATAATGCCAAGACACGACGCGTCAGCGTTTGCAACGCACTCGACTGCTTACTAATACATCAAGACAGGCTTGTTAATCTGGTAGAATTAGTTAAGCCAATGGCCGACAAGAACGTCATCATCTATGCCGATGCCCAGGCCTATGCTGCCCTTGACGGGAAATATCCTTATTTGGAGCATGCGACAGGGGACAGTTTCGGCACCGAGTTTATGGACTACAAACTGGCCATTAAGAACGTAGCTTCACTCGAAGAAGCCCTTGCCCACATTGACGAGAACGGCAGTGGTCACAGCGAGGCGATTATCACCAACGACGAACAGACAGCCCGCAAGTTTCAGGCTCATGTTGACGCTGCATGCGTCTATTGGAACGCTCCGACTTCATTTACCGACGGTGCTCAGTTCGGGCTTGGTGCCGAGATAGGCATCTCCACACAGAAGCTCGGCCCTCGCGGACCGATGGCATTAGAGGAAATCACTACCTACAAATGGCTCATCGAGGGTGAAGGACAGGTGCGAGCATAGCTCGCTAATTAATAATTGATAATTGACAATTGATAATTATGAAATCATTTATTAATGTACAGGATATCGGCCCGTTGGACAAGGCAATGGCCGAAGCATTCGAGATTAAGAACGACCATTATAAATTTCAGCATCTGGGCAAGAACAAGACGCTCATGATGATTTTCTTCAACAACTCATTACGCACGCGCCTCTCCACTCAGAAGGCTGCCATGAATCTGGGAATGAACGTCATCGTGCTTGACGTCAATGCCGGAGCATGGAAACTGGAGACCGAGCGTGGTGTCATCATGGATGGTGACAAGAGTGAGCATCTGCTGGAGGCCATCCCGGTGATGGGTTGCTATTGTGACCTTATCGGCGTGCGCTCCTTTGCCGGACTGACAGACCGTGAGTACGACTATGCCGAAACGGTGCTGAATCAGTTTATCAGATACTCTGGCCGTCCTGTCTTTGCAATGGAGACAGCAACAGTCCATCCTTTACAGGCTTTTGCAGATCTCATTACCATTGAGGAGCACAAGACAGTGAAGCGTCCCAAAGTCGTGCTCACCTGGGCACCTCACTGCCGCGCTCTGCCGCAGGCTGTGCCTAACTCATTCGCCCAATGGATGAATGCCGCCGAGGACGTTGACCTTGTCATCACCCATCCCAAGGGCTATGAACTCGACCCTCAGTTCGTGGGTAATGCCGTCGTTGAGTATGACCAGCGCAAGGCCTTTGAAGGTGCTGACTTCATATACGCCAAGAACTGGAGCAACCCGGGTGTAACCAATCCCGCCGACTACGGTAAGATAACTTGCGAAGACCGCTCCTGGACAGTGGATGCAGAGCACATGTCATGGACCAACAACGGTAAGTTCATGCATTGTCTGCCCGTGCGCCGTAACCTCATCGTTACCGATGACGTTATCGAGTCTCCTAACAGCCTTGTCATTCCTGAGGCTGCCAACCGTGAGATATCCTGCTCCGTCGTCATCAAACGCATGCTCGAAGCACTGTAAGACAATGTCCGATGGTCGCTACGCTCAAAATTTAAAAAAATTGAATCAAAAAATTGCAAAAAATAAATTTCTTATAATTTTGAGGCCTATTGTGAGCCGACCCATAATGTTTAAAGTCTATGATTTCTTTCGAGTGTGATTACAATAACGGGGCATGTCAGCAGGTCATCGACAACTTAGTCCGATATAACCATGCTAAGCCGACTCCTTATGGCTTCGACGAGTTTAGCGAGCGGGCTAAGGCACGCATCCGTGAAGCTTGTGGACTCCCTGATGCACAGATATTCTTCCTGACGGGAGGCACGCAGACCAATGCCACCACCATCGACTCGATGCTCTATCAGTACGAAGGTGTGATTTGTGTGGGTTGTGGACATATCAATGTCCATGAGGCAGGTGCCGTAGAGTTTACCGAGCACAAAATCATCACCATTGCCGATACGCAAGGCAAGATGGAAGCCAAGACACTCGACAAGTATCTTGACGACTACATGCACGACGGCAATAAAGACCATGCCGTCCACCCCGGACTGGTGTATATCACATTCCCCACTGAGCTGGGCACGCTCTATAGCGCTAAGGAGCTCGATAACATCTATAAGGTATGTCAGCATTACGAGATACCGCTCTATATCGACGGAGCCCGTCTTGGCTATGGACTAATGGCTCAAGGCAACGACATCTCCCTGCCCTATATGGCTCGCCATTGTGACGTTTTCTATATTGGCGGCACGAAGATAGGTGCCCTTTGCGGCGAAGCCGTCGTCTTCACCAACCGCAGGGCCCACAAGCATTTCTTCTCCATACAGAAGCAGCATGGAGCCGTCATTGCCAAGGGAGCGCTCATTGGGTTACAGTTCGATGCACTCTTCTCCCCTCTCCCTGGAGCCGAGGGTGGGGTCCTCTACTTCAAACTCTCAGAACATGCCATCAACATGGCGATGCGTATGAAGGAAATCTTTATCAAGAAAGGATTTGAATTCTATGTTGACTCCCCCACCAACCAGCAGTTTGTCATCATCGACAACGAGCATGTAGATAAACTGAGCCAAAAAGTGCTGTTTACCCACTTCGGGCAGGCAGACAAGCACCACACCATCTGCCGCTTCGTGACCAGCTGGGCAACCACCAACGAGGAGCTTGATCAATTGGAACAGATCTTGGGATGAGAACTTTTGCTCTCGCGCGCGTACCTTATATATAATTAAAGAAGAGATAGCACTTTGACGACTTGTCCTTCGTAGGTATTGATGGTAAGGCGCAGGGTGTCGGCAGGGATGCGGGAAACGGGGATGCTGAAGTAACGTTGCAGGGAATAGTATTCTGGTACGCCGCCTTGGTCGTGATAGAGCGTACAGCAAAGGGTACGCCTGCCGTCATGATGTGTCTGCACGCTGTCGGTCAGCAGAGCTATCGTCTGTCGGGCATCCTCCGTGTCGGGCTGACCGGTCTTGAGGATAATGCTTACATTGACATAGCGTTTGTTACGTGCCAGCCAAATGCTCTCAAGCCTCACGGGGTCGGTCATGACCTGTTTCAGGTCATCTATCGTGTATGGGATGAGCGTCGGCACCAACGAGAGTCCTATGGCATCGGCAGCATCCTGTCCCTTGTCGTTTTTCACACGGTTATAGTAAAGAATGGCACGATAAACGGTGTCCGCAGTCTCTATGCTCTTCGCGGTAAAGCGCGGATAAGCTATTAGTGAATCGCCTTCATCGGTTACCACGTAATTGATGCGCTTGTCATTGCCGACACCTGCCTCCACAAAGTCAGCCGTCATCTGTGAATACTCTCCCTCGCCCTTTTCGTAGTTGTCCTGGGTACATGACACGGAAAGGCAAAAAGGTAAAAAGGTAAAAAGGTAAAAAACGGATTTAGCCCATCTTACCCTGAACGACTTCATATGCAGATTCACATTCATCAGTTTTACTTTTTTACCTTTAAATAATTTTCTGCTGGATTGGCATACATGGTCAGCATCCGCTCACGCAGGAATGTCTCATCCTTGCCAGGAATCTGAATCTTGGCCAACTGGCCACGCAGGTACTGCTCGAAGCGGGCCTTATCCTTAGAGGTGTAATGCTCTGCATGGTCACTGTTTCCATTCAGCTCGTCGAGTGCGATGTAGTTGCACGGGTACAGGCGATAGCCACGATGCAGCTCACCATCCATGCGACGGCAGAGCTCGGCATAGAACTCTGCTCGGGGCAGACCGTCGAGTTCTTCCAGCCACGTATTGATGGCGGCGGCACAATGGTAATGCACACGGCCCTTATAGCCGAGGATACCCGTCTTCATGTTGTCGAGGTCATCTTGCTTGCTCTTCTTAAAGGCGGGGTTGTCGCGCTTCTGCTGCATCTCCTGCGCCTTCAGGTAGTCACACGGGTCATACTCGTAACTGATGGTAAGGGGCACGATATTTAATTCCTTCAGTGGCCCTCCCATAGCAAGCATTTTCAGCACGGACTCCTGCGTGCGGTCGTCGCTGTCCTTGGCACGTCCCTCACGCTGGGCAATCCAGATATTCTCCTTCTTCTGCGTCACGGCGTAGTGGATATATCGGCTCATGAGCTGGCTGCTGCGCATCATCTCGTGTGCCGTCAATCCGCGGCGCACGGTAAATGACTTGTTCATGCGCACCAACCGCTTAATCCACGGGTAGATGAGCAGGTTGTCGCCAATGCCTATCTCCACGGTTGTGGGATAGTCATGATTGACGAGCATGAGATCAAGGAATGCGGAGTCGAGCACAATGTCACGGTGGTTGCTGACGAAGGTGTATCTTTGTTGAGTATGGAGCTTTGAGAATTGAGCGCTCAATGCCTTGTCATCAAAGGTGCAGCCGTCGGTATGCTTGCGGATGATATACTTCACCACGGGCTTCATAAACCGCTTCTGGAAGTCGAGCGGTGTCTTCACGCCGATGAATGCCAGCCGCAGCAGTCCGTTGCGCACGGCTTTCGGCAACCACGGTGCAAAGCCTTTCAACATGAGCTGAAACTGGCGGTCGTTCAACAAATCATTGAACGCCTGCTTCATCTCCGCCGGCTCGTAAGGCCGTATCTCGTCAAACTCGTTCATATTAGAACTGGTTTTCCACTATCTCCGTCAGGACATCGGTCATATTGAGGCCGGCGGCACGCACCTGCTGGGGGATAAAACTGGTGGCCGTCATGCCTGGCGTCGTGTTCACCTCAAGCATCGTTATCTTGCCTTCGGGAGAAATGATATAGTCAATGCGGATGATGCCGTTACAGTGCAGGATGTCATAGATATGACTGGTAATCTCACGCACACGGTTGGTGATGTCCTCGGACAGACGGGCGGGTGTTATCTCCTGCACCTGGCCGTTATACTTCGCGTCATAGTCGAAGAACTCATTGCTTGTGACCACCTCCGTAGCGGGCAACACCACAGACTTCTTCTTCGTCTTATAGCAACCGATGCTGATTTCCGTTCCCGGCAGGAACTGCTCCACCATGATCTCGGGACTCTCCATCATGGCCTTGCGGATGGCGGGAGCCAACTGGTCCTTGTTCTTCACCTTGCTGACACCGAAACTGGAACCGTCGGCTGCCGGCTTGACGAAGCAGGGCATACCGATGCGCTCCTCTATCACGTCATCGCTGACCAGCTGCTCATAGCCCTTGCGAATGAGTAATGAGTCAGCCACCGAGACGCCATAGCCGCGCAGATACTGGTTGAGCACGAACTTGTCGAACGTCATGGCCTCAACCAGCACGCCACTCGTGGAGTAAGGCAGACGGATGAGGTCGAAGTAGCCCTGCATCAGGCCATTCTCGCCCGGCGTACCGTGAATGGTGATGTAGGCGTAGTCGAACAGTTTGGCCTTGCCGTCCTCGACAAACGAGAAGTCGTTGCGGTCAATGCGTGCCGTGACACCACCTGGCAGTTCCACCCGCCAGTCAACACCTCTCACGTCAACAATATACACATTGTATCGTTCCTTGTCAAAGAACGAATATAATCCCTTTGCGGAGCGCATCGACACATCGTGCTCCGATGAATCGCCTCCGCAGACAATAGCGATGTTTCTTTTGAGTTGTTTCATTTTATGCTTTCTTTTATTCTTTATCCATTAGTTTCCGTAGGTTGCGCGCCACTTGGCGACCAGCGCTTCCATATCGTCAGCCAGCGGACTGGTGAAATCCATCTGCTCATGTGTCACCGGATGGACAAAGCCGAGCGTCTTCGCATGTAGCGCCTGACGGTTGCAAAGCTTGAAGCAGTTATTGATATACTGCTTGTAGCTGGCAGAGCGCTCGCCGCGCAGTATTTCAGTGCCACCATAGCGTTCGTCACCGAAAAGCGGATGACCGATGTGCCGCATGTGGGCGCGTATCTGGTGGGTGCGACCGGTCTCAAGGATGCACTCCACAAGTGTCGTATAGCCGAAGCGCTCCAGCACACGGTAGTGCGTCACGGCACTCTTGCCTATCTCTGAGCCCGGCGGAAACACCGCCATGCGCAGACGATCCTTCGGGTCACGCCCGATGTTTCCCTCTATGCGCCCGCTGTCCTCGGTGAAGTGTCCCCAGACAAGCGCCACATAGCTGCGGTGTGTCGTCTTGTTAAAGAACTGCGCCCCCAGCTCGGTCTTGGCATCGGGCGTCTTGGCAACGACCAACAGGCCACTGGTATCCTTGTCAATGCGATGGACGAGTCCAACGCTCGGGTCATTCGGGTCATACGTCGGTGTGTTACGCATGTGCCATGCAACAGCATTGACCAACGTGCCGTGGAAGTTGCCCACGCCAGGGTGTACCACAAGTCCTGCCGGTTTATTAATCACCATCAGCTGGTCATCCTCATAAACCACATCAAGCGGAATGTCCTCTGGTTCGATGGTGGTGTCGTAGTGCGGACGGTCCATCATCAGCGTGATGACATCACCTGGACGCACTTTATAGTTACTCTTGACAGGACGGTCATTGACATGCACCATACCGGCGTCGCACGCCTTTTGGATGCGGTTACGCGAGGAGTGCTGCAGTTTCTCGAACATGAACTTATCCACCCGTACCGGCAACTGACCACGATCTGCCTCGAAGCGGTAATGCTCATAGAGCTGCGCCGGCTGTTCCTCGTCATCCTCACTCAGAGCGACATCCAAAGTATCTTCATCGAGAAGTTCCAGTTCGTCTGTGTCGTTCCTCATCCTTCCTTTCTTCTTAATTTGTCACTCTGTGGCATCATTGCTTTCCGATGCAGGTGCCTCCGACTGTGCGGCGTCACCTACCTCCGCGAACTCTTCGGGAGCTGTCGTTGCCGACCCCGGCTCTTCATTGGGGATGCCCATGTCTCGATAGTCAACAGCATCGATATCATCTTCATACCCTCCGGTGCCGACAATCAGCGTCAACGGCGCCTCAGTGGATATGCGGTCGCCCGTACCGACACGACGCCCACGGCTGATAATGCCATAGACCCAGTCTTTCTCACCAGGAACACGCTGAGGCTCCAACAGGTGGAATCCCATGGCTGCCAGCTTCGCCGATGCCTCACGCAGGCTGCTATTGTCAATGAGGTCGGGAATGATGACCGTCGGTGATGACGGCGAGTTGACCGTCACATAGATAACATGTCCCGACTTGACACGGGTGCCTGCACCTGGGCTCTGCGCCAGAATCATGTCTGCAGGCAGACGCTTGTTGTAGCCCGAGTCGGACACCTGTATCTCCAAATTACGCTCCCCGAGTAATATCTTAGCCTGGTCGAACGTCATATCCTCCAAACTCGGTACCTCAATACCTTCACCGTGATGAGTGTAAATGTCAAGGCCGAATCGCACTCCGATACATAACAGAATGATCACGACCACCATGGCGAGCAAGTTGCCCAACACATAGAACTTCTTGAATATTTCCTTGATGCTCATAGCTATGTTTTCAATCTATCCGACAAAAGTACAAAGAATTCTCGAAATCACAAAAGAAAAACGGAGGAAACTTTCGTTTCACTCCGTTATTTCCTTTCCGTCGGTATATTCTTGACGTGATTACTTTCCATGATGCTCGTCAGAAACCGTTAACTTCTTGCGACCTTTAGCGCGGCGGGAAGCCAATACGCGACGGCCATTCTTCGTTGCCATACGCTCACGGAAACCATGCTTGTTCACGCGGCGGCGATTGTGCGGCTGAAATGTTCTTTTCATTGCTCTTTCTTATTTTATATTATTAGTATTCTTCAATTCGGGCTGCAAAGGTACTACTTTTAATGAAGAATGAAGAATGAAGAATGAAGAATTTGCTACCATATAGCAATTATTTAACCTTTTTTCACAACAAGGATGCACATTCTTCATTCTTCATTCTTCATTCTTCATTTTTATTTGTACCTTTGCACACGCTAAGCGATATCACATATAATAAAAATAAGAAAATATGATCAATTCACAAGACATCAAGAAAGGAACCGCCATTCGCATGGACGGTGCCATTTGGGTTTGCATCGACTTCCAGCATCGTAAGCCCGGCAAGGGAAACACCATCATGAACATCAAGCTGAAGAACGTCACTGACGGTCGTGTGCTGGAGCGTGGTGAGAAGTTGGAGGACGTTGTCATCGAGCACCGCGACTACCAGTACCTCTATGAGGATCAGGAAGGCCGCATCTTCATGAACCAGGAGACTTTCGAGCAGATTCCCATTGCCAACGACCTCGTCATCGGTCACGAGTACATGAAGGAAGGCGACGTCGTATCAGTAGTCAGCGACACCACCGACGGTACGGTTCTCTATGCTGAAATGCCCGTGAAGACCGTTCTGCGCGTCACTCACTCGGAGCCTGGCATCAAGGGCGACACTGCCACCAACACGCTGAAGCCCGCTACACTGGAGACTGGCGTGGAGGTTCGCGTCCCCCTGTTCATCAACGAGGGCGACCTCATCCAGATTGACACCCGCGACGGCAGTTATCTGAACCGAGCAAAGGAGTAAATGAAATATTCCATCATCGTCCCCGTATTTAACCGCCCCGACGAAGTGGACGAGCTGCTTGAGAGCCTTTGCTCCCAGACGCTTAGGGACTTCGAGGTGCTGATAGTAGAGGACGGTTCCAAGAAACCCTGCAAGGATGTTTGCGAGAAATACGCAGACATCCTTGACTTGCATTATTACCTGAAAGACAACAGCGGCCCGGGACAAAGCCGCAACTACGGTGCAGAACGTGCCAAGGGCGAATGGCTCATCATCTTAGACAGCGATGTGGTACTGCCGGAAGGTTATCTCGCAGCCGTCAATCAACAAATTGAGAATGGAGAATTAGCTGCATGGGGCGGTCCCGATGCAGCACACCCGTCCTTCACCCCCACACAAAAAGCCATCTCCTACAGCATGACGTCGTTCTTCACCACGGGTGGCATTCGAGGAGGAAAGGCTAAGCTCGACAAGTTCTACCCCCGTTCATTCAATATGGGCATCCGCCGCGACATCTATCTGCAGCTTGGCGGATTCACGAAGATGCGCTTCGGCGAAGACATAGATTTCAGTTACCGTATCGTCGAGGCCGGCCACCAGCCCCGCCTCTTCCCTGATGCCTGGGTGTGGCACAAGCGGCGTACCGACTTCCGCAAGTTTTTCCGACAGGTGTATAACAGCGGCATCGCACGCATCAACCTGGAGAAACGGCATCCTGGTACGCTGAAACTCGTTCACCTGCTGCCGACGGTATTTACCATTGGCGTCATTCTGCTGATTCTGTTAGGTGCTTTCGGACGTATCATGATGGTATATGGACAACCAGAAGACTTCCATCTATGGTATTGGGTGGTCGTAGCAGCACTCGCCCCCATCCTACTCTATGCACTCATTATTTGCATAGACTCCACCATCCGTAACCGAAGCCTTCAGGTGGGACTGCTCTCCGTACCTGCTGCCTTCACACAACTCATGGGCTATGGCCTCGGTTTCATCGAGTCATGGTGGAAGCGCTGCATCTTGAAGAAAGACGAGTTCCTGGCGTTCGAAAAAACATTCTACAAATGAACCCAAAGCTTACTATTGCCAACTGGTCACCCGATGACCAGCCGAGAGAACGGCTGAGAGACTTGGGACCGCAGGCACTCAGCGATGCTGAACTGCTGGCCATCCTCGTAGGTTCCGGCTCACCGGGCGAGAGTGCCGTGGAGCTGATGAAACGTATCTTGAACAGCTGCCATAACAACCTGAACACACTTGGTAAGATGAGCATCCATGAGTTAATGCAGTTCAAGGGCATCGGTGAGGCCAAGGCCATCACTATCCTCGCTGCCTGTGAACTGGGCAAGCGCCGTCAGCGCGAGCAAGTGGAGGAGCGACCCGACCTCGCCACGGCCACCAAGATGTATAACTATCTGCACCCGCGGATGCAGGACCTCGATGTTGAGGAGGCGTGGGTGTTGCTGATGAACCAGAACTACCGCCTTATCAAGAGCATACGCCTGTCACATGGCGGCATTACCGAGACCACCGTTGACGTGCGGCTCATCATGAAAGAGGCCGTGCTGGCCAATGCCACCATACTCGCACTGGCTCACAACCACCCTTCGGGAAACCTTCGCCCCAGCGCTGACGACGACCGGCTGACGCAGTCTGTCAAGACAGCCTGCGAGGTGATGCGTATCCACTTTTCTGACCATATCATTATTACCGACGGGCAATACTACTCCTACCACGAAGCAGGAAGAGTGTAAAACAGATAAAATTTCACGCTCGACAAAAGAAATACATTCCTTTTGTTCTCACTTAAGCTTTTTTTTTGTACCTTTGCCCACAAAAGAAACCAAAACCCATGAACATGACAAGTAAAAATCACAGCATGGCAGCCATTGTGCTACTGGTAATAGCTCTGTGCTTCGGCACAAGTACCAACGCTAACGCGCAGATTCGAACAGCGCGTGATTTCATCCTCGCGCTCAAGAGCGACGCCAACATCACCATGACCACGGGCGACGGGCTGGTGAACCTGACCGCGGCAATCAACGACCTCATTGACGACGGATACGTCAAACCCTATTATTTAGACCCTGACATGACACGGACGCAGACAAAACCTGGCGTTTATTACACTTCAGAATATGACGGTAACCAACTCGTCGTGGTAGGCATGAACAACATCAACATCGAAGGCACCGGATTAAACGGTGCGTTCCTGCAAGTGGAACCGCGCTATGCCGATGTCATCATGTTCGTCAACTGTAAGAACATCGGCATCAATAATTTCACGATGGGCCACAGTGAGGTGGGCGACTGCGTGGGTGACGTGCTGGAGTTTCAAGGCTGTGAGAACATCGCCGTAAACAATTGCCGGCTGTTCGGCTGTGGCGTCAACGGGCTGACCGTGAAAGGCTCTAAGTCCATCAGCGCCGTTGGCACCCACTTCTATGGCTGCTACTACTGGGGTGTGCGGCTCTTTGAATCCCGCGATGCCCTCTTCGTCAACTGCCAGATATACAGCAACGGCATGGGCATCTATCTGGACGACATGTGCCAGAATGTAGCTTTCGACAAGTGTGAGTTCATGAACAACCGCCGCGAGGTATTCTCCTGCCAAAGCCCCATTACCGTGAGCAACAGCAAAATCATCAGCCACGGCGGTGCCAACGTCTATAACGTGACACTCGAAGGCTGCGACGTGTTGATGGATTATGAAGACTGCGAAGAGCTGCCCGACTTAGATGAAGACAGCGAATATGAAATCTATCAAGGACAATAGAAAAAGAACCTAACGGTATGACACAACAAGAGAAGACACAGATGGAGGAGCGCATCGTCGATGTGCTGAAAACCGTCTATGACCCGGAGATTCCTGTTGACATCTATAATCTTGGCATGATTTACAAGATTGATGTGCAGGACGATAACACCGTCGAGTTAGAGATGACTTTCACAGCGCCGAACTGTCCCGCCGCCGACTTCATCCTGGAGGACGTGCGTACCAAGGTGGAAAGTGTGGAAGGCGTGCGCAGTGCCAACGTCAACCTCGTCTTTGAACCGGCCTGGGACCAATCCATGATGAGCGAGGAAGCCCGCATAGAACTGGGATTTGAATAATGTAGTGAGATGAAGAATGTATATTTCCTTTCCGATGCCCACCTTGGCTCATGGGGCATTCCGCACGGACGCATGCAGGAACGGCGGTTAGTGCGGTTTCTCGACAGCATCAAAGAGAAGGCTGCTGCCGTCTATCTGCTGGGTGACATGTTCGACTTCTGGTACGAGTATAAATACGTCGTACCACGTGGCTACACGCGCTTCCTCGGTAAACTCTCTGAACTGACCGACATGGGCGTGGAGGTGCACTTCTTCATCGGCAACCACGACATCTGGGCCTTCGACTACTTGCAGAAAGAATGTGGCGTGACGCTCCACAGGAAGCCCTTGACGACAGAGATTTACGGAAAACTGTTCTTCCTCGCCCACGGCGACGGCATGGGCGACCCGAACAAACAGTTCAAGTTCTTGCGGTGGCTGTTTCACAACCGGCTGTGCCAGATAGCCCTCGCTGCCGTGCATCCGCGCTGGGGAGTATGGGCTGGACATACATGGGCCAAACACAGCTACATGAAGCATAAAGAGGTTGATACACCAGCCTTCATGGGCGAAGACAAGGAGTTCCTGGTGCGCTATACACGACAGTACATGCAAAGCCACCCCAATATTGACTACTATATCTACGGACATCGCCATATCGAGCTGGACTTACAACTCACAAAAAAGGCACGCGTCATGATTCTCGGTGACTGGATTAGTCAGTTCACATACGCCGTTTTTGACGGTGAACACATGTTTTTAGAGGAATATGTAGAGGGGGAAAGCCGTCCTTAATGTTTTTTAACATGGGTATAGCGCAAATTCACAAATATTTTGTGTACTTTTGCACTTGCTAAAGAAAGATTAGATTAAAATACAATTAACATAACAACAACCCATTAAAACAAAAAAGACTATGATTAAAGAGAAAATTGATCAGTTCCTTGCAGCAAACGCTGCTAATCTGCCTGCTGAGGCAATGACTGAAATCCGTGAGAGACTGGAAGCTGCTGACGACAGCAAGTTTGATGAGTTGATGGCTATCGACTTCAAGAGCGGTACGACCATGATGCTTATTGCATGGTTGCTGGGTGCTTACGGTGTTGACCGTTTCATGCTGGGTGACACCACAATGGGTGCCGTTAAGCTCTTAACCTGTGGTGGTTGCGGTATCTGGGCTATCATCGATATCTTCACTGCTGGCAAGCGTACTAAGGAGTTCAACCTGAGCAAGGTTAACGAGATTATCTAAATCATTATTTAACGAAATGGCACATATCACTATCTCCTGTCAAAGGAGTCTGATATGTGCTTTTTTATACACTGAAATACAATGGACAGTCAAGTAAATATCCTGTTAACACAGGCAGCAAAATTCTTCCCCGAGGCAAGTATGCCTTCTATTCGTCAGACTATCGAACAGATGGATCCTCAGAAGGCCAGCATGGTACTCGGTCAGGATTATAAGGATCCCACCATAGCCATCATCATCTCCGCTATCATCGGTGCTTACGGCATCGACCGTTTCTACATCGGCGATACCATGATGGGTGTACTGAAACTCATCACTGGTGGTGGTTGCGGCATCTGGTGGCTCATCGACATCTTCCTTATCATGGGTGCCACGAAGGAGAAGAACTATCAGAAGTTCGTCCAGAACGTCAACATGTTTTAATCTGACACTGTGATAAGCCGACGCAGTCTTATCATAGCATGTATAATAGGCGTAGCCTGGGTGTTACTGTCAGTCGTGACGCGACACGCAGGCTACGATCTTGTTTCATGTCCTTCCCGATTGGTGTTTGACCTGCCTTGTGCAGGATGCGGAGGCACGCGAGCTTTTCTTTTATTAATCAAGGGGCATCCCATTGACGCCTTCATGATGAACCCCAACGTATATATCGTCGTACCAGCCTTCGCAGCAGCAGTCATCCTGTCTATCTACGACTATTTCCACCACACGGACCGACTGAACGACTATAATACCCGCATCAAGCGTTTTATCAACCGACCCGTCGTTTTCATTCCCGTTGCCGTCTTTGAGCTTGTCGTCTGGGGCTATAACATCTGGCGCTATAAGCACGGGATGCTATAGAGTCATTACTTCAGCAGAGCCATCGTATCAGAGGCAATCATCAGTTCCTCATCGGTAGGAATCACAATCACCTTGACCTTCGAGTCATCGGCAGAGATAATGGCTTCCTCACCACGCACTTTGTTCTTCTCTTCGTCGAACTTCACGCCAAGGAACTCCAAGCCCTTGCATACTTCAGAACGCATGCCGATCTGATTCTCGCCGACACCGGCAGTGAAGACAATAACATCAAGGCCACCCATAGCAGCGGCATAGGAACCGATATACTTCTTAATGCGATAGAAATACATCTCCTGTGCAAGTTTGGCACGTTTGTTACCTTCCTTGGCAGCACTCTCCACATCACGCATATCGCTGGAACCGCCCGTGATGCCTGCCACACCGCTCTTCTTGTTGAGCAGGTTCGACATACCATTGGCATCAAGACCGAGTTTCTTCTCCAAATAGAGCACAGCACCGCCGTCGATATCACCGGCACGGGTACCCATGACAAGACCCTCCAACGGGGTAAGACCCATCGAGGTGTCAATGCACTTACCATCTACCACAGCGGCAATAGAACCACCGTTGCCCACATGACAGGTAATCATCTTCGTGCCTTCGGCAGGAATACCAAGGAACTCACAGGCACGGGCTGACACATAGCGGTGACTCGTTCCGTGGAAGCCATAACGACGCACGCCATACTTCTCATACAGCTCGTAGGGAATGGCATACATAAATGCCTTCGGGGGCATGGTCTGGTGGAAGGCCGTATCAAACACGCCCACCTGCGGCAGACTCGGCATCAGCTCGCTGACAGCACGCACACCCTTCAAGTTAGCGGGGTTATGCAGGGGCGCCAGGTCTGAACATTCCTCAAAGGCTTTCAGTACTTCCTTCGTCAGAATGACAGACTTGTTAAACTTCTCGCCGCCATGCACCATACGGTGTCCCACAGCATCAATCTCGTCAAGTGACTTGATGACACCGATTTCAGGGTCAGTCAGCAGGGAGAAGATAAACTTCACACCCGCCGTATGCTCGGGAATGTCGTGCATGATCTGCTTCTTCTCACCATTGGCAAGCTTTACCTTCACAAAAGCACCGTCCAAGCCCACACGCTCAGCACCACCCGATGTCATCACACTCTTGTCGTCCATGTTGTACAGTGCGTACTTGATAGAGGACGATCCACAATTTAAAACTAATATCTTCATAATATACTATTATTATTTTAAAGGAAACAAATTAGAATAATGAGAATAATTAAATCACGAATTAGAATAAGAGCTATTATCTTTTAATCGGTAATATACCACTTGTAGTTATCTTGATTCAAGAGAACGAAATCATCTTCTTCAGGAAGATAAAGATAACGTTCTGTGTAAAGATGCCTTTCCCCGAAGTTAAAAAGCACCCCCCTGTCCGAATGAGCTATACGCATATAGTTCATGAGTTGTGCACGATGATCAGAAGATATCTCCTCTACAGATTTAAATTCAATAACAATGCCTCTGAAATAAAAATTTGCAAAATAGGTCTTCTCCATCAACATGCCCTTATAATAAAGCCTTAGCTCTTTCTCACGCTCTATATTCATTCCTCTTAACTTCATTTCCATAGCATAAGCCTCTTGATATATCGGTTCAGCCATGCCTCGCCCCAGTGCTTTATGCACTTCCATAGCGATACCCACAGCATCATACATATCTTTATACTCCTGCCTTGTCATGAAATGATGAATCCTTCAATTCTTTATTCTAATTCGTGAATATAGTTATTCCAATTATTCGAATTCGTTTTTTTCGTTTCTGAAATTTAATTATTTCTTTGCGTCCATGGCCTGACAGGCGGTGATGGCGACGAGATAATAGATATCCTCGACGGAGCAGCCGCGTGAGAGGTCGTTCACCGGACGGGCGATACCCTGCAGGATGGGACCGATGGCAATGGCGTCGCCAAGGCGCTGCACCAGCTTATAGGCGATGTTACCCACTTCAAGATTCGGGAACACGAGCACGTTGGCGTTGCCGGCGATGGTTGAGCCGGGAGCCTTTTTCTTACCTACTGACGGCACAAGGGCGGCATCAGCCTGCAACTCACCGTCAATCTTCAGCGTCGGGTCAAGTTCCTTTGCCAGACGAGTGGCCTCAGTCACCTTGTCCACCACCTCATGCGAGGCACTGCCTTTCGTTGAGAAGCTCAACATAGCCACACGCGGGTCGGTGAAACCGGCTACAGACTTTGCTGTCTGTGCCGTGCAGACGGCAATCTGCGACAGCTGGTCGGCATCAGGCATCGGCGTCACAGCAACGTCACCCACTACCAATACACCATTCTCACCAAATTCGGGCTTCTGTGTAATCATCAACATAGCACCGCTGACACAGGTAATACCCGGGGCACACTTGATAATCTGCAGGGCAGGACGCAGCGTCTCACCCGTCGTTGACAAGGCACCACTGATCTGACCGTCGGCACCTTCGGTCTTGATAATCATACAACCCAGATAAAGCGGGTCCTTCACCAACTCACGAGCCTTCTCGATGGTCATGCCTTTCTTCTCGCGCAGCTTCTGCAGCAACTGAGCATATTCCTCGCTCTTGTCGCAGTTCAGCGGGTCAATGAGCGTGGCCTTGTCAATGTTGGTCAGCCCACACTCCTTAGCCAGGGCATGTACTTTGTCAGGGTTGCCGATGAGAATAAGGTCGGCAATATCATCTGCCAACACACGGTCGGCAGCTCTCAGGGTGCGCTCCTCCTCTGCTTCGGGGAGCACAATGCGCTGCTTGTTACTCTTGGCACGCGCAATGATTTGTTCAATTAAACTCATAGTTTGTATCTATTATATTAAATGATTTATCCGTTAAGCTCTGTCGTCAACAGACTCTCCAAATTCTCTGCCGAGAGACGCAGCTGGAACTCACCGCGATTGGCCACGGAGATAGCGCCCGTCTCTTCGCTGACAATGATGGCCAGCGCATCACTCTCCTGCGAAATGCCCATAGCGGCACGGTGGCGAAGTCCCAGCTCCTTCGGAATGTCAAGGTTATGACTGACGGGCAGAATACATCCGGCAGCCTTGATACGTTTGTCGGCTATAATCATCGCACCATCGTGCAACGGCGAGTTCTTGAAGAAGATGTTTTCAATGAGCTGCTGGTTGATATTGGCATCAATGATGTCGCCCGTCTTCACAATGTCATCAAGCGGAGTAGTACGCTCAAACACAATCAGCGCACCCTGCTTGCGACGGCTCATGTTGATACATGCCATCACCACCGGCATCAGCGCTGCCTTATCCTTACGCAAGTGGTCATCGCCGCGACTCATCGACAGGAAACGGCGCAAGCCGCGCATCCGCTGGTGCGAGCCGACATTATAGAGGAACTTACGGATGTCGTCGGCAAACAGCACGATGAGACCGATAACACCGACGCTCACCAGTTTATCCATGATGCTACCCAACAGGCGCATCTCCAGAATCTGCGACACGATAAGCCACGCCACCACAAACACCATGATGCCGATGAACACATTGAGTGAACGCGACTCCTTCATCAGGCGATAGACGTAAAAGAGCATCAGCGCCACCAGCACGATGTCGATAATGTCCTTTATACCGAAATTGATAAAATCAAACACCTTCCTATATTTATAATTTATAATTCACCGTATATCTTCACACACTCCACAGCCTCCCTGACATCATGTACCCGTAGGACAGAAGCGCCTTTCATCAATCCCACGGCGTTCAATGCCGTCGTTCCGTTCAGGGCCTGTTCCGGCTGACCGCCCAGCAGACGACAGATCATCGACTTCCTTGACACGCCCACCAATACAGGCAACTCCAACTGTCCCAGCTGACTCAGATCGCGCATGACGGCATAGTTCTGTTCTAATGTCTTGCCAAAGCCGAAGCCCGGGTCAATGATGATGTCTTTCTGTCCCCAAGCCCGCAGCTGCTGCACGTCGCGTGCCAACTCCAAAAGCATCGTCGGCATGTCTGCCGCCCGAGACATCAGGATATAAGGCACACCGAGACGAGCCACCATGCGGAACATCAGCTCTTGCTCCTTGGCTGTCGTGGATTTGCAATCCCCAGCCCCTACGTCATTGATGATGTCTGCTCCCAATTCCTCCACAACCATACGCGCCACGGCAGGGCGGAACGTATCAACGCTTATCACGGCATCGGGCACTTCACGGCGCACCACACGGAGTGCCATTCGTAGCCGCTCCGTCTCCTCCGCTTCCGTGACGGGCTTACTGTCGGGACGTGTCGAGCAGGCTCCCACGTCAATGATATCACCGCCCTCGTCAATAATCTGACGGGCACGAAGGGCTATCTCTTCCTCCGTCTGCTGACGGCTCTTGGCATAGAAAGAGTCGGGCGTCACGTTCAGGATTCCCATCACACAAGGCCTCGACAAGTCCATCAACCTTCCACGAACATTGATTGTATAGTTCATAACTGCCTACAAAGATACAAAATAATTCATAATTCATAATTCATAATTCATAATATTTTTGTAATTTTGCCCCAAATTCACGAAGTTTATGGAAATTAAGGAACTATACAAGCTCTATCAGCAACACCCGTGCATCACCACGGATTCACGCAACTGTCCCGAGGGCAGCATCTTCCTGGCCTTGAAAGGTGAAACGTTCAACGGCAACGACTATGCCCTGCAAGCTTTGGAGAAGGGTTGCGCGTATGCCATTGTAGATCGTAAGGAATGTCAAGTGGAGAACGCTCAACTCATAAAAGTCGATGACACACTCCAGACCTTCAAGGATCTGGCACGCGAACACCGGCGCAGGTTCCAGATTCCCGTTATCGGCATCACAGGCACCAACGGCAAGACGACCACCAAAGAGCTCATTGCCGCCGTGCTTAGCACGCAGTACAACGTGATGGCTACGGAGGGAAACTTCAATAATGACGTGGGGGTGCCGAAGACGCTCTTCCGGCTGAGCGACGAGCACGACATCGCTGTGGTGGAGATGGGTGCGTCACATCCGGGCGACATCAAAACGCTCGTAGAGACAGCAGAACCCACCTGCGGTCTGATTACCAACGTGGGACGTGCCCACCTGTTGGGCTTCGGTTCCTTCGAGGGTGTGTGCCGCACCAAGGGGGAGCTGTATGATTTCCTGTGCAGCCGTGACCTGCCCGTCTTCGTCAACCGCGACAATGAGCACTTGATGCAGATGATTCAAGAGAGAGGGGCTGCAGACATTTACTTCTACGGTCAGAGCGACGCGGAGGACATCCTCATTCGTGGCGAAGTGGTGTCGTGTGCGCCGTTCCTCCGTTTCCGCTGGCGCGAGCAGGATGCCGATGCCGGCTATACCGGCCCGTGGATGGAGGTACAGACAAAGCTCATCGGAGCTTATAACCTGGACAACATGCTTGCCGCTATCACCGTCGGCTATGTCAACAACGTACCGTTCGACGACATCAACCGCGCACTCGCCGACTACACGCCACATAACAACCGCTCGCAGATGACTGTGACGGAGAAGAACCACCTCATCGTTGACGCCTACAACGCCAACCCCACGAGCATGAAAGCCGCCATCGACAACTTCCGACTGATGGAGGTGCCTCACAAAATGGCTATCCTCGGACAGATGGGTGAGCTCGGCGACGTGTCACAAGAGGAGCACCGGAAGGTTATTACGATGTTAGAGGAAGCCTGTTTCGAGGAAGTATGGTTAGTCGGCGAGGAATGGAAGAAAGCTATTGCAGCTTTAAAGAACACACTCCACGCCACGCTCTACACCAACGTTGACGAAGTGAAGGACGCCATTGCCAACGAGCAACCTCATGACAGGTATATCCTTATCAAAGGCAGCAACAGCGTGAAGCTCTACCAACTGCCCGAACTACTGTAGCATTTCGATCTCAAAACTCAAAACCCAAATCTCAAAATTCAAAAGATGAGAAAAGTAACCATCCTGATACCCTGCTACAACGAGGAGAAATCGCTGCCGGCACTCTATAAGGCGCTGTGCGAGATGATGGACGCCAACGACGGCTACGAATGGGAAGTGCTGCTGGTCAACGATGGCAGCCGCGACAACACCATTGAGGGCATCCGCCAGTTGCGTGCCCAGGACCAGCGCATCTGCTACATCAACCTGTCACGTAACTTCGGCAAGGAGAACGCCCTGCTCGCAGGCTTCGACTATGCCACCGGCGACTGCATGGTCATCATGGACGCCGACCTGCAACACCCGCCGTCGCTCATACCACAGCTGCTGGAGCAGTGGCGTGCCGGCTACGACGATGTCTATGCCAAGCGCATCACACGCGGCAAGGAAAACCCGCTCCGCAAGCACGGCACCCTACTCTACTACCGTCTCCTACAGAAAAGCACGAAGATGGACATCCTGCCCAACGTGGGAGACTTCCGTCTGCTCGACCGTAAATGTATCGACGCCCTGAAGGAGCTGCGCGAGACACAGCGCTACACCAAGGGACTCTACTGCTTCATCGGTTTCAAGAAGAAAGAGGTGCTCTTCGAACAGGGCGACCGCTTGGTCGGCGAGTCATCGTTCAACGCCCATCGGCTGCTTAACCTCGCCATCGAGGGCGTCACATCCTACACCACCGCGCCGCTGCGCTTCTCTACCGTCATCGGACTCATCGTGTCGCTCATCGCCATCATCTACATGTGCTACATCCTCATCACCACCCTGCTCTTCGGTGACCCTGTAGCGGGCTATCCCACCATGATGGTAGTCATTCTCTTCCTCGGCGGCGTGCAGCTACTCTCGCTCGGCATCATCGGCGAGTACCTCAGCCGCATCTTCCACGAGTCCAAGCGTCGTCCCGTCTATCTGGTACAAGACCACGAAGGCGTGTAAGACACTGTGTGAATGTAAATAATCTATAAAAACGCGTGCATTTTCATTGACGATTGAAAAAGAAAGACTATCTTTGCAGCGACCAAAACCCTAAAAGCAATGAAACAGAAGATTCTATTTATCCTCATGATGCTCTGCCTGACCACCGTCGGTCATGCACAGGATCTGCGCAATTCCAACAACTCATACCTCGGCAAGGTGGAGAGTGACGGAACTATCCGCAATGCCAACAACTCATCGATTGGCAAGATTGAGCGTGACGGCACCATCCGTAACCGTAACAACTCGATGATTGGTAAGATTGAGAGCGACGGAACTATTCGTAATGCCAACAATTCGAAAATCGGTAAGGTGGAGAGTGACGGCACCGTGCGCAATGCCAACAACTCCATGATTGGTAAGATTGAGAACGACGGCACCGTGCGTAACTCGAACAACTCGTCCATCGGCTCCGCCCGTGGCGTCCCCAAGGCCTACGCCGCCGTGCTGTTCATGTTTGATTTCTTCTAAGAAAGTGAAGTAGTAATAAAAGGAGCAACGTTGTGTTACTCCTTTTTTCTTGCGTGGTCGGGATGAGGTGGCCTTTGGCTCAGGACCCTACGTTCCTTAAAACAACAAAAGGAGCAACGTTGTGTTACTCCTTTTTTCTTGCGTGGTCGGGATGAGGCGACTCGAACGCCCGACCCCTACGTCCCGAACGTAGTGCGCTACCAACTGCGCTACATCCCGATTCCAGGCGATTTACTGAAAATCGCCTGCAAAGGTACGACAAATTTTTGAATTACGTGCATAAAAGCCCGAAAAATTTAGACGGAGGTTTTTTATTCTCACACAAAAAAGCCGCCAGCTCTTGCAAGCCGGCGGCATCAAACAAATATTTTACTACCTTAGAGTCCAAGAATACCAGGCAGCCAGTCTTCATCGTCCGCGAAGAGATTACCCGCATCACGACCGTCTGCAGAAGCGGGATCTCCGGTTCCTGAGCCAATACCTAAGTTTTCACTACCTGCTAACAACGGCTGTGTACGCAGTTCTACGACTTCCATTTCCGGATTGATATATTGCTTTTTCATATTGCTATTCCTTTCTATTTTTTCTACTTTATATCTTTTCTAAGGAGTCAAGGAGCAAAGGAGTTTGCTGCTGCACAATGGCGGCAGCAAATTCTTCATTCTTCACTCTTCATTCTTCATTTAAAAATGACCTTTTTACCGTTCATGATATAGATGCCCTTGGTGGGATTCTCCACGCGGCGACCGCTGAGGTCGTAGATGGCACCGTTGTCAATCTTCGTAGCATTCTCAAGAGTGTTGATGGCTGTCTCATCGCCCCAGTTGATGGTGAGCTCACGACCTAAGGCAGAAGCAGTCTTCAGGTAAGCCTTGCCTGTAGCCAGTGCACCAGCTGTAGATTGATAGAACAAACCGTCAATAAGGATATACTCCGTGCCGTCACCTGTCATCGTAGCAGGACCTGCCTTCAGCATGTTCGTTGCAGGAGCAGTACCAGAAGCAACAACGGGAACTTCGAATGAAGTGCCAGACACCTTCTTCAGTACGAGCGGAGTACCAGCAGAAACAGCAGCCGTAGGCTCTGTCAGAGTAACACCTGTAGAAGCAGCAGCAGTAGCCACAAATGCCTTCAAACCAGAAACACTCGTGAAGTCCATAGCAACAGAAGTTACATAGGTAGTGTATTCCTTGGCTGGGGTAATTGATGCTAGCAATGCTTTTATTTCTGAAGTATTCTTCACACCTGTTTTGCCAGTGAAATAGCTTGCAATATCTCCCTTAACACGTACTTTCAAACCTATTACATTATTTTCCTTAAGATTCCAAGCCGTACGAATAGCACCAGAAGGCAACTGAATTGCAATTGTATTTGCGCCACTTATTTCGGTCGGCGAATCAGAAAGAGCAAAGTTGGAAACAGTAGTTATCTCACTTGTTTTTGCATCATCATCCTTACTTATAAATTCACCGACAATGTAGCCTATAACATAAACATCAGAACCGGATGCAGTCCCATCATTTACATCTGCTACAGTAAATGGTTTTTCTGAAGTACCATTATTCTTAGCAGGATCAGTTACCGTACAAGTCAGATCTACGGTTTTAGCGGTAATACCTCCACCACTAATTGTAATCGTTCCGTCCATATCATTATCTATAGCTGTGGGAGCAGCTGTTACGGTAATTGTTGTAGCTGTAGTAGTACTTTGTGCTATAGACGTAGGAGATACTGTGTATTTAGCATTGTTGCATGCAATAGACAAATTTCCAGTCAAATTAGAAGGTGTAACAGTAAAGGTCATATTTTTGGTAGTTCCAAAGTCAACCTTTCCAAAATCAAGCGACGTTTCACTGACCACGACTGTTGGCGCATCCAGATCTACTGCGGTATACGTAATTGCAAATGACTGGCAGTAAAGAGAATTTACGGTTGCTTCAAGTGTTATCAACAGATCTGAAGCCGTTGCCGTTATATCGACATCTTTTGAAATATTGACATACGTTGTGCTCCAAGCCCCATACCATGCAGCATCGTTAAAATTAACACCTGCGCTACTTGAACCTACAATGTAATTATAAGTTGTACCACCATCTGTTGAATACGACAATTTACCTGCACCTTTGGACGTGTTAGACTTCATACTCAAAGTAATGTTGGTAATTTTGTACCCTAAATAATTTTTTAAGGTAAGAGTCATACTGTTGTCTTTAGTTAACTGATATTTTGTAATACTATAGGTGCTTGCATATGTAGCACTAGTACCTGCTGGTACATCTCCAGTAGCAGTAACTTCTGTTGTAGATTCAACTGCGTAGGTAACAGTTTTTGAATCATCTGCCCACGCACTTGAACTTCCTGCTATCAGGGCGAATAGCAGGAGCAATGGTTTAAGTAAACTTACTTTTTTCATAATCATTTATTTTTTAGGTTTGTATATGTTTATTCTATTTGGAAGGGAAAGAAATAACCAATGATTATTCCTTTCCCTTGCATAAACTTCTTAGTCGTCCCAGTCGTCATCGTACTCGCGACCTTCTGCACCACCGGCACTAGGAACAGGACTACCATAGCCGAGTGAAGAACCTGCCATTAGACAACCTTCCATATTTAAATTCACCACTTCCATCGTGGGAGTCTTATATTCTTTTTTCATAACTCGATATCTTTTTTTACATTATTATTATTTATTCATGAGAAATTCGTGGGCATTAATGGACATTCACGTTTAAAATTCATCACTGGTCGCGTGTTTTCTTTCTTGAACACGAATTACCACGAATGTCCACGAATTATTCATTAATTATTTGAAGATAACTTTTTTGCCGTTGATGATATAAATGCCCTTCGTGGGATTCTCCACGCGGCGACCGCTGAGGTCGTAGATGGCACCATTGTCAGTCTTCGTAGCATTCTCCAGAGCGTTGATAGCTGTTTCGTCACCGAAGTCGAAAGTCAACTCATGGGCTTCAGCAGGAACATCACTTGCCAACAGATAAGCCTTTCCTGCAGGTACAATGCTGGCACCTGTAACCAAACAGAATTGTCCGCCCTTCAAAATATAAACACTATTTGCATCGATACCCTTAGAAGACACAGCTGCCTGTAGCTTGTTAGTACCTACAGCAGCAGCACCATCCTTTACAGGAATAGTGTACTCCGTACCAGCCTCACCTTTCAACACAATACCAGTCGAAGCAGGAGCCTCGTCAACAGCACTCAATGAAACAGCACTTGCTGTAATAGAAGGAACCACATAAGCCTCCAAGCCTGCAGGTGTTGCTTTTGCGAAATCAAGACCATAACCACTGGCAATCGTTGAATAGCCACTTGCTGCAATGGTGATAGCAACATTTGTAGGAACAGCAAAAGTAGTACAATACGCACTATATTGTGTTACAAAACCTTCGTAGGTAATTGCAATAGAAGATAAATAGCCTGCTTTGTCTCCATTTGTTAGAACAAAATAATTTTTGTTATATGAAGAGCAGTCAAATGTTGACACATCACCCACAGTTGTTGGTTCTATGCTTGTTCCAGACGAAGGATTCTCTGCATCTCCTATTTTCAATGTAAAGTTCTTGTTTGAGTCTCCATTATAGGTTAATACAATACTTTTTATATTCACTAAAACCTGTGTATTATATATAGTACCGGCACCATTCGATGTATCAGTTCCAGATCGCCATTGTAATTTGCCACCATTTACATACGCCTGTTGTATTTTAAACTTTTTGCCCTCCAACGTATACTCTGTGAATGTTTTTGCAGTTCCGTATGCAGTAGGGAAGTTTTCTGTATCTTTTGTAATAGTCAATTTAGTAGTAGTTGCAACATCAGCCTGGGAAGCGAATACTGCATAATAAGTGATATCGCTTGTTCCCATTGTTGCTGAAGAAACAAAAGCGGGTTCAACATTAGTAGTACCAACAATGGCAGAAGCAGCCCAACCCACAAACACTTTTTCTCCAATGTTACTTGGATCAGCTGGGAACACAATATCTTCACCTTCTTTATAATTCGTATTATTTTCTACTCCATTAACACTAAATGTTGCAGTATGTTCGGGAAGAGCAACTTTATTGTATGTTATAGAAATAGCCGTTGGGCGTAATTGAACGTTATTACTTGAAGCTACATTCTGAATGTAGATTTGTGATAAGCCGTCAGAACTTACAGATGAAACAACATGAGTACCATTATCTACGTCACTCCATGTTCTACTCACCGCAGTAGTATTGTCTGTTACGACATCTTCAGAAATTGCTATTCCTGCAGTCATTGAATTTCCATAATAAGTCCCACTATATGTTATGGAAATACTCTTGACAAAATAACCTGCAGCGCCTGTAAACGACAACACATGCCCTTTATAAAGACGTGGGGCAGAAACATATGATAAATTCACATTAGAAGTAGAAGAGCCCTTAAGTTGCTGAACGGTAATAGCATTATCACTTCCATCTTTTAGGACCCATGTAATTTTGCCATCAGCAAAATTTCCATCAGATAAAGTCAGCGATGCTGTCACATCCGCTGCCCACACACTCGAACTTCCCGCTATCAGGGCGAATAGCAGGACAAGAGATTTAAGTAATAGTTTTTGTTTCATAATTGTTATTGTTTTAAAGTTTATATTTTTATGATTTTTAATTTCCGTATGGTCAGTTTTGGCAGAGACAGCCCTACAAACGGCTTGGGGACCTCATTACCACAAAGACAACTGACCCTTTCGTCCTTGCGGACCGAATGGGTCGGTGCAAAGATACAACTTTATTCTGAACGCACCAAAGAAATCTGGTAATATTTTCGGGATTTTTTTCGCACACAGATCTTAACCATCTCACAGATTGATTTATTGCTCGCAGAAATCGCTGAAAACGCAGATTTTATTCTCACGCAGAGGCACAGAGTCTCACAGAGTTTTTTTCTTGAACATATAATGACCATATAATGCCCATGTAATTATCATTAAATTAATGTTCAATTCGTGGGACATTCGTGGTAATTCGTGTTCAAATCACTTTCCTCACGCAGAGACGCAGATAATATTCACGCAGAGGCATTTTAGAGGTTTTTGTGTGTTTAGATGTTATTTTCTCCTTATATCCTTTACTCCTTAGACAAAAGAATTTCTGTGATTTCTGTGATTTCTGTGTGAGAATAAAAACCTCCGTGAAACTCTGTGGCTCTGTGCGAGAATAAAAGACGATGGCTGTTTCGAGTTGTTCCGATAGCTGAAACAAGTTGTTTCTCCCATTGAAACAAAGAGTTTCTCCCATTGGAACAAAGAGTTTCTCCTACTGAAACAAAACAAGGAAAGCGGCAGTTCTTCCCGAAGGGAGAACTGCCGCTTATTGCTTACGGGTTATGACAGACGGCTGTCTGCCTACCGAGATTATAACTTGCTAATGTGCTTGCAAAGGCTTGACTTGATGTTTGCAGCCTTGTTCTTGTGGATGATGTTGCGCTTGGCCAGTTTGTCGAGCATCTTCTGTACGCTGGGATAGAGCTTTGAAGCCTCGTCCTTGTCGGTCATTGCACGGAGTTTGCGCACGGCGTTACGCATGGTCTTGGCATAGTAACGGTTGTGCAGGGTCTTTGCCTTGGTCTGGCGGATTCTCTTCAGAGATGATTTGTGGTTTGCCATTTTACTTTAAATGTTTTAATGTTTTGAATAAATAAATGATAAAGCCTACGGGTCTTGCGCTTGTGCGTTGGACGCTATGTCCGCTGCTGGGGCTGCCCCTGGCGAGCCTTGCGGCTCTCTGTCACCGGTTCTCTTGGTCTGGCTGACGCAGATAAGCGCATCGCTACGCAGATGACAGATATAATCTCTTGTAGTCCCTAGGAGAGTCGAACTCCTCTTTAGAGAATGAAAATCTCTCGTCCTAACCGATAGACGAAGGGACCAGTGCTCAAAAGCGGGTGCAAAGGTACGACTTTTCACAAAGAATGAAGAATGAAGAATGAAGAATTTGCTGTTCCCCAGCAAAGATTTAACTTTTTTTATGATGTCAAGGGTGATTAATTCTTCATTCTTCATTCTTCATTCTTCATTTTTTATTACCTTTGCATCGTTATGTTAGTAAAGACGGAAGCTGTTGTGCTGCATAGTTTCAAGTATGGCGAGAACCGCCTGATTGCCGACCTGTTCACCCGCGAACACGGACGGCTGTCGTTCATTATGAACATACCGAAAACGAGCAAGGGACGCCTGAAGAAGCAGTTGTTCCAGCCGCTCTCGCTCATTGACGTGGAGTGCGACCTGCGACCGAACGTGCAGCTGCAGCACTTGCGGGACGCCCGGATGACGGATCCCTTCAGTTCCATTCCCTTCGAACCGGCGAAGCTCGCCATCTCGCTCTTCATCGCCGAGTTCCTCTATCATGCGCTTCGCGGGGAACGGGAGGGTAACGCGCAGCTCTTCGATTATATGACGAACAGCATCCGTTGGCTGGATGCGGCGACAACGGGCTATGCCAATTTCCATCTTGCCTTCCTGATGCGACTGTCGCGGTTCCTCGGGTTTTATCCGTTGATTAAGGAAGAAGGGGCAAGGAGCGACACTTATTTTGATTTGCGCGCTGGCACTTTCTGTAGCGAGGCGCCTCTGCACCATGACTTCCTGGCACCCGAGGAGGCAGCACATATTCACACCATGATGCGCATGGACTTCCAGACGATGCATCTCTTCCGCATGAACCGCAACGAGCGGAACCGCTGCCTGGACATCATGCTTACCTACTACCAGCTACACCTGCCCGACTTCCCCGAGCTGAAGAGCCTGCCCGTGCTGCAGGAGCTGTTTAGAGAAACTTGATGGTTCCCTGTACGGGGTCGCGCGGTTCCTCGGCAGGAGCCTCATTCTCCTCGTCCTTGCTCAGCGGGCTGCTGATGCTGTTGAGAATCTCACGTGTACGCTTATAGGTCGGCGTGGACTCTACAGCAGAGATGACGTCATCGTTGTCAAGGTCTTCAGGACGGAAAAGGTAGATGTGCGGACGACGCTTGTAGCGGCGGTTGGTGTCCGGCCCGCCATAGTACTGCTGGCGGCGGTCTTCGCGCTTGGCGGCACGCTCCTGTTCCTCGGCAATGCGGTTAGCCTCTTCCTGAGAGTGCTTCTTCAGGTGAATGTTCATGCCGTCCACATTGTTAATGCCGAAGCCCGTAGCGAGGATGGTGACCTTCACCTTCTTACCCAGCTCGGGGTCGGTGGCCAGTCCCCACTTAATCTCAAAGTCGCCGAACTTCGCCATGAAGTCGTTGACGTCGTTCATCTCCTCCATCATCAGCTCACCCGTGCCGTCCTTGTTGCCGGCAAACGAGATGTTAAGCAGAATCTTCTTGGAGTTGAACACATCGTTATCGTTGAGCAGCGGAGAGTTCAGGGCATCGTCGATGGCTTTCTTGACGCGGCCGTCGCCCTCGCCGTAACCCGTTGACATGATGGCCACGCCACCGTCCTTGAGCACGGTCTTCACATCGTTGAAGTCAAGGTTGATGAGTCCGTGAACGGTGATAATCTCAGCAATGGACTTGGCTGCGACGCTCAGCGTGTCGTCGGCCTTGCCGAAAGCTTCGAGCACCTTCAGGTCGGGATATATCTCGCGCAGACGTTCGTTGTTGATGACGAGCAGGGCATCGACATGCTTCGACATCTCCTCCACGCCGTCGAGCGCCTGGTCAATCTTGCGGTCGCCCTCGAAACGGAAGGGGATGGTGACAATACCGACGGTGAGGATGCCCATCTCCTTCGACACACGGGCAATGACCGGTGCGGCACCTGTTCCTGTGCCACCGCCCATACCGGCGGTAATGAAGGCCATGCGCGTGCCGTCGTTGAGCATAGCCTTGATGTCGTCTATGCTTTCCTCTGCGGCAGCACGTGCCTTCTCGGGCTTGTTGCCGGCGCCGAGACCCTCCTTGCCTAACTGCAGATGCACGGGCACAGGCGAGTCGTTGAGTGCCTGGTTATCGGTGTTGCAGAGCACGAACGTTACGTCGTGGATGCCTTCGCGGTACATGTGGTTCACGGCATTGCCGCCGCCACCGCCAACACCTATCACTTTGATGATGCTGTTCTCTTTCTCGGGAGCACCGAAATCTAATATATCAGCCATATTATTTACTTTTTTAAATGATTACTCTTCTTCTTCCTCAATCATGGACTTGCCAAACTTCTTGATGCCCTTGAAGGCTTTGTTCCAGAAGCTGTTCTCATGTTTCTCCTTGGCTATGCGGCGAGCCTCGGCTTCTGCCATCTCACGCTCGGCACGCTCTTCCTCTTCCTTCTTGCGGCGAGCCTCTTCCTCGGCGAGCTGCTTCTCACGCTCCATGCGGATGACGCCCGGGTCAGTCTCAGAAGCCTGACGGGGAGCACGGCGCTCTGGCGCTTCAGCAGCAGGCTTCTGTTCCGGGAACAGTTCGCCGTTGGGGTTTATGGCACCACCGGCGCAGTTGATGTCGCCCTTCGCCAACAGACCTAATACAGTATTCATGGTACCGTCCTTGGCGTTAATCTCGGGAATGTTGGACGTGATGGTCTGCGTGACAAACTTCGCAATACGGATCTTGTCGATGTGCGTATGGTTCTTGAAGGCCAGTTCGATGTCCTTCATGTTCGAGCCGCCACCAGTGAGGATGATACCGCCGAGGAGCTTGTCACAGTACTCGTTAGGTATCTGATACCAGACGTTCTCAATGATTTCCTCCAAGCGGCCTTCGACAATCTCAATGAACTTACGGCTTTCCACCTGACGTTCGGGGTCGATGGAGTATTTCAAGCTGTTGTCGATTTCGTTGTTGTCGGTGTAGGCACAGGCATACTTCAGTTTCATTCGCTCGGCGTCCTGCTCCTCCATCTGCAACGAGGCGATATCCTTGGTGATGTTGTTCGAACCGAGGGGAATGACAGCGAGGTGACGCAGGAGGTTCTTCTGATAGACGCTGACGGTAGTGGTGCCGGCGCCGATGTCAACGAGTGCACATCCTGAGCGCTTCTCGGTATCGGTCAGCACACTGTCAGCCAGGGCCAGCGGTGCAAGGTAGAGCTCGGCCACCTCGATCTGTGCCATCTCAAAGCAGCTGTTGAGGCTCTTGTAGAAAGCCTTGCGCTGCAGGATGTTGAGGAAGTTACCCTCCAGTCGGGTGCACTGGATGCCCACAGGATCTATCTGCAGCTGGTTGTCAACACGGTACTCCTGCACAGCAGCATCGAGGATTTCCCGATCGGCATACTGCATGTTGCGGTTGTTGTCCATCAGTTCGACAACCATGTCTTGCGTGACCAGTGTCTCGGAAGGCAGTTCCTTGGTCACGACGTTGCGAACGCTGCGAATGGACTGACCGCCAATGCCGACATAGACCTGAGTGATGTCTGTCTTCAGTTGCGTGGTCAGCTTCTTAACAATGTTAGTAAGGCACTGTGCTGTCTTCTCAATGTTATAGACCACACCTTTCCGAATGAAGGAAGACGAGTCTTCCTTGACCACGGCGAGCACCTGAATGCTGCCATCGAGATTCTTCTTTCCCGCAATACCGGTCATCTTGGATGAACCGAGTTCAATAGCTACGATAAAATCCTTTGCTGTCATATATTATTTGTTTTATTTATTTACTTCTTTCAATGTTCTGTTACTTCTTTCTCTTCTTACAGATAATCTGGTTGTCAAACTCGACGCTGATATAGGAGTAGCGGTTCCATCCGGCCTGACTGAGACCGTAGCGATAGAACTTCTGCAGGCGGTCGAGTTTTGCCTGGAGGTTGTCGGCCGTACCTAAATAGACGATATGTTCGCCGACGCGCGGCACCATCTCAAGTGTTCCGTCCGACAGCACGTTAATCTGCTCTATCTGGTTCTGCCAGAACTTGTCGCCGAGCAACATATTACCGACAGGTGTGAGCACGTTCTTGGCATACTGCTGGCTGATGTTGCCCGTAGCAATAATCAGGTTGCTCGGGTAGTTCACGTTGGTCAGCATACCGCCTTGGTTGTCCAGATAGTAGTCGTCGCCGTTGTCGGCCTGCACACGGATGACGGGCGTCTTCTGCTTCAGCTGAATGCACAGCTTACCGTTTTGCGTCTTGTAGCACTCGGCTTTCTCCACAAACGGGCTGCGCTCCAAGGTCTCTTCAATCTGTCGGGCATCCACCTTGTTCATGGCCTGGCCCTCGGGGTTCATCTTGTTCGCCTTGAGGAAGTTCATGACCTGCTCCTCGTTGAGGAATCCGTCGGTGGCGTCGCGTTCAATGTCAATCAGTACTTCGGAGCATGCGGTTGCCAACTCATCCGGTTGATTGAATGAGGTGATGGCCAGTATCAGATACACCGCAATGGCGATATCAACGACCACAATGCCCAATTTCTTCCACTTGAATGACATGACTATATTGACGTTTTACTGATTTTCGATTTACGATTTATTGTTTAACAGTTTAGTGATTTCCGGCACGTAGTTGTCCAGGTCGCCCGCACCGAGCACGATGAGCACATCGAACGAGCGGCTCTTGACAAACTCCAGCACATCGTCCTTGCGTATCATCTGCTTCTCGACGCCTGGCTGCAGGTTGTCGTAGATGAGCTGTGACGTCACACCCTCGATAGGTAGCTCACGGGCAGGGTATATCTCGGTGAGGATAACCTCGTCGAGCTGACTCAGCGCATCGGCAAACTCATGGTAGAAGTCACGAGTACGGGTATAGAGGTGCGGCTGGAAGATGGCTGTAATCTTCCTGTCACGATACAACTCACGGATGCTTCGTGCGCTGTGGTATATCTCTTTCGGGTGATGGGCATAGTCGGAGAGGAAGACGCAACGGTCGTTCTTGATTTTGAAGTCGAAGCGACGGTCCACGCCACCGTAGGTCTTCATGCCGTAGCTCAGCTCCTCTGCCGTGCAACCTGCCAGTTGTGCCATAGCCATCGCTGCGACGGCGTTCTCGATATTGATGGGCACGGGCTGTCCCAGCTCTATCTTCTTGATGCTCTCAATGGGTGACACGAAGTCGAACGTGATGTTACCATTGTCTATCACGATGTTCTCCGCATGGAAATCTCCTTCGTTGAGGGAGTAGTCGTAGCGGCGCACCCCTTGCTGCAGGGATTCCTTCATCTCCAGATTGCGGTGAACGATAAGTGCCCCGCCCGGCTGGATGAGTTCTGTATAGTGGCGGAAGCTCTCCAAATAAGCCTCTTTCGTGCCGTAGATGTCAAGATGGTCGGGGTCGGTGGCGGTAATCACGCTCATCCAAGGGCGCAGCCAGTGGAAGGAACGGTCGAACTCATCGGCCTCAATCACCACATAGTCAGATTTGCTGAGGATGTAGTTGGTGCCGTAGTTCTTGGAGATGCCGCCAAGGAAGGCGTTGCAGTCGAGATGACTCTGGTGCATGATGTGGGCACACATCGTCGATGTGGTGGTCTTGCCGTGCGTTCCTGCCACACAGAGTCCCTTGTGTTGGCGAGTCAACGTGCCGAGAACCTGGGCACGCTTCTGTATCTCGAATCCGTTTTCACGGAAGTATTGCAGTTCCAAATGTTCGGCGGGAATGGCCGGTGTATAGATGACAAGACACGACTGGGGCAAACGGCAGGCTTGTGGTATCTCGTCGATGTTTTCTTCGTAGTGAATCAGCATGCCCTCCTTCTCCAATTGGCGGGTGAGGTCGCTCGGAGTCTTGTCGTAGCCTGCCACCACCATGCCGCGACTGATGAAGTAGCGTGCAATGGCACTCATGCCGATGCCTCCTGCACCAACGAAATAGACTGCTTTGATATCTTTCATTTCCATTGTTCTTTTCCTTTCTTGTCTTAATGGCCTTGTGCCAGTTTGATGACCTCGTCGGCAATGATGTCAGCCGAGTCGGGCAACGCCATCTGTTTGGCGTTAGCACCTAACTGGACATAGCCTTTCGCGGGGTCACTCAGCGTCTTAATGGCCAGCGGGATGAGCTGCTGGCGTGCATCGGCATCCTTGACCATCAGTGCTGCCTGACGGTTGACGAGAGCCATCGCGTTGTGCGTCTGGTGGTCTTCGGCCACGTTGGGCGACGGCACGAGGATGGACGGCTTGCCTAACAGACAGAGCTCGCTGATGCTGCTGGCACCGGCACGGCTGATGACGAGGTCGGCGGCCTTGTATGCCACACCCATGTCGGTGATGAAGTCCATCGCCTTCAAGTTTGCGGGACAGCCTTTCTCCTTCAGCGTCTGCTGAATGTCCTTGTAGTAGTAGCTGCCTGTCTGCCAGACGAACTGGACGTTGCTGTTGGCTATATCATCCAGATGCTCCAAGACACTCTCGTTGACGGTACGTGCCCCCAGGCTGCCGCCGATGATGAGCACAACGGGACGTTCGGGATTCAGGCCCATCGTACCGACAGCCTCCTGCTGACTGATGGCACACTCCAAGAGTGCCTGTCGTACGGGGTTGCCCGTCATCATAATCTTGTCGGCAGGGAAGAAACGTTCCATGCCCTCATAGGCAACACATATCTTGGAGGCTTTCTTGGCCAGTTGCTTATTGGCGAGACCGGCAAAACTGTTCTGTTCCTGTAACAAAGTAGGAATGCCCAGGCTGTTGGCGGCACCTAAAGCGGCACTGCTGGCATAGCCGCCTACGCCTACGGCAACCTGTGGACGGAACTGCCGCAACAGTTTCTTCGCCATCCATTTGCTACGCAGGTAGTCGAAGGCTACGCCGATGTTAGCCGGTTTCCATAGCGGACGATAGAATCCGCGGATAGGCAGGCCCTTGATTTCATAGCCTGCAGCAGGAACGCGCTGCATCTCCATGCGGCCAAGAGCACCGACAAACAGGATGTCAGCATCGCTGTGCTTACGTCGGATGGCATTGGCTATCGACACGGCAGGGAAAATATGCCCGCCTGTGCCACCACCGCTGATGATAATTCTTAGTTTACCGTCCATGTCTAATTTCTTCCTGTTTCTTCGTGCGCGCGTTCCTTATTATATAGTATAATGGGTTATAGCGTGCAAAATTACTAAATTTATCTCTTTTCTTCGAATAATCTGCTTTTTTTTTGTTTTTTTAAGTTCATCGTTCATAGACTACTCTGGAATGTCCTCGTTTTCGGGCTCCACTTCTTTTGCTTTCTTGGGCGTTACCTTGCGCATCTTGGCTGAACGGCTGATGCTCAGCATAGCGCCGATGTAAGCACAATTGATGATAGTGGACGTACCGCCTTTCGAGATGAGCGGCAACGGCTGACCTGTTACAGGTGCCAGACCCACGGCCACCATCATGTTGAATGTGGCCTGTACGACAAGCAGCAATGCCAAGCCCATGACCAGCAGCGCGGGGAAGTTGTTCTCGCACCTACTCGCGATACGTGCCGCCCGGTAGAGCAATACTACGTAGAGGAACACCACGAATCCCGCACCGAGGAAGCCCAGCTCCTCGACGATGATAGCATAGATGAAGTCCGAGAACGCCTGCGACAGGAAGTCACGCTCGACCGACTTGCCCGGTCCTTTGCCGATAAAACCGCTGGAGGTAATGGCAATGTTGGCATGAGCTACCTGAGCATCCTTGTCAAGATCATACTCCTGCGGAGACACCTCGTTCTTGCCGAACTTCATGATACGTCCCTTCCAGGTGTCGGCACGGTGGAACAGCTTTTCTATCTTGCTCTTCTCTGTCTTCTCCGTCTTGGCGGTCTTCTGTTCCTCGGCAGCATCGGCATTACCGATAAGCATAATGAGGATGAGTCCCAGAACGGCCAATCCTCCAACGATAGCACCTAACTTGCCAAGCTGTTTCATCTGCACACGTCCGATGAACATCATCAGTACGACAATGGCAAAGAGCATGGCAGCGGTCGAGAGGTTCTCCAATCCAATCAGGAACGTGATAGGAAGAGCGAGCCAGAGGATATATTTGAAGGCGTCTTTGTCGGCACCGTTCTCACGCTGCATAGCGCTGAGTATCTGGGCTTCAGCCAGTATCATGGTACCCTTGGCAATCTCTGACGGCTGGAAGGTAAATCCGGGAATCTCAATGACGCGGTTGGCTCCATTGATGGTCTCACCGCCGAGGAGCACCCACAGCAGCGTGATGAACGAGATGAGCAACAGGAACGGAGTCATCAGCTTGAAGTATTTGCACGGGATGTTGACCGTAACGACAGCTATTATCACGCCGATGATAATCGTGTATGTGTGCTTCAGGATGGGCATGATGAAGTTCTGGCTCTTGTAAGTCAGTCCTGACGAGGCGGAGAACACCTCGACAATACTGATCATACAGAGGAAGAAGAACACCATCCAGATGACCTTGTCGCCTTTGAATATGTTACCTATCTTGTTCATTGTCTTTTATAGATTTCTTGCTAATTCCTTGAATTGCTCGCCGCGGTCTTCCATGTTCTTGAACAGGTCGAAAGAAGCGCAGCAGGGAGAGAGCAGCACCGTCTCACCCGGCTGTGCCAGCTCGTAGCATGCCTCCATACATTCACGCATGGAATGCGTGTCACGTACGGGAATGCCCAGGGCGTCGAAGTTGTCGTGCAGCTTCTGGTTGTCAGCACCCAGATAGACGAGCGCCGAGCACTTTTCCTTAACCAACGGGACGATGGGGGCGTAATCGTTGCCCTTGTCCTTGCCGCCGATGATGAGCACCACCTTTGTCTTCATCGACTCCAACGCATACCAGCACGCATCAACGTTCGTTGCCTTCGAGTCGTTGACATACTGCACACCGCGAACGACGCACACCTTTTCCAAGCGGTGTTCCACGCCGGGGAAGTCGCTCAGCGACTTACGGATGACCTCCTTCTTGATACCGGCAATGTTGGTGGCAATACCTGCCGCCAGCGAGTTATAGATGTTATGCTTGCCTGTCAAGCTCAGCGACTCCTGCTCCATATTGAACGGCTCGGGCTTCTCGATGGTGTATTGTCCCTTCTCAATGTAACCGATAGAGCCTTTCTCCTTCAGTTCCGAGAACGGGTATTGGATAGCCTTGATGTTGTACTTCTCCAGTTCGCGCTTCACGACTGGGTCGTCGTTCCAGTAGATGAACGCATCCTGCGGCGTCTGGTTCTGGATGATGCGCATCTTCGAATCCACGTAGTTCTGCATACAGTTGTCGTAGCGGTCCAAATGGTCGGGCGTGATGTTCAACAGAATAGCGATGTTGGCACGGAAGTCGTACATGTTATCCAGCTGGAACGATGACAGCTCGATGATATAGTATTCGTGCGGGTCTTCTGCTACCTGCAGCGCTAAGGAGTTGCCGATGTTGCCGGCCAGTCCTGCGTCGTAACCTGCTGCCTTGAAGATGTGGTAGATGAGGCTCGTCGTCGTTGTCTTGCCGTTCGAACCCGTGATACAAATCATCTTCGACGTCGTGTAACGCCCCGCAAACTCTATCTCGCTGATGATGCCGATGCCACGTTCACGTGCCTTGCTCACCATCGGAGCCGTATCGGGGATACCGGGGCTCTTGATGATTTCGTCGGCACTGAGAATCTTGTCCTCTGTGTGCTGTCCCTCTTCCCACGCTATCTGGTGGTCGTCAAGCAGTTTCTTGTACCTGTCGGCTATCTTCGACATATCCGAGACGAAGACATCGAAACCTTGTTTCTGTGCCAGTACAGCGGCACCTGCGCCACTCTCTCCTGCTCCAAGTATTACAATTCTCTTACTCATATCTGGTTTATCTTTCTTTTCACTTGTATGATTACCTGATCTTCAATGTGATAATGGTCATTGCTGCCAGTATAATAGTCACAATCCAGAAGCGGATGGTGATCTTTGACTCATGGAACGGACGGTGAGGCCATCCCTTCAGCACATAGGTGCTTGTGGGGTCGAGCTGTGAGTCGAGACGCCGGAAAGCATCGTGGATAGGCGTCGAACGGAACACACGAACGCGCTTGCCCTTGCGCTTCTTGAACTTGAACCATTGCGTCTGGATGATGACGCTGAGACTCTCGACGAAGAAGACGCCGCACAGAATGGGGAGCAGCAGCTCCTTGTGTACAATGATGGCACCCACGCCGATGATGCCGCCAATCATCAGGGAACCGGTGTCGCCCATGAAGACCTGGGCGGGATAGGCGTTATACCACAGGAAACCGATCATCGCACCGATGAAGGCGCACATGAACACCACCAGCTCCTGCGAGTACGGAATATACATGATATCTAGATAGGAAGCATATTCCAAGTGACTCGACACATAGGCAAAGATGCCTAACGCTATTCCGATAATAGCGGAGTTACCCGCACACATTCCATCCATACCGTCGTTGAGATTGGCACCGTTGGAAACGGCTGTGACGACGAAGATGGTCATGAGGACAAACAGAATCCAACCGGCTGTCATGGCATGGTCGCCCAAGAACGACATCACCTTCCCGTAGTCAAGATTGTGGTTCTTGAAGAACGGAATGGTTGTCTTGAGCGACTTCTCCGCATTGCTCTTATGCTGAACCACCTGTTCCGTTCCCTGCTTTTCGATAGAGACATTCTCACGTATCACCACGTCGGGACTTAGATAGAGCACAATGCCGACAATGAAGCCGATGCTGACCTGACCGATAATCTTGTACTTTCCCTTCAATCCGTCCTTGTTCTTGCGGAATATCTTGATGTAGTCGTCCATGAAACCGAGGAATCCCAGCCATACGGTGGTGATGACCATCAGTATCAGGTAGATGTTTCGGATACGTCCCAGCAGCAATACCGGCACAAGAATGGACACCATGATGATGATGCCGCCCATGGTCGGCACGCCCTTCTTCTTCTCTCCGAACGGATCAATGTCCTTGTCACGTGCTGTTTCCGAGATGTTGCGGCGCTTCATCCACTTGATGAACTTCTCACCGAACCATGCCGAGATAACCAGCGACAGAATCATCGCCAGCAAGGAGCGAAAGGAGATGTAGGACCACATGTGTGATCCTGGTATGTTGAACTGCTCTAAGAATCTAAAGAGGTAGTATAACATAGCGTCTTATTTTTCGTTATTTCGATATGTCGTTATGACGTTATTACGAGAATGCAAAGATTTCCTTCACCACTTCCTTGTCGTCGAAGTGATGCTTGACACCCTTGATTTCCTGATAGTCCTCATGTCCCTTTCCGGCAATGAGGACGACATCACCTTTCTGCGCCAGCATACAAGCGGTGCGGATGGCTTCACGACGGTCAACGATGCTGATGACCTTCTTCATCTGCTTGGCATCGAGACCTGCCAGCATATCGTTGATGATGTCCTGCGGCTCCTCGAAACGCGGATTGTCGCTCGTGATGACCACCTTGTCACTCTGCTTCACAGCCTCCTGTGCCATAATCGGACGCTTGCCTTTGTCTCGGTTACCGCCTGCACCGCAGACGGTGATGACATGCCCGCCCTTGCCGTCAAGCACTTCATGGATGGCGTTGAGCACGTTCTCCAGTGCGTCGGGGGTATGGGCATAATCCACGATGGCGGTGAAGCCCTCGGGAGAGCGTACCGGGTCGAGACGTCCGCTGACACTCTTCAGCGTACTCATAATGAGCAGGATGTCCTCGGGCTGTTTGCCTAACATGACGGCAGCGCCATAGACGGCGAGCAGATTGCTGACATTGAACTTACCGATGAACTGCACGCCCACCTCACGACCGTCGATTTCCAGATACATGCCCTCGAAATGGCACTCGATAATCTTTCCCATGAAGTCGGCCATGGTCCGTGTGGAGTAGGTTTTGATTTGTGCCTTGCAGTTCTGCACCATGAAGGCTCCGTTCTTGTCGTCGGCATTGATGATGGCAAAGGCATCCTTGCTAAGGCCGTCAAAGAACATCTTTTTGGCGTTACGGTAGTTCTCTACCGTCTTATGGTAGTCCAGATGGTCGCGTGTCAAGTTGGTAAACAGGGCGCCGGTGAAATGAAGTCCGCCGATGCGCTGCTGATGAATGGCGTGGCTGGAGCATTCCATGAAGGCATATTCGCAACCGGCTTCCACCATGCGTGCCAGCAGCCGGTTCAGTTCGATGGGGTCGGGAGTGGTGTGGTCAGCGGGTATGGCCTCGTCCTCGATATAGTTGCAGACGGTTGACAGCAACCCGCACTTATGTCCGAACTTACGGAACATATTATATAATAAGGTAGCAATGGTCGTCTTTCCGTTGGTGCCGGTAACACCTACTAACTTCAGATGGCGTGAGGGGTCACCGAAGAATAGCGTTGCCACAGGGCCTACGGCATGTTCCGTTGACTCTACCTGCACATAAGTAACTCCGTCCTGACGTTCTGCGGGCAGGTCTTCGCACAAGATGGCCACAGCGCCCAGTTCTATGGCTTTGGCGATATACTTATGCCCGTCGGTTTGTGTACCTTTGATGGCCACGAACAAATGTCCCTGGGCAATACGTCGCGAGTCAATGTTGATACCCGCGATATCTACGTCCGCATTTCCCTCCATGCAGACAGGCTTGACATTCTTCAGCAGTTGGCTTAGTTTCATATTTATATCCTGTTTTTTAGTTTAATGTCAGCACACAGACGTTACCCTTCGCTATCGGCTTGCCATAGGCGAGGCTTTGTGTCCGTACCTTGCCGCGTCCCTGCAGCTTGACCTTCAGTCCACGGCTCTCCAGCAGATAGACGGCATCGCGGGCACCCATACCGGTCACGTCGGGCATCACTCCTTCGGAACCCTTCACGGCTGTCATCGCCACGCTATTGCTCTCACGGCGACACGTTCCCCAGATGGGATTGCCCGTGATATAGTCACCGTCCCAGTTGGCATTGGTCTTGATACCTAAGTGTTTCAGCACGTAGTTGGCAGCCACGATGTCACCGCTCTTCACATCGGGAATGACCACAGAAGTGGTGTCGTGGGCATCTCTTACGTCAAGCTTCAGATGCTGTGCCATCACACCTTCTGAAATCTGATGGAACACCACGCCGCTCATGCCGCCGCCCGATGCAGGCAGGCCCGACTTCTTGATACAGACGAGGCAGGTGTAAAGGGGATTGTCAGCCGGGAAAAATCCTGCGAACGACAGCCAGTACTGCACGGTGCCGCTCTTATAACCGCCGGCACCCTGCGAGATCTGTGCCGTTCCCGTCTTGCCGGCTACCTTAAAGGCCCGGCTGCCGGCTTTCTTACCCAAGCCCTGACTGACCACATGCTCCAGAATGGTCTGCATGGTCTTGATGGTTTGCGGCTTGGCGATTTGTGGCTTCACCACTTCGGGCGGGAACTCCATCAGCGTCTCACCGTTCTTCACGATTTTCTTCACGAAACGCGGACGCATCATACGGCCGTTGTTGGCTATGGCATTATAGAAAGTGACCGTCGAGATGGGCGGTATCTGCGTCTCGTAACCGATGGACATCCACGGCAGCGCCGTCTTGCTCCAGTTCTCATACTGACCGTTCTTCATCTTCTTCGGACGACGGATACGCGGAGCGGCAGCACCCACCAGGGGCACATGCAGGTCGGTGGCAATACCGATGCGGTAGAGTCCGTCAACATATTTCTCGGGATTATTGCCGTAGAACTTGTCGATGACACGGCTGACGCCGATGTTGGAACTCACCTCAAGGGCTCTCGGCAACGAGATGGTACCGTAACCGCCACGTCGCCAGTTGTGGTCTTTCATCTCACGGCCATGCATCGGATAGACACCCGAGCCTGTCTCAATATGGTAGGTGGTGTCCACCACACCGTCGTCGAGTGCCACGAGGAACGAGGCGACCTTGAATACCGAGCCGGGTTCACGCAAGTCGGCCACAGCATTGTTCTTGACCTCGCGGTATTCGCCGTCGGCACATTTCGTCATGTTGACGATGGCCTTCACATCACCCGTCTCCACCTCCATCAGAATAGCCACGCCGAGATCGCCGTTGATGAGCTTCAACTCGTCAACGACGGCTTTCTCTGCCAGGTCCTGCATATTGACATCGATGGTTGTCACGATGTCTGCACCGTCAATGGGGGCGGTGATGGGAATGTTCATATATTTATTCAGCACCTTACGGCGGTCCGTCAGACCTGGTGTGCCGCGCAGGATGCTGTCGTAGGACAGCTCCAAACCGCAACGTGCAGTATCCTTGGCACCGAACATATCACCTACGGTACGCTCTGCCAGCGTGCCGAACGGACGGCGGCGTGCGTTGTATTCCTCTTCGTGGAAACCGCTCTTGTACTTGGGCATGTTGAAGAACGGCAGCTGCTTGACCTCCATGTAGGTGTTATAGTCGATGCGGTAGTTCCAGATAGCCCAGTGGCGTGCACCCACGGTACCGTTCTTCTGCGTCTGCTTACGGCCTTCCTCTAAATGTGCCCGGAACTCGGCGGCTGACTTCTGCGGGAAGATGTCATGAAGGCCGTTGCATACGCTGTCAACCTTTGCGTTCCACAGCGAGTCGTTCTCAAAGGCTGAGGCCTGGAAGTCCATGTATATCTTGTACTCGGGTATGGAACTGGCCATCAGCTGACCGTCGCAGCTGAGGATATTGCCGCGGGTCGGCTTCACGCTCACGCTGTCTCGCTTCAGGCGGTCGGCCACTTCTGTCCAATAGGCTTTCTTGGCAGTCATGATGTAGATGGCCTTGCACAGCACGGCAACGCCCAGTACGGTCAGCACTACAGCTATCACGAAGTAGCGCGGCATCACTTTCTCTCTGTCAAACTTACTCATAACTCTTACTCGGGTACATTTATTATATATGGTGGCTGGTCGGCAACATGAAGCAGCGAGTCGTTGTTCTGCTTGAGAATCTCCAGCACATGACTCTCACGGCACTTCTCCGTCAGGGTGCTCGAACTTGACAGCGCACGGTACTTGGCATTCTTCAGCTCGTCGTTCAGCTTGTCGATGACAATCATGTCCTGCTGACACTGGTAACGGATGGCGACATAGGCCGTTGCAAAGACAACGATGAGCACAATCAGCCAGATCTGTGAGCGCAGCCATTGTGCCGAGAGGATGTCACCGCCGAGAATCATACGTAACGAGACACCCTGCTGAGGCTTCGGGTCGTCCTCATGGACGTTCTCCTTGATTTCCTTGAGCTTGTCCTTGAGCTTGGCTTCCTCAGCGATGGCCTTCTCTTTCAGCGTCTCCTTCTTCTCCTTGCCCTTGGTCTTGCCAGGCTCTGCATCTTCACCCTGAGCGTCTTCTGCAGCGACGGCATCATCGGAGACCGCAGCATCCTGCTGCGGCTCTTCCTGTAGCTCGTCGTTGGCGATGACGAATGTCAGGTTGTCTTTCTTCTCCTTATCTTTATCTTTTGCCATAATCAGTCAGTTCTTTTCTGCTATTCTCAGTTTGGCACTGCGGCTTCTGGGGTTACGCTGCTGTTCCTCTTCCGAAGGGGTGATGAGCTTGCCCACCGTCGTGAACGGGCTGGTCGTCCGCCCGAAGAAATCCTGTTCTACACGCCCCTCGGCATTGCCGGCACGCATCACATTCTTCACGATGCGGTCTTCAAGCGAGTGATAGGTGATGACACTCAGCCGTCCGCCCTCGGCAAGCACCTCTGTGGCGCCTCGGAGCATGTCACGCAGGGCATCCATCTCGTGGTTGACCTCTATACGCAGAGCCTGGAACATCTTGGTTTGTTCCTTCTTTTCGCGTTCGTGCGGAAAGATGCTCCCCGTCACAGCCAGCAGGTCGGCGGTGGTTGCTATGGCTTTCTCCTTCCGTTGCCTGACGATGGCTGCCGCAATGCGACGTGACTGCTTCAGTTCTCCATAGAGATAGAACACATCGGCCAGCTGTTTCTCGTCGTAGCTGTTGAGGATGCCTGCTGCCGTCTGTCCCGCACGTTTGTTCATCCGCATATCCAACGGAGCATCGAAGCGTAGCGAGAAACCCCGCTCGGCATCGTCGAAGTGATGGCTTGATACGCCTAAGTCGGCCAGCAGGCCGTCAATATGCTCCACCTCGTAGTATCGCATCCAGTTGGTGAGGTATCTGAAATTGCTGCGTACAAAGGTGAACCGGTCATCGCTGACGATATTCCTCTCTGCATCTGCATCTTGGTCGAAACTGTAGAGATGTCCTTTCTTCCCCAGACGACGCAGTATCTCGCGACTGTGTCCGCCACCGCCGAAGGTGACATCGACATAAATGCCGTCGGGCTTGAGGTTCAGCCCGTCAATGCTCTCCTGTAAGAGCACCGGTACGTGGTATGTCTGACCTTCTTCGCTCATCCCTCAACACTAAACACTAAACGCTCATCCCTCAACACTCATCAGATTCTCGATGGCAGCGCTGAACTCTTCGGGTTTCATCTGTGCCTCCTCAGCCTGTTTGCTGCTCCAGATCTCGATGGTGTCACCCATGCCAACGAACTTGATGTCCTGCTCTATCTGCGCCATGCGTTGGTAACGCTTCGAGATGAGAAAGCGTCCGTTGCCGTCAAGTGTCAGTATTTCTACTTCGCTGACGAATTGCCGGAACACCTGCTGATGCTGTTTGTTCCAGCGGTTGAGCCTTGCGCGCAGGGCATCCATTTGCTCATTCCACACCGATTCCGGATAGAGAACGAGACACTGCTGGTGAATGTCCTTGCGCATCACCAGCCGCTCCTCTCCTGCCGCCTGCAAAACCTTACGGAAAACAGCTGGTAGAAAGGCACGTCCCTTGACGTCTATTTTGGCTTCTATATTACCAATTAATCGCATACGTACTTCTTTAAAAAGTCCTTGGCTGCAAAGGTAAGCATTTTTCCCCACAATTCCCCACTTTTATCCACATTTTTTTCAAAAAATTTTTGATTATTTTTAAATTCTCTTTTATCTCATTGATTTACAGCGCATTATCGTTTATGTTAAAAAGTGGTGCATTTTTACATCCAAAGGACTCCGGTTAAGAGGCAGATGGAAGCAACAAACAGACAAGAAAAACAACAAAATGCAACAATTTTCTCCATTTTTACGATTTTTACCATAAAAATGTTTCTGTTTTCAAACTTTTCCACTAATTTTGCAACTTCAACGGCCGAAATCTAAACATGAGTCAGGCAAACGAGAAAACGATAGACATCGATAAAATACTACGTGGCAAGATGGGAGCGAAGGCGAAATACGTGCCTGGCTTCCTTGTTAGCCTGCTCAAACGTATTGCCCATCAGGACCAGGTGAACGCCTTTCTGTGGGAAAGCCGTGACAAGCAGGGAACGGAATGGCTCGAAGAGTGCGTACGTTACCTTGACATGACACTCGAGGTTCGCGGACGGGAGAACCTGCCCAGCCCTGACGACGGACGGCTCTACACCTTCGTGTCCAACCATCCGCTCGGCGGAGAGGATGGTGTGGCTTTAGGTGCCATTATAGGGCGTCACTATGATTCGCGTTTCCGCTATCTGGTGAATGACCTGTTGATGAATCTGCCGGGCCTGGCTCCGCTCTGCATCCCCATCAACACCACAGGGAAAAAATCGAGAAACTTCCCTGCAATGGTCGAAGCAGGCTTTCAGAGCGACAACCACATGCTCATGTTCCCTGCAGGCCTGTGCTCTCGGCGCAAAAAGGGCGTCATCCGCGACCTGCCGTGGCGCAAGACGTTCATCTCCAAGAGTGTGGAGTACCAGCGAGATGTGGTGCCCATCCATTTCAGCGGGCGCAACAGCAACTTCTTCTACCGGCTGGCCAACTTCAGCGACCGGTTCCTGCCGTTCAACCTGGCGATGCTGTTTCTCGTTGACGAGATGTATAAAAACGTACATAAGAAGTTCACCGTCACCATCGGGAAGCCGATACCCTGGCAGACCTTTGACAAGACAAAAACTCCGATGGAATGGGCAGAAATAGTAAAAAAGCAAGTATATGATTTAGCATAAAATGGAACAGACAATCATCGACCCCATTGACAAATCCGTGCTCCTCAGCGAGCTCACTCCTGAGCGTCAGCTGCGCATGACCAACAAGAGCCACAATGAGATTTACATCATTGACGCTCACAACGCTCCGAATGTTCTGCGCGAGATAGGACGTCTGCGCGAAATTGCGTTCCGTGCTGCCGGCGGCGGTACGGGTAAGGAACTTGACCTCGATGAGTTCGACACGATGGACAACTGCTACAAACAACTCATCGTGTGGAACCCCGAAGAGCACGAGATCATCGGCGGCTACCGCTATATCCTCGGTACGGATGTGGATTTCGATGAAAACGGACAACCCGTTCTGGCTACCAGCCACATGTTCCATTTCAGCCAGCGCTTTATCGACGACTACCTGCCCCAAACCATCGAATTGGGCCGTTCCTTCGTGTCGCTGCCATATCAGAACACCAATGTCAACGGCTCCAAGAGCCTCTTTGCACTTGACAACCTATGGGACGGCTTGGGAGCCCTGACCGTCATCAAACCCAACGTCAAGTATTTCTTCGGTAAGATGACTATGTACCCCTCTTACATCCGCAAGGGACGTGACATGATTCTCTACTTCCTGAAGAAGCATTTTGACGACAAGGAGAATCTCATTCTTCCGATGAAACCGCTGAAAATTGAAACTGACGAGCAGGAATTGGCTGCTTTATTCTGCGAAAATGATTTCCGTGCCGACTATCGCATCCTCAATCAGGAAATCCGCAATTTAGGTTTCAACATTCCCCCGCTGGTGAACGCCTACATGAATCTCTCGCCCACCATGAAACTCTTTGGCACCGCCATCAACGACGGTTTCGGCGACGTCGAGGAGACGGGCATCCTCATCGCTGTCGATGAAATCCTCGAGCAGAAGCGTGTGCGCCACATCGAGTCCTTCGCCCGCCAGCACCCCGAGGCCGTGAAAATCACTAGCGGCGCCAATAAGGTCATTTATCAGGAGAAGAAATAAGCATTTCTTACGTTGCCAGCTTCTATGGCCTATTTTGCCAAAGAAGCGTTTGGCTTCGCAACATGTGTGGTGTCGTCATATTCGTCAAGAATTTTCTTGAGCCGTTCGCGGTGCTTTTCACGGGGAGACTTCAGCCAACTTTCGGGCAGAATCTTCTGCAACAGGTATTGAGCGACCAGCAATACAGGCACCCCAATCGTCATCGCACCAGGCTCCTTGCGTTGTTGTTCCATCTGTTTGCCCCAGTGAATCATCAGCGCATCCTCACGGCTGATAACCGGAGCATTGAGTCGGGCATAGTCAATTGGAACCATGCCCTGTCCGGGTTTGAGCGGAATGTCTTTCAGGAAGTCAGGCTCCACGGGCTCCAGTATGCCGTTAGGGTTCGGGGCCACCGTCGTCGGCATCTCCTGTAGCCACTTCTCAAACTCCGCGTCGTGCTTCTCTTCCGGCTCCTTCTCGGGCACGATGGTAATGGTTCCCCTGTTCTCCGTCTGCGCCACGAGAATGGAGGGAAACAGCAAGGTAGTGACAATAACAAGGAAACGGGTCTTACACATAATTTCTTCGATGAAATGGGCTTTTTTGGTCATTCCGCCTGCAAAGATATACCAAAATTCCCGAACTAACCCTTAATCAAATCTTATATCATGTCAACATTATTAAAAACTAAGATGAATTAAATATTAGCAACTTAAAATTCGTTTAGGCATCTCCGTGTGAGAGTAAAATCTGCGAGGTTTTTAAAAGATACTCTTTTGGCCTGCAAACGATGGTTCTTTGGGGGTGTAAAGAAACATCGTTTACTCGTCAAAGAACCATCAATTGACAACAAAACGTCCATCGTTCGAAACCCAAAAGATGGTCATTTTCAGTTAGTGACGGATGACGGATGTGACGGATAATTGATAAAAAACTTTCCTGCGTACATATATGCGCAGGTACGCAGGAGACTTTTCTTGTTTTTTACCGTCACATCTGTCATGGTGTCATCTTATTTTTGTTGTCATCTGCAAAGATACAAAATTATTTCCCCAAAACCAAATTTTCCGTGTTTATTTTTGTTAAACGGACTTTTTGCTCTGTTGTTGCTAACAGAAAGTGGCAAGGTCGAAAGGATATATCATTTTTCATACTCATGGCTCCGTTTTATGGCTAATGTCTGTGGAAGCTGCGGGCTCTTCGTCGGAGTGCATCTGCCATACTACACGTTCTACGAAACTCTCTTCATCAAGCGGCTGACCATAGTAGCCGAAATTCAAATGCGTTCCCTCCTGATTCACGCCGCAGAACATCCAATCTTTTTTAGGATCTTGATCTTCGGACAGATTGAGTGTCTTTTCTAGTGTATAGTAATAATATTTTCCTTCCTTCTGGTTAATGACCGCTGCTGCGTAAAGGCATAACGGTGGTCTTTGAGGTTCTGGCAGCCGATAGACTATCACTTCTACAGAATCACGAAACAGGTGCCCACTCGGTATGACATCTCTCCAATCCCACTCGTAGCAACTGATGAAATTGCGCCCCAGATTAAGTTGCCAATCCATCGTGTCATACAGAGTGCGATGTTTCAAATTTCCCTGTTCATAGGCCCAAAGAAGGCTGGGGATGTAATAAAACTGAAAGCTATAGGCATTAATGGTATCATTCCGCTCTATGGACTTCAGAAAATTCTGGGCATTTTCTTGATCGTTGCTGTCTTCAATCCCTTTCAGCAGCCGCACAGCCTCTTCCTTGTCTGGGGAGTCCATTCCCCACCCGTTAAAATAGTAGGCGGCAAGAATCATCTGTGCTGCATCATTACCCTGCTCTGCAGACGCTTTAAACAACTGAAAGGCTTTCTGCAGGTCACGCTCAACCCCGTCAGCATTCTCATAACAGTAGGCAAGCATCATCTGACCTAAATCGTATCCGCTGTTAGCAGAGCGTTGGAAGTAGTCAACAGCCTTCTCTGCGTCTTGTTCCACTCCTTCACCAAAGTAATAGAATTGTCCCAGACGGCACTCTGCCATCGGGCTACCCTTGTCAGCTGACTGTTGAAACCAGCGTAAAGCTTCCTGCATGTTCTGCTCCACGCCAGAGCCTGACTCATAACAAACGCCCAGCCAGAACTGTCCGTAACGGTTACCACGTTCGGCAGCATCACGAATGAGCCGTACACCCTCACTTTCATTTTGTTCGAGACTGTCGCCCATTATATATTGAAGGGCTAAATCTACCTGACAGTTCAAGTTACCAGCCGCCATAGAGTCGCGTAACTCTTGAATAGATTGTGCCTGCGCAACACTTGCCATTAAAAGGACAAGTAATAGGAAAATAGATTTCTTCATATTTATTTTGTCTTATGTTTGTTTTCGTCTGCAAAGGTAATGTGTTTTCTACAAATATGCAATAGTCAAAAGAGGATTGACACAAAAGAAAAGAGCTAAATCCTTTATTATCAGCTGAATGACAAAATGCGCTGGGGCGTAATTGACACAAGTTTAATTTAGCTGTTTCATTGATGGAGTAGATTTTTCTGGACGAATTTCCAAACTAACATAAAAGAAGTGCCATCCCCTAACATGCCATCAGCGGCACCCCATCTACCTACGCCCCGAGGTGAAGGCTTCAGGCCCCATACGTACTTCTCTCTACGAGAGAGAAGGTAGTATGGTGGGGCCCGATGAAGCGACCTTCACC
>CAJOFA010000021.1:59358-60183 GCA_905233985.1 uncultured Prevotella sp.
GCCGGAAGGGAATGTCTCCCAAGGGTCATGCGAATGGTACCTATGACTCAAAGGAAGCATCCCTATGGGGGTAAAGGAGATATTCGGACGACCCATAGAAACTATCCGGATAGCGCACGGAAGATATCTTCAAGACCCCCAAAAAGCATCCCACGCACTCTACACCTTATCTTGTCAATGAGAACTTCAGCGAGAGTCCGAAGTCATGGGTAGTGGTGGGATAGCTGCTGGAGGAGAGCAGTGGATCATCGAGCGCTCGGCTCTGCCGCTTTGGTAGAAATAAAATTAACCCGATTTCTCCTCTGTTCTATTTCATTTTTCATTCTAGCAAATTGTGAATCAGCATCAATATTATTATAATGATATCTTGCCGATTCAAATTTAGAAGAAAGAGGTAGTTTTATTGAGATGACAACGGAATCTCCTTTTTGAGGGAAATCACGTTCTATAATCTGTAGGGAATCCCCTAACTCAACATTACTTTCAAAATCAATTTTCATGAATGCATAGCCAGAAAAATCATATTGGCTGACTTTTCGCCAATCAACATTTTCCTTAGTCCAATATTTCTTCCACCATTTTCTCCATTTTGAAGTATCTTGTACCCTTAATGTTTTGATGGAGTTTTCTATACCTTTATATCTGACAACTACATTCTTTTTGTTTATTGACATGATGCTATCTCCTCTCATGCATTGCCATAATGTATATTGGACCTGATCTTTAGAAAAGCGATTGCCTTCAATTCCTATTTGGCAAAGAAGTTCCTCTCCAATATTGTTAGAGCACAAAATTTCTTCTTGTGGTATGGTTACACCACTAGTG